>DATAEE010000107.1:0-19679 GCA_036258175.1 Vicinamibacterales bacterium
CGAGATGGTGATGCCGGGGGACAACACGCCGATCACGGCGGAGCTGATCGCGCCGGTGGCGATCGAGAAGGGGTCGCGGTTCGCGATTCGCGAAGGCGGACGGACCGTCGGCGCCGGAACGATTTCAGAGATCGTGGAATAAACCATGGCAATGTTCAGCGACAAGATCCGGATCCGCCTCAAGGCGTACGACTATCGCGTGCTCGATCAGTCGACGACCGAGATCGTGGACACGGCGAAGCGGACCGGGGCGCGGCTCGCGGGGCCGATCCCTCTCCCGACCGAAAAGAATAAGTGGACGGTGCTGCGCTCGCCGCACGTCGACAAGAAGTCGCGCGAGCAGTTCGAGATCCGCACGCACAAGCGGTTGATCGACATCTTCGAGCCGACGCCGCAGACGGTTGACGCGTTGATGAAGCTCGACCTGCCCGCCGGCGTGGATGTCGAGATCAAGGCGTTCGGGAAGGAACACAAGTGATTCTTCGTTCCTCGGGCCTCGTGCTTCGTGCCTCGGGCGGTGCCTCGGACCTCGTGCCTCGTGGCGCTCTGACCGAGGACCGAGGCACTAGGCACTGACCGAGGACCGAGGCACTAGGCACGAGGACCGAACAGAGATTCAGAGATGGTGACAGGAATCATCGGCAGAAAAGTCGGGATGACCCAGCTCTTCGAGGCCGACGGCACGGTGCAGCCGGCGACGGTCATCAAGGCCGGCCCGTGCGTTGTCGTGCAGGCCAAGACGGCCGCGACCGACGGCTACGAAGCGGTGCAGCTCGGCCTGGTCGAGGAGCGGCCGGCGAAGACGAACAAGCCGACCGCGGGTCACTACAAGAAGGCGAACGTGCCGCCGACGCGCGTGCGGCGCGAGGTCCGGCTCGCGCCGGGCGCCGACAAGGGCAGCGAGTCCGCGCCGAAGGTCGGCGATCAGGTCCTGTGCAGCGTGTTTGCCAACGGCGAGCGCGTCGACATCATCGGCATCAGCCGCGGTAAGGGCTTTCAGGGCGTCGTGAAGCGCCACAATTTCGGCGGTGGCGCCGCGACGCACGGCTCGATGTTCCACCGCGCGCCGGGCTCGATCGGCGCGTCGTCGTTCCCGTCGCGCGTCGTGAAGGGCATGCGAGCCGCCGGCCGGATGGGCGGCGACCGCGTCACGGTGCGGAACCTCAAGGTCGTGAAGGTGGACGCGGATAATCATCTGCTCGTCGTGCGCGGTGCGGTGCCGGGCGCACCAGGCGGCTACGTCGTCATCCGTAAGGCCGTGGCGAAGAAGCCGGAGCCGAAGCCGCAGGTCGAGAAGCCGAGCAAGAAGAAGAGCTAAGCATTGCTGAATGCTGATTGCTGAGTGCTGAAGGTAATGAAACTCAACGTAGTCAACGCGCAAAACGAGAAAGTGGGAGCCATCGAGCTCGCCGACGCGATCTTCGGTGGCCGCGTCAAGACCGACCTGATCTGGGAGGCGGTCGTGCACGAGCAGGCGGCCGCGCGGCGCGGCACGCACATGACCAAGAACCGGGCGCTCGTCAGCGGCAGCGGCAAGAAGCCGTGGCGGCAGAAGGGAACCGGTCGCGCGCGCGTCGGCGAGATCCGCAATCCGCTCTGGCGCAAGGGGGGCACGGTCTTCGGGCCGCAGCCGCGCAGCTACGATTACGCGCTGCCGAAGAAAGTGAAGCGCGGCGCGCTGCGTGAGGCGCTGGCGCTGAAGGCGCAGGCGGGGGCGCTCGTCGTCATCGACGCGCTCGAATCGATCGAGGCAAAAACTAAGGCGGCCGCGGATTTCCTCAAGCGGCTCGGCGCAAACGGGAAGACGCTCGTGATCGACGTCGCGCCCGACGAAGGCTTCGCCCGCGCGGCGCGCAACCTCGCCGGCGTACGGCTGGTGGCGAGCGCCCGCGTGACGGCGCGCGACGTGACCGACACGACGCGCGTCATCGCGACGCGTGCAGCGGTGGAGAAGCTGCAGGAACTGTTTGCCTGAGAGCAGGTGTAGCGAATTAGCGCGCCGAGCGTGAGCGAGGCGTGGCAGGCGCTGGGGGTGGGGCCCCAGCGCAAAGAAAAAAAATGAAATTAACAAACGTTATCCGGCGCCCGCTCCTGACCGAAAAGACCGCCAACCTCAAAGAGGAACGGCATACGGTGGTCTTCGAGGTCGCGGCTGGCGCGACGAAGGTGGACATCAAGCGCGCCGTCGAGCAGCTGCTCGGCGCGAAAGTCGCGAACGTCCGCACCTCCCTGGTGCACGGGAAGATCAAACGGCAGGGGCGGTTCGCCGGCCGTCGGCCGGACTGGAAGAAGGCGTACGTCCGGCTGCGTGACGGCGAGAAGATGCCGGAGTTCCTGGAAGGCGCATAAATGGGCATCAGAAAGTACAAACCAACGTCGTCCGGACGGCGATTCCAGACGGTGCAGACCTTCGACGAGATCACGGCGACGCAGCCGTACAAGCCGCTCACCGAGCCGGTGCGCCCGTCGGGCGGCCGCAACAACCACGGCGAGCTCACGACGTGGTGGCGCGGCGGCGGGCACAAGCGCAGCTATCGCCGGATCGACTTCAAGCGTGACAAGCACGACATCCCGGCGAAGGTTGCCACGATCGAGTACGACCCGAACCGGTCCGCGCGCATCGCGCTGCTGACCTACGCCGACGGTGAGAAGCGATACATCCTCCACCCGCTCGGACTGAAGGTGGGCGACACGATCGTTTCCGGCGAGAACGTGGACATCCTCCCGGGCAACGCGCTGCCGCTGAAGAACATCCCGCTCGGCACGATGGTCCACAACGTGGAACTGAAGCCGGGCAAGGGCGGGCAGATCGCGCGCAGCGCCGGGTCGGCGGTGCAGGTCGTCGCCAAGGAAGGCGAATACGCCTCGGTGAAGATGCCGTCGGGCGAGATCCGCCGCATCAACATCGTGTGCTTCGCGACGGTGGGCCAGGTTGGCAACATCGATCACGAGAACGTTTCGATCGGCAAGGCGGGACGCAGCCGCTGGCTGGGCAAGCGCCCGCACGTGCGTGGCGTCGCGATGAATCCGGTCGATCACCCGCTCGGCGGCGGTGAAGGCAAGACGTCCGGCGGCCGGCACCCGGTTTCGCCGTGGGGTCTGCCGACGAAGGGTTACAAGACGAGGAACCGGAAGCGGACCGATCGGTTCATCGTGCAGCGGAGACAGAAATGAGCAGATCGCTAAAAAAGGGTCCCTTCGTCGACGTGCCGCTGCTCGAAAAAGTCGAGATCATGAACCGCGGCGGCGAGAAGAAGGTGATCAAAACGTGGTCGCGGCGGTCGACCGTGGTGCCTGAGATGGTGGGCCACACGATTGCGGTCCATAACGGGAAGAAGTTCATCCCGGTCTACATCACCGAGAACATGGTCGGGCAGAAGCTCGGCGAGTTCGCGCCAACGCGTCAGTTCAAGGGGCACACGACGAAGACCGAGAAGGCCGCGATGATGGCGGCGGCCGCGGCTGCCGTCGCGCCTGGCGCGGCGCCCGCGGGTGGAGCAAGCGCGCCCGCGGCCGGATCCGGCGGCGCCGCCCCGGCGAAGCCGGCAGGGAAAGAATCATGATAGAGGCGCACGCGACGGCACGTTACGTCCGCACGTCGGCCCAGAAGGCGGGGCTCGTGCTCGATCTGATCCGCGGCAGGAGCGTCAACGACGCGCTCGCGACGCTGCGCTTCGCGCGCAAGTCCGTCGCGCGCGACGTCGAGAAGGTGCTGCGATCCGCGATCGCCAACGCGCAGCAGAAGGACGGGTTCACCGGCGACGTCGACGAGCTGTACGTCGCGGCGTGCTACGCCGGACAGGGGCCGTCGATGAAGCGCGTTCGGCCGGCGCCGATGGGGCGCGCATTCCGGGTCGTCAAGCGAACCGCGCACCTGACCGTGCGCGTCGCGGAACGCGGCGCAGCGGCGCCGGCGGCGGTCGCCGAGCCGGAGCAGCCGCAGCAGAAAGCCAAGGCAGGCGGTTCAACCGCGGCCGCCCCGCGATCGGCGCGGTCCGGTCGATCGGCGGCTTCCAAAACGCGCGGCAAGAGTGCGGCGCGCGGGCGCGGCAAGGCCAAACCGAAGAAGTCGAGTTCGAGGTAGCAGATGGGACAGAAGGTTCACCCGTACGGGTTCCGACTGGGGTTCAACAAGACGTGGCGGTCGCGTTGGTATGCCGACCGCGAGTACTCCAAGCTGCTCCATGAGGATCTCAGGCTTCGCAAGGAATTGAAGTCCCGGTTCTCGCACGCGGGCGTGGCGCGGATCGACATCGAGCGCGCGGCGAACAAGCTCAAGATCGACATCCACACCTCGCGGCCGGGCATCATCATCGGGCGCAAAGGCACGGAGGTCGACAAGCTCAAGCAGGAGATCCAGAAGCGCACGAGCCGCGAGGTCTTCATCAATATTCAGGAGATCCAGAAGCCGGAGCTCGACGCGCAGCTCATCTCGGAATCGGTGGCGATGCAGCTCGAGAAGCGCGTCGCCTTCCGCCGTGCGATGCGCAAGGCGGTGGAGTCGGCGCTGCGCTTCGGCGCGCGCGGGATCAAGGTCCGCGTGTCGGGCCGGTTGAACGGCGCCGAGATCGCGCGGTCCGAGTGGTACCTGCACGGCCAGCTGCCGCTGCAGACGCTCCGCGCCGACATCGACTACGGCCTGGCCGAAGCGAACACCACTTACGGCCAGATCGGCGTCAAGGTCTGGCTCTACAAGGGCGAGCGGCTGACGCCGCGGGTCGGACGCGAAGAGGATTACCGCACGCCGAGGAGGGCCCCACGGGCGTGATGGAAATGCCGAAAGCCGAATGCCCAATGCCGAAGCGTCGAGTTGCCAGCGTAGCGCCTTTCGGCCTTCGGCCTTCGGCGTTCGGCATTGACAGGGATCAGTAATCATGTTGATGCCGAAAAAGGTCAAGTACCGGAAGCAGCAGCGCGGCCGCATGGCCGGCAAGGCGTGGCGCGGCTCCGACGTGTCATTCGGCGATTACGGCTTGAAAGCGCTCGAGCCGTGCTGGTTGACCGATCGCCAGATCGAGGCGGCGCGCGTGTCGCTGTCGCGGGCGCTCAAGCGCGGCGGAAAAGTGTGGATCCGCGTGTTTCCCGACAAGCCGATTACCAAGAAGCCGCAGGAGACCCGCATGGGCAAGGGCAAGGGCGCGCCCGAGCAGTGGGTCGCCGTGGTCCGGCCGGGCCGTATCCTCTTCGAGATGGAAGGCGTGACCGAGGTGGAGGCGCGCGAGGCGATGCGGCTGGCCGGCGCGAAGCTGCCCATCCGGACGAAGTTCGCGACGCGGTTCGCGCAGGAGAAAGCTGAATGACGAAGGTGGCAGAGTTCCGCGACCTGGGCGTCGACGAGCTCGCGGCGCGCGTCAAGGATCTCGCCGATCGGCTTTTCCGTCTTCGGCTGCAGAAGTCGATGGGACAGCTCGAGGCGGCGAACAAGGTCCGCGCCCTGCGGCGCGACCTCGCGCGTGTGAAGACGGTGCTGCGCGAAAAACAGAAGGCGTAAACCATGGCAGGCAAATCGGAAGTGGTCGGCGTCGTCGTCAGCGACAAGATGGACCGGACGGTCGTCGTCGCCGTCGAGCGGCAGGTGCGGCACGACGTGTACGGGAAGCAACAGCGACGGACGTCGAAGTTCATGGCGCACAACGAGCGGAACGAGGCGAAGGTCGGCGATCGCGTCGCGATCGTCGAGAGCCGCCCGCTGAGCCGCCGCAAGCGGTGGGTCGTGACGCGGGTCGTCGAGAAGGCGCAGACCGTCTAGGAGGACGCCATGATTCAGATGCGATCCATCCTGGACGTCGCCGACAACTCGGGAGCGCGCAAGATCGCGGTGATCAACCCGATCGGCGGCTCGACCGGCCGCTACGCGCGGCTCGGCGACATCATCACCGCCTCGGTCAAGGAAGCGACGCCCGAGTCCAACGTGAAGAAGGGCCAGGTCGTGAAGGCGGTGGTCGTGCGCACCCGCAAAGAGCAGCGGCGCCGTGACGGCAGCTACATCCGCTTCGACCGGAACGCCGCCGTGCTCATCAACGATCAGGGCGAGCCGATCGGCACCCGCGTGTTCGGCCCGGTCGCCCGCGAGCTGCGCGAGCGGAAGTTCATGAAGATCATCTCGCTCGCGCCCGAGGTTCTCTGAAATGTCGCGACTGGCTACACCCATCCGGAAGAACGACAACGTGCTGGTGATTGCCGGGCGGGACCGCGGCAAGCGCGGGCGCGTCCTGTCGGTCCTGCCGGAGAAGAACCGTATCGTCGTCGAGGGCGTGAACCTCATCAAGCGGCACACCCGTCCGAATCCCCAGCGGCAGATCAAAGGGGGCATCGTCGAGCGCGAGGCGTCGCTGCACGCTTCGAACGTGCAGCTCGTCTGTCCCGAGTGCGGCGCCCCCACGCGGATCGGCCGCCAGATTCTCGGGGACGGCCGCAAGGTGCGTATCTGCCGCAAGTGCAAGGGAGTGGTCGACAAATGAACCGGCTCAGGGACCGGTACGAAAAGGAAATCGTGCCCGCGCTCCGCACGGAGTTCGGCTACACGAACGTCATGGCGGTGCCCCGGCTCAGGAAGATCGTCGTCAACATGGGGCTGGGCGAGGCGACCCAGAACGCGAAGCTGGCCGACGTCGGTGCCGACGAGCTCGGCCGGATCACCGGGCAGAAGCCGGTCATCACGCGCGCGAAGAAGTCGATCGCGCAGTTCAAGGTGCGCCGCGGCATGCCCATCGGCGCGATGGTGACGCTTCGCGGGGAGCGGATGTACGAGTTCCTCGATCGCCTCGTGTCGATCGCGCTGCCGCGCGTGCGTGACTTCCGCGGCGTGTCGCCGCGCGGCTTCGACGGCCGCGGCAACTACACGCTCGGGCTGAAGGATCAGCTCATCTTCCCCGAGATCGACTACATGAAGGTCGACAAGGCGCGGGGCATGAACATCTCGGTCGTGACGAGCGCGCGATCGGATCAGGAAGCCCGGAAGCTGCTGCAGCTGATGGGCATGCCGTTTAGGAACGTGTAGCGCAGGCCTTCCGCCTTCGCTGAAGCTACGGCGGACCACCGTAGCCTTGGCGAAGGTGGTCAGGCCTGCAAGAAAAGACTATGGCAACGACTGCAAAAATCGCCAAGGAAACCAAGACGCCGAAGTTCGCGATCCGGCGGCGGAACCGCTGCCGGCTCTGCGGCCGTCCACGCGCCTACATGCGCAAGTTCGCGCTCTGCCGTCTCTGTTTCCGGAAGCTGGCTCTCGACGGCGAGATCGCAGGAGTGATTAAGAGCTCTTGGTAATGAACGTGCCTCGGGCCTCGTGCTTCGTGCCTCGGGCGGTGCCTCGGGCCTCGTGCCTCGGTGGCATCTCGTTCCTCGGGTCGAGGAACGTCGAACGAGGCACGGTCCGAGGAACGACGCACGAGGAACTAGGAACGGACAGGGTTCAGAGAATATGACAGACCCGATCGCAGACATGCTCACGCGGCTCCGCAACGCGACGCTGGCGCGCCATCCGCGCGTCGACATCCCGGCGTCGCGATTGAAGCTGGAGATCGCGAAGATCCTCGAGAACGAGGGGTACATCCAGGGCTACAAGATGCTCGACCGCGAGGGCGAACGGCCGCAGCCGGTCCTCCGGATTTCGCTGAAGTACGGGCCGCGCGGCGAGCGCGTGATCACCGGCATCCAGCGCGTCAGCCGCCCGGGCCGCCGCGTCTATTTCGGCCGCGACAAGGTGCCGCACGTGCTGGCCGGCCTCGGCATGAGCATCCTGACGACGTCGCGCGGCGTTATGACGGGGCGCGATGCTGTGAAGGCAGGAGTCGGCGGGGAAGTTCTGTGCAACGTATGGTAGTCGGACCTCGGGCCTCGTGCGTCGTGCCTCGGGCGGTGCTTCGGACCTCGTTCCTCGGTTCGTGCGGCGCGCCTCGTTTTCGGCGAGGCACGAGGAACGAGGTACTGCCCGAGGCACGAGGCACGAGGCCCGAGGAACGATAGAAGGCAGAGACTGGGTATGTCCCGTATTGGCAAAAAACCGATTGCGATCCCGAAGGGCGTCAAGGTCGCCGTCAACGCCGACGGCGTCGAGATCCAGGGCCCCAAAGGGAAGCTGACGCAAGCCGCGCCGCCCGGCGTGCGCTTCGAAGTCGCCGGTGAGGAGCTGCACGCGAAGCTCCTCAAGGATGACCCGGAGCTGGGCAAGTTCCATGGGCTCGCGCGCAGCCTGGTCGCCAACGCCGTCCGCGGCGTCACCGAGGGGTTCAAGCGCGAGCTCGACATCGTCGGCATCGGCTACCGCGCCGAAGTGCGCGGAAAGCAGATCGTCTTCGCGCTGGGCTACTCGCATCCGGTGGTGTTCGACATCCCGCAGGGGATCGACGTCGCCGTCGACAAGCAGACCCACATCACGGTCACTGGTCCGGACCGCCAGATGGTCGGCCAGGTCGCCGCGAACATCCGCCGCCTGCGCAAGCCGGATCCGTACAAGCAGAAGGGGATCCGCTACACGGGCGAGCAGCTGAAGAAGAAGGTCGGGAAGACGGGGGCGTAATGAAAATCAAGACCAAGGCGGACCGCCGCGAGCGGATTCACCTGCGCCAGCGCAAACGGATCATGGGAACCGCGGAGCGGCCGCGGCTCGCCGTGTTTCGCAGCGCGTCGCACATGTACGCGCAGGTGATCGACGACATGTCCGGGACCACGCTGGTGTCCGCGTCGACGGCCGAACCGACATTGAAGGGCCGGCTGACCGGCAAGACGCGCACGGGGAACAAGGCGGGGGCGCAGGCGATCGGCAAGGCGATCGCCGAGCGGCTGCTCGAAAAGGGCATCAAGCAGGTCGTGTTCGACCGCGGCGGCTTCCTGTATCACGGCCGCATCCGCGCGGTCGCCGACGCGGCGCGCGAGGCGGGGCTCCAGTTCTAGAACTAGCGCAGCCCTTCAGGGCTGCATCGAGTGATTAATGTTTGAGACACGTGAAAAGATCGACCCATCACAGCTCGACCTCAAGGACACGGTGGTCAACATCAGCCGCGTCACGAAGGTCGTCAAGGGGGGCAAGAACCTGAGCTTCAGCGCGCTCGTCGTCGTGGGCGACGGTCACGGGGTCGTCGGCTTCGGCGTCGGCAAGGCGAAGGAAGTGCCGTCGGCGATCAAGAAGGGAATCGAGGCGGCCAAGAAGTCGCTCATCCGCGTGCCCCTGCAGGGGACGACGATCCCGCACCCGATCGTGGGCAACTTCGGCGCCGGGAGCGTGCTGCTGAAGCCGGCGCCAGATGGCACCGGGATCATCGCCGGCGGCGCCGTGCGCGCCGTCGTCGAATCGGCGGGAATCACGAACGTTCTGACCAAGTCGCTCGGATCGGCGAACCCGCACAACGTGGTGCGGGCGACTATTACCGGGCTGATGGCGCTCAGGGATCCGGCAGCCGTTGCGCGGCTGCGCGGGCGGGAACTCGAGCCGGCGGCGGCGGCGGCAGCCGGGGAATAAGCCGCAGATACACGCAGATACACGCAGATTCTCGGATCTGAACGATGGCGCAGAAGAAAGCAAAAGCGGACAAGGCGGGAAAGCGGATGCTCAAGATCACGCTCGTGCGGAGCACGATCGGGTTCAAGAGCAACCAGGCCGACGTCGTGCGCGGCATGGGGCTGCGGCGTCTTCATCACACCGTGGAGCTCACCGACACGCCCGCGACGCGCGGGATGATTCACAAGGTGCGGCACCTCGTCGAGGTGGTCGAATAACATGTCATTGAACAACTTGCGCCCGCCGCAGGGCGCGAAGCATTCGAAGAAGCGGGTCGGCCGCGGGCAGGGGTCCGGCAACGGCAAGACCGCGGGCCGCGGCCACAAGGGCGCGAAGTCGCGCTCCGGGTTCAAGCACAAGCGCGGGTTCGAGGGCGGCCAGATGCCGCTCCACCGGCGCGTGCCGAAGCGCGGATTTCACAACTTGTTCAGGACCGAGTACGCGGTCGTCAATCTCGACGCGATCGCCGAGCGGTTCGACGCGGGCGCCGAAATCACGCCGGAGCTGCTCCGCGAGCGCGGTCTCGTCGGCGCGGCTGGCCGCGTGAAGGTGCTCGCGCGAGGCGACATCGGCAAGGCGCTGACCATTCGCGCCCACAAGTTCAGCGGCAAGGCGGCCGAGAAGATCGCCGCTGCCGGCGGAAAGGCCGAGGTACTTTCGCAGTAGTGCCTCGTGCCCGCGGCACGAGGCCCGGTAGGGTTACAGAATGCTGGATAGCCTGAAGAACATCTTCGCCGTTTCGGAGCTGCGCAATCGTGTGTTTTTCACACTGGCCCTGCTCGGGATCTACCGCGCGGGGAACTTCATTCCGACGCCCGGGGTGAATCCGCAGGCGCTCGCCGAGCTGGCGCGCCAGCTCGAGAACACGATGTTCGGCCTCTACGACATGTTCACCGGCGGGAACCTGTCGCGGGTCACGATTTTCGCGCTCGGCATCATGCCGTATATCAGCGCGTCGATCATCCTGCAGCTGCTGACCGTCGTCTGGCCGTACCTCGAACGGCTGTCGAAGGAAGGCGAGCTGGGCCGCCGGAAGATCACGCAGTACACGCGCTACGGAACGATCGTGCTGAGTGTCGTGCAGGCGATGAGCATCGCGATCTTCCTCGAGAAGCAGACCAACATCGCGGGCGGTCTGCCGCTCATCGCAAATCCCGGCTGGACGTTCCGGCTGATGACCGTGCTGACGCTCACCACGGGAACGTGCTTCATCATGTGGCTCGGCGAACAGATCACGGAGCGCGGCATCGGCAACGGGATGTCGCTCATTATTTTTGCCGGCATCGTGGCGGGGCTGCCGTCGGCCGTCAAGGCCACGTTCGACCAGCTGTCGCTCGGACAGATCAGCCTGCTGACGCTGGCGCTGCTGACGGTGCTGATGGTGGCCGTCATGGCCGCCATTGTCCTGGTGGAGCGAGGGCATCGACGGGTCACCGTCCAATACGCGAAACGTGTCGTCGGCCGCCGCATGTACGGCGGCTCGAGCACGCACATCCCGTTGAAGGTGAATACGGGCGGCGTCATCCCGGTCATCTTCGCGTCGTCCATCCTGGCGTTTCCGGCGACGCTCGCGCCGATGTTCGCTGCGAACGGCTGGTTCCGCGTGAACGTCATTGATCAGATATCGATGAATACGCCGCTCCACATGCTGCTGTACGTGGTCGGGATCATCGGATTCGCGTATTTCTACACGGCCATTGTCTTCAACCCGGATGACGTTGCGGAGAACATGCGGAAGTATGGCGGGTTCATCCCCGGCATCCGTCCCGGGAAGCGAACGGCCGAGCACATCGACGGGATCCTCAACCGGATCACGCTCGTCGGTGCGGTGTACCTGGCGGCGGTTGCGATTCTGCCGCAGCTGTTGATCTCGGGCGTCAAGCTCGATCAGATTCCCGTCATCGGCGACTGGCTCGCGACGAGCCTGCCGCAATTCGTCACGCAGGGCTTCAACCTCCAGTTCTTCTTCGGAGGGACGTCGACACTGATCGTCGTCGGCGTGGCGATGGACACGGTGCAGCAGATCGAGTCGCAGCTGATCATGCGGCACTACGACGGGTTCATGAAGCGGACGCGGATTCGAGGGCGCCGAGGCTAGCGTGCGCGTCAACCTGATCATGCTGGGCCCCCCGGGGGCCGGCAAGGGCACGCAGGCGGAGCGGTTCGCGAGGCTCAGGAGGATCCCGAAGATCTCGACGGGAGACATTCTGCGAGAGGCCGTCACCAACGGGACCGAACTGGGTCGCATCGCGAAGGCGACGATGGACGCCGGCAAGCTGGTCGGCGACGACGTCATGGTCGGCATCGTGCGCGAGCGGCTGTTACGGCCGGATACAACGGAGGGCTTCGTGCTCGACGGGTTCCCGCGGACCGTGGCGCAGGCCGAGGCGCTCGACGCGATGATGAACGGCCGCGGGCCGCTCGTCGTGCTCGATTTCGCCGTGCCGCCCGAGGAGCTCGAGCGGCGGCTGGCCCAGCGCCGCGTCTGCGGCAAGTGCGGGTGGACCACAGCCGCTGACGGCGAGACCGTGTGCGCGAAGTGCGGAGGAGCGATAGGCCAGCGCAGCGACGACGCCATCGACGTCGTGCGCAAGAGGCTGCAGGTGTACCAGCGCGACACGAGGCCGCTGTTCGAGTACTACAAGTCGCGCGGGGCGCTGCAGAGCATCGACGGCGACCGATCGCCGGAGGAAGTCTCGGCGGCAGTAGACGCGGCGATCGGCCGGATTTCGAAGCCGGGGACAGATGCGCGGAGGCAGATGAAATGATTGTCTGCAAGTCGCCGGCGGAGCTCCGACGGATGCGCGCGGCCAATCAGGTCGTGGCGGGCATACTCGCCGACCTGGCCGCGATGACCGAGCCAGGTGTCACGACCGCGGAACTGGATCAGTTCGCGGAGGCGCGCGTGCGCGCGGAGGGCGGCGTACCGGCGTTCAAGGGATACCGCGGCTATCCCGCGACGCTCTGCGCGTCGGTGAACAACGAGGTTGTCCATGGGATTCCGTCCAAGCGGAAGCTGAACGAGGGGGACATTCTCTCCCTCGACATGGGTGTGCTGCTGGACGGGTTCTACGGCGATTCTGCGGTGACGGTGGGCGTCGGCCAGATCTCGGATGAGGCGGCCGAGCTCCTCCGCGTCACCGAGGAAGCTTTGCACAAGGCGATCGATCGGGTCCGGGTGGGCGGACGGCTCTCGGATATCGGCAACGCGATCCAGCAGTGGGTCGAGGCGCACGGGTTCTCGGTCGTGCGCGAGTTCGTCGGACACGGGATCGGTGCCTCGCTGCACGAGGAACCGCAGATCCCGAACTACGGCGAGCCGGGGCGTGGCCCACGGCTGGTCGAGGGCATGGTGCTCGCGATCGAGCCGATGGTGAACGCGGGCCGCCCGGCGGTGAAGATTCTGTCGGATGGATGGACCGCGGTGACGCGCGACGGCAGCCTGTCCGCGCACTTCGAGCACACCGTCGCGGTGACGTCCGATGGTCCGCTCGTGCTGACGGCGCTCAACGGCGGAGAGCCGCCAGCGCGGCGAGCGTCCGGGACGCGGCCCGAGGCGCGACCCTAGGGCCGATCGTGGACGAAGACGGCGGCGCGCCGGGAACGAAAGATCGACAGGCCACCGGCGTCGTACGGGAAGCGCTGCCGCACGCGTTGTATCGCGTCGAGCTCGGCAACGGGCACGTCGTCGTCGCGCACGCGGCAAGCGGCACGGGCCGCAACTTCGTTCGGATTCTCGTCGGCGACTCGGTCCGCGTGGAGCTGTCGCCGGTCGATGCAGGACGAGGTCGCATAACACGACGTCTTGCGCACGGGTGAGCAGAGACGTTGGAATCAGCACGCCGAGCGTAAGCGAGGCGTGGCAGGCGCTGGGGGTGGGGCCCCAGCGCAAAGGAAAAAATGAAAGTCAGGGCATCGGTGAAGCGCATCTGCGCGAAGTGCAAGGTCGTTCGGCGCCGCGGCGTCGTGCGAGTGATCTGTACCAATCAGAAGCATAAGCAGCGACAGGGGTAGGCCCATTGCTGATTGTGGAATGTGGATTGTGGAGTGAACCATGGCGCGCATAGCTGGCGTTGATCTGCCGCGCACGAAGCGGGTCGAAATCGGGCTGACCTATATCTACGGCATCGGCCGGAAGCGATCGAACGACATCCTGGCCAACGCCGGTGTCAGTCCGGACGTGCGGGTGAAGGATCTGTCGGAAGAGGACGTTCGGAAAATCAGCCGCGTCATCGAGGAAGAAGGGCGCGTCGAGGGCGACCTCCGCAAGGAAATCTCGATGCACATCAAGCGGCTGATGGAGATCGGGAGCTATCGTGGCGGGCGCCACCGGCGCAACCTGCCGGTGCGCGGCCAGCGTACGCGCACCAACGCGCGGACGCGGAAGGGCCCGCGCAAGGGCGCGATCACGAAGAAGAAAGCGATTTAGTCCATTGCTGCATGCTGATTGTGGATTGCTGAAGTAAAGAAACAACATGGCAAAAACTGAAGCGAAGCCGGAACAGCCTGAAGGCGCAGCAGCGCCCGAGGGTGGAAAAAAACCGAAGAAGAAGACGTTCAAGAAGCGCGGCGAGAAGCGCATCGTCCACCACGGTGTGGCGAACGTCCAGGCGTCGTTCAACAACACGACGATTACGATCACGGATCCCGAGGGGCACGTGATCGCCTGGTCGAGCGCGGGCGCGGTCGGCTTCAAGGGGTCGCGCAAGGGCACGCCCTTCGCCGCGACGCAGGCGGCGATGAACGCCGGCAACGCCGCCAAGACGTACGGCATGCGCACGCTCGAAGTGCGGGTGAAGGGTCCGGGCGCCGGCCGCGAGTCGGCGATCCGGGCGCTGCAGACCGTCGGCCTCGACGTCAAGTCGATCCGCGACGTGACGCCCATCCCGCACAACGGGTGCCGGCCGCCGAAGCGTCGCAGGGTGTAGGGAAAGCAGAGAAAATACATGGCTAGATATATCGGACCGGTTTGCCGCCTGTGCCGCCGCGAGGGCATGAAGCTCTTCCTGAAGGGGGAGCGCTGCTACACGGAGAAGTGCGCGATCGAGAAGCGCAACCTTCCGCCGGGGCAGCACGGCAAGATGCGCAAGGCGAAGCTCCTCGGCTACGGGCTCCAGCTCCGCGAGAAACAAAAGGTCAAGCGCATCTACGGCGTGCTCGAAAACCAGTTCCGCCGTTACTTCGAAGAGGCGGAACGGCAGCGCGGGATCACCGGCGAAACGCTGCTCCAGATGCTGGAGCGCCGGCTCGACAACGTGATTTACCGCCTGGGGCTGGCGACGTCCCGTCCGCAGGCGCGCCAGCTCGTGCGCCATGGCCATTTCATGGTGAACGGCAAGAAGGTGGACATCCCGTCGTACTCCGTTCGCGCCGGCGACGTCGTCACCGTGCGGAGCGGCAGCGCCGAGAACCTCGCCATCCAGCACGCGATGGAGGAAGTGAAAGGGCGCGGTATTCCGCAGTGGCTCGAGTTCGATGCCACGAAGCTGAGCGGCCGTATCGCCTCGCTGCCGACGCGCGAGCAGATCAATCTGCCCGTGCAGGAGCAGCTCATCGTCGAGTTGTATTCCAAGTAGTGCAGCCCTTCCGCCTTCGCTGAAGCTACGGCGGACCACCGTAGCCTTGGCGGAGGTGGTCAGGGCTGCCGATAGCCCTCCGCCCGCAGCCGTGCCGGGCCTGAGGCGGGAGGTGGAGGGCGAACCGTCAGGTCCGGCGGCGCGCGGCGATGGGCCGACGCTGAATGTGAAAGGAACAAGACAATGTTATGGAAAGGTTTCCAGCGGCCGAAGCGGCTGGAGTTCGAGCGTGAGACGCTGACCGAGCGATTCGGCAGATTCTACGCGCAGCCGTTCGAGCGCGGGTTCGGGACGACCATCGGGAACGCGTTGCGCCGGGTGCTGCTCTCCTCGGTCGAGGGGGCGGCGGTGACGGCGGTGAAGATCGACGGGGTCCTTCACGAGTTCTCGCCGATCCCCGGCGTGGTCGAGGACGCCACGGACATCATCCTCAACCTGAAGCAGATTCCGCTGAAGATGCACGGCGATCAGACCAAGACGCTGTATCTCAAGGCGGAAAAGCCGGGCGTCGTGCGTGCGCGCGACATCGAGACCGACGCGGACGTCGAGATCCTCGAGCCGGACGCGCACATCGCCACGGTCTCCGAGCACGGCAAGCTGCAGATGGAGATGCGTGTCAAGCGCGGCCGCGGCTATGTCGCTGCCGACAAGAACTTCGACGAGGATCTCGGCATCGGGTGGATCCCGATCGACTCGGTGCACTCGCCGATCAAGAAGGTCAACTATCTCGTCGAGGCCGCGCGCCTCGGCCAGACGACCGATTACGACAAGCTGACCGTCGACGTCTGGACGAACGGCGCGGTCACGCCGCGCGATGCCGTGTCGCTGGCGGCCAAGCTGATTCGCGACCACTTCACGATCTTCGTCAACCTCGAGGAAGTGCTCGAGTCCGCGCCGGAAGCGGCGTCCGACACGCCGCGCGCGGCGCTCAACGAGAACCTCGACAAGAGCGTCGAGGAGCTCGAGCTCTCCGTCCGGTCCTACAACTGCCTCAAGAACGCGAACATCCGGACGATCCGCGAGCTGGTGCAGAAGACCGAAGGCGAGATGCTCAAGACGAAGAACTTCGGGCGCAAGTCGCTGAACGAGATCAAGGAGATCCTGTCGAGCATGGGCCTCAGCCTCGGCATGCGGTTGGATCAGCCGACCCACGCGCAGGAGTAACCCTGTAGGGACTTGGGACTAGGGACAAGGGACTAGGACTCGGGACAACGGTGAAGCCCAGTCCCTAGTCCCTGCAAGGATCGAGATATGCGTCACGGACGAGCACACAGAAAACTGGGCCGCGTCGCCGACCATCGCGTCGCGATGCTCCGCAACCAGGCGCAGGACCTCCTGCGCCACGAGCGCATCCGGACTACGGTGCCGCGGGCGAAGGAGCTGCGACCTTTCGTCGAGCGAATCATCACGATCGCGAAGCGCAGCCTCGGTAACGGCGAGGAGAACCGCGGCGTCACTGCGCGCCGGCTCGTCGCCCGCGACATTCAGGACCGCGCCGTCGTCGTGAAGCTGTTCGATACGATCGCGCCGCGCTTCGCGGAGCGATCGGGCGGCTACACGCGGTTGCTTCGCCTCGGATACCGCCGGGGCGACGATGCCGAAGTGGCGCAGGTGGAGCTTATCGGCAGCGAGTACAGTCCGAGCACGACTTCAGAGAAGGGCGCGGGCGAGGCGGCAGCGTCGGCGAAGGCCAAGGGCGTCGGCGGGCGCTTGCGCGCCGCGGCCCAGCGCCTGCGCGGCAAGAAGGGCGAGTCCGGCGCGAAGGCTGAAGGCGAGGATACCGAGCCGAAGAAGGGCAAGGCCCGCGGATCGGCGAAGGGCGCCAGGAAGGCGCGCAAAACCGACGACGAATGACGCGTAGGGGCGGTTCTCGAACCGCCCCTACTCCTGTAACTGAACTTCAATCACCTTCGCGTATTTCACCGGCTGCCCGTCCTTGAGCGCCGGCTTGAAGGTCCAGGTGCGCGCAGCTCTGAGAAGCGCCGTGTCGTAGCTCGGGTGGATTGCGCGGAGCATCGTCGCGCTCTCGACCTTACCCGTCTCGTCGATGATCACCCGCACCAGACCGCTCAGCGTGACACCGTTGCGGATGTTCGTCGGCGGCCGCCAGGGCGGCATTTCCTTGGTCAGCGCCACAGGGACTGTGACGCTCGCGTCGTCGCCGCCGTAAATGATCGGCGCCGGCGGTGGGGCCGGCAACGCCGGCACCGGGGCTGGCGGCGGGGCGACTCGAGCGGCGGCGTCCGACGCTGCCTTCGCTCGCGCGAGCGTGAGCAACCCATCAGCCACCAGGTGCAGGTCCTCTAATCCAGCGACCGCGTTCACGGCCGGGTCCGACGTGATGCGGACGACGCGCTCGAGCCGCGCGACCGCCTCCGCGTGTTCTTTCCGCTCGTAGAGCGCTTTCGCCTCCGCGAATTCCCTGCGAGCCGCCGCCGGCAACACTGCGCGCCGCGTCTCGGCGAAGATCGTCGCGATCTTCGGCGTGACCTCGGCTTCGGCGGGGGCGTAGAGCGGATCCTGCTCGACGATTCGGCGAACCGACGCGCGCGCCTCGCCCTGCCGGCCAATGGCCAGGAGACAGAGCGCGCGGTACTGTTCCGCTTCAATCGCCGTCGCGGGGTCGCTGCCGTTCACGTTCGCCAGGGCGCTGAGCGCGTCTTCGTACGACGCCGCCGCGTAGAGCTCGCGGACGCTCGCCATCTGCGTCTGCCCCGCCGCGGGAGACGCAGCGAGGACGACCAACACCATTCCACTCATCAATTCGCGAACACCTGTCATCGCCGCAGATCCACGCCCACGCGTGTGATCCCTCCGGTCGTGACCGTCACGGAGCGGCGCTGCTCGCCGAACTGCGGATGCCGGAACACGACTTCATGCTGGCCGATCGGAACCGACAGGTTCCCGAGCGGCGTTTCGCCCTTGCGCTCGCCGTTGACCAGGACCTCGGCCCAGGGGAGCGCGTTGATGCTGAGTGTGCCGTTCGGCAGATCGGGTTTGACGACCTTCATCTGACCGCCGGTGATCTGGACCGTTTGTTTGCCTTCGAAATTGAGCGGGCGGCTCACGAGGCGCAGCGCGTGCGAGCCCGCCGGCAGCATGATGCGATCGATGGCGCTCGTGCCGATCAGACGGTCCTCTTCGTACACGTCGAGCGGGATGTTCGACTCGACGCGCACCCATCCAGGCTGCTGCGGCGCAGGCGCGGTGGTGGGTGCCGCGGGCGCCATCACAACCGCCGTCGGACCGGCGCCCAGCCGGACCTGACGACGGACGCTGGTCGAGCGGGTCGTGAGGACAACGTCGTGCACGCCGGGTGTGAGATCGGTGAGGACCAGCGGCGTCGTCCCTCGCGCGCGGCCGTCGACGCTGACACGTGCGCCCGAGGGCTCGGTGATCAGCTCGAGCGTCGCCGTCGCTTCGCCCCCAGTGCCGGCGGGAGCGGGGCCGAGGTCGAAGGAGTGGACGGCCGACTGACCCGCGCTTATGTCGACCGACTCGCGCCGGCTCATCGTCCCGTGACGCAGCTCGAGGTCGTGCCGGCCCGCCTGGAGATTCAAATCGATTGGAGAGGTGCCCTGACGCTGCCCGTCGATGTACACCTCCGCACCGTCGGGTCGCGACGCGATGCGAAAGGTGCCGGTCGTCGGTGGCGCAGCATTGCGAAGGTGCCAGACGATATAGGCCCCTTCGCCGAGCGCGGCAGCAAGCGCCAGCGCGGCGATCACGGGCGCCAGCGAGATCCTCGGCTTGGAGCGGGTTGGCGGCTGCTTGCCTCCCTCGGACGCGAACAGCTCCAGCGCGTCGGCCGGTTCGGCGACGGGGACTGGCGCGGCCGCGACCGCGGGACGCAGGCGTCCGGTCAACAGCGAAAAACGGCGCAACCGTTGGGTTGACTGCGGCTTCGCCGGGCGGGACACATGGTCCTGCCGGGGAGCGGTTTCTGTGCTCATTGACCCTCCGGGCCGACGCCGAATGAGCTAGAAGTGTGCCCGGCGGAAATGTCTCGAAAATAACGGCTTTTCGCCTACACAGGTTGTAATAGGGATCCAGACGGTAGACTTTTGTCCGCGGGATCGGCGGAAAGGTCTAAGGCAGCTGACCTGACCTGTTTTCGCGAAATGGCGCCGTCGGCTTTACTATTTCGGAGCCGCTTTACTAAGCTACCTTTCCAAAGTGAAGCATGGCCTCCTCGCTATGAGGCAGCGGGCGAGCACCGACGACACCGCGAGAGAGGCGGCCCATCTCCGCGCGCTGAATCTCGAACGCGTCCTCGCGGTCGCGATGGATCGCAAGGGACCGTTCACCCGCGCGCAGCTGATAGACGCGACCGGCCTCTCCGCTCCCACCGTCGGCAGTCTGACGTCTCAATTAATTCGTACGGGGCTCGTGGAGGATCTCGGGACAGGTCCGTCACGCGGCGGGCGCCGTCCATCGCTGATGGCCTTCAACCCGCGCTACGGCTTCGCGGCCGGCATCGACATCGGGCCCACGCGGACGCGGCTGGCGGTGACCGATCTCCGCGGCGAGGTGCTGGGCCATAGCATCGTGCCGACGTCATCGGGCGGCGCGCCAGCCGCCACGCTGCTGCGCCTCGCAAGCGATCT
>DATAEE010000108.1:0-2019 GCA_036258175.1 Vicinamibacterales bacterium
CGCCGAGACAGATTTCCCATTGCACGCGATCACCCAGCGGCCGGCGGCCATGTACCTAATGCCGAGAAAACGGCCCGAAATGGGCCTAGCGGCCGCGGCGCGTGGTTCGGACAAATGGCCGGAGAAGCCCACGTTCTGCGGGTTTCCGACCTCTGATCGGGGGCGGAAAAAGAATGTCCCGACTGGGCAGACTGGCGGAGGGAGAGGAACTGTGGTCGAACCCTCTCCGCGTGAGATTTCAAATACTTAGAATAACACGTCATCATATGAATTTCCGTAGAATTGCTGATTCTCCAACGGGAGCGATGGGCAGCGCACGCCGGGGTCTGTGCGGGGGCGGCAAGTAATCGCCGTCCCTACCACGAACCACACACGTTGCGGTGGATGTTGACATGGCGTGATCGCGGTTGGCGTGGCCCCCTGAATACGGTCGGCAGGTTAAGATGACCTGCGCGGCGTCGGACCCGCAAGCAATCGACGGCACTGCGGCGCCCATGCCAAGCAGGTAGTGCGGATCGTGTTGGAGAGCGGACAGCTCTCGAATGGCTGACCCGTCAGCTTCGAACTCTCGGTCTGCCGGTCGTGTGTGTCGATGCCCGCCAGGCGCACCGTGCTCTTTCCGGGCGGCTCAACAAGTCTGACTCCGCCGATGCCGAGGGACTGGCGCAGCTGGCGCGCACCGGTTGGTTCCGCGAGATTCACATCAAGAGCCTGACCAGCGACCGGCTGCGAGCGCTCCTTAGCGCGCGTGATCGCCTTATCCGCATCCACAAGGAGCTCGAGGGGCAGATACGCGGCACGCTCAAGACGTTCGGTATCAAGCTTGGCTCGTTCGACCGCCAGGCGGATGGCGTACGTCTGCGTGCGTCGGGGCATGATTCAGCTCATGGGTCAGGGCCCACGCAACGCCGATCAACGTGCGCTTGCCTCGAGCGCCCCGCCGTAAGAGAATCGATGCACAGGCCCTAATGCCGCGCTCGCGCGCCCGGAGGATTGTCCCCGGTTGCAGGCGACGACGATTGAAGCCGGAAAAACGCACGGATCTTGGCGGCCATCGTCATCCGCGCCGCGGCCTTGGCGGCGGCATCCAGGGCAATATTTTCCCTTTGTAGATCGCGTTCGACCATGACCGCGCCTATCGATTCGGCCACCTCGGGCGCCGTGCGCAGCACCTGCATCAGGTCGTCCTTGGTCACGACCAGCACCTCTGCCTCGTCTGCCGCCCGTACGGTCGCAGACCGCCGCTCCCCCGTCAGCAGCGAGCGTTCCCCGACGAAACTGCCCGCGGGGACCTCGGCAACGACCATGCGCCCGGATGGGGTGTCGATAAGCACCTCCAGCCGGCCCTTCATGACGACGAACAAAGACGGTCCCTCGTCGCCTTGACGGAACAGGACTTCGCCCAGACCGTAGCGTTGGTAGAGGCACGCGCCGAGGCGTTCGAGAAGCGGCGCCTCGATCATCCCGAAGAGCGGAAGGCGCCGAAGCGCGTCGAGGACGACCTGTTGCTGCGGCTTTGCGACCGTTTCGTCCTTTACGATCCCCTCGCGCCGGAGCCGGTACCACAGTTGCGAATGCAACTGTGACTTTACCCGCGCACAGTCCTTCAAGGTTTCGGTCCACACGTCGAGGCGGAAGACGTGCTTGCCGCCCGGAGCGCCGTCGTGGCGAATCTCGGGCGCGGGTTCGGTCAGCACGCCGTCCATATCGCCCGCAGCGGCCAACAACGTGCTCGCCACCCGGTTGGGAGGGACCGACTCCGGCACCTCGACGACCACCGTCGCCCGGCGCGTCCCCTTCGCCCCGCGGTAGGTCGTGACGGGTGTGACCATCAGGACATTGTTGGGGATGGACACGACGGCGTCATCGGCGACTCCCAGGCGGGTGGCCCGCCAGTCGACGCCTAGGACATCCCCTTCGTAATCGCCGATGCGAACATGGGCTCCGACCTCGACGGCCTTCTGCAGCCATATCGTCATGCCCTGGACGAAGTCGCGCACGAAGTTGTGCAGCAGCAAT
>DATAEE010000109.1:0-29340 GCA_036258175.1 Vicinamibacterales bacterium
GCGGCCGCCGCCGCGCCGGCAATCTCGCCGAAGGGGAATCGCGTCGCGTACGTCCTTCGCAATCAGGCGTGGTGGGTGGATCTCGCCGACGGCGCGAAGCCCGAGCGGTTTCTCGAGGGACGCGGGCAGGCGGGGTCGCTGCGCTGGTCGCCGGACGGCTCGAAGATCGCGTTTGTCAGCGGCCGCGGCGATCACGCGTTCGTGGGCGTCTACGACGTCGCGAAAAACGGCATCACGTGGATCGATCCGGGCGTCGATCGAGACGGCAGCCCCGAATGGTCGCCGGATGGGACGCGGCTGGCCTTCGTTCGCCTTCCGGCGTTCCGGAATACGTTCGCGTTCAACCCGCGCCGGAGCGGTGAGCCGTGGTCGATTCGCGTCGCCGACCTGCGAACCGGACAGGGCGATGTTCCTGGCCGGGAGCTCTTTCGAGCCGAGCAGGGACGCGGCAGCGTGTTCCAGCGCGTCAACGCCGAGAACGGGATTCTCTGGGCGGGCGATCGCCTCCTGTTCCCGTGGGAACGCGACGGCTGGCTGCATCTGTATTCAATGCCCGCGTCCGGCGGAGCGCCGACACTCCTGACGCCGGGTTCGTTCGAGGTCGAAGACGTCGCGCTGTCGCCCGACCGCTCGCGAGTGATCTACAGCTCGAATCAGGAGGCGGGCGACGCCGCTGATCTCGATCGTCGTCATCTCTGGGGCGTGGCGGTCGGAGGTGGAACGCCGGCCGCGTTGACGCGCGGCGCCGGCATCGAGTGGAGCCCGCAGCCGCTCCGCGATGGCCAGGCGATCGCGTTTCTCGCGTCGAACGCCGTCCGGCCGGCGCATCCCGGCGTGCGGCTCGCGAGCGGCGAGATCCGTGAGCTGGCGCCGGGATCGATCCCGGCGACCTATCCGTCGAACCAGCTCGTCACTCCCCAGCCCGTCGTCTTCAATGGCGCGGACGGCATGCCGATCAGGGGACAGCTGTTCCTCCCGCGCGGCGTGACCGGCAAGCGACCCGCGGCCATCTTCTTCCATGGCGGATCGCGTCGGCAGATGCTCCTTGGCTGGCACTATCTGGACTACTACCACAAGACCTACGCGCTCAATCAGCATCTGGCGAGCCGCGGCTTCGTCGTCTTGTCAGTGAACTACCGCAGCGGAACCGGATACGGCCTTGAGTTTCGCGAGGCGCTCAACTACGGCGCGACCGGCGCGAGCGAGTTCAACGACGTGCTCGGCGCCGGACTCTATCTGCGCGGGCGTTCGGAAGTCGATCCGGCCCGGATCGGATTGTGGGGCGGCTCGTATGGCGGTTACCTTACCGCGCTGGGTCTGTCGCGCGCGTCGGATCTCTACGCCGCCGGCGTCGACATCCACGGTGTCCACGACTGGAACGTCGTCGTCCGCAACTTCGTCGAGACCTATGATCCTCGGACGCGCCAGGACGCGGCGCGGCTCGCGTTCGACTCGTCGCCGATGGCGTCGCTCGATGGCTGGCGATCTCCCGTACTGCTGATCCATGGAGACGACGACCGGAACGTGCCGTTCAGCGAAACCGTGACCCTCGCCGAGGAGCTGAGGAAGCGCGGCGTCGAGTTCGAGCAGTTGATCTTCCCGGACGAGATTCACGGGTTCCTGCTGCATCGACGATGGGTCCAGGCGCTCGAAGCGTCGGCGGACTTCCTACAGCGGAAGCTGGGGGGAAAGCAGACGGGGACGACGAGTCAGAGGTAGCTGCAATCAGCATTGTCGATTGTGGATTGTGGAGTGCTGACTGATTGCTGATGGACGATTTGCGATTGACGATTATTAGCGATTGAGGATTGGGGAGCCTGACATGGGCCTTTGCACCCAGGAAGCGGAAACGGTCCAGGTGTTGGGCCGGGATCTGCGCTGTGAGGTCTGCCACCACACGGCGTTCTTCTATCAGTCGGCGCAGTTCCACGGAGCGGTCGCGTCCTTTTTCGACATCGAGTGGCCTGCTGGCCGGACCGCCACGTGCGTCATCTGCGCGAAGTGTGGATACATCCATTGGTTCATGCCGGTCAGTGATGACTAACCGGCGTCGACCGTAGCGTAAGTATCGAGATTTCCGGTGGAACGAGGAAACGAACGGGAATGATGCTCGTGCCGAGGCCCGCGCTGACGAAGAGGTGCCGATTCTGTTCGACGATATGTCCCACGGCATACCGTTGCCCGTAATTCGATGGGACTACGGGGCGCCCGACGAGCGGCACGTAGACCTGTCCACCATGGGTGTGGCCGGCGATCGTCAGGCTGACTCGTGCGGGGACCATTGGGAAGACGTCAGGGTTGTGCGTGACTGCGATCACGACCTCCGAGTCGGGTACTCGCGCGAGCGCCTGAGCGACGTCATGACGACCTTCCCGGAAGTCGCTGACGCCCGCGACCCAGAAGCGGCAGGCTCCTCGGCCGACTGACACGGCGGAGTCCTCGAGCACGGGAATGCCGACGGACTCAAACGCACGCTCAACCCGCGGCGCATCCAACCACCAGTCGTGATTGCCGAGAACAGCCCACACGCCAAAGGGCGCCGTCAGGCTCCGGAGCTCTGATGCAATCATCTCTGGTGCGATGAAACGTCCCCCGGCCACACCGTGAATGACGTAGTCGCCGGCCAGAAGAATCAGATCCGGCTGCGCTCGCTGTGTGAGCTCCCGGATGCGACGAAGCTTCGCGGGTCCGTTAAACGGCGAGCCAACGTGAAGGTCGGCGAGCACGGCCACCCGGACTCCGTCACACGCGGCGGGCCACCGGGGAACGGTCATCTCGTAGTTCTCGTTCTGCAGGCTGCGAGGCTCGACGACAAAACCCCAGAGCGCCGGAACCAGAATCACCGCTCCCACGAGGGGGAGTGCGAATCGACGAATCTTCATGATTTCGTGGCTCTGCGAGCCATTCGACGTGTCGTCGTCGAAGACATTGTTGCGCCCAAGCTCTCGTCATTTCCTGACGACGTACCAGTTGTTCTGGATGTCGTGGGCCAGCTCGTGCTTCTCCACGGATCGAAAGCCGGCGCGCTGCAGGTACTCCCGCGTCTTTTCCTCGCCCCACATCGCGCCCAGTCCTTCGCCCCCCTGTGCCAGCGAGACAGTCATGCAGTGCATGCACGACACCGTATAGAGAAACGTTCCAATCGGATGGCCGATGTTGTTGAACACGTGGCTCGATCCCTTGATGTCCTGCATGAGGTATAAGCCATCGGGTCTCAACGCTCGGTGGATACCCATCAGGACGTTGAGCGGCCGGGCCTGATCGTGCACGGCATCGAACGTCGTGATGAAGTCGAACGACTCCGGCTCCGCCCGTTCGTCGAAGTTGCTCAAGTCGGTCACCACGAATTCGATGTTCGTCAGTGCTCGGGCCGAGGCATCGCTCCGGGCGTCCCGGATCGCTTCTTCAGACAGGTCCATCCCGACAAGGCGGCTCTTGGGAAACAGCTCCGCCAGTCTGATTAGGACTCGGCCGCGGCCGCATCCGACGTCGAGCGCGCGGATACCGCGTCCCAGATGATCGGTCAAGCCTGGTACGAGCGGGAGGATATGTGTTTCGAGCGAGGAGAGAACGGACTGACCGCTGTCTTCGGCCATCACCTCGTGGAAGCGCGGGAAACTCTCGTAGGGAACGCCGCCGCCGGCCTTGAAGCAGTCGACGATGGCGTCCTCGACACCGCCCAGAAGCGAAATGTACTGAGTGAAAACGGCCATGTTGTCTGCGGCCGCAGCCCGGGTCACGAACGCCGCGTGCTCCGTCGGCAGGCTGAAGGAGCGGCTTGACGGGTCTACTTCTACGACGCCTGCCGTGACCATGGCTCCAAGCCACTCGCGCACGTAGCGCTCGTTCAACCCCGCTCGCCTGGAGATTTCGTCGGAGGTCATCGGCGGCTGGTTCCGCATCGTATCGAACAGGCCCGTGCGGTGACCGATGGAGGCCATCAGGCAGAGCGCGCCACCATTAAGTGTGTCTAACAGGCGGCCGGCGAAGGCCTGAGCTTTTTGCGGGTCCATGCTGCATCGTACTACGGCAGATCGAACCCAGCATTGACGATTGAGGATTGGCGATTGATTGGGGATTGATGATTGTGGGTTAGTGATTATTGCCGATTGGTGATTGGCGTTTCTGTTTTCTCTCGAAGCTTCGCCCGCCACTGCGCGGCAGCGTCTGGCCGACCCATTGATGTGTAAAGAGTCGCGATCTGTTCTACTACTTCACGTGTCGCGACGTAATCGTCGCCGAAGCGTTTCAGGTAACCCTGGTAGGCTGCCAGCGCTGTCGATTCTGACTCTTGGTACCGGCGCTGCTTCGCGTACATCAACGCAAGCCGTCTGAGGGTCGCGCATGTGTCTGGGTGTTCGGGGCCTACCACGCGCCGCCTTGCATCGATCACTTTCAGATACAACCGTTCGGCTTCCGCAACATCGCCCAGCGCGTCGTAGATGGTGGCTACATTGTGGAGCGCCCTGAGTGTATCCGGGTGATCGTCTCCAACCAGGCGACGCCTTTTCGTACACCTCCTGGGCCAGCGGTTGAGCTTCGGCGTACTGGCGTTGCCGGTAGTGGAAGTTCTGCAGGTTGTTCAGCGACGAAAGCGTGTCCGAGTGGGCATTTCCTAAAACCCGGCGTTGTTTGACTAGCGTCTCGCGGGCGAGGCGCTCGAATTCCGTCAGCTGCCCTTGGCCCAGATACGTACTGGCGAGGTCGAAGTTGGCCCTGAGAGTGTCGGCGTGCTCTTCGCCCAGCAGACGCGTCCGCCGCTCGACCAGGCCTTTGTGAAGAGCCTGGGCCTCCTGCAATTTTCTTTGATGGAAGTAAACCTCGGCCAGCGCATCTGCGGTCGCGAGCGTCTCTGGGCTGTTTGTCCCGACAACACGCTGTTGAGTTTCCAGCGCCCGCTTCAGCAGACGCTCCGCTTCCGCGTATAACCCCAGACCTGTGTGGACGGTCCCGATCGTGGCTTGGAGACGCGCCTGCACTTGCGGTTGATCTTTGAGACTCCCTTCGACCTGCGCTGTGCCCCTTGCCAGAATCTCTCGCGCCGTGAGGGTGTTGCCGCGCGCTTCGCTCGGATCGGACACCTTGAACAAGCCGGCGAGGAAGTCCGATACTTGCCTCGCGGTCGCCGCTTCCTGGTTGGCGCGATCGCGCTCCCGCGCGATGCGGCCAGCCTGGATCGTCATGACGACGGCGAAGACTCCCAGAAGGGTGACGAGCGTGGCCGCGGCGGCGACCCCGCCTCGATGCCGCCGGACGAACTTGCCGGTCCGATACGCGGCGCTCGGCGGACCCGCCATGACCGGCTCGTTTGCGAGATGCCGCCGAAGATCCATCGCGAGGGCATTGGCGGTCGCGTATCGCCGCGTGCGATCTTTCTCGAGCGCCTTGATCGTGATCCAGTCGAGATCGCCGCGAAGGCGGCTGCGGAGCTTTGACGGTTGTGTCTGCCGCTGTGCCGCGGTCTGTTCGGCGTCAGACCCCAGTTGCAGAACCCGCGTGCTCGGGCGTGGGGCGTCTGTGTCGCGAATCGTCCGCCGAATCTCATCGAGGCCCGCCTGCCGCAGGGCCTGCCGGTCGAACGGCAGCGTGCCGACCAGCAGCTCATAGAGCAGCAGCCCGAGCGAGTACACGTCGCTGCGCGTGTCTACATCGAGCGGCGTCATCTCCGCCTGCTCGGGGCTCATGTATTCGGGCGTGCCGATGAAGGTACCGAGCTCTGTGAAAAGGGAATGATCCGTCAGCGGCTGCGCCACGGCCTTGGCGATGCCGAAGTCGATGATGCGTGGCACGGGATGATCGTCGGTGATCGACACGAGCACGTTCGACGGTTTCAGGTCCCGATGGATGATGCCCTTCTGGTGCGCGTGCTGTACGCCGTCGCACAGCTGGATGAACAGCTCGAGCCGCTCACGCACCGGCAGGCGCTGACGATCGCAATAGGTGGTGATGGACTCGCCACGGACGTACTCCATGGTGAAGTACGGGCGCCCCTCGGGCGTGGTCCCCGCGTCGAGGACTTTGGCAATCGTCGGGTGGTCCATCAGCGCGAGCGCCTGCCGCTCCGCCTCGAAGCGCGCGACCACGCGGGCCGAGTCCATTCCCGCCTTGACGACCTTGACAGCCACCTGGCGCTGTACCGGCTCGACCTGTTGCACCAGCCAGACTTCGCCCATGCCTCCCTCGCCCAGGCGCTGGAGGAAACGATATGAGCCGAAGCTGCGAGATGAGGGTGGGACGGCCGACGCTGCGCGGGTGACCTCGGTTTGGCCGAAGGCTCCAAAAGGTGGCTGGCTGGTCAGGGTGTCGCATGCTAACACGCCACCGCCGAAATGGTTGGGTGTCAGTTCGTCTGAGCCCGGACTCCCAGCGTCACGCGTCCGACCGTAATGGTCTGAACACCTGCGGCCGTCAACGCCCACTGAACCGCATGCATCGCGTCGTCGATCGGCCGCGGCGGCTCGGTTGACGGCGGTTCTTCGACGCGCACGCGGCTGGCACCGAGCGGCGTCGTAAAAAGCGCGCGCAGCTCGACGAGCGGACGATCCTCGATCGAGAGCGTCGAGTAGAAGGGGCTCGTAGGCGTGAGAGAAGCAATCGACGCGCGCAGCGGCGCGCGTTCGTCGGCCGTCATGGATCGAATCCGGGCGTGGAGCGTCAGACTGCCGGCGTAGCTGATCGCCGCATCGCCGGTGAGCTTCGAGCCGTCTGCAGCCGCGAGCGTCTGGAACGGCACGCGCCAGAGGAATCCTTGCGGTACGATCACAATCGTCGTCGCGCCCGCGAGTCGGCCGGCAAGCGGGGCGACGATCGCCTCCGGATGCTCGTGGAGTTCCTTGGCCGATCCCGGCATGACGTGCATGGTCGGCGCCGCATCGCCTTGCCGGCCTACGAATGCGAGGACGCGGCTCTCGAAAATCGTGAACGAGAGGACAGCCGTGTCAGGGTGCTCGGGTGGAGCGAGCGCGGCGTCGACCTCGCCGGCGGCGAGGTCGCCGCGCCAGCGGGCCAGCTCCGGCAGTCGTCCATAGAGTTGTGCGGTAAAGCTGTCGCGTTCGGCCGTCGCGCGCCGGAGACGCTCGGCCAACGATGCGAGGCGATTCGGATCCGGCTTTGGTAGGCGAGCCTCGCGCGTGAGCTGCGCGTGGATGGACACGACCTCTCGCCGCAGGCGGCGCTCCTCTTCGCGCTCCTCGCCGGTCATTCCCGCATGAATCGCGTCGCGCACGAGCGCGAGCTGATCGCGCAGGCGCCGCAGCCGCCCGCGTTCGGCGGCCGCGAGCGCGGCGCGCGGCTCGCCTAGCACGGCGAACGCTTCGGCCAGGCCGGCATGCGGCGATCCGCGATCGTCATCGCTCGGCGCGCCTGGCTCGTCGCCGTCCAGCTCCGCGGGATCCTCGACGATGGCGACGGCCGATTCGAATGCTTGCCGCGCGCCATCGGCACGTTCGAGCGCCAGGAGCGCGTACCCCTCACGCACGCGGGCGCGCCATTCGAGATCCCGGCTCGCGGTCTCGCGGCCAATCGCGGCTGCCCGCGTCGCCGCGTCCAGCGATTCCTGCGCGGCGTGCCGCGCGGCGTGCGCCATTGACGCGCCTAACGCGGCGCGGCCGACCTGCTCGCGCCGGCCGAGCGTCTCGAACGCGGCGGACGCTTGCCCATACGAGGCGAGCGCGTCGTCGATCGCGCCGACGGCTGTCTGCGCGAACCCGAGGCCGAGCGTCGCGAACGCACGCCCCTCTCCGGCGTCTCTTCCACGCAGCGCGCCGAAGAGATCGCGGCTGCGCGTGTAGGCTTCGACCGCCTCTTTAAAACCGCCGCGCACGAGTTCGACGAGCCCGATCGACTGGAGCGCCCGTGCGACGCCGACCGTATTGCCGGCGATCTTTTCCAGATCCAGGCTGTCCATGTAGAGCGCGATCGCGCGAGCATGATCGCCACGGAGATAGTGGACGTACGCGAGGCTGCCGAGCGTTTCGGGCACGCCGCCGCGATCGCGCGATCGGCGGAACTTCTCGAGCGCGCTTTCCAGAGCGGCGATCGCCGCCTGGAAGTTGCCCCGCGCCGTCTCCGCGCGTCCTTCGCCGTGCTGTGCCCGCGCCGCCGGCCCGGTGTGGTCCGGCATCGCCTCGAACAGGATCCGGCTCCGCCCGAAGGATTCGACCGCCGCCGCATAGTCACCCTGCAGGAGGTACACGTTGCCGACGTTCATGTAGAGCGACGCGAGTGCGGGCCGGTCGTCGAGCGGCTCGAGGATGTCCAGCGCCCGTCGATAGGCGTCGAGCGCCGCCACGTAGTCCGCGAACGCATAGTGGGCGCTCGCGATCGCCTGCAGCGCCGTCGCCATGCCCGCCTTGTCGCCGCGCGCGGTTTCCTCCGCCAGCCGCTCCTTATAACTCTCGAGTGCGTCCGCATAGTTCTGGCGGAAGAAATGCACGTTGCCGATGTTCTGGAGCGCGGCAATCGCAGCGTCGGCGTCACCGAGCCGAAGCGCGATGGATCGGACGAGGCGATACGCCACCATTGCCCGGTCGAGGCTGCCGGTGAAGGAACCACGGTCGCCACGCTCTCCGAGCGCGCGAAGGAGCTCACGGCCCAGAAGCCGACGATCGGCGTCCAGCCTTGCGTCGATCGCCGCTTGGTCAGTCAACCCGATCAGCTCGTCGGCGAACGCCGCGTATGCGGACGATTCGGCAAGGAGCCGCCAGCCATCTGGAGTCCGGACGCATTCGAAGACGACGGCAACCTGGCTCGGTATCGTGTTGCCACCCGGCAGCGTGCGCTCACGATCGGCGACGACCCGCACGGTTCCTCGACCGGCGTCGATCGTCACGCGATCGATCCGCACGTCGGTGAATCGATCGTTGCCCGACTGGAAGACGACGGGAGTGAAGTCGCGGCGGCGTTCGGCACCCGGCGCGTCTGGAGCCCAGAGCGCGAGGAACGCATCGAGCTTCTCGAGCTCCTGCGTCGAGATCCAATCCTGGGCTAGCAGGCGGATCGCCGCCTCGTCGTCCGCCTGCGCGGCCTGTGCGACAGTGGCGCCCGAGAGGCAGGCGACGATCGGCGCCATCCAGAGAACGAGGGCAAGCGCGGCGCGCCGCGGATCGTTCATTGGGCGAGCGTGAAATCGACCGAAACGGTCAAGATGACCGACACCGGGACGCCGCTGAGGAGCGTCGGCGTGTACTTCCACTGCCGCACGGCAGTCAGCGCAGCATCTTCCAGCAGTCGGACCGTCGATTGGACGACGCGCGTGCTCTCCACGTCGCCGGTCGGCCCGATGATCGCCTCGATCACGACCCGTCCAGTTACCCGGTTCGCCTGCGCGATCGCCGGATACACCGGCTGCACGTACACGATCCGCCGCGGCGGCGTGACGCCTCTCGTGATTCGGATCGGCCTGGGTGCCTCGACCGGGGCCGGAGGCGGCGCCATCACAAGCGTCGACTCGGTTGGTAATCCTCCGGGGATCCCGTTCGGAACGCCTTCGACATCTGCCACATCGGACAATCTATCAGCGAACGATTCAGGAGCGATGCCCGACGGCGCTTCAATCGGCGCGGCATCTGGTGACACCCGCGGCGTCTCGGGCGGCGGCGCTGAGGCCCGCCGCATCGGAGGCGGTGGTGGAACGACCGGTGTGATGTCGATGTCGCTGTAATGCGCAATCGCGCGACGAATGGGCGGAGGCAGCTCGCTGTTGGCCAGGGGAACCACGACGATCGCAGCGACGACAGTTGCGTGCGTCAGAATCGACAACGGCAATGTGTACCAGCGGCGTCCGCCGAGCTGCGCCGGCGTCTGCGTGACGTTGCCGAAGAGGTCAGCAGCCATGCGCGTCCTCCTTGAACACCTTGGACACCGGGGGGAGGGGAGAGTTCCGTCGATCCTGAGATTGACGATTGCGGATTGGTGATTGGCGATTTATCGGCGATTGGTGATTGGCGATTGGTGATTATTGTTGATTGCGGATTGGTGTCTAGAAATAGCCGTGTCGTCCGTAGCCGCGCGCGATGGTCGTGCCGGTTGGTTTGAACGTGCGTTGTTCGCGGGTAGGCAGCTGTTCCTGCGCCTTGCGAATCAGGTCTTGGCCGCCCTCCATCTGCCGGACCGCGTTCACCGTCATGCGCGCCGTCGCGTAGCCCGTGAAGGCCGCGAGGCCACGGAACGCGAGATAGGCGTCGAGAAAGCTGCGCGCGCGGACGTTCACGGTTTTGTTGTCGACGACGACGGCGCCTGGAAAGTTGACCGCAATCGCCGCCTGTTCCGGCAGGATGTAGCCGTAGTGATTGTCGAACTCGCGAGTGATCTCGACGGGCCGCCAGGGTTTGACCTTGCCGCGGTTTCTGAGCGCACGCTCGGCGGCCGCCTCGATGTCGGCGCTGACGCCGCCGCGCGGCCGTGCTTCGGCTTCCGACACGCTGATCGCCTTCTTGACGACCACGTATTCGGTCTCGGGAGAGAACGTCTTGATCTCACCGCGCAGCACATCGTCGCCGGTGACAAGGATGAGCGGGATATCGAACCGGGCCGCTGAAGCCGCGACGAGCATGCTTTCGTTCATGTCGTAGCCGGCCATCACCCAGCGCGTGTGGCCGTTGTAGGTGTGCGCGAGGAACGCACGGCCGCCGGCCCGGCCGTGCATCGCGACCGCGACCATGGCGTCAAAAGACTTGTCCATCGTCTCGATGTACGGGTCGTAGGCCACGTCCCGCAGATCGAACCGCGCGCCTTTCGGCATTTTCTCGAGCAGATAGTCCGGATCCGGATTGCCCGAACCGTGCCCGTCCGTCAGGACGATCTCTGTCGCACCCGCCTTCTGCAGCCCGCGGATCGCCGCGTTGACATCCTCGGTCAGCGCCTCACGCGTGGCCGGATAGCTCGGCGACCCGAAGTTCACGTCCACCGGCTTGACCGCAGAGGTGATCCCTTCCATGTCGTAGAGGAGCAGCACTTTCACGGGACGCGGCTGGCCGACGAGGCCCGCAGATAAGAACAGTGCGACGATCGCGAGTGAGGTCATGACGCGCATGCGCGGCATTGGACCATGCAGGGGACGAGAACTCAAGCCGCAGTCTCCAATCATCAATCCTCAATAATCACCAATCCCGAATCTTCAATCACCAATCAATCTCCAATCGCCAATCCCCAATCGCCAATGCTGAGTTCAGCATCTGCGCTATCCTCAGTACCGAGTGGCGGCGCGCCCGCGCGTGATCATCATCGGCGGCGGCTTCGGCGGCCTGACGGCGGCACGGACGCTCAAGCGCGCCCCGGTTGACGTGACGCTGCTCGATCGCCGCAACCATCACACCTTCCAACCATTGCTGTACCAGGTCGCCACGGCCGGCCTCTCGCCGGGTGACATCGCGTCGCCGATCCGGTGGATTCTGCGGCACCAGTCGAACGTGCGCGTGCTGCTCGCGGAAGTGCAGCACATCGATGTCGAGCGGCGCATGGTTCACATTCGGTCTGCCGACTCGGTGACGCGATCGGCGGCCGAGTCGGGGCGCTCGTTCACTCTCGACTACGACTACTTGATCGTCGCGGCAGGTGCGACGCATGCCTACTTCGGCCACGATGAGTGGCGCGACCGCGCGCCGGGGCTCAAGACGCTGGACGACGCGCTGCGCATTCGACGGCGGGTCCTGCTTGCGTTCGAACGTGCGGAACTCGAACCGGATCCGGAGCGCCGGCGGCGTCTGCTCACATTCGTCGTTGTCGGCGGCGGAGCGACCGGCGTCGAGCTCGCCGGCGCCCTGGCGGAGCTCTCGCGGCACGCGCTCGCCCACGAGTTCCGCAGCTTCCATCCGGACACGGCGCGGATCGTGCTGCTCGAAGGAGGCCGGGACGTCCTTTCGGCGTTCGTGCCGCCACTACGTGCGTTCGCGCTCAAGTCGCTGGAGAAGCTTGGCATCGAAGTTCGCACCAGCGCTGTCGTCACTGCGGTCGACGAAGACGGCGTGCACATCAAGGCCCAAGCTCCAAGCTCTGAGCCCCAGGCCCCGGATGAGCGTCTGCGCGCCGGGACAGTACTGTGGGCGGCGGGTGTCGCGGCCGCGCCGATCGGCCGTGCGCTCGGGGCGCCAGTGGATCGTGCGGGCCGCGTGCTCGTCGAGCCTGATCTATCCCTTCCCGGCCACCCTGAAGTGTTCATCGTCGGCGACCTGGCATCGGTGACGCAGGACGGACGTCTGCTGCCAGGGGTCGCGCCGGTTGCCATGCAGGAGGGTGCGTACGTCGCGCGGCTGATCCGCGGCATAGCACGCGGTTCGCAGCCGATCCCCGCCAGTCGGCGGCCGTTCCGCTACCACAACCCGGGCGACATGGCGACGATCGGCAGAGCGGCGGCCGTCGCAGACTTCGGCCGGTTCCGCCTGACCGGCTGGATCGCCTGGGTGGCGTGGCTGTTCGTGCACATTCTGAAGCTGACCGGGTTTCGCAACCGCCTCCTGGTGCTGGTGCAGTGGGCATGGGCCTACTTCACCTACCAGCGCTCCATCCGCCTGATCGCCGGTGAGGACCGCGGATGACGAGGCTCGTCCTGATTGCGGCCGCGGTCGTCGCCGCGATCGCGCCGACGCCGCCTGAGTGGGTAGAGCGGGCGTATTCGACATCGGCGTACATCGCGCTGCAGCGCCGTCTTACGACGCTCACCAACCACATCCCGATCTCGCTCCTCGAAGTGGGAGCGCTCGTGGTTCTCGTCATCTACACGTCGCACGTCGTTGGACGGTGGCGTTCGTCGCGCCTCGCCGCGAGGGGCGGCCGGCGTGCGGGGATGCTGGCCGGTGTGATTGTGGATACCGCAACGGTCGCCGCTTTCGTCTACCTGATGTTCCTGGCGCTCTGGGGCCTCAACTATCGCCGCGCGTCGATCGCGACGCGGTTCGATCACGACCGGTCGCGGGTGACCGAGGATTCGGTCGAGCGCCTTGCCCGCTTCGCGGCGTCGAGGCTCAACGCGCTTCATCGAATCGCCCATGCGCGACCGTGGCCGGCGCTGGACGCGCTGCCCGCGTCGATGGGTCCGGCCTTCGAAACCGCGCAGCGCGCCGCCTCGCTCGAGCGCCGCGCGATTCCGGGCCGGCCGAAGTGGACACTGCTCAAGCCGTACTTCGTCCGCGCTGGAATCGACGGCATGACCGATCCGTTCTTCCTCGAGGTGCTCGTCAACGACGCCGTGCTCCCGTTCGAGCGTCATTCGATCGTCGCGCACGAATGGGCTCACCTGGCCGGCTTCGCGCACGAGGCGGAGGCCGGGTTCGTCGGTTGGTTGACGACGATGAGCGGGGATGAGCAGGCGCAGTACAGCGGCTGGCTGACCGTCTACGCGTATGCGGCCGGCGCCGTCGGGGACGAGCGCCAGGCACGCCTCGGGTTTGCGCTCGAGGCCGGCCCCACCGAGGACCTGCGCGCGATCGAGCGCCGCGTCTCAGAAGCGGCGCCGCGGGTGCGCGAAGTTGCGCGCGTCGCCTACGATCAGTTCTTGCGGGCGAATCGGGTCGAGTCCGGCGTTCGCAGCTACGGCGAGCTCGTGACGCTCATTGCCGGCTGCCGGTTGGACGGCGAGGGGAAGCCGGTCCGCGGTAGACCTGCCGCGCCGAAGCCGTAGGCGAAGGCGGGTCAATGTGGATCGAGGCCGTCGAGATCCGACTTTCCGATCGGCTCGGCGGATCGGGCGCTTCTGAGATCCTCCGGGTCGGTGTCGGCGAGGCGCGGCGGGGGAGCGACGTCGATCCAGCGGCGCCAGTTGCACGCATGGCATCGATACGGACGCTTCGTCGTGAAGCCGCGCCGGATTCGCTCGGCGATCGATCGAGCGCGCGACGGGTAGATGCGCGGCGAGCCGCAGGCCGGGCAAGCCTCCATGAGGCTGTATCTTACCGTGCGGAGATCCTGATGCCTCCGTTGGTGCCATCGAGCGCGATGCGGGGACCGCCGCCGTTGAGCCGTCCCTGAAGACGCCGCCGCGTCGCCTCGCCGTCGAGCTCGATCGGGAGATTGTCGGCGTGGATGCCGCCGTTGGTGATGCTCGCCGCGAGCGTCGCTTTCGCGTCGCGCGGCAGTCGTAACGAGATGCCGCCGTTCGTGCATTCCAGATCGATCCCCGGTTCCATGACCGCTTCGACGTCGACGTCGACGCCGCCGTTGGTCGTGCTCGCGTCGATCGGCCCTGCGATCCGGCGCGCCGTAACGCCGCCGTTCGTCGTCTCGGCGATCACGCGGCCGCGGACGCCGGTGATCTCGATGCCGCCGTTGACGGTCTCCACATCGATCTCGGCGCCGGGCGGCACCTTGACGAAGTACCGCACTTCGGTGCCGCCGCCGAGCCAGCTCGTCGTCGACGTCGTGATCTTCGTCTGCAGCCTGACACGCGAACCGGAGATCTCTTCAGCGATCTGGATCCGGTCGAGCATCCGCTTGGCTTCGTCGGGTGTCGCCCCTTTGCCGAGGCGCTCGGCGCGAACGTCGACGGTGGATCCGTCCCAGCCCTGCACATCGATCCGTCCGTTGACGTTGTCGATCTCGAGCCGGCCGCCCGCGGCGAGCGGATAGCTTTTCGTCCACTCGGCAGTGGCCTGCTCCCGGGCCATGGCGAGCTCGCAGCCGGTTGCGAACGGAGCGACCAGGAGCGCCGCCGACATCGCGAACACCCGCACTCGATGCATGGACAACCTCTCCCGGAGATAATACGCCCCTGGCCCGCCCATGGTTCGGTCTAAAGGCATCATGCGCGCGCTCCTAGCGGCTGACCGCCGGCTCGACCTGTGCGACCGGCCGAGGCCGTCCGTGCCCGGCGAGTGCCTGATCAAGGTGCGGATGGCCGGCATCTGCGGAACGGACCTCGAAATCCTCGCCGGCTATGCCGGCTTTCGCGGCGTTCCCGGTCATGAGTTCGTCGGGACGGTGGAGTGGGCCCCGGAGGGCGCGGAAGCATGGCTGGGGCGCCGGATCGTCGGCGAGATCAATATTGGATGCGGGACCTGCCGATTCTGTCGCGACGGCGTCCGCGAGCACTGCGAACGGCGCCAGGTCCTGGGCATCCGCGGCCGCGACGGTGCATTCGCCGAGTACGTCGCCCTGCCTGCGCACAATCTGCACGAGCTGCCGAACGCGCTCACGGACGACGTCGCGGTGTTCGTCGAACCCGTTGCCGCAGCGTGCCGCATTACCGAGCAGGTCGATGTCTCCAGGATCTCGGACGCGGCCGTCGTCGGTGACGGGCGGTTGGGGCTACTCGCGGGGCAAGTGCTGCGGCATGCGGGCGTGCGCGTTACGGTCGTCGGGCGGCACGCAGAGAAACTGGCGATCGCGCGGCGCTTCGGCCTGGACACGATGGCCGCGGAGGCCGTCAACGTCGCACGCGCACGGTTCGAGCTCGTGGTCGACGCCACCGGACGGCGCGAAGGGCTGGCGTCAGCGCTCGCGCTCGTCCGGCCGCGAGGCACCGTGGTCTTGAAGTCCACGTTTCACGGCGACGCGCCCGTCGCGACCTCGCCGATCGTGGTGGACGAAGTCACGATCGTCGGATCGCGCTGCGGGCCGTTTTCGACAGCGATCGACCTCCTGGCACGCGGCGCAGTGGATGTCCGGCCGCTCGTCAGCGGGATTCATCCGTTGTCGGAGTGGCGCGAGGCGTTCGCTGCCGCACGGACGAATCTCAAGGTGCTGATAGATCTGACGTCATGACAGATGTTCGAATTCGTCCTGCGGGCGACGGAGACCGTGCGTTCATCCTCGGACTGGTACCGGAGCTCCTGGCGTTCGGCCCTCCGGCGTGGCGGAATCTAAGCGAGATGATCGCGGTCGACACCGACGTGGTCGGCGCTGCGCTGGCCGGCCGCATGGAAGGCTCGGCGGTGTTAATCGCCGAGAATGCAGCAGGTGCGCGGCTGGGATTCATTCACGTGACCGGGGAGCGCGACTACTACCTCCAGGACACGTGCGGCCACGTTGCCGATATCGTCGTTGCGCCGGACGCCCGAGGACAGGGCGTGGGCCGCGCGTTGCTGGCTGCGGCGGAGCAGTGGTCGAAAGATCGCGGTTATCGACTGTTGACGTTGAACGTGTTCGTGGGGAATCGCGGGCCTCAGTCGGTGTACGAACAGGCCGGGTTCCACGCGGAAGTGATCAAGTACGTCAAACCTCTGGTGTGAGCATGCTGCTTCTGGTTCGGCTCGTCATGCTGTTTGCTGCTGGCCTGCTTGCGGGATCGACGATTTGCGTCTGGCTCCTCGAGCACTCGTTCGCCGGAACCGGGGCGTTCTTCACCGAGTTCAAGCAGTTGGAGATCCGCGCCTTCACGGCGCCGCTGTCTGGAATCGGGCTGGTCGCGCTCCTCGCCGGCCTTGCGCATGCGGCGCTCGTGAGACGAAGTCGATCGGCGCTCGCCTTGACGCTGGCGGGCGTCCTGAGTCTGGGCATCGGCGCCTTCATCACGGCGGGAACGCACTTTCCGATGAACGATCGCATCGCCGCGTGGTCCTCGGCCGCAGCACCCGCCGAATGGACCGACTATCGCGATCGCTGGCGGCGCGCCCACGACCTCCGGACGGGGGTCGTGCTCGTCGCGTTCGGCCTCTTCCTGGTTGCCGCGCTGCCGGCTGATCGCCGGTCCGCAGCCACATTCGGGTGATAATAGCGGCCGCCAGCCTGCCGGAGCGGACCGACGTGCCACTGAGAGCCGCCGCGGCAACCCTCGCGTTCGTCCCTGTTCTGCTCCTCGCGAACGACACGCTATCGTTCGCGCTGTCGGTTGTGCGCCGGGACGGCGTGCTCGTTCCGTTTGCCGCGTATCACCAGGGCAAATGGGAGACACCGTGGCCTGTTCCGGGGAGAGCGGCGATCATCCCGCTCGTGCTCGCGGATGTGCCGGATGACTGGTGGTGGAAGGTGCCGCCCACGGCGATGTGGATGCTGTGGCCCGCCGAGGGCGCGGCGCGGCCGGTGCGCGCGACCGCACCCGTTCGCTACCCCGCGCAGTGCCTGTCTGGTGTTGGCTTCAAGACCGACTACAAGACGGACCGTCCGGTCCCGCCGCCGGTCGAGCGTCCATTTCCGAAAGACGGCGTCGCGACGAGCGGAACGACCAAGATCGATCGGGTCGAGGTTCTCGACAACCGCGCACCGGAGTGGGACGACTTCACGCGGCGAATCCGGCAGCCGTTCGCCTACGTCGAGCGGGATGCCGCCACCGACTTTTCGCGCTGGCGTCACCCGCTGTCGCACAGCGAGCGGGAATCGAGACCCGTGACGATCGAAGCGTTATATCGCGCGAAGGTACCGGGTGCGGGCGAGATCTACTTTGTGGAAGCGTCCCGGTCTTACGACGATCCGCGACAGAAGGATGGCTGCGACCTCGTCACCTTCGTGTCGGGCTGGATCCGGCCCTGGAAACCGGATCGTCAGGTCTTCGATCTGTCCGCGGTCGTCACGTACTGTGACCGCGCCGGGGTCGAGTTCATTCTCCCGCTCGGCATTCTGCGGCTGGAATCGCGCCCGCCCGCGTGGATCGTGCAGGTCGCGAGCTGGGATTACGAACGCTACGTTGTCGTCGAGACCGGCCCGAACGAGAACAAGATCCTCGTCAACGCCTTCGGCGGGAGCTGTCCGCGTCCTCCGCCACCCTGAACGCCGCGAGTGAAGGGCGCTTTGCGACCTCGGCCCGGACGCGGGTGGCGATCTCCCTTGCGAGCGCCGTCTCGAAGTGAGACGCCGCCCTCCGATTAAAGCCGATACGGTTATAAAGAGCCCGCATGGTATCCGGATCGCGGACCTCTGGCGCCTGCGCGATCTCGACCGCATGCTGCAGCTCGTGTCCGAGCAGCTCGATCAGGTTGTCTGACGAGGTCATCCGGTGGAGCGTCACGCGCACGTACCGCGTGTTCGTCCCAGCACCCATCAACACGGTGCGGGCCATCGCCGGCTGCTGTACGAACCCTGTCTCCACGTACACGATTAAGTCAGATGCTTCGACGTCCCGCACGAGCGCGCGTATGGTCGGACAGCACACGAGCGCGCGGTCGAACGTGCGCGCGGCTGTCACATCGGCGGGCCGAAGACGCGGCGAGACAGACATCGAAGAAGGCACAGCGGAATGCATCGGGACGGCGAACGGCCCGAGGAGCGCCAGGATCACGCAGAACGCTGGCATCGGTGACTTGGACGGTTCGTTCGCCGATTGCGGCCGCGTTATGTGATGGTGTCAACGCTCTCAGGGATGAACCCGTCTAACGCCGGTATGGAACACCTGCTCAAGGATCTCCGCTTCGGCATGAGGAACTTGCTCCGCGTCCCGGGCTTCACGGTGCCGGCGGTGCTTGCGCTCGCGCTCGGGATTGGCGCGACGACCGCGATCTTCAGCGTCGTCGATGGCGTCGTGTTGCGGCCGCTGCCATACGCGGATCCGGACCGGCTGGTGATGGTCTGGGAGACAAACCGCGAGAAGAGCCTCGAGCACGAGCCGCTCTCGCCGGTGAACTTCATGGACTACCGGGCGCTCACGCAGGTGTTCACCGACGCCGCGGCCTGGTGGCGTCCTGACATGACGCTGCGCGACGAGCGTCAGGAACCAGTCCGCGTGACGACGATCGAGGTCAGCGGCAATTTCCAGTCGGTGATGGGCGTGAGCCCGGTGCTTGGTCAGGGATTTCCATCGGACGGACCGTTCTACAGCCGGGATCGGCGCGCCGCCCTGGTCAGCCACCGGCTCTGGCGCACGAGGCTCAACAGCGATCCCGAGATCATCGGCAAGCAAATCCGGGTGAACGACTCGCAGTATGAAGTCGCCGGCATCATGCCCCCTGGCTTCAACTTTCCCGACGAAACCGATCTCTGGTGCCGGCTGTCGTGGGATTTGACGCAGCACAGCCGGGCGGCGCATTTCATGGAAGCAGTTGGCCGTCTCAGCCCCGGCCGGACCGTGGCAGACGCGCAGCGCGAAATCGACGCGCTGACCGCGCGTCTCGCGAATGAGTTCGGACGAACGAACAGGGGATGGGGCGCGCGCGTCGTCGAACTGCAGCGCGAGGTTGTCGGGTTTTTCCGCCCTGCGCTGTTCGTGCTGCTCGGCGCCGTGGGTCTGCTGCTGGTGATCGCCTGCATCAACGTGGCGAGCCTGCTCCTGGCCCGAGCCGTTTCACGCGGGCGCGAAGTCGCGGTGCGCGCGGCGATCGGCGCGACGAGGCGGCGCCTGGTCATGCAGTTCCTGACCGAGAGCCTGTTGCTCGCCGCGGCGTCGGCGGTCCTCGGCGTCGCGCTCGCGGCGGGCGGCATTCGTGCGCTCGCCGCGTTGACGCCGATCGACGTTCCACGGCTGGAACTCATCGGGATCGACGCGCGCGTGCTCGTGTTCGCGATCGGCCTGGCGGTCGCAACGGCCGCTCTGTTCGGACTCCTGCCGGCACTGATGGCATCTCGCGCCGACGTCCAGCAGACGTTGAAGGAAAGCGGGCGCTCGCCCGGGACCGGTCGCGCTGCGGGGCGTATGCATCGCGCGCTCGTCATTGCCGAAGTCGCACTGGCGGTCATGCTCCTGGTCGGTGCGGCGCTGCTCGTACAGAGCGTGCGGCGGCTGACCGCGGAGGATCCCGGCTTCCGGCCGCCAGGCGCGGTCACGATGAACCTGCAGGTATCCGGCCCGGCCTACGCACAGTGGGTGGACGTCGCGCGCTTCCACTCTGCGGTCGTGGAGTCGTTGAAGGATCAGCCGGGCGTGACGGCCGCCGGGTCGGCGAACTTCCTGCCTCTCGCTGCGGGCTGGCGGATCCCGTTCCTGGTCCGCGGTGCCGAGCGCCCGAACCCCGGCGAGGAACCCACGGCGCAGTACCATTCAGTTTCCGAAGGATATTTCGCCGCGCTTGGTGCGACGTTCGTGGCAGGACGCGACTTTACGCCTCAGGACACCGCCGACTCGCGCGGCGTGGTCATCATCAACGAAACCCTCACACGGAAGTACTTCGGCGGCGAGGACCCCATCGGTCGCACGATCATGTCACTGTCGCACCAGGTCGGACCCCTCGGCCGATCGCTGAAGGAGGAGCGCGGGCACGAGATCATCGGCGTAGTCAGGGATGTGAAGAACACCCCGCTCCAGAGCGCGACCGAACCGGCGCTTTATCACACGCAGCGCCAGTTCCCGTTCCGTTCGATGTTCGTTGTCGTCCGCGGCAACGATCCCATCCGCCTTGTAGATGCCGTGAAAGACTCGGTACGGCGCACCGATTCGGGCGTGGCACTGGCGACCATCCGTTCACTCGAGGAGGTCGTGGGTGCGGCCGTGGATCAACCCAGGTTCCTGATGTTTCTGATGGGTGCGTTCGCGGCGTTCGCGCTCAGCCTGGCGGCGCTGGGCATTTACGGCGTCCTGTCGTATGCGGTGGCGGAGCGGCGGCAGGAGATCAGCATCCGGATGGCGCTCGGCGCCCAGCCGGGCGGGGTGTTGTGGCTCGTGCTGCGGCAGGGCCTGCTGCTGACCGTCACGGGAAGCGCCGCCGGCGTGCTCGGCGCCGGGCTCGCGGCACGAACGCTCGCGGCGGTGCTGTTCGGTGTCGCCCCGGGCGATCCAGCGGCGCTGGTCGGCGCGACATTCCTGGCGCTCGTCGTCGCGCTGGCCGCGTGCCTCCTGCCCGCCTGGCGCGCGTCGCGGCTCGATCCGCTGGCGGCGCTGCGGTCCGACGTCTAGAGTCCATTGCATGCATCGGCGGTCGTCTACGACGTCCGAGCTCTTCCGCAACCACGACACGTATTTCGTGATCACGGATGATGACAACCCGTTTTTCCCGATGCAGAATGGCGTGCGTTATGCGGCCAGGAGTCTGGCTGGCGTTTCCGCTGTCGGCGTCGCTCGTCGCGGCGTCTGGCACGGCGCCCGGCTGGCTGCGCCTGGACACGCCGAACTTCACCATCGTCGGGAGCGTCGGCGAACGGGAGCTGCAGTCGGTCGCGACGGAGTTCGCGCGTTTCCGTGACGCGATCGGTCAGCTCATGGGCCCGAGCGCGACCGCGACGATCGTGCCGGCCGTTGTCATCGTCTTTCCATCGGAAAGGGAATTAGCGCCGTTCAAGCCGCTCCATCGCGGCAGGCCCATCGAGGCTCAGGGCATCTTCGTCGGAACGTCGGACGTCAACTACATCGCCGTCGCCCGAGGCCGCCGCGACTCTCGCGCAGTCCTGCACGAATACACGCATCTGATGCTCGCGAACGTCGCTCCGAGTATTCCTCTGTGGCTGGGCGAGGGGTTGGCTGAGTACTACAGCACTTTCGAACTGCGCGATGACGGCAGGCAAGTGGTCGTCGGCCGGTCGATCCAATCGCACGTGCGAATGCTGCACAGCCAGCGGTTGTTGAGCCTGACGGAACTGACCCGCGTCCGGCATGAGTCGCCGCTCTACAGCGAAGGCAACCGCCGGACGATGTTCTACGCGCAATCATGGGCGCTCGTGCATTATCTGCTCGCGGGATACCCTTCCCGCGCGGAACTGGTCACCGAGTACATGAAAGCCATCGAAACGGGAACGGGTGCGGACGCTGCTTGGGATCGCGTATTTGGCGCCGAGTCGATCGAAGCCGGGTTGAAGAAGTACATCACTCTGGAGCGGTTCAATCAGGCGTCGGAATCGCTCACCGAGCGAATCGGTACCGCCCCGGTGGTGAGCCGTCCGCTGTCAGGTGGCGACGTGGACGCATTTCTCGGTGAGTTTCTGATTGCGCAGAAGCGATTCGATGAGGCAGCGGCGCGCCTGGAGCTGGCCGCCCGCCGGCCGGACGGGGCGCGCGCCGCGATCGCGCTTGCGCGCGCGCGGGTCGCGCAGAACCGGCTCGCTGATGCCCGAACGCTTCTCGAACGTCGCGCACTTCCACCGGGCGACTGGCTCGCGGACTATTCGCTCGGGATCGTCGCGGCGTATGCCGTCGGGCCGCAACGGCCGGGGCCAGAGGCTGTGGCCGCGACGGCGTTTGCGCGCGACGCGCTCCGCCGTGTAGCTGCAGCGCAGCCGGATCTCGCCCATGCCAGGCACGTGCTGGCCGGCTTCGAGCTGCTCGACGATGCGGCGGTCGGCGCCGCGGTCGACTCCAGCCGGCGCGCGCTGGCGCTCGCGCCGAATCGTCCCGAGTACGCAGTGCGGCATGCCGAAGCGCTCATCCGGAGCGGCGATTTCGATACGGCCCGCTACCTCCTCGATCGGTTGCTCACCAACCCGCAGGCAAGCCCGCTGCACGATCTCGTGCGATCCCATGTCGAGTACATCGCGAATGTCGAGCGGGCAGCCGCCGACACGCCGGACGTCGAGGGCCCGCGCGACGCATCGGGCCGCGTCGTCGTCCTTCATCTCCGTGAACTGAAACCCGATGAGGAGCGGGCGGCCGGCATGCTGACCGAAGTCGACTGCGCCGCGGATGCGGTGATGCTGCACGTGCGCATCAACGGCGAGATGGCGCAGTTCCGGGCGGGCCAGTTCCAGGAGGTCCAGTTCGTGACCTACCGCGACGAGCTGCGAGGGAAGATCCCATGCGGCGTCCGCGACCCCGAGGATTTGATCTACATCACGTGGCGGCGTGCCGGCAGCCAGAAGATACCCGTCGCCGTGGAATTCCTGCCGGCCGGGTACCGGCTCAAAGCTTCCCGCTTCTGAGGATGACGTGCATATGAAACGGCCCGCAGGCTGGCTGGCGATTCTGGCTTTTGCAGCGCTCACGGCGACGGCGCAAGCGCCCGCGGGTCGCAACCCCTCGTCCTGGCGTCGAGTGGACACGCCGCATTTCACCGTGATCGGCAGCGTCGCTGATCGGGACCTCATCGACGTCGCGACAGGGTTCGAACGTTTCCGTGACGCGCTCGCTCAGCTCTTTCCGTCGGCGGCTACAGCCACGGTGGTCCCGACCGTCGTGTTGGTGTTCGAGTCGGGAAAGACCTTTGATTCGTTCAAACCGCTGGTACGGGGCAAACCGCGCGAGGCCGACGGGTTGATCGTGTCGTCGCCTGACATCGACTATGTTGCGCTCGTGGCCGGGTCGCGCGGGTTGCGCGGCGCGTATCACGAGTACGTGCACCTCGCGGCTGCAAACCTCCGGGCCCCGATTCCACTCTGGTTGTCGGAAGGGATCGCCGAGTACTACAGCACGTTCGAGCCTGCCCGCGGCGGGAACAAAGCGAGTATTGGGGAGCCGAATGCCGCCCATCTGATGCTCTTGAGAAGCGAATGGCTGGAGCTCGACGATCTGCGGGCCACCCGGCTCGACTCGCCGCACTACAACGAAGAGGAACGTCGATCGGTGCTGTACGCGGAGTCGTGGGCCTTCGTCCATTTCCTGATGCACGCAACGCCGTCGCGGCGCGACCACCTGGACAAGTACTTGAGCGCCATCGAGGCGGGGACAACCGAGGATGATGCGTGGAGCCGGGTCTTCGCGCAACAGTCGATCCAAAACGGTTTACGCGAGTACGTCGATCGTGCGCAATCGCGCATGAGCGGAGCGGCCGTCACCAGCCGCGCCGAAGTAGCAGCGGCTGCGGCCAATCCCATGGTGGACGGCGATGCGGATGTGTTCCTCGGAGACTTTCTCGTTCGCGGCGGCCGTGAAGCCGACGGACGCGCTCGCTTACAGTCGGCGGCGGAACGGCCGGGCGGCGGGCGTGCACGCTCGGCGCTCGCACGCGTGCTGGCGAGCGAGAGCAAGGCAGCCGAAGCTCGAACCCTGTTGGCGCGCGCCGGAGCGCCGGCGGGCGACTGGCTGGCGGACTACGGGTTTGGCGTGGCAACAACCGAGATATGGGCGGCGGCGCCGCCGGAGACCGGCGCGACCGAGATTTCCGCGGCCCGTGAGGCGCTGCAGCGGACGCTTCGCGCACGGCCCGACCTGGCCCATGCCTCGCACCTGCTGGCAGGTGTGGCGCTGCAGGCCGGCGACCTCGATGCGGCGCGCGATGCGAGCGAAAGCGCCGCGTTTCTGGCTCCCGCTCGCGTCGATTACACGCTCCGGCTCGCCGAGGTCTTCACGCGGCGCAAGGAGTACATGAAGGCGAGGAGCGTGCTCGGCCCGCTGATGACCAACCCGCGCGCCGCCGAGCTGCGTGAGCGCGTGAGGACGCAGTTATCTGCCATTGCCGAAGCCGAACGCGCCGCGACAGCCGCCGCAAGCAATGCAGCCGAGGTCGCTGACGCCCCGCCCAGCGGTCCCATGCTCGATCTCCGAAGGCTTCAGTCGGGTGAAGAGCGGACGGCTGGCCTGCTCGCCCGGATCGACTGCGACCGCAAGAAAGGCGTGACGTTCCATGTGCGTGTTGAAAGCCGCACCGAGGAGTATCGTGCGGCGCGCTTCCAGGACGTCGAATTCGTCAGCTATCGCGACGACCTCGCCGGCGAGGTCAAGTGCGGCGCCCGCGAGAGCGAGGACCTGGTGTACGTGACGTGGAAAGAGGCTGCGCCGGCGGCCGCCGGCGCGGCGCCGTCGAAAACGATTGTGGCGGTCGAATTCCTGCCGAAGGACTACAAGCCGAAGAACTGACTACATCAGAAGGACCTGCGCCAGCCCGAGCACCAGAAAGAATCCCATGCTGTCAGTCACGAACGTCAGGACGACGCTCGAGCCTTGCGCGGGATCGCGCCTCGCCCGCTTGAGCGCGAGCGGTACTGCGATGCCGGTCAGCGCCGCGACGATCAGATTCAAACAGACGGCCGCCATCATCACCAGCGCCAGCGGCAGACTGTGATAGAGCAGGCCGGCGACGCCAGCCATCACCGTGCCCCACGTGACGCCGTTGAGCACGCTTACGGTCAGCTCCTTGCGCACGAGATGCCACGCGTGACTCTCCTGAATCTGACCAAGCGCGAGTCCGCGGATCACCAGCGCGATCGTCTGGTTGCCCGTGTTGCCGCCCACGCTCGCGACGATCGGCATCAGCGCCGCGAGCGCGACGAGCTGTTGAATCGTGTGTTCGAATGCGCCGATGACGCGTGACGCGATGAAGGCGGTGATCAGATTCAGACAGAGCCAGGGCCACCGGTTTTTCGCGGACTCCCAGACGCTGGCAAAGAGATCCTCTTCGCCGCGAAGGCCCGCCAGCGCGAGCGCCTGTTGCTCCGATTCCTGCCGCATGAAGTCGAGGACGCGATCGACGGTCACCCGTCCGACCAGCTTGCCGCGGTCGTCGACGACCGGCGCCGAGATGAGATCGTAGCGTTCGAACGCACCGGCCGCGTCGGCGGCGGGTTGGTCCGGCTGGAACGACACGATGTCGGCCGTCAGGGCGTCCGCGATCTGCGTTTGCGGATCGCGGACGAGCAGCGTGTCGAGGCCGACTGAGCCTTTGAGGATGTTCCGTGCGTCCACGACGAACAGCCGCTCGGTATGATCCGGCAGTTCCCCGCGGGCGCGAAGCTCCGCGACGGCCTGCCCGAGCGCCTGCGTCTCGCGCGCGGAGGCGACTTCCGGCGTCATCAGGCGTCCGACCGACTTCTCCGGCCAGGCCCGGCTGTCGAGGAACCAGCGCCGATCCGCCGCCTCGAGGGCGTGCGAGGCATCCGACAGCACATCTTCCGGAATGCTGTCGGCAAGATACGCGAGATCGTCGCTGTCGAGTTGCGTCAGGATTGCGACGAGGTCCTGATGGCTCAGGCCCTCGACGAGCGACGCGCGCACACTCTCCCCGACTTCGACCAGCGTGCGCGCGGCCTGCTCCGGCTCGAGCTGACGCCACACGAGGCGCCGGTCCTCGACCGACAGCGCTTCGAGAATCGACGCTAGATCGGCGGGGTGGCGGCGTCCGAATCGCCGCTGGAGATCCACGAGGTTCTGCCGGCGCTGGATGTGCTCGAGCAGCTCGCGGCGGTCGGCGGAGGGTTCATGGCTGGCAAGCGTCGTGAGCACCCGGTGGCGCTCGAGCAATTCCTGGACTTCTTGCAGCCCCAGCTGGACGTGATCGTCGGGCGACATGCCCGCAACGATACCCCGGCTTTACGTCGTCGTCGTAACGCCCAGCTCGTCGAGCGAAGCATGCAGCTCCGAAGGGTCGCGATAGACGCGGAATGCGCGGCCGCGTCAGCTCGTCCTCGCCGTGGCCCTGCCAGGAAAGCACGTGCGCGTACACGGTGTCGACGAGCGTGCCGTCGAGATCAAAAATCAGGGCGGCCATGCGTTCGCGTGCCGGTCCGGGTGAAGCTGTCGAAGATGATTCGCGAGATTTCGGCGCCGGCCAGGAGCGCCGCGTTGTCCGGCATCCAGGAGCGATCCTTCACGCGCCGGGCGAAGATGGCTACGACGTAAGTCGCGCCGTCCACTCGGACCATGCCGACGTCGGCCCTGACGTGGCCGCGGACGCCTGAAGCGTCCGGCAATTTCTCCTCGTCGGTCCCGGTCTTGTTTCCGACCACAATGTCGCGCGTTCCGAACGGCAGCCGGCGCGGCAGCATCCGGTCGTCCTGCTGCGCTTCGAGGATGGCTCGCATCTGGGCCGAGGTGTCCGCGTTGACCGCGCGTCCTGTCGCGATCATTTCCATCAGCGCCGCCATGTCGCGCGGCGTCGACATCCCGAGACCGAACTCGCGCTCGAGCTCCGGATCGACATCTGCCTTCTTCTCGAACGTGGGCCGGAAGAGGCGCGTGTCTTTGAGCCCATATGCTGCGAGGCGTTTATTGACGGCCGCGACGCCGACGCGCTCGAGCAGCATGTTCGTCGCTGTGTTATCGCTCACGACGATCATCAATCGGATGAGATCGCGAACAGTCAGCTCGGCGCCCTCGTGGAGCTCGCGCACCACGCCGGAGCCGCCGACTTTAGCCGCGTCCCGTACCGTCATAACGGTGTCGGCGGCCAGAGCGCCTCGCGCGATCTGATCGAACCCCTCGATCATGATCGCGACCTTGATGACGCTCGCCGTGGGGAATCTCACGTCGGCATTCCACGCGATCGTCTCGCGTGTGCCCAGGTGTTTCGCGAACACGCCCAGCTCGCCCTCGAACCGTTCCGCGACGGTCCGCACGCGCGAGTTGTCCGCAAACCCCGCGCTCGCGATCGCGACGAGCGCCGCGACAACAGCTGACGGCGCCATAAGCCGCCCGATTGGCATGACCGCGATAGTACAAGAAAAAAGGGTTCGAGGAAGAAACTCCCTCCAACCCTTTCGAAACTAATCGAACCTGGTCGAACCTACTACTGCGTCGGGCGAAGCAGCTGGCGGAACGTGAGCGTGTTCACGTCGCGGAACATCGGCGTCCCGGGCGGCAGGCCCGGCGGCAGCAGGAAGTTCGTGTCGAACGACCAGGTACGTGTGCCCGGCTGGTAGACGTCGTAGTCGCAGCACTTGAACGTGCCGGTCGCCTGCCGGCTGAAGAACAGGCTGACGAGCGAGCCACGGTAAAAGCTCGTCCTGCCGTTCCAGCTCTCGAGGTACCGCATGAAGTTGTGGACACCGCCGTCGGAGCCGAAGCTGTCGGCCGCGAAGGCCGGCTTCGGGAACGCGATTCCCTTGCCGCTGACGAACGCGGCGCGGTAGCCGGTATTCGACGCCGGGCGGCCGGTCGGATCCGTGGGGAACATGAACGATCGGATGTCGTTCCAGTTGTTCGACAGGAGCGTGATCGAATCGGCGATGACCGCAGCCGCCGCCGAGCCGGCATCTGTCACGCTCGCCGCTGTCGCGTTGTAGTTCCCCTGGATGTAGACAGGGTTCTCCGAGACGATCGTCAGCCCCGGCAGCGGAAGGTTGCCCAGCTGGCCGTTCGTCAGTTTCAGCGCGCGGCGGAAGTGCACAATCCGGTTTGCTCGCGCGAGGAGCGCGCGCTCGTTGGCCCGCGCCGCCGTGGTGCCGCCTCCGAGGTCCGGGACGAGCGTCCAGGGCCGCGCGTTGTTGTCGAAGGGCGTCGGGACGCAGACGGCCAGCGACGGAAGAACCGGCAGGCCTAGCGGGCTGCAGCTCGGCACGTTCCTGGGAACCTGCCCGTAATTGTCCAGAACGCCGTTGCCATTGACATCTTCACCCGGGTCGAGGGCGGCGTTAACGGAGTTCCAGTCGGGCGGGCTGGCGACATCCTCGAACCCGTACTCACCCGTTTCGTTTCCGGCGTTGTTCCGGTTGTTGCGCCGGTCGGAGAAGTACACGATGCAGCCGTTCTCGTTCCGCGCGTTCGTGCCGACGCCCGGAAGCCCACCGGTGAGCCAGCGGCGCAGATTGTTCACGTCGAGCTCGACGTAACTGAGCAGCCCGCCCAGCCGCATCATGCTGTCCGCGAGGCCGTCGCGGAACTGTCCCTCGCGCCCGTCGTAGAGCGTCATCGGCCAGTAGTCGTGCCAATCCTGCGCCACGTTGGTCGGGTTCGCTGCTGCGCCGAGGAATCCGCACGGCCGGTACGCCGGATCGATCGGGATATCACGCAGCCGCTGCAGCCGGATGATAGCGTTCGGCTGCGGCTCGGGGCAGGTGTCCGCGGCTCCTTCGGGCGGGTCGTTCCAGCGGGTCACCGTATTGTTGTCCATGTCCGCCAGATTCCGGCCGACGATGCCGAAGTTGAGGATCTCGGTGGTGACGTCCTCCCAGGCGCCGCCGCCCAGGGGGTTCGCCCGAAACATCTCAATCTTGATCCAGCCGCCGATGAGCGGCGTATCGTGGTCGCTCCGGTAAACGCCGGCCCTGAGCTTGCCGGCGGCGTCGCTGGGGTACTCGTCGGGCCCGTTGGAGGTGCCAAGCGGGGCGCGCACCGGATCGGGGTTGTTGGCGTAGCCCTTGCCAGTCGAAAGTTGAACCGGAGCGCCTGCGGCGATTCCGGGCAGGTTGGTGATGCCTGCACTTGTATCTGAGAGCAGGATGCGGAGGCTCGCCAGCGAGTAATAGCGCTGCTGCAGGACCGCGGGCGGATCCACGTTCCCCGGCGGCGGACGCCGGATCAGGTCGATTGGCGCGCCGTCCGGCGTGCCGTTGCCGTCGACGTCAGCGACGAGCGGCAGGTCCAGCCGCCGCACGCCGGTCCGGCCGTTGCGGATGTACTGGTTGTAGGTGCCGACGGACAGGTTCGTCCACATCGGCTCGTTCAGCGCGCTTCCGAGGTCGTTCGTGAGGCTTCCCTCGGTCCGCAGGAGGTTGCGGTACAGGTTGGTGCCGCGGATCACCTCGACGTTCCCACCGTAACCCCCCGTCGCAGGGACGCCGTTCGGCAGGTTCCACCGCAGCACTTCGCCGACCGCGGTGACGCGATCCCCAAGCCGCAGGTTGTTGCCGGCCGCGAGGAAGAGGTGGCCGTTCGTGTGGACCCGCCCGCCAAACGTGAAGTCGCCGCCGGCGTGGAACGCGAGGTTCGTCTCCGAGAACATTCCGAACTGGAAGACCGGGATCGCGACCGTC
>DATAEE010000110.1:0-23275 GCA_036258175.1 Vicinamibacterales bacterium
GCCGCGTTGCTGCAGGGCGCGAACGTCCCCTGCGCTGGCTGGGACAGGCCACACCATAGAACAGAGAATCCAAGCCACCAGCACCGCATAGAATGGTTGCCGGACAATTGATCCTGCCGCCGTCATGACGCCCCCCTTTCTGCCTGCTGCGGACGCGGCTGAAGTGCCGCTCTGATCCCCGAAGGCGGAAAGGGAGGTCCGAAACTGTCACGGAGCGAGGTGAGCCTGGCAGGATGTACAATCCGGGCCGCCGCCTCATCTCAGGAATTACGGGGAAGGGTCCGTGCCAGCACCCGCGCCACCGGACGTCACGCGGCTGTTGATCGCCTGGCGCGACGGCGACCGGGCCGCCCTGGACCAGCTCGTCCCCGTGGTCTACGGCGAGCTCCACCGGCTGGCGCATCGCCAGATGCGCGGCGAGCGGGCGGGCCACACGCTCCAGACAACCGCGCTGGTCAACGAGGCCTATCTGCGCCTGGTAGTCGGTTCGGACCGCGTGCGGTGGCAGAACCGCGTTCACTTTTTCGCGATCTCCGCCCAGTTGATGCGCCGCATCCTCGTCGACGACGCCCGCGCACGTGCGTCGCTGAAGCGCGGCGGCAAAGCAGTGCACCTGTCGCTCGAGGAGGCACCAGCCGTCACCCCGCAGCCCGATACGGATCTCGTCGCGCTCGACGAGGCGTTGACCGCGCTTGCCGCAGTCGATCCCCGCAAGAGTCAAGTCGTGGAGCTCCGTTACTTCGGCGGGCTGACCGTCGACGAGACCGCAGAGGCCCTCCATGTGTCGCCTGAAACCGTGATGCGCGACTGGAACATGGCGAAGCTGTGGCTGCTCAGGGAGTTGAAATCGGGAGAGTGATGAACCCGGAGCGCTGGCGGCGGATCGAGCAGGTGTGCCACGAGGCACTCGAGCGCGAGCCGCGCGAGCGGGCGGCGTTCCTCGACGAGGCGTGCGCGGGAGACGCGGACCTGCGAAGAGAGGTCGAGTCGCTGATCGATCAGCAGTCAGCAGCGCAGCGATTCCTGGAGACGCCGCCGGCGGGACAGGTGGCAGGCGACGCAAGCTGGGCTGAAACGCTGCTCCACGACTTCGACCGCGCGGCGCTCACGCCCGGGACGCGTCTTGGTCCCTACGAAATCACCGCCCGCATCGGCGCGGGCGGCATGGGCGAAGTCTACAAAGCGCGCGACACCCGCCTTGGTCGAAGCGTTGCCCTGAAGGTGTTGTCCGCACGCGTCAGCAGCGACCCTGCTTTCCGCATGCGGTTCGAGCGTGAGGCGCATGCGATCGCCGCGCTCAATCACCCCCACATCTGCACGCTTTACGACGTCGGTCACGAGGGTGGCATTGACTACCTGGTCATGGAATACCTCGGAGGCGAGACGCTCGAAGCCCGGCTCGACCAGGGGCCGGTGCCGATCGAACGCGCCGTCGACATTGCAGCCGACGTTGCAAGTGCGCTTGAGAAGGCCCATCGCGAAGGGATCATCCACCGGGATCTGAAGCCAGCGAATCTCATGTTCACGGACGAGGGTCAGATCAAGATTCTCGATCTCGGTCTCGCGAAGCGGCCGAACGAGGGATCGACTTCGCCGACTGCGTCCAACGTCACGACGCTGTCCCCCGGAGTTCTCACCAATGGGATCATCCTCGGAACAGTAGGATACATGTCACCCGAGCAAGCCGCTGGCGAACCCGCCCAACCCGCGTCGGATCAGTTCTCATTCGGCGTGATCGTCTACGAAATGTTGACCGGCCGGCGGGCATTCCAGCGGGAGACGCCAGTGGAGACGCTGGCGGCAATCCTTCGCGAAGAGGCGCCGCCGATCGCCGATCTGAATCCCCACGTACCCGCGGCGCTGCGGAGCATCGTGGAACGCTGTCTTGCCAAGGACCCCGCGGAACGGTTCTCGACCACTGCCGAACTGGTCTCACGACTCGAGCAGATCGAGAAGCTCTGGTCGCGCGGCGTGCGCGAAACCGCCCTCGATGATGCGCTCTCTAGTCCTGACTCGACCGGCCCGGACGGTCCGACGATGTCTCGTCCAGTCGTCAACCGGCGAACTGCGCTGTGGCTGGCTGGAGCGTCGATTGTCACGGTGGTTGGAACGCTGGTAACGCGGCGACTATGGCTCGTGCCGTCAACGATTCGAGCCCTCGCAGTCCTTCCATTCGTGAATGCCGCAAACGACGCCGACGTCGAGTACCTCTGCGACGGTCTTACCGAGGGTGTGATCCAGCGAATGGCGCGGCTCTCGTCGGTGAAAGTGATGGCGCAAAGCACCATATTCAACTTCAAGGGCAAGGCCGTCGACGCGCGCGAGGCGGGACGCCAGCTTGGAGTCGAGGCGGTCTTGTCTGGAACGGTGGCGCGTCGTTCAGGCCGGCTGGTCGTGTCAGCGGAGTTGGTGGAAGTGTCAACGGGCGCTCAGCTTTGGAGCGAACGCTACGATCGGGCGGCAACCGATGTGCTGTCGGTGCAGGAAGAGATCGTCAGGTCGATCGTCGAGGACGGAATCAGGTTACGCCTTGGCAGCGACGACCGGCGTCTGATCGCCGAACGACCCACGAACGACCCCGAGGCCTATGAGTTGTACTTGCGGGCCCGCCAGGCGCTTCTGCGAGATACCAGCGAAGACTATCTGACGGCTCGGATGCTTTTGCGGCAAGCGATCGAGCGCGATGGGCGATTCGCAGCCGCGCACGCGTCACTGAGCGGTACATACGCACTGATGATCCTCGCGGGGTTCGAGCGACCGACAGAATCCTGGCCGAGCGCGATCAAGAGCGGCCGCCGGGCTCTTGCACTGGATCCCGATCTGCCGGAAGCGCACCGCGAAGCCGCCACAGTGGCCTTCTATTTCGAATGGGATTGGCCCCGCGCCGAGCGTGAATGGAAGGCGTCGATCGAGTCGCGTGGCGGTTCCGTGGATCCGGGCTCCTTGGAGTCGTACGCATTGGGCTGCTGGGCATTGGGGCGCACCGCAGAAGCAGTGCGTTTGGCGCGTGAGGCTCGCGGTCGGGATCCGGTGACCCCCGCTTTCACGCTGAGACTTGCGAACTATCTTCTCTATGCGGGTAGCGTCGACGAGGCCGTCAGCTTCTACGAGAAGGCCATTCAGGACGGTCCGCAGGACGACCGCGCGTATTTTGGGCTGGCCCTGGCGCGACGGGCGCAGGGTCGCTTCGACGAGGCGATTGAGGCGCGCCGGCGCGGCGCTGTTGCAATCGGAGATGAGGCGCTTCTGGACGCCTTTCCATCCGAGCGCGGTGAAGCCGGCTATCGGCGACTCGAGCTGGTCACCGCGCAACTGGAGCTCGAGACGCTCCAGGCGCGCGCGGCTGCCACATACGTCTCGCCTCTCGACTTTGCACGCGCTTACGCGCAACTCGGCGAGCGAGAGCGGGCATTCAGTTATTTCGACGCCGCCTTCGCAGACCGAGCACCCGACCTCGTGTTTCTGAACGCCGAGCGGCGATGGGATGCGATTCGGAACGATCCGCGCTTCGTGGCCGCCGTTCACCGGGTGGGATTGCCCTGACGAGTTGTGGTATATTGACGTGTTTTCCGTGTCTCCGGGCCAGCTCAACGGTCTTCTCTCACGAGAAGGAGGCACTTGTGAACCAGCGATTTGCCGCGGCCGCCCTAGTCTTCCTCTCAGTGGTTAGCAGCCGAAGTGACCTGTTGGCATGTGGTGACAAGTTCCTGTTGATGGGACGAGGGACCCGCTTTCAGCGCTTCGCGGTCCGGCATCCGGCTGCAATCCTCGTGTACGCGAACGCCGCATCTAGTCTTCCCAAAGCGCTTTCCAATTTGCCCTTCGAGACCATGCTGCGCAAAGCAGGACACCGAGTCGCGCTCGTCGCAGACTCCGTAGAGCTCGCCCGAATGCTCCAGCAAGAAAAGTGGAATCTGGTGATTGTCGACGTCGCGGACGGCCGCGCTGTCAGCTCGCTTTTATCCTCGCAGCAGATGTCCCCGGTCGTACTTCCGGTTGTCTACAACGTTACAGACAACGAAGTGGCACAGGTCAAGAAAGAATATCGCTTCGTCCTCAAGTCGCCCGCCAAGAGTCAGTCATTTCTGGACGCGATTGATGCGGCACTCGCACTGAAGGAGACGTCACGCGCGAGCGACGCCAAGTCGATCCGATAACTCGATCGGGATGACGCGGCATGCGGATCCCGGCGCCAGGCGCATGTGGCCTGTCTTTGCCCCTGACGATCGCCCTCCTGGGCACTGCCACCTCGGCTCTGGCGCAGACGGGGATTCCGCCAAAAGGTGTAGGTTCGGTAACGATCGCGTTCCAGGTCATCGATAATTCGGGGCACCGAACGACGGACGGGTTCCTTGTGCCCGATTTCAAAAGCACCGACGCGGGACTGTACGTTGAGGGTGAGTATTCCTTCACGGATCGGTTGTCACTCTCGGCGGGAATCCCGTACATTTTCGCGAAGTACCGCGGCCCGAGCCCGAACCCGGCACACCCGCCGCTTGATTCGTGTCGATGCTGGCATAGCGGGTGGCAGGACGTTGGCGCCTCGGTGCGCTATAACGTGATTGGCGGGCAGTTCTTCCTGACGCCTTCGGTTTCATTGAACGCTCCGAGTCGCGCCTATGATTATCGGGGAGAGTCTGCTGTCGGCCGGCGGCTGAATGAGCTACGATTCGCCGTCGACGCGGGCCGTCGTCTCGACGAAATCTCCCCGCGGCTGTCTCTCCAGGCGCGATACGCCTACGCCGTGGTCCAAAAGGTGCTGGACATTCCAAACAACCGGAGCAACCTCTCGGTGGAGACAGCATTCGCATTTACGCGGAGTCTGTCCGCTCGTGGGTTCGTTTCATGGCAGCACACGCACGGAGGTCTCCGTCTCGGTTCACTGCCTCCATCCGACTTGGAGTTCCCGGGAGACGCCAACACACCTGAACTTTTCGAGCAGCACGACCGGCTTCTTCGAGACAACAACTGGCGAATTGGAGGCGGGATGGCGTACTCCTTTCCCAACGTGGATGTATTCGCCACCTGGGTCGAGTATGTGGCGGGCACTGACACGCATGCCGGACGCGCATTCACGCTGGGACTGAGCTGGCCCTTTGAGCTCGGAAGCGCGCATCCTTCCCAACGACCTATTCGATAGCTCGAAATACGACGGCCTGCCACAGGAGATCCGACTGGCTGCGAATGGCCGAGGCGCGGGTCAGGCGACCCCGAATTTCCGCGTGTAACGCGAGCGATTGTGCTAGCAGCAGTGTGAAAGCCATGTGAAAGTCTGCACCCGAAGCCGACTAACGTGGCCCGACGCACGCGGAAGGTGAGCGCACAACAACCAAGGGCAAACCACAAGATCCGACAGGCTTCGTTAATGCCGCTTTCGACTGTGGCTCCGGATGTCGCGGGTTCAATCCCCGTCACTCACCCCAGATACCTCCTTCGCTGTCGATCTGGCGATGTCCGATCGGGCGATCGGTCCATCTAATCCGGTCATCGGGTGATCTAGATCTCGGGTTATCTCTTCCGGACTATCTTGCGATCTATCGAGCGATCGATCCGGCAATCTATCCGGCCATCATGACGACTCTATTCCTGCGCGTTCGAGAGCTGACGACCTGGGAGCCGGATACATCAGTTGGATCCAAGCGTGGGGTCCTGGGAGCGAATTAGGATATAAGGTTGGTGCTCCTGGAGGGCAAAAAACGGAAATCCTCGTTGGGAAGATCCGCCACACCATCGCCCACTACAAGATCCTGGAAAAGATCGGCTCGGGCGGCATGGGGGACGTCTATCTCGCAGAGGACACGAGGCTCGACCGCAAGGTTGCGCTGAAGATCCTGCCGCCGGAGTTCGCCGATAACCCCGACCGTCGAGCGCGGTTCACACGAGAAGCGAAAGCTGTCGCCGCGCTCAACCACCCCAACATCGTAACGGTGCACTCCGTCGAAGAGGCTGGCGACGTCCATTTCATCACGATGGAGCTGGTGAAGGGGAAGGCGCTGGCAGAGATTCTGCCAAAAGAGGGTTTTGCCCTTGGCAAGTTCTTCGAGATCGCGATTCCGCTGGCGGATGCGCTTGGGGCAGCGCACCAGCAAGGGATCACCCACCGAGATCTGAAACCGGCGAACGTGATGGTAGGCGAGGACGGTCGCGTAAAGGTGCTCGACTTTGGCCTTGCAAAAGTCGAGTTCGACTTAGGGAGTCGTGGCAGCGAGATGCCCACCCGATTGGCGACGCAGGAGGGACAGATCGTCGGGACTCCCGCGTACATGTCGCCCGAGCAGGCGGAAGGCAAGCAGGCCGATGCGCGGTCAGACATCTTCTCGCTGGGGGTCGTGTTCTATGAGATGTTGACCGGGCAACGGCCCTTCGGCGGCAGCACGCCGACCTCCACGTTGTCATCGATTCTTAGGGACACGCCACGCCCGGTGACCGAATTGCAGCCCTCCATCCCTCGAGAGCTGGCCCGACTGGTTCATCGCTGCCTCGCCAAGAACGCCGTTGACCGATATCAGTCGGCCCTCGATGTGCGGCACAGTCTCGAGGAAGCGAAGCAGGACGTGGACTCGGGAGACCTTGTGCCGAGCCATCGAGCGCACGTCAGCCACCGCTCGCTGAGAATGCGGTTGGCGATGCTCGCGGCCGGAGTTGTCGCGGTCACCGCCAGCCTCTGGCTGCTTCGGAATCGCGAGGGCGGGCGCGCAGTGCCGCGTCTGCAAAACGCCGTGCAGGTGACCTCCACACTGGACGTGGAGAGCTACCCCACGTGGTCCCCCGACGGCGGACGCTTGGCCTACGAGAGGACTGAAGCCGGCTATTTCACTCTTAGTGACTACGACATCTGGGTCGCTCAGCTCGGGAGTGGAGAACCGGTGAACCTGACGAAAGGTTCTCTGGCCAACGATCGGATGCCGAGTTGGTCGCCTGACGGACGCGAGATCGCGTTCCTCTCGGATCGCGGCGGTGTCTGGGGCCTCTATACCGTCGCCGCCATCGGCGGGACCCCGCGAAACGTTCTCTCCTTGCCTGGTGGATTTGCGCCGGGCGGAAGCTTGAACTGGAGCGCCCCGCAGTGGTCGAGGGACGGAACCAAGCTCCTCGTGTCGGTGCATCAAGCGGGCGAGAACGTCGTGATCGTCCTGTCTCTCGAGTCGTTGGAAACTACCCGCGTGGTGCTACCCCGACACGAGGGGAATGTCTGTTGGGACTTGGAAGTGGCGCCGGACGGTCGTCGATTCGCGTACGTGGAAGGGGGAGAGGGTGCAACGGAGGTCACCCGCCTCTGGACGATTGCGGCGTCGGGAGGAGAGTCTGTTCCGCTCACTGACGGGCGCACCAACGTGTGGAGTCCCACCTGGTCACGTGATGGAAGCAAGGTGTTCTTCGTGTCAAACCGCGGCGGGAGCATGGATCTCTGGCAACAGGCGGTCGCGCAAGACGGAACGCCCGTCGGGGAGCCGCTCGCGGTCACCCAGGGACTGGGCATTCTTTCCGCGGCGTTCTCTCCCGACGGCGCCAGGCTGGCGTACTCGCGTGGCGGAAGGGTCAGCAACGTCTGGCGCGTGCCGATCCAGTCCGACCGGCCGGCGACCTGGGCCGACGCAAAGCAGTTGACCTCGGAGCGCGCGTTCATCGAGTTCGTCGATGTGTCCCCGGACGGCACGCTCCTGGCCGTGAGCTCGGATCGACGCGGCAACCAGGACCTGTGGCTGCTGCCCGCCGCAGGCGGCGAAATGACTCCGCTTACGGCAGATCCGACACCGGATTGGAATCCGCGCTGGTCCCCCGACGGACGCGAGATCGCGTTCTACGCCTACCGCAGCGGCAACCGGGACATCTGGGTGATGCCGTCCCGCGGTGGTCCGGCGCGACAACTCACCTCGCACCCGGCTCAGGACATGATGCCAGCGTGGTCACGCGATGGCCACGAGATCGCGTTCCAATCACGGCGGGACGGGCAGAACGCGATCTGGATCGTGCGCGCGACCGGAGGCGAGCCGCGTCGTGTCACGAGGGCGAGCGCGATCGTCGACTGGTCGCCCGACGGAACTTGGCTTGTTGTGCTGCGTGGCGACCAGATCTACCGGGTTGCGAGAGAAGGCGGTGAGCCGACCTTGATCGGGCCTGGGTATACGCCTCGCTTTTCGGCCGATGGTCAGTCGCTCTATTACAGCGTCGTAACGGGGTCGCCAGAGAATCAGGCCTTGTGGAAACTGTCGATGGCCGACGGTAAAGTGTCCCGTCTTACGAAGCTCGAGGGTCGGCGTGGTCGTCTGGGGTACGTGTTCGCCGCTGATGCTCACTACCTGTACTTCACCTGGTCTGAGGCCGACGGCGACATCTGGGTTATGGATGTGATGATGAACGTTAGCGAGTAATCGAGTCTGGGGTCACTTCACAGCAGCGCCTGGAGCGCGATAGCCAATCTAGCTATTCAGTTGGCGGCACTTCGATCCCCGTCACTCACCCCAGATTCTAAATCCCGAACCTCCACGGTTAGCGTCAGTTCGACATCGCGCGCTTCTTCTAAAGGACGTTCGTCTGCGTTCGAATGTGAAGCGGATCAGAAAGATTCTCCTGTCTCCAACCGTTTCGCTGCCTCCATCAGTGCCTCGGGCCGCTGGTTGTCGTAGCGCTCTGTCGTCATGATCGGACATTGCACGGCACTCGAACCGGCCGTTTGTGGAGGAGCAGGAGTCATCCTGATGGCGTCACACCCATGGTAGTGAACCGCGACGTTTCGCGGAGCGTCTCAGGGGAGTAGGCCCTCGTTGAATGCCTGAGATCGTTGCTCACTCGCTTCTCAAGACGGATACCGTCACGATCCGCGATGTGTGTTGCGAAGGTCGCCAGGCCCCTCGGAGCGACGAGGAGTCGACGACCGCGACCCATCTGGTGTTCCCGTATCGCGGGCTGTTCGTCCGACATCTGGGACGTGATCAGGCCGTTGCCGAAGCGAATCAAGTGCTGTTTTTCAACAACGGTGACAGCTACCGCGTCAGCCATCCCGTGCCTGGTGGCGATGCGAGTCTGGACCTTGTCATCAGCAGCCCTCTGCTGCGCGAGTTGGCGCCGAGGGCCCTGCTGCGCGACGGCGCAACGTCTGCCTTCCGGCGGCAGCGTCAACGGATAGACGCCAGGACTCAGGCACTTGTCGCGCTGTTACGGCACAGCCTTCGACAGCGCATCGCGGAGCCGCTCGAAGCAGAAAGCCTCGCGTTGACGCTTGCCAGACGAGCGTTGGGACCGCGCACCGCTCATGCCCCAGGTGGGAGTCTCGGACGCCAGCGGCTCGCGGACCGGACGAAACTCGTACTCGCACGCGATCCGGTGCGACGGTGGACACTCGCGGAGATTGCGGCCGAAGTCGGCCATTCGCCTGTTTACCTCACGCAGGTGTTCCAGCAGGTCGAAGGCGTGCCGCTGTATCGCTACCAGCTGCGGCTACGACTGGCACGGGCACTGGAGCTGCTCCCGCGATACAACGACCTCACGTCTCTGAGTCTCGACCTCGGTTTCTACAGCCACAGCCACTTCAGTACCGCGTTCGCGAAGGCATACGGGTGCTCGCCATCGATGTTCAGGCAGGCCGCCTCGCACCGCTGAAATTCGCCAACAGTCCGCACTAAAGATCTTGGAAGCCGAGTTCGTTTACCGCGTGCTCTACTGCGTACGTTCGAACGTGAACGTGTTCAGTGGACGTGATGACAGCGAACACTTGCGCGGCGTGCGATGCCACGTTGGACGCGAACGCGATCAGGGCAGCCGCGCTGAGGAAGGGGTAAGCCATGGACAACACTCAGCCTCCGGCAGCCAAGCGAACGGTTCAAACGGCATCAGGCCGTATCGCGTACACCGAGCAGGGCAGGGGTCCGGTTGCCTTGTTCGTGCACGGCGTGCTCTTGAACGGGCACTTGTGGCGGCATCAATTGGCGCATCTTTCGGACGTTCGACGCTGCATTGCCGTCGATCTACTCGCGCATGGCGACACGGAAATCACGCCGGATCAAGACGTGTCTGTGACCGCCAATGCGGGCATGCTCGAAGAATTTCTCGATGCGCTGTCGATTGAGCAGGTCGATCTGGTGGGCAACGACAGCGGTGGCGGGATTGCACAGATCTTCGCCGCTTCACATCCTCAACGCGTTCGGAGTCTCACGCTCACCGACTGCGACGCTCACGACAATTGGCCGCCCGACGCCTTCAAGCCGTTCCTCGCGATGGCGGCGAAGGGCGGGTTGTCTAGCACGCTCAATGCGATGCTGGCGGACAAGAACGTGTATCGTTCACCCGGAGCGCTCGGTCCGGCGTACGAATACCCGGAACGAGTCACCGACGACAGCATCGCGATCTATCTGCGGCCGCTCGTCGGGACCGAGCAGCGCACGCGCGACCTTCAACGTTTCCTTGCCGCCTTCGACAACGCGCACACGGTCGCAATCGAAGCACGACTGAAGACCCTGGAGGTCCCGACGCTGATCGTGTGGGGAACAGACGACGTGTATTTCGATGTGAAGTGGTCGCGGTGGTTGGCCGACGCGATCCCGGGAACCAAGCGCCGGGTCGAATTCGAAGGCGCCAGGATCTTTTTCCCTGAGGAGCGCTGGGCGGAGTTCAATCGGGAAGTACGCGCGCACTGGCAGGCGGCGGTGGTTCGATCGGCGTAAGTGAGATGAGTCCAACCGTCGCATTCGTGGGAAGGCGGTTGACATGCAAGCTGATCGGTTGACCTCGAATGAGCGGGTGACGGTTTTTGGTGCCTATGGCCATACCGGCCGTTTCGTCGTCGCGGAGCTGCGCAAGCGTGGTTGGACGCCAGTGCTCTCGGGCCGAAAACTCAGCAAGCTTCTCGCCGAAGCCGAGGGGCATTCCGGAGCCGAAGTGCGCGTCGCCAACGTAGAAGATCCGGTCTCCCTCGACACTGCGATCTCCGGCAGCAACGCGGTCATCAATTGCGCGGGCCCGTTTCTCGATACAGCCATTCCAATGATCGAGGCCGCGATCCGTTCGGGTGTTCATTATCTGGATGTGGCTGCAGAACAGGCGGCGGTACTTGATGTGTTCGATCGCTTTCAAGCCGATCAGCGGGTCAAGAGCGTTGTGATCGCTCCAGCCATGGCGTTCTATGGAGGCCTAGGCGACCTCATGGCGACGGCCGCTATGGGTGAGTGGGATAGCGCGGACGAGATCACCATCGCCGTCGCGCTGGATAGTTGGAAACCTACGCGTGGGACACGATTGACGGGCCAGCGTAATCCCGGCCGGCGTTTCATTTTCTCAAACAGCAGGTTAGAGCGTGCTGATCCGCCGCAAGGTCGCAAGTGGGTATTTCCGGCACCGTTCGGCGAGCACCAGGTCGTCCCGCTCTCACTCGCGGAGACCATCACGATCTCGCGCCATCTCCGAACCCCGGAGATTCGCGTGTTCATGAATCTTGCCCCGCTTGCGGACCTTCGTAATCCGGACACGCCTCCGCCGGCGCCGGCGGACGAAAGCGGGCGTTCGTCTCAGATCTTTGTGATGGACGTGGTGGCCAGGAGGGGACGAAGGGAGCGACGCGTCGTGGCGCGCGGACAGGACATCTACGCGGTCACCGCGCCGATCGTCGTAGAAGCAGCACAGCGCGTGGTGGCTGGCGCAACCAGGAAAACGGGAGTCGTCGCTGCAGGCGAGGCGTTCGATGCGCGCGACTTCCTGAACTCACTTGGCCCTGCGCAGATCCATGTCGATTTCCATGCAGACTGATTCATTTAGGAGCGACGGCGACCTCGCGATCGATCCCAGCTTCGGCACGGCGACGCGCACGTTGCGTGACACACACACGTGGATCGAGCTCGTATCGGATTGGCTGTCAGGCTCCGACAAGCGGTGTGCTCTTCTCGCCACCGTCCGCTCCTGAATATCCGGCCGGCTCCATCACTTAATTATTTAGTTGACAATCCGTCCACACGCACTTATCCTGTCGTGGGTCTTAAAGAATTAAGAGCAAGAGCACCAGATGGCCAGGCGACGATCGCCCACACTGACGGACGGGGAGCTTCGCATCATGCAGGTACTCTGGGCTCGCGGTCGCGGCACGGTGGCTGACGTGGTGACTGAACTGCCACCGCCGAGGCCGGCTTACAACACGGTGCTGACGATCCTGCGGATTCTCGAGCAGAAGGGACACGTCACCCACCAGAAAGACGGGCGAGCGTTTATCTACCTGCCCCTGGTCGACCATGGGCAGGCCCGCCGGCGCGCCCTGTCGCATCTCTTGAAAGGTTTCTTCGATGGCTCTGCGGAGCTGCTGGTCCTTGACCTGCTTGGCCACGATCGCGCGGATCCGGACGACATCCGGCGCATTCGCGAGCTGATTGCGAAGGTGTCTGGTGCCAAAGCCGACAAGTCGAAGGGCGGGAGCCCCCGATGACGACGGTCGTCGCGTGGCTGTGGCAAGGGCTCGCGATCGCCGCGCTGACGACGCTGGCGCTGCGCCGGATGAGACGTCTGAACGCCGCGACCCGCCACGCGATCTGGTGGTTTGCGCTTTGCGCGGTGGTGCTCCTTCCAATCGTCCTGATCGTCACGACCCGGCCACCTGCCCCAGTGCTCTCAGCGCTGGATGAACCGGTCGCATCCGCCGTGGTGGTACTGCCGGCACTATCAGGTTGGGTCATCTCCGGCGCCGTAGCGATCTGGCTAGCCACGGCGATCGCCGGAGCCGTGCGGATCGTCGGCAGCCTCAGGTGGCTCGTCAGGCTCAAGCGGCACTCGCGGCGTTTCGACGCGGGACGGGAAGAGCGCCTGCCAATGTGGACATCGGTTCGCCACTCGGGACGACGGCCCGAGCTGCGTGTCGCCGACATGGCGTGTGGCGCCTGTGCGCTCGGGCTGAGGCGCCCGACGATCCTGGTCTCGCCGCGTCTTTTGAATGCCTTGGACGACGAGGAACTGGATCAGCTCGTGATGCACGAACATGCGCACCTGGCGCGGTATGACGACTGGTCGCGTCTCGCACAGGCGATCATCACCGTCGTCGCGGGTCTGCATCCGGCGGTGCGGTTCATCAGTCGTCAGATCGACTTCGAACGCGAGGCCGCCTGCGACGATCGCGTTGTCTCTCGAACCGGTGCTCCGAGTCGGTATGCCGCATGTCTGGCGGACGCGGCCGCGATCTCGGTCGGGTCTTTCGAAGCCGCCGTGATTCCCGGCGCGATCGAATCGCCATCGATGCTACGGGCTCGCGTCGGCCGCCTGCTGGAACCACAGCGCGATCGCGCGCCTGGACTCACGCGGGCAGTCGGCTTCGGCGGCGCGGCTCTGTTCGCTGGAATCGTGGTCGCGTCGAAGGGCGTAACGCCGGTTGTGCTGTTTCTCGAATCGCGGCCAGCGTCCGCTGTCGCGGCGGTCGCACCGCCTTCAGCTCAGCGGGTTCAGCGACCCGCGGCCCGGGTCAGGCTCGAAGCCCGACCTCCCGGTACCGACAACCAGGGTCGAGGCACGTCATCGCAAACGGCGTCAGTATCCAAGCGATCGCTGCAACCGGTGACGGACAGAAAGCCGCCGAGTGTCGCGAGAGAGAAGACCTCCATAGTGCCTGCCGCACCCTCTCCGGATCTGGAGGGTCGAACCGGCGAATCCGCCGAGGCGGCGCCGTTGCTCGAGGGTAGTCCTGTCGAACACGCGCACAAGGCACTGGCTCCTCCAGCCGTGTCCGGGCTCCCGAACACTCCGGTGACACCTGTGGTGACGAACAACGATGCGCCGTGGAAACGGGTTGCCGACGCGGGGATGGCGATCGGCGGCGGTGCAAAACGATCCGGTGTCGCGATCGGCGACTTCTTCACTCGCGCCGGAAAAGCGATCGCAAAGACCTTCTAGCTCACGTCCAACGCGCGTCCGTTCATGGCTGTCCTGCTGGAGGCTTCGCTATGCGTGTGCACCTCGTCAACCCGAGCCACGTCTCGTTCGGCGTTGCCGTGATCACTCCGCGATGGCTGTATGTGCTCGCCGCGGCGACGCCAGCCCAATGTGGAGATCCGATTCTCTGCGACGAAACGCTGGAGCCGTTCGATCCGGCGCAGGTCGGGCCAGGAGACATCGTCGGGATCGGCATTCACACCGGTAACGCGCTGCGGGGGTACGAAGTCGGGACTCGCGCGCGCGCCCGCGGCGCGTATGTGGTGTTCGGCGGAATCCACTCGACGCTCTACCCGGGCGAGGCCCATGCGGTGGGTGGAGCCCACAGCGTCGTCAAGGGTGACGGTGATCTCATCTGGGCGTCGGTGATCGCAGATTGTGCAGCGGGAAAGCCGCAGTCGATCTACGACGCCGGTCGAGTGAGCGGCGCCGCGTTCAAGCCGGCCCGGTGGGACCTGCTGCCGAAGAATCGATACATGTGGGCCTCGGTGCAAACAGTGCGCGGCTGCCCGAAGCACTGTTCGTTCTGCTCGGTCTGGCGCACGGACGGTCAGACCCCACGCCAGCAGTCGCAGGACGCGGTCGTGGCCGAGATCGTCGCGCTGCGTCGGCGTGGGTTCCGGTTCATCGCATTGGCCGACGACAACTTCTATCCCGTCTCGATGGCCGACCTGAATCAGGCCGGACGCCGGCGCGACACTGCACGCCTTCAGGAGCTCGAGGCATTGCGGGCGGAACGGTTCGCGCTAATGGCTCGACTGTCACGATTGCCGGACGACATGGTCTTCTACACGCAGATCACGATGGAAGCGGCTGAAGACCCGGCCTTTCTCGACGCCATGGCGAAGGCGCACATTCGCGGTGCGCTGGTGGGCATCGAGTCGGTCACGCCAGAGGGCCTCAAGGATATCTACAAGGGATTCAATGTAGCGGGTGAAGCGCTCGTCGAACGCCTGCGGACGTTCAGGGAACACGGCATCCATGTGCTCGGATCCTTCATTTTTGGATTGCCAAGCGACCGACCCCACACGTTCGAGAGCACCGCGACGTTGGCGGAGCGCGCCGGCGTCACCTTCGCGCAGTTCGTGATGCTGACGCCGTTCCCGGGCACCATCGATTTCGAGCGTTGGGAAGAAGCGGTAAGAGGCAATGTGGCGGCCGTCCATGGCATTCCGATCACCCGGTACTGGCTTATTCCGCAGACGAGCAGGCCGAAAGTCTTCATCCCACATCCCGTGATGTCGCCGGAGGAGATTCGCGTCCGCACGCAGGCGGTGTGGGACCGCTTCTACGCGCTGCCGCGCGTGTGGTCGCGCTCCGGCGCCGTTCGATCGTGGAAGGGCCGGCTTGCGTTCGTGCTGATTTCGAAGCTGTATCGCCAGATGTACGCCAACACGGGCATCACGACCGATTCCGCCCGCGCGGCCCGATCCGCGCGGATCGCGCGCCTGATCGCCCGTCCATGCCGTCGGCTGTTTGCAGGCCGGCCGATGCCGGACCTCGAGGTGCCAGCCGCTTGACGGCCGCTTTACGGGATCCGGGACGGACATAGGCGCCTGCGGCGACGAGTTCGCAAGGCGCGTTCAATGCGGACGGTTTCTCGCCGTCGTCGGCATTGCTGAGGGCGTCAGGGCCGCAGTCCTCGTGTGAAAGGCTTGTGAAAGTCTGCACCCGAAACGCCCTTACGTGGCCCGACGGGTGCGGACTGTGAACGTGAGGAAACCGAAGGAAAACGATGTAATCCGACAACGTCCGTCAGTGGCCTCTTCGACTGTGGCTCCGGAAGTCGCGGGTTCAATCCCCGTCACTCACCCCAGATTCTAAGTTCTGATCCGCCACAACATTAGCGTCCGTGTCGGGCTCGCTCTTCGCCTCAGGGGGCGTTCTTCGGCGCTCGAATGTGGAGCGAATGTGAAAGATTCCCCCGTCTCCGACCGCTTCGCCGCCGCCATCAGGGCTTCGGGCCGTTGTTTGTCGTAGCGCTCTGTCACCACAATCGACGAATGGCCGAGCGGATCCCGGGTCACCGACGACAACGCCAGGGCGGAACGCATCGGGTACCAGCAGCTCGCGAACGATTACCGCCTCACGTCCCAGCTTCGGGCAAGGTCGCCGAGTACGTGAGTCGAGCGAGCTTCTGCACCATCTTCCCGAGTTCCGCCAGGGCTGTCGAGTACCGGCATCAACGACTTGGCCAATGACGACGCTGGTGCTTGGCGCGGATGGATGAAAAGGCCTTTAGAGAGCGGCAGCGTGGTGCAGGAGACTTCGGAACGTTCGCGGAACCCTTCTCGAAATACAATCAGACCCGCCTCCAGGCTCGGCGACCACGTCGTTCCGACGCTATCGTGTCATGGACTCGTCCAGCCGGAAGGGACTCTGACTTACGGCCGCGCACCAAGGCGGCCTGAGAACGCCCATGAAAATCGTCTATGTCAGTCTCATGCTGCTGCTCCCGCTCGCTGGTTCGCCCGCAGCCCAGCCAGCGCCATCGGTGGACGACATCATCGCCGCTTACATGAAGACCGTCGGAGGACTTGATCGCGTTCGGACGATCCAGACGCTCCGCCGTACGGGCAGGTTTATCGGCGGCGGCGGCTTCGAGGCCGAGTACCGCCAGGAGAACAAGCGCCCCAACAAAGCCCGCGATGAGTTCACGCTTCAGGGACTCACCGGGATAACGGCCTACGACGGAAAGGCAGGTTGGAAGATCGAGCCGTGGCAGGGCAAGAGAGATCCCGAGTCGCTCGGCGAAGACGAGATGAAGTCAATTCTCGAGGACGCCGAGTTCGAAGATCCGCTGTTCGATTACAGGGCGAAAGGCAACAAGGTCGAGCTCTTGGGCACCGACGAAATCGAGGGCACGAAGGTCTACAAGATCCGGGCGACGCTGGCAGCGAACGGGGATGTCCGCACGTACTACATGGACGCGGACTCGTACGTGCCGATCAGAATCGACGTGAAGCGAACAGTGCGCGGTGAAGAGCGCGAGACGGAGATGTCGCTCGGCGACTACAAGGAGGTCAACGGCTGGTACCTCCCGTTCGCGCTGGAGTCCGGCCCAAAGGGGAGCCAGGACCGTGCGAAAGTCACCTGGGACACGATCGAGCCGAATGTGCCCATCGATGATCGGCGCTTCGAGCGTCCACCCCAGGGCGCCCCCGCGCAGAAGACTGAACCGACAGCACGCACGTCTCCGCCACGCACCCCGTCTGCAACCTCCTCGGCTGTCAGCCGCCGGGAGCCGCCACGGACCGAGAGCCGGGAACACACAACGGTCATCGCGGACACGGAAACTATCTCCGGACTCGGCGCCCGCAACATCGGTTCCGCAGCGATGAGCGGGCGTATCGCGGCGCTCGACGCAGTACACGAGGGTGGACGACTGACCGTCTACGTCGGCTCCGCGAGCGGCGGCGTCTGGAAATCGATGAATGGAGGCACGACATTCAAGCCCGTGTTCGACCAGGAACCGGTCCAATCCATAGGTGCCGTCACAGTCGATCCAAGCAATCCGAAGGTGATCTGGGTCGGCACGGGCGAGTCCTGGACGCGCAATAGCGTCTCGATCGGCGATGGCATCTACAAATCCACCGACGGCGGCGCGACGTGGACCAACATGGGGCTCCGGGAGTCCGAGCGCATCGTCAAAATCCTCGTCGACCCAGCGGAGTCGAACACGGTCTACGCATGCGTGCCGGGAAAACTGTGGAGCGACAGCACCGACCGCGGCGTCTACCGGACGACCGACGGCGGACGGACGTGGACGAAGATCCTGGCGGGGGCAAATCCGTCCACCGGCTGCTCCATGATGTCGATGGATCCGAAGGACTCGAAGACGCTCTTCGCGGGCATGTGGGATTTCCGGCGCAAAGGATGGACGTTCCGATCCGGAGGGGACGGACCGGAAGCACCGAGCGGAAGCGGGCTCTTCAAGAGCACGGACGGCGGCGCGACGTGGGCGGCGCTCGACGACAAAAGCGCAAAAGGTCTGCCGCCGAAACCGTGGGGCCGCGTCGCTGTGGCCGTGGCCCCGTCGAACGCCAAGATCGTCTACGCCTTCATCGAGGCCGTGCCGCCACGCAACGCGCTGTACCGCTCGGCCGACGGCGGGCAGACGTGGGAGATGCGAGACCGCAGCCAGAACATGGTCTGGCGTCCCTTCTACTTCGCGAACCTGATCGTGGATCCAAGAAACGAGGACCGTGTCTACAAGCCCGACCTCGGCCTCGTCGTCAGCAACGACGGCGGCGCGAGCTTCAGCAATATCAGCGGTGGGGCGCACGGAGACTTTCACGATGTGTGGATCGACCCGGCGAACACCGATCACCTCATCACGGGCGACGACGGAGGGCTGTGGTACTCATACGACGCGGGCAATAAATGGTGGAAGGCAGAGAACCTGCCGCTGTCGCAGTTCTACCACGTGAGCGTCGACATGGACCGGCCGTACAAAGTTTATGGAGGACTGCAGGACAACAGCTCGTGGGTCGGTGAATCGCAGTATCCGGGTGGCATCAGCAACAGCCGGTGGGAGAACATGTATGGCGGCGACGGATTCTGGATGTTCGTCGACCCCACCGACGCTGATTACATCTACGCCGAATCGCAGGGTGGATATATCGGACGCGTCAACCGAAAGACGCACGAGACGCGCGACATCAAGCCGCTGCCGGCGTACAAGGAACCGAAGCTCCGTTTCAACTGGAATACGCCGATCCACATCAGCGCCACGCGCAACGGCACGGTGTACATCGGCGCGCAGTACCTCTTCCGCTCGCGCGACTTCGGGCAGAGCTGGGAGCGCATCTCTGCGGACCTCACCACGAGCGACTCCGAGAAACAGAAACAGGAGCAGTCAGGCGGCATCACGGTGGACAACTCGTCTGCCGAGATGCATACGACCATCTATGCGATTGCGGAGTCGCCGAGTGATTCGAGCGTCATCTGGGCCGGTACCGACGACGGGAACCTGCAGGTGACGCGTGACGGGGGAAAAACGTGGACGAACGTCGTGGGCAACATTTCGGGGCTGACACAGAATGCCTGGGTGTCGTCCCTCGAGGCGGGGCACTTCGACAGTGGCACAGTCTACGCGACATTCGATCTCCACACGTTAGGCGACATGCGGCCCTACGCTTTCAAGTCGACCGACTACGGCAAGTCATGGGTAGCGCTCGTCGCGCCCGACGCGTCGGTGCGGGGTTACGCCCACGTCATCAAGGAAGATCCCGTGAATCGGCAAGTGCTTTTTCTCGGGACCGAGCTCGGACTATGGGTGACGCTTGACGGCGGCGCGAACTGGTCGCGGTATAAGGGCGGGGACTTCCCTGCCGTCGCGGTTCGCGATCTCGCGATCCATCCGCGGGATCATGACCTGGTCGTCGCCACGCACGGCCGCGGCATCTGGATTATCGACGACATCACGCCGCTGCGCACCCTGACGCCCGGGACACTGTCAGCGAAAGCGGCGTTCGTGGAAGGCAGGCCGGTCGAACAGCGAATCCCCGCTTTCGGGGGCTGGGTCAATGGTGACGCCGCGTTCGTGGGACCTAATCCGCCTGGCGACGCGGTCATCACGTACTACCAGCAGAAGCGGCATATCTTCGGCGACATGACGATCGAAGTGTTCGATTCGGCCGGTAAGCGCTTGAGCACGCTGCCCAGCGCCAAACGCCGCGGCCTGAGCCGGGTGACCTGGTCGATGCGTCTGCCACCGCCGCGCGTGCCGCCGGCGGCAAGCGCGGCATTCGGCGCGTTCCTGGGTCCCCGTTTCCCCCCCGGAACCTACACGGTGAAGATGACGAAGGACCAGGACGTCTACACCACTCAGCTGCGTGTAGCGCCGGATCCACGCTCGAAGCACTCGTCTGCGGATCGGACGGCACAATACGAGCTGGCGGTGCGGCTCTACGGTCTGCTGGGCGAGATGACGGATCTCGTCGACCGGATGAACGCCGTGCGCGCCGAGCTGGACGGGCGCGCGGCGGAGCTGCCGGCCGCCCTGGCTTCCAGGCTGCGCAGCGCATCCGCAGCCGCGGACGAACAGCGCAAGACCATCGTCGCGACCAAAGAAGGGGGCATGATCACTGGCGAGGAGCGCCTGCGTGAGTTCCTTGCGGAGCTCTACGGCAGCGTGGTGGGGTATGAGGGACGACCGTCGGACACGCAGGTTCAGCGCGCCGACGCGCTCGCCCGCGAGCTGGCGGACGTGAAGCGGGCATTCGAGACGTGGGTGACCACCGAGCTATCGTCGATCAACGCGTTGCTGGCCGCCCGGAAAATTCCGCCGATCGGCCGGACGACACCGACAGGGCTGTCACGACCGCGATCCTAGTCTTAGCGGCCGAGGCCGAAGCCATTAGATGGCATCGAATCGTGCGCTGCGAAGATTCAAGGCGAGCATCGATCTGTATTGAGTCCGCACCGACGCGAGTCAGCGCCGGTGTGAAAACTATGTGAAAGTCTGCACCCGAAACAGCTTCACTTGACCGACGCATGCGCATTGTGAGCGCACTAAAACCAAGCGGAAACGACAGGGTCCGACGGACCCCGTCAGTGTTCCTTTCGCGGTGGCTTCGGATGTCGCGGGTTCAATCCCCGTCACTGACCCCAGATACCTCCCTCGCTGTCGATCTGCGATGTTCGACCGATTGACAACCGCCGCCTGATTGCGAGATCGTCCAGCTGTCTCACTTACTCGTAACGATTAAACATCAGCCACTCGAATTGGTGGAAGGAGGCTACCCGTGCACTACCTGACCCTTGGCGTCGTCGTATGGTGGCTGAGCGCGCCGGCCGGCGCGCAGGCGCCGGAACCTCAATTGATGGCGCCAATCCAGAAATTCATCGACAGCTTCAACAAGGGGGACATGGCGGGCGCCGCGTCCACGCATGCGGCGGAAGCGGATCTCACCATCATCGACGAGGTGCCTCCGTTCCTCTGGCGAGGTCCGCAGGCATTCAAGAGCTGGAGCGCCGATCTCGACGCCGACGCGAAGAAGCGCGGTATCACTGAGCCCTCGGTGACGATCAAGGCCGCGACACGATCCGAATCGAATGGTGATGACTCGGCCTATGTGATCGTGCCCGCCGTGTACTCGTTCAAGGAGCGAGGGGTCAGCATGCGCGAATCGGCCCAGATGACGTTCGTGCTGAAGAAGGGATCGACAGGCTGGCTGATCCACGGCTGGACCTGGACCGGGCCCAAACCGCAGAAAGCGACGGGCAGCGAGTAGCACTCTCTCGTCGTGGGTCCGGGCTCGTCCGGAGTAGGGATCGGCGGCCGCTACTTCTTCGCGGGTGCCTTTCCCGCCTCCACCGGCTTGAGGTCGAACTTTCCGTTGCTTTCGACAAAATAGTCAGCAGCGAAAAGAGGTCTGGCCGTGGGTTGAAGGAGAATGACCCGAGCCGGAGGACGGTGAAGTGCGCGGTCCTCGCGCCGGAAACCCCAGCCCCTTTCTCGCCGTCGTCGGCATTGCCGAGGGCGTCGAAGCCGAAGTCCTAGTGTGAAAGGTTTGTGAAACTCTGCGCCCGAAGCGGCCGTACTTGGCCCGATGCGCGCGGAATGTGAGTGCACAAGAGCCGACGGAAAACCACAAGGTCCGACAAACTCGGTCAATCTCCCGTTCCAGCGGTTTTCGGACACCTGCCGCAGCTGGCCGCGAAATGTCTATACTTGGCCGAACCAAGTCCTGACCCAATCGATCGCCGGAGCAGACGCCGTGTTCCCCCTGCCACTTCATCGGCCCGGGAACAGGAGGAAGGCATATGAGACGAACGAAATCCTGGGTTGTCGGGCTCTCTCTGGGCTGTAGCATTGCGGCTTCGAGCCTCGTCGCCGCCCAGCCCCGTCAGGAGCGGCAGAGCGAGGCCGTTCGCCGCACCGCCACCGACCGCGCCGGACAGATGCGCGAGCTGCACCGGTTGCTCAAGGAGGCGGAGCCGGCCAGCGGCCTCGGTCGCGCGCTGGCGGTCGCCCTGTCGCCATCCGAGAAGGCCGCGGCGGAGCCGCGCGCCGAGGGACGCTACCGCGTCGGAGTGTCGAAGACCGTCGGTGTCGTCCTGGACTTCTCGCGCAACGCGCTGCCCTTCGGCGTTCGCGAATCCAGCGCGGACGGAGGCCTCACCTGGTCGGGTGTCGTTCGGTCGCCCGGGGCGAGCGCCCTCCGTCTGTATTTCTCGCCGTTCGATCTTCCGGAGGGAGCGGAGTTGTACGTCTACGGGCCCGAGCAGCAGGCGTTCGGCCCCTACACGGGCCGCGGCCCCGTCGACGACCGTCGGCTCTGGACTAACACCGTGCGGGGCGAAGAGGTGCACCTGCAGCTCCGCTTGCCCGCGGGCAGCCAGCGCACGCGCCTCGTTGTCTCCGCGCTCGGCTACATGGGGAAGGCCTTGCCGGGCGCTCTCGAGGCGGCCACCTCTTCCCTCTGTCCCGGCAACGCATCCTGCGTCGTCAACGCGGGTTGCGCTTCCATCCCCGCCGCCATCCGTCCGGCCCGGGACGCGATCGCGGACATCCTGTTTGCCTCCGGCCGCTTCTACTATCTCTGCACGGGCGGGCTGCTGGCCGACAGCGACCTGGCCTCCACCATCCCCTACTTCCTGACCGCGCACCACTGCATCTCGACGAGCGGCGAGGCCTCGAGCCTGGAGACCTACTTCGACTACGAAACCACGTGCAGCAGTCCGGACTGCGGTGCGCCTTTCGATGAGAGCCCGCGCGATCCGGACACCCTCGGTGCGACCCTCAAGAGCTCCAACAACACGGGGGACTACACGTTGCTCCAGCTCTCATCGGTGCCCGACACCGGCGATGGCGTCGAGACCTATCTCGGCTGGAGCACCGGCGCCGTGGCCAACTCGGACGGCACCCATCTGTACCGCATCAGCCACCCGGCCGGCTCCCCACAGGCGTACTCGGAGCACGACGTTGACACCAGCAAGGTGACGTGTAGCTCCTGGCCGCGCGGCAACTGGATCTACAGCCGCGACATCCTTGGCGCCACCGAGGGCGGTAGCAGCGGGTCCCCGGTCCTGAACTCCTCCGGCCAGGTCGTCGGACAGCTTTCGGGCGCCTGCGGCTTCAACGTTAACGACCCGTGCGACTCCTCCGCCAACGCCACCGTCGACGGCGCTTTTGCGAACTACTTCGACGAGGTCTCCGCCTTTCTCGCCGGCGGGGGCAGTTGCAGGCCCAAGGGGCAAGCCTGTTCGATGAACTCCGAGTGCTGCTCGAACTCCTGCAAGGGGAAGCCGGGCTCCAAGACGTGTAGGTAGCCTCGGGCCGACTGGTCCAAAACGCGGGCCCGAGTCGGCGACGGCTCGGGCCCTTTCTCTGACCGTCGAATCATCTGAATGTGCGCCGCAACGACGTCGT
>DATAEE010000111.1:0-3491 GCA_036258175.1 Vicinamibacterales bacterium
GGCTTCGTCAAGAACGCGACGGCTCCCAGGTTCATCGCCCGGACCGTGGTCTCCCCGGCGTCGTCGCCCGACATGAAGATGACAGGCATGGCAAGGCGGTCGAGAGCGAGGCGCTCTTGGAGTTGGAGACCAGTGAAGTCCGGAAGATTTACGTCAAGTACCAGGCAACTCGGACCGGCCTCGAAAGGTTGGTGAGAGAGGAACTCCTGTGCAGACGCGAATGTCTGCGATTGCCAGCCTGCAGACTCGATCAGCAATTCCAACGATTCTCGCACCGAGACGTCGTCGTCAACGATGAACACGAGTGGCGTGGCAGACGACATGTGACGACCTCAATTAGAGCAGGGCGAGCGGCTGCTGACTGCGCACCTGCGTAAGCCCTAGAGTCGTGGCCGGCCGAAAGCGGGAAGTCGCCCGCAGCGTCGCGGTAACCAAGGACCGACAGAGTTTGAAATCGACGGCCCAGCTTCGGGCGTATTATCCAGTTTGCCAGGAGTTGCCTGGATGCTGAACGCAGCCGCCGCCGTCTCTGAGGAAGAACAGCTGATCCTGTCGACCGTGTCGCCAGGAGCGGCCCAGAAACGACTGGCTCTTGCCGTCGTGCTCGGATTGATGATCGCCTTCGTTCTGATCGCCGCCGGGCCGCTTGGGAGCATCCAGACCAAGCCGGTCGCAGCATTTGTCCCGGCGTATGCAACCGCGATGTTCGTCTGCGACTCGATCACGGCGATTCTGCTCTTTGCCCAGTTTTCGATTCTGCGCTCGCGCGCCATCCTCGTGATTGCGAGTGGATATCTTTTCACAGCGCTCATCCTCATTCCTTGGATCCTGGCGTTTCCCGGAGTGTTTGCGCCCAACGCCGGACTCATTGGCGGGTTGCAGACTACGTCGTGGCTGTACTTCTCCCAGCATGCGGGCCTTCCTATGTTCGCGATCAGCTATGCCTTGTCGAAGGATACGGACACCGACAAGCGGGCCTGGCGGCGCTCGACACGTTCGGCTATCGCTCTGAGTGTCGCTCTGACCGCGGGCCTGGTCACGGCGGTCGCATTCGTTTGCGTAGCGGGCGAAGCGCTGTTGCCTCGCGTGGTTCTCGATTCCCTCCATCTGAGCTCGCTGTGGCCCTATGCTGGGGCACCCGTCGCATTGCTAAGTCTGTCAGCTCTCATCGTGCTGTGGATTCGTGGGCGCTCCCTGCTCGATCTGTGGTTGATGGTGGTGATGTGCCTGTACACGATCGAGATACCACTGAGCTACTATCCGACGCCGTTTCGATTCAGCATTGGCTGGTATGCCGTGCGGGTCGTCGGGTTCTTATCCAGCACACTCGTCCTGACGGTCCTGCTGTACGAAATTCAGGCGATTTACGCGAAGCTGCTCGACGCGGTCCTCGCGCAGCGTCGTGAGCGCGAGGCACGACTCATGACGGGAGACGCCGTCGCGGCGACGATCGCGCACGAAGTCAGACAGCCATTGACAGCGATGATCGCCAGTGCCGAGGCGGGGCTTCGCTTTCTGGATCGCTCGATGCCGCGCGTCGACAGAGCCAAGGACACGTTCAGACGGATCGTCGCCGACGGCCACCGCGCGGGCGAAGTCGTCGGAAGCGTTCGCGCGATCTTTAGAAGTGATCCCCGAACGAGAACGTCGCTGGACGTCAACGAACTTATCAGGGACACACTTGTCCTGGAACGAGGTGATCTGCATAGACATCGGATCAAGGTCCAAGTCCAGCCAAGTACACAGCTGCCGGAAGTCCAGGGAGATCGAGTGCAACTGCAGCAGGTGCTTCTTAACCTGATCACGAACGCCGTTCATGCCATGGCGACTGAGGATGAACCAAGAATTCTCTGCGTGAGATCGGACACGCATGAAGGCAGCTACGTAATCGTGTCGGTTGCGGATACGGGGACAGGGATTAGCTCGCACGACATCGATCGGATATTCAGCCCGCTCTTCACCACCAAGTCAGATGGTATGGGGATGGGTCTGTCGATTTGCCGTGCGATCATCCAGGCGCACGATGGCCGATTGTGGGTCTCGCCGAACACTCCCCGAGGGGCCGTCTTCCAGTTCACTGTGCGCGCCCAGAATACAGCCACAGTGCAGTCCGTCATTTCCGAGGCGTGATTAAGAGTCGTTGCGGCATGGACGGTCTCTTCAGCGTCCCTTAAGGACGTCCGCCTGCGCCGTCGAGCGCAGTCATCGTTAACTCCCTCTTCCCTCGAGTTGGCGTCGGTCCCGACGACGAAGACGACGAAGGAGCCGGGAATGCGCAACCGATACCAAAGTATCGGAAATACCATCGTCTAATAGATCCGGCCTTACACGCGTGGTGCAATCGTGCGTGTTTCGAGGTCCCGTGAAGGCGCCGATCTTTCTTCCCAGCCGCGGCGTTTCGCTCTCGTCCGTCGTACATCCGCGACTGGTCGGATCGCGACGCCTTCACACAAGAGCTGTTCATCGCGCAGTTCAGTGGCGCTTCGCCGTGACCGAAGATGCCGCGCCCGCTAGCCGGTTCGTCGTTGTGCCCGATCCCGGTCGGCCGCAACGTACGGCTGTCTGCCGGCGTGTGAGTGAACACCAACGAAACGAGAAGGAGACACCACCATGACAACTCAAACCGTAGCCGGGAGCACATCAGTCGCGCAGCTAGGAGCGACCAGGATGGCTGCTCAAACGGTGGCCGGAAGCGAGCCAGGTGGGCAGTCGTCGACGATGCTCCAGCTGCCGTTGCGCGAGCTCGGGCTCAAGCACATACCGGCGATACCCGTAGACGTTCACGGTATGGCCGACACCGTGTCGAGACTCGCGATTCGGGTCAAGCAGCGCGAGCAGGCCCTCCAGGGCCTTTCGAAGATGTTCACGATCGGCGGCTCGACGGCCCGCGCTTACAACTTTCTCTACGGCAGCGGGGAGGCCGACAGAAAGGCTGCCGCGGCGCGCACGGCGTCGCACGCCTTCCTGGCAGGCGATCCGTCGACGATCGTCTCCGGCCTCGTCCGACAACTGAAAGAGCCGCGCGAGGAGCTGGCCCTGATCGCGGTGGGCGGCGGCGACCATCTCACCCAACTCGCGCTCGACGATCCCAAGCAGTGGTCGATCGGCTGGACCACGTTTCCCGATGTCTACTCGTCGGGCCTGCCGCATCTCGAGGAGTGGGCGGCGACGGTGGACGTGACGCAGCCTGACAAGGCGACTGCGGCATTCTTTCCCACCATTGCGCGCTACGCCCCGACCTTCAACCAGATTCTGCTCAGAAAAATTCCAATCTCCGACGTGGGAGCGTGGCGGGCCCTCTTCGGTGACGCGTGGACCCCGGCGCAGGATGCAGCGGCAAAAGCCGGCTTGCTGTACGTGCTCGATCTACGGATCTACGAGACGCTGCAGCCGCAAACGATCGCCGGCATTCCTCGGTTCACGCCGAGCACCGTGACGGTGCTGGTGCAGGACCCGGCGACCAAAACGTTGACTCCCGAGCTCGTTCGAGT
>DATAEE010000112.1:0-2889 GCA_036258175.1 Vicinamibacterales bacterium
ACCAGTGCGGGCTCCCTCACTCGTCGCTCCCCTGCCCAACAGATCCCTCCTCCCGCACACACCCCCGCCTGCGATGAAGCCCCCTAAGCGCTGACGCCGGTATCCGTACTTGCATTGATTTGGTTGAGATCCGCGGACCGAGAAGAGCTAGCGCATACTGGCCGAGCCGAGCGCACACCGCCTCCCATGCGGCCAGCACAGAACGACCGGGCGCGAGATCGGGAGATCGGTATCGGCGCTGGATCGCTCCTCCCGCTGGGGTTGATCAAGTCGGGGATGCTCTCCTCCCGCACGAGAAGCATCGTCGTCGACCCAAACGCTCGCCAGGACGCAACCGCTAGCGCGGTCGCATCGTGACTTTGGACGCGCAAGATCGGAGCGGCCGCTCTTGGCAGGTCGGTCGGAGCCGGGACAGCAATGTCAGAGAGCTACGACCTCGGTGAGGATGGTACGCAGCGCCGCGGCGCGACGATCGCCGAGGCGCTCCTCGATGCGCCGTTCGAGCCGGGCGACCTCGCGAGCCGCCAGCGGTCGGAGCCGGTGTCCTCGACTCGTGAGGTGGACGCGCGTCGCGCGGGCATCCTCGAGATCGGGCCGCCGTTCCACGAACCCGGCGCCTTCGACGACACGAACCATCGTCGTCATCGTCTGCTTCGCGAGGTGTGACCGAGCGGCAAGCTCGCCCATCCGCAAGCCATCCTCTTCGAACAGCGGGACCAGCACGGACCCATAGGACGGCCGGACGTCGCCGTGGCCGCTCGCTCGAAACGCTTCAGCGAGGAGCTCGTTCCAGCGCTGGGAGGCTTTCGCGAGCAGGAACCCGATGTTCGTACGGCGCACGACTCCGATGTCGGCACGAGTGGTCACTCCTCGTGTGCCTCGTGCTGCGCGGCGGCGATCAGATTCTCGAGCGCTCGGGTCGCCATCGGCGGGTGCCAGATCGGATAGCCGGCAGCGAGGTTCACTCGTTCCATGAGATCGAACGGATCCTCGCCCCGTAGGTCCGTGAGGCGGCGCACCCCGATCGCTTCGAGCCGCGCGACCACGCGCGGGCCGCACAGCGGTACCAGTTGCATCCGTGCTCGCTCGGCGGCCTCGATCACTGACCGCCGCCCCAGGGGTCGTCGATCACGATCCGCCACTCACCGTTGTCACCGTGACGCAACACGTCAGCGCTGCGACCGGCGAGGCGTACCGGCTTGCCGTCCGGTGTCGTCCCGTCGAGTACCCAGCGGTTCGAGACCAACGCAAGGTCGCCGGCGTACACGACGTGCTCGATATCACCCTGCAGCGACGGTCCCAGCGCCGCGAAGGCCTCGAGTGCAGCACCGATCGCATCATGGCCTGTGACGACCTTGCCCGGCTCCACGACGAACGCCGCGTCGGGCTCGTACAGCGCGAGCACCTCCTGGACATCGCCCTCTGCGAGCAAGGATGCAAACCGTTCGAGCACCTCGGTCGGGGTCATACCTGCTCCTCCCAGCGGTTCTTGAGACTAGCCAGCAGATTAGTCCTATATCAGACTAATACCCGCGGCGTTCGTTAGCCAACCCCTGCCCGCCGATCGACTACGCCGATATCGACGGAATCGACAACCCGGCACGCTCAGGAAGCCTCGGCCGTCGACCAGCGCGCGAGCGCTTCCGGGTCGTGATCCGCCGACAAGCGCGCGGAGCACCGGACGACCCACGCCGATCGCTCCCTCTTTGTTTGTCAAGGGTTTCGTGAGCTTTCTTGGGCGCGTCGCGGGGTGGCCGTCGTGAACCGCCCTGGATCTGATGGCGAGGATCCCCCGGTTTGACGGACGCCTGAGCTGAGGTGGTAGCCACCATCTCGGGAAGGAGTCGTGATGCCTCGTCCCCACCCTGGGGAGTTCCGGCGCCGGGCTGTCGAGTTGGCGAACCAATGCGACGAGAACGGTGAACGGGTTACGCCGATGGCCAGGCTGGCTGGCGATTTGGGGATCTCGGAGTCGTGCTTGCGGAACTGGATCTCCCAGGCCGAGATCGACGCTGGCGAACGTGAGGGCTTGTCATCGAACGAGCGCAAGGAGCTCGTGGAGCTGCGCCGCCGCACTCGTGTGCTCGAGACCGAGAACGAGATCCTCAGGCGCGCTGCGGCGTATTTTGCCAAAGAGAACGTGCTCCCAAAATGATCTACACCTTCATCTACCGGCGTTGCGGCGACCTGCCCGTGGGAACGTGTTGTCGGGTGATGGGGGTGTCGAGGTCGGGGTTCTACGCGTGGCGGGCCTGCCCGGTGTCGGACCGGGACTGGGACGACGCGGTGCTCACGAGTCAGATCCTCGACATCCACCGGGCCAGCCGCCGCTCCTATGGTTCCCCGCGGGTTCATGACGAGCTGCGGCTCGGGGAGGGGATCCGCTGTTCACGCAAGCGGGTCGAGCGGCTCATGCGCCAAGCCGGGATACAAGGCATCTATCGGCGGACGCGGCGGGGCTGTACCCGCCGCGACCCCAACGCCACTCCGTCGGCGGATCTGGTGAACCGGGCGTTTGACCCACCTGAGCCGGACCGGCTCTGGATGATGGACATCACCGAGCACCCGACCGGCGACGGCAAGGTGTACCTCGCGGTGGTCCTTGACGCGTTCAGTCGCATGGTCATCGGCTGGTCGATCGCCGATCACATCCGTTCCCAACTCGTTGTCGACGCGCTCGAGATGGCGCGGTGGCGTCGACGCCCTCCGACGGGCCAGACGATCGCGCACTCGGATCACGGCGCCCAAGGCGGACTCAAGTGGTCGTCGCAACACCTCGACATGGAGGTGGTTCGACACCATGTACAAGCACGAGCGTCAGGCGGCAGTCCGAGAGATGCGGGGGAAGGTCTGGTCGCCGGGGCGGCCGTCGACGGCGCGGCGCGAGCA
>DATAEE010000113.1:0-3724 GCA_036258175.1 Vicinamibacterales bacterium
AGTCCGAACTCGCGGCAGAGCGCGACGACCTCGTCGCCAATCGTCAGCGCCTGGGCGGCCTCGCCGCGGACCAGGTGCACGCCCTGCGTGACGAGCAGTGCGAAGACGAGCGTCATCGGCTGGCGCTGCGAGCGCGCGAGCAGGAGCGTCTCGCGCGCGCGCGCCTCGGCGCGATCGGGGTAGCCGAGGATCCAGAGCGGCCGGCTCGACATCGCGCGCGCGATCATGCCGGGGTCGAGCCCGAACGTGGCCGTGTAGGCGCGATGCTGTTCTGGATCGTGCAGCTCGCGGCCGCGGTCGAGGATGCGGCTCGACTCCACCATGTCGCCGGCGAACTCGAGGCAGACGCCGAGCAGGTGATGGGCGGCCATCAGGAACGCAGGGTTGCCGGACCGCTCGGCCTCCGCCAGCAGGTCGTCGGCGCGCCTGCGGGACTGCCGCAGATCTCCCTTGACCGTGTGGAACAGCGCGATCGCCCAGAGGACTGGGAACAGTTCCGGCGCGTCGCCGAGCTGGTGGCACAGCTCGCGGGCGCGGGCGAAGACGGGCTCGATCTCCGGGCTCGCCCACCCCTTCATCATCCGGAGCGCCAGCCCGCGGATCATCTGGAGCCCCAGCTCGTGCTGCAGCCGCTCGGGGCCGTCCGGCATCCCGCGCAGCACCGAGAGGCCGCGCTCGGCGAGCGACAGCGCCTCGCGAAACGCAAACAGACCGACGGCGTGCCGCGCGCCGGCGAGGAAGTACTCCGCGCTCTGGCCGAAATCGCGCGCCGATTCGAAGAGCGCGGCGAGCCGGGCCGCGATCGCGGCATGCTCACCCTGGTGGTGCATCACGAGCGCGCGCGCGACGCGACCGCTCAGCCATGCACGGCGCGTCGGCTGGAGCGTGCCATACAGTGCGTTCTGGTAGAGCACGTGGACGAACTGATACTGGAGCGACAGCGTCAGGTCGGGGAACTCGTGCTCCCTGGTGTGCTTGACGAACACGTGCACCTTCTCGAGCGCGTCGAGCCGTTCCTCGACTTCGGCCGGGTCCATCTCGATCGCTTCGGCGACGACCGCGGAGTCGAACTCGTGTCCTTGCACGCTCGCTGCCACGAGGAGCTTCCGGTCCACCTCGTCGAGCCGCTCGATCTTCCTCGCGATCATGCTGCGGATCGAGGCCGGCAGTTCGCGGAACGCGTCGGCCTCGGCCCGTGCCAGCACCCACGCCCCGTCGCGTTCGACGATGCTGCCCGAATCGCGCAGGTAGCGGACCACGTCGGCCATGAAGAGCGGGCTGCCTTCGGTTTTCGCGTGAATCAGCTCGGCAAGCGAACCGGGGAAGAGGTGCTGCGGAAACATGACGGCCAGATAACGTTCGACGTCGCGCCGCTCGAGGAAGCCGAGCGGGATTTCTTCGACCGCGCCGTGCGCGCGCAGCTCGTCACGAATGGCGAGGAACGGATGCTGCGCGAGCGTCATGTCCGCGGGCCGGTACGTCGTCAGCACGAGCAGCCGCATCTGGTCGAAGCGGCCGGCCAGATAGTTCAGCACGTCGATCGTAGAGACGTCCGCCCAATGCAGGTCGTCGAGGAACAGGACGAACGGGCGCAGCCGCGACGCTTCCAGGAGGAGCGCGCCGAGCTCGCGCTTCATCCGCTCTTGCGACACAGCGGGCGCGTCCTCGCGCACGCGCGCGACGGACTCCTGGCTGGATTCCGCGTGCGCCACCTGCACGTACCAGGTCGGTGCGACGGTCTTGATGAGCGAGGGCACCGAGCTCCACGACGACTGGTGCAGCAGGCCGTCGAGCGCCTCGAGCACGGGTAGATACGCCTCGGCGCCGGCGAGCCGCTCCGAGCACCGGCCGCGCACGAGGAACGGACGCTCCGGGAGTTGTGCGAGCTCCGCGAGAAAGTCCTCCACGAGGAGCGTCTTCCCGATTCCCGGCTCGCCCATCACCGTCAGGATCCGGCCGCGGCCCTCGCACGCTTCCTCGTAGGCCCGGCGGAGCTTCGCACGCTCGTCCTCTCGCCCTACGGTGCGGCGCTCGGCGATCGCGGGGCTGCCCTGAAACGGCGACTTCCGCGAGTCTCCCGCAGCGAGCGCCGCCAGTTCCAGCTCGACTTCGCTCACCGCGGGACGCAGCGCAGGATCCTTCGCGAGCATCCGGTGTACGAGCTTCTCGACCGCAGGGGGCACCGACGGGTTCAGCCGCGACAGCGGCACGGCATCTTCCAAGAGGATCGCCGCCAACACGGCCGGCATCGTCGGCGCAACCCACGGCCGGCGTCCGGCGAGCACTTCGTAAAGCGTGACGCCCAGCGCGAAGACATCCGACGGCGCGCCCGCGGGGGCGCCGCGCGCCTGCTCGGGGGACATGTAGGCCATCGTGCCGACCAGTGCACCCGGATTCGTGTCCATGCCCGCTTGCGTCGTTGCGGTGGTGGTCCCGACTTCTGGAACGCGAGCCAGCCCGAAGTCCAGGACTTTCACGTAGCCGTCGCCGCGCACCATCACGTTCTCGGGCTTGATGTCGCGATGGATGATGCCGGCGGCGTGGGCGGCGGCAAGCGCCTTCGCGATCTGCCGGCCGACGTCAATCACCGTCGCCAGCGTGGTCTCTCCCTCCATCTTCGCGCGCAGCGTCGCACCGTCGATGAACTCCTGGACGATGTAATGGCGGCCGTCGTCGGTCTGGCCGATGTCGTGGACGACGACGATGTTGGGGTGATTGAGAGCGGAAGCGGCGCGTGCCTCGCGGAGGAACCGGTGGACGGCGAAGCCGATTTCCCCCTTGCTCTCGCGCATCAGCTTGACGGCAACCGGACGCTGCAGCCTGGTGTCCACTGCGCGGTAGACCTCGCCCATGCCCCCGCGTCCGATCAGCTCCTCGAGGCGGTAGTGATTGAGGGTAAGTGGCAGCATCCAGCCGTAGGAAGATCGCGACGGGTAATATCTACCCGTGTGAGACGGATCTGCGCATTATAATCGCTCGGGTTTGCGAGAGGGCCTGAAGTCGTCGCCTGCCGCAGCCGCAACGCTGGTGCGCCTTGGGGCGAACATCGCCGCCGCGGCGTCGGTGCTGGCCGGGAAAGCGATGATTGCCGCGGGACTTCGGCGTCCGCCCGAAGGCTGGCGGCGCACCGTCGGCATCCTGCTGCGGTCGGAATCGACGCGATTCGCGCTTTCGGCATTCGGGCTGCGTGTGCCTGAATCCGGGGCGCCGATTCCTCCCGGTCGCGATCCTTTCCAGTTCAGAGCGGCGCGGGCGCTCCAGGCGTTCCTGGCGAGTGAGCCGGATGCGCACTTCGCGCTCGAGTGGCTGCGGCCGGTCACGAATCGCCGGCGGATCGCTGTAGTGGATTTCGTGGTGCTGCGTTTCGGGCACGATGGCAGGCTCGAAGCGATCGATCCGCACCTGGCGAACTCCGGATCTTCCGCTCCGGCATCGGACGTGTGTGCACGGGTCCACGACGCCATCGTCCAGGGCTACAACAGCACGTCGAAGTTGCGGGAGGTGGATCGGCCCTGCAGGCTGCTGGGCGCCGTTCGGGCGGCGCTTCGGTCTGCGGGTTTGCGGGCCCACGAGGCCTACGCGCAGCGGCTGCTTGCCGCGTCCTGCCTGTCGTTCGAGCTCATCGATCCGTCCGATCCGGCCCAGCGCTTCCGGCCACCGGCATTCGCGGCGCGGCGGACGCTCGGTTTCGGTTGCCTGTCGTGGGTGGCTCGGACTGGCGCGC
>DATAEE010000114.1:0-50623 GCA_036258175.1 Vicinamibacterales bacterium
GACCTGATCATGATGACGGTGCCTGACCAGGTCGCGAAGGAGATCTACTACCAGCACATCCACGACAACCTGAAGCCCGGCAACATGGTGCTCTGGGCGCACGGCTTCAACGTGCACTACGGGCAGGTGCAGTCGCCGGACGACGTCGACGTAACGATGGTCGCGCCCAAGGGCCCGGGACATCTCGTGCGCCGAGTCTACACCGAGGGTGGCGGCGTGCCTGCGCTGTTCGCTGTGCATCAGAATGCGACCGAGCAGGCGCGGCAAATCACGTTGGCGTACGCGAGCGGCATCGGAGCGGCGCGCGCCGGGGTGCTGGAGACGACGTTTAAGGAAGAGACAGAGACCGACCTCTTCGGCGAGCAGTCCGTGCTGTGCGGCGGCACGACGGCGCTCGTGAAGGCCGCGTTCGAGACACTCGTCGAAGCGGGGTATCAGCCGGAGCTGGCCTACTTCGAGTGCATGCACGAGCTGAAGCTGATCGTCGACCTGATGTACCAAGGCGGCCTCAACTACATGCGCTACTCGGTGAGCGACACCGCCGAGCACGGCGACTACACCGGCGGCCCGCGCATCGTGACCGACGAGACGCGCGAGACGATGCGGCGGATGCTGCGTGAGATCACTGACGGAACGTATGCGCGCAAGTGGATCGCGGAAAACGAAACGGGCCGTCCCTGGTTCTCGGCGACGCGCGCGCGGGAGCAGGAGCACCCGATCGAGCAGGTCGGCGCGCAGCTGCGCGCCATGATGCCGTTCGTCCATCCGGTGGTCGCGCGGCCTGAAAAGGGCGTGCTGGTGTGAGCACTGCGCCGAAGGTCTGGCTGAACGGGCGGCTGGTGCCGGCGGCAGAGGCGACGCTGTCGTTTCTGACGCCGGGCCTCCACTACGGAATCGCCGTGTTCGAGGGCCTTCGCGCATACGAGACGGCGCAGGGGCCGGCGATCTTCCGCCTTGGCGACCACATGCGCCGGCTCATCGACTCGGCGCTCGTCCTTGGCTTCCGCACTCTGCCGTACTCAGCCGACGAACTGGCGGACGCGGCCAAAGACACCGTCCGCACGAGCGGCCTCGGCGCGTGTTACATCCGTCCTTTGATCTATCTGGCGGAAGGCGGCTGGAACCTGACGGTGGACACCGGCAAGCCGCACGTCGGTATCGCGGTCTGGCCGTGGAAGGACTACCTCGGCGCAGAAGCGGTCGAGCAAGGCGTTCGGGCGAACGTGTCCTCGTTCACGCGGCTGCACCCGAACGTCAACATGACGAAAGCGAAGATCGCCGGCAACTACGCGAACTCGGTTCTGGCCAAGACCGAGTCGGTCCGCCTCGGATTCGACGAAACGATCATGCTGGATCCGCAGGGATACGTCGCCGAATGCTCCGGCGAAAATCTGTTCGTGGTGCGGCGTGGAGAGATCACGACGCCCCCGCCGGGCGCCATCCTCGAAGGCATCACACGAGACACGGTCATCCAGCTCGCGTCTGACCTCGGATACGACGTCGCCGAGGAGCCGTTGTCGCGCGACGCGCTCTATACCGCGGACGAAGTCTTCGTCACGGGCACGGCGGCCGAGGTCATCGGGCTCCGCGAGATCGACTTTCGGACCATAGGGTCGGGACGGACGGGTCCGGTGACGCGCGCCCTCCAGCAGTCATACACGTCGCTCGTGACCGGCGATCACTCCCGTTCGGAGGAGTGGCTCGACTACGTTTCGCGGGACTGTCCTGAACCCAGCCGGCCGTCGTTTACTCCTTTCGAGGAAAGGAAGCGACAGCCATGAGCAACGGCAGTAAAAAGAAGATCAACATTCAGCCCGCACATGAAGCGCTCGGCAAGCTCCTTCAGGATCTCAGGACAGTCGACCTGAAGCCGCTCTCACCCAGAGGAACGGCCATCCCGGATTCAGACCTATGGCTCGCCACCCTCGAGAAGACTCACACGGCGTTGCGCGAGTGGTGCGACGGGTTCATCCTCGAGGCCCAGATTAAACGGTGAGCGTTGTCGGCCCGCCGACCTCCAGTCGGCGGGTCCTCTTTCGTCGATCTCCTTATCTCGTCAGCTACTGGTCGCCCGCCGGCCTCGTCCTCGAGAACTACGCGACGGGCCGTCGCGGCGGCGGCGCGCCGCGCGTCCACGACATCCTGAGCGTGTTCGACCGCTGGCGCCCTGTCGACGCTCTGCGGCGGGCGCTTCCCGGGACGCCGCGCTCGACCCTCATGCGAATCGTCGACGCGCTGGTCGGTCTGACATTTCTCCAGCGCTCGGATCGACCGCCGCTACCTGCCGAGACTGCCCTCAGCGCCTGGCGCGGCTGGAATCCCGCCGCTGCGTTCTTCCACCGCTCGACACGAGATGTGAAGTTCGCGACCGATCTCGAGGCGTCGGTCAGGCGGAAGCGGGCGCTCGCGAGGCGCAACCCATTGCCTCAGGCCGTCAAGCGCTATCGCGGCCTCCCGCGGATCAAGCTGCCGCTGGGGAAGATGGACACCGAGTTTCCGCGGACACTGCTGGGGCGCCGAACATGGCGTCAATTTTCGACGCGTTCGGCTTCTCTCGAGGCGCTCGGCATCGTGCTCGGTCTGACGTTTCGGGTCCAGCGCTGGGTCGAGCTGAAAGGCATTGGAAGAGTCTGCCTGAAAACGTCGCCGTCAGGCGGCTCGCGGCATCCGATTGAGTGTTACGTCCTTGCCCTGCGCGTAAAGGGTCTGTCGCGCGGCCTCTATCACTACCGCGCGGACACCCACGAGCTCGAGCGGTTGTCCAACGGCGCGACGCCCCGCCAGGTGGCGAAGTATCTTCCCGGGCAAGCCTGGTATGGCGCGGCGAGCGCGCTGGTGCTCCTTACCGCCGTCTTTGCACGGACCCAGTGGCGCTATCCCTTCGCGCGCGCCTACCGCGTCGTCCTCGCCGAGTCGGGTCACTTGTGTCAGACGTTTTGCCTGACGGCGTCATGGCTCGGCCTGGCCCCGTTCTGCACCATGGCGCTCGCCGATTCGGCGATCGAGCAGGACCTTGGGGTTGACGGCGTCAGCGAATCGGTGATCTACGCCGCCGGCTTCGGGACACGGCCAGACGGGGTCGATTGGGCGCCCTGGCCGAGCCTTCGCCGACGCGCGCGCGCGTCTGCGAGCGCTGGAAGGTCCGGGTCGGCGTGATCCCACTGCTGAAGGAACTCGTCGTAGCGTTGACGCGCCGCGTCGGCGCGGCCTGAGAGTTCGAGCAGCCGCGCCAGCTCGTACTGCGCCAGCACGGCTTTGGCGAACGCTGGCGCATCGAAATCCAGCGTCCGCTCGCCCGGGCGCTCCACGATCGTCGTCCAGGTCGCGATCGCCTCGGGGATTCTGCCGGCGGCCTTCTGTGTCCGCGCCAGGGTCTCGAACGTCCACGCCGTTGGAAACGCGCGCACCGCGAGCCCGGCGTGCGCATACGCCTCGACGGCGCGCCGGTTCGCGAGCGCGATCTCTGCACGGAGCTGATGCACGCGCGCTTCCGGACGCGGCGCGCGGCGGGTCTTCGCATCCTGCTCCAGCCGGGCGAGGACCTTGGCGGCAGCTGCCATGTTTCCGGCGCGTGCAGCCAGTACGCCGTGGACGATTCGATTCCGCGAATGCTGGGGATCAATCGTCGCCAGCCGTGCCGCCGCCTCCGGACGCCGCCCCCAATCCAAGAGAAGCGAGGCCATCGCGAGCTCGAGCCGCTCCACGCCCGCCTGGCCGCCGCGATCCAGGCCTTGCTGAAGCGCGGCCTCGGCTTCCCGATAGTGCCCTTGCGCCTTGTGGAAGTCCGCCTGAACCAGCGACAGGTCCGCCCACGACGCGCCTGACGCCTGATGCGTCCGGCGCTCAGCCTCACTGAGCGCCGCTTCCGCCGCATCGCGCCGGCCGCCGACGAGAAGATGTTTGCTGTACGCAATCCAGTCGAACGGCTGCTCGAGATGCTGACCGAGCAGTTGCGCGGCGTCCTCAGATCTCCCGACAGCGCTGTACATGTCCGCCAGCATCCATCGCACGCGCGGATGTGGGTACGCAATCCATGCCGCCTCGAGCGCCGAGATCGATTCGCGGAACTGGCGTAGCGTCCCGTACACGAGGCCGAGATTGGCCATGACGCGGCCGTCGGCGGGACGAAGCGTCAGCAGCGTTCGCCAGTGCGCCGCCGATTCATGGAGTCGATCGAGATAGAAATCGCGATCGGCGAGGATCTTCTCGCGCTCAGGCTGGCTCACCGGGAAGGCCGGATCCGACGCGAGCGACGCGGCCTTCTGCAGAAACTCACCTTGCCGGTCGTAATCCCCAAGGTAGCTGTACGTGAGCGCCACGTAGTCGTGACCCATCGCGAACGCCGGGTCTGCCTCGATCGCGCTCAGAAAATGCGGCAGCGCTTCCTTCGGCCGTTCGACGTCGTAGAGCTGCTTGCCGAGCGTGAAATGTCGAACCGCTTCGACCGACCGTGACGTGACCGGTTCGAGAGGTGGACCCGCGGCCTCGGCCACCGACAGGCGCTCGCCGAGCTGACGCCGCAGCTGGCGCGTAAGCGTCAGCGCCGCTTCCAGGACTTCCTCACGACCCGACCGCACGTCCTGCAGAGTCGCCAGCGCGGACCTCGTGCCGGCGTAGGTCGCCTGAATCCGGATCAGATACCGGCCCTCGAATGCATCGACCGAGCCGGTCACCATCGCCGCTAGCCCTTCGCGCGCGCAGATCTCGAATCCGACAGGCTCGTCGATCGTCGCCGCGGCAGGGCGCTTCATCCGTTCGAGCGTCTCCCGGATCCGCGACGCGGGAAACACCACGAGGTGTGGCGACTGTTCCAACTCCGCGGTAACGACCTGCTGAAGGGTCGCTTCGAGGTGGCGATCTCCCGTCGTACCGCCGAACGCGCCGACGAGCACCGATTGCCTGGCCGCGAGAGCCGGACGTACACGCACGCGCGGCGGCGCGTCGCCGGCAGCCAGCGTCATCACGACCACACATGCGGCCAGCGCGACTTTCCTGATCCGCTGGGTCCATCGTGGCTTGAACGCGTTGAGATCCGCCGCGAGCAGGTCGGCGCCCTGATATCGCCGCTCCGGCATTGGATCGATCGCGCGCTCGATGACGCGAGCGAGTTTTGCCGGAACGTCCACGCGCACGGACCTGAGGTTCGCTCGTTCATTCCGTTCGTGGGCGAGACGTAAATCGCGCAGTCCTCGAGCCTGCACCGGATACGAACCCGTCAGGAGGTGATAAAGCAGAACCCCGAGGCTGTAGAGATCCGCCGAGACGCTCGGATTCCCTCCGCGCAGAATTTCGGGCGCCAGGTAAAGGGGTGTGCCGGCCAGTCCCGGCGCGGATTGATCGCCGAGTTCCCGTCCCGTGCCGAAGTCCATCAGGACGACGCGTCCGTCCTGGGCCAGCATCACGTTGTGTGCTTTGACGTCGCGATGCAGGAGGCCCGCGCCGTGCACGGCCGAGATCGCGTGACACAACTCGATCCCGATGTCGATCGCCTCAGCCGCGCTGAAAACCTTTCCCTGCTGAAGAAGCTGTTCGAGCGTTTCACCGCGGACAAACTCCATCCAGAGCCCGATGCGGTCCTCGATCCGCTCTGCACCGTAGATCGTGACGACGTTTGCGTGGCGGACGCGCGCGAGCAGGCGCCCTTCATGGATGATCGAATTGGCGTCGAGGCCCGAGACCGGAGAGTCCCCGGCCGTGGTGTTGGCCGGGAGGAGCTTGAGCGCCACTTCCCGATCGAGACGGGTGTCCCAGGCGCGGTAGACCTCGCCAAACGCACCGCGGCCGACGCGCTCGAGCACGCGCAGGTGCCCCCAGAAGTCGGGGCGGGCTACCCGATGAAGTGCGGCGACGGCGGCCAGCAGCTTGAGCTGGTCGAGGACCGGGCGTTCGGCGTCATCAGCCGTGCTCGCGGCCGACGTCCAGTCGATGTCGCCACCGTCGAGAATCGCGCCCGCGAGATCGCCCAGCAGCCCTTCACGCATGTCAGAACGGGCGAGCGGGTTCGATACGGCGCGGACCTCCGGCCATGACGCGCTCCACGAGCCGATCAAACCGGACATCAGTGCGGAGCGTGTCGAGCCTGGGATCCACTTTGATGATGGTCATCTCTTCGTCGCGCTCCGAGAGGGCTCTCTCGAGCCACCTGAAGGCCTGGTCTTTCTCGCCCAGCGCGGCGTAGATGATCGCGATCGCGTGCGAGGACAGGTACTGCCGCTCGGCCTTCTTCAACGCCTTCGCGAGCACTTCGCGGGCCGCGCCATGGTCTCCCGCGCGCGCGTACGCGTAGCCGAGGCCGCCGTACTTCAGCGCGCCCGGGTCCTGCTCTCTCTGAAACTCCGCGACAGCGTCGGTGTAACGGCCGATCTCCGAATAGGTCCAGCCGAGCCAGATATGTGTGAGCCAGAAGTCGGGGCCGACTTCGGCCGCGCGTTGAAACCGGGCCAGCGCGCGATCGTACTGTCGCGCATAAAACGACGGGACGCCGACGGTCGTGTGGATCATCGGTGAGAGCGGATCGAGTTCCCGGGCCCGCGTGATCTGCTCCTCGGCTTCATCGAGCCGCCCCATCGCGATGAGATACCAGAAGTACCAGTGCCGGGCCGTCGCATAGTTCGGGTTCAAGTCGATCGCCCGCTTGAACTCGCGCTCCGCCGTCGCCCAGTCCCACTCGTAGTTCGCCGCGACATACCCGAGCGACGCGTGCGCCTCCGCGAGATGTTCATCGAGCCTGAGTGCCGCCTCCGCCGCGGCGCGCGCGCGCGGCATGGTATCGCGTGGTGGGAGCGCCTCCGGATCGGCAGTGGCGAGCAGCGCATACGCGTCTGCGAGGCCGGCAAAAGCCTCCGCATAACTTGGATCCCGATCGATCGCAGCCTGGAAGTAGGAGATCGCCATCTTCAGGTTCGGCGTCTTTCGCTTGTTCCAGAAGTACCGCCCCTTGAAGTACAGAACATGAGCCTCGGGATCCTCGGTACCGCGCTGCGCCAGACGACTCAAGTCGTCGCCGCCGAGCTGCAGCGCGAGCGCGCCGACGACCTTGCGTGAGATCGAGTCTTCAACCGAGAGAATCTCCGTAAAACGCTCGTCGAACGTCTCGGCCCATCGCGGGGCGCCGCGCTCGACGTCGACGAGTTGAACGGTCACGCGAATCCGATCGCCCGATCTCCGTATGGTGCCGTCGACTACGAACTGCACGTGAAGGCTGCGGCCCGCCGCAACCGGTTCGCGTGCGCCGCCAAGCTCGCGCACGGTGCTGGTCGGCCGGACAACGACTTGTCGCAGGTTGCTCAAGCGCGCGGTCAGCGCGTCGGCGAGACCAAGCCCCAGGTGCTCATCGCCGCGGTTGCGGTTCAATTCGTCGAACGGCAGCACGGCGAGCGTTGCCGTCGTGGAGCCTGTCGCGACGTTACTGCGTCTGCCGACCCACGCGATCAACGCGATCAGGATGACGCCGACGACGGCCGCGAGGCGCCAGGACCAGAGCGCCCGGCCCGATCGCGGGTCCTGGACGCTTCGCGCGGGAGTGCCTGCGAGGTCCCAGCGCGGCTTGAGCGCAGCCAGATCCGCGGCGAGAGCGCTGGCGCTCTCGTAACGACGCTTCGGGTCCGGCTCGATCGCCCGGGCGATGACGGCGGCCAGCTTCGGCGGCAGATCCGGACGCGCGACGGCGAGTTCCGTTCGCTCGTGGCGTTCGTGCGCGAGCCGGAGATCGCGCAGGCCGCGCCCGCGCACCGGATACGATCCCGTCAGAAGGTGATGAAGGAGCACGCCGACACTGTAGACATCGCTCGCGACGCTGGCCGGCGCCCCACGCAAGACCTCGGGCGCCAGGTAGAGCGGGGTGCCGGCAAGGCTGCCGCCCGATCGGTCGGCAAGCTCACGCCCCGTGCCGAAATCCATCAGCACGACGCGGCCGTCCTGCGCGAGCATCACGTTGTGTGCCTTGACGTCGCGATGGAGCAGGCCCGCGCCGTGCACCGCCGCGATGGCCTCGCAGAGTTCGATCCCGATGGCGACGGTTTCCGCCACGCTGAAGATCTTCCCGCCCTCGAGGATCTGCTCGAGGGTTCGACCCCGGACGAACTCCATCCAGAGGCCGATGCGGCCTTCGAGCCGCTCCGCGCCGTAAATCGTGACGACGTTCGCGTGCCGGACGCGCGCGAGCAGCCGGCCCTCATGGATGATCGAGTTGGCATCGATTGAAGCGTCGTGCGGTTCATGTTCGCTGGCGTCTGCCGGCAACAGCTTGAGTGCGACTTCGCGGTCGAGCCTCGTGTCCCACGCGCGATACACCTCACCGAACGCGCCGCGGCCGATCCGCTCGAGCACGCGCAGATGGCCCCAGCGCTCCGGCTTCGCGACGCGATGCAGGTCGGCGACCGCCGCGAGCAGTCTCAGCTGATCGAGCACCGGACGCTGGGATTCGTCCGCCGTGCTGGCAGCCGAGGCCCAGTCGATGTCGCCACCATCGAGAATCGCGCCCGCCAGATGGCCCAGCAGCCCTTCACTCGGCGCCACGCTTCATTTCCTCCGCCAGCCGGACGAGAGCGCGTTGCGCCGCCTTGCGCGCGGCGTCGGGCGTAGGCTTCCCCAATGCCTGCGCCAGCTCCTCGTAGGTGTAGTCCATCTCGACCCGCGCGATGATCGCTTCGCGTTCCTCGGGTCTGAGCCGCTCCAGCGCGCGCTCGTACCGCTCGACCGCCTCGCGGCCGATGGCTTCCTCGAGCGGCGACTGACTGCCATCCGCTTCGAGGCCGTCCAGTTCGGCCGCGTCCGGCCGGCGTCCCTTCCGCCGGACTTCGTCGCGCAGGCGATTGAGGACTGCCTGGCGCAGATAGGCCTGGAGCGCGCCGACGCGACGAGGCTCGAAGTCGTCAATCCGTTTAAACGTCCGCAACAGGGTGTCCTGGACAAGGTCGTCCGTGTCGGCGAGATCGCGTGCCCATTTTGGCAGGCGGCCGCGCGCCCAGCGCTGCAGCGGCCCGAGGTGCCGGGCGAACAGCCGCTCGAGCGCCTCCTGATCGCCCTGTCGCGCACGGTCGATCAACTGGAACGTCGAATCGAGGTCGCGGGGGGGATCTGCTGGCATGCAGCTGTTCCGCGGATCTGGAGAGCGCCTGAATTCTACCTGAAAGGGCGAAGACCGGACGAAGGCGGCCCTGGGAGGTGTCCGGTCACTCCGGGAGGCAGCGTTTTATAGTCAGCAGACGACGAACCGCGGAAATGAACCATCGAATCCGGACAACCACACTCGCCCTCGCGGTTCTTGCAGCATGCGACGACGGGCCGACCCGGCCCTCGCCGCCGGCCGCGCCTCCGAGCGGCACCCCGGTCATCCTGTCGGTCGTCATCACGGGACCGGACTCCGTTCCCCCGGGTGCGACGGCACAGTACTCGGCAATCGCGCTCCAATCTGATGCCTCGAGCCGCAACGTCACGAGCGAGGTCGCATGGCGAACCTCGGACCCATCGGTGCTGAGTATCTCGCCGACTGGCCTCGCCAGCGCCCACGATCGTGGGGAGACGTCGGTCACGGCCAACCTGGCCGAAAGGTCTGCCGTGAAAACCCCCGTGATCGTCGTCCCGGCCGGCACGTTTCGTCTGGCCGGCATCGTGCGGGATTCGGGCGTCCCGGTGTTCGGCGCACGAGTCGAGGTCACGTCAGGGACGGGCCAGGGGCTCACCGCAACTACCGCTGGCACGTACCGGCTCTATGGCGTCGCGGGCGATATCGAAGTCCTTGTGACCGCGGACGGGTATCTGGAACAACGAAAGCGTCTCCAGGTCGCGAACCACCTGGCTACTGTCGATTTCGATTTGCAGCTCTCGCGGTCGCGGGCCGAGGTGGGAGGGACCTACACACTTAGAGTCACCGCCGCACCCGAGTGCAGCGCGATGCTGCCACCGGAAGCCCGGACCCGGACCTTTACCGCCGCCGTTCGGCAGGAGGGTCCGCGGCTCAGCGTCGTGCTCGAAGGCTCGAGGTTTTTCGTCGATCGCGGCCGCACGTTCAACAGGTTTTCCGGCACCGCCGTAGCGAGCCACGTCACGTTCTACATAAGTGGGCCGCAGGACTTCTACTACAGCAGCTACGGGCCCGATGTGGTCGAGCAGCTCACCGACACGACCCTCTTTACTATGTCTGGATCGGTGGTCGCCACTGTCTCGTCGGCCAGCGTTTCCGGAACGCTTGATGGGCTCGTCGAGGCGGTCCAGGGCAACGAGCCGGGAAGGCTTCAGAGAATCGCCTCCTGCCGCTCGACCGGGCATCAGTTTGTGCTCTCGCGATGAGCGCATTCCTGACGATACGCGTAGGCCTCCTGACGCTCGTGACGACAGCCGTCGCGATGCTCGGGGCAGCCTGGTGGCGCACGGCCCGACCCGAGCCCGAGCCGATTGGCGTCGTCCTCATCACGCTCGACACGACGCGGGCCGATAGGCTGTCGCCGTACGGGCTTATGGACGTGTCGATGCCGCACCTCGAGCGGTTGGCGCGCGAGGGCGTGGTGTTCGATCGCGCGACCTCGGTGGCGCCGCTGACGTTGCCAGCCCATTCCAGCATTTTCACGGGCCTGTTTCCTGCCGCGCACGGCGTTCGCGACAATGCAGACCAACCGCTGTCCGCCGAACGCACGACGCTCGCCGAGATCCTGAAGGCGCAGGGATTCGAAACCGCCGCGTTCGTGGCATCCGCCGTGCTGGATCCGGGGCGCGGCCTCGACCAGGGATTCCACAAGTACAGCGGTGTGTCGCAGACGACCCTAACGGGTCGTACTACAAGCCTGGCGTCGGTGGAATCACGACAGCGTCGGGGCGACGAAGTGATGAGCGACGCGGTGAAGTGGCTTGACGGCATCGGCGACGCACGGTTTTTCCTCTGGACGCATCTCTACGATCCGCATCGACCGTACGACCCGCCCGAACCGTTCCGCTCCCGTCAATTCGACCCGTACATCGGAGAGATCGCTTTTGTGGACTCGCAGATAGGCCGGCTGCTCGAGGCGCTCGAGCATCGCGGCCTGCTGGATCGGACCCTCGTCGTCGTTGCCGGCGACCACGGCGAGTCGCTCGGCGAACATGGCGAGCGCGATCACGGCATCTTTCTCTACGAAAGCGTCCTCCGTGTTCCGCTCATCGTCCGGGGACCCGGCTTCGCGCCGCGCCGTGTTGGGGATGTCGTCCGGCTCGTCGACGTCATGCCGACGATTCTCGACGCGCTCGATCTTTCGGCCCCGGCGATGGACGGCGTCAGCCTCGTCGACGTGATGCACGGGACGCGACGCGTGGATCTGGAAGTCGTTGCCGAGTCGATGTACCCGCTGTGGTTTGGATGGAGTCCGCTCCGAGCCCTGCGTAGCGGCCGATTCAAGCTGGTCGACGCGCCGCGGCCGGAGCTCTACGACCTCGAGCGCGACCCGGTCGAAACGCGCAACCTCTTCGATGACCGTCCCGCGCTGGCCGACGCGATGACGCGCCGGCTCGACGCGCTGGCCGGCGGCCGACACACTCTGCGGGACCTCAATCGCGGGGCCGTCCCGGCCGAGTTGCGCGACGATCTCGCGGCGCTCGGATACGTGACCGGGTCGCCGATGCGGACTTCAGCGAATCAGAACAATCTTCCTGATCCGAAAGACCGCATCGGCACCATGTCGCGTCCCTAGAACGAGAACCTGATCGACATCTGAATCACGCGTGCCTGCCGCGACGTGTTGGCAATGCCGAAGTTCGCGTTGACCTGCTGCCCCTGCGGGTTGAACGTCGCCGTCCGATCGATGTCGCTGAACTGCAGGTGGTTGAGCAGGTTGTACGCCTCGAGCCGGTATTGGAATACGCGGGATCCGCCGAGCGCGAAGTTCTTGAACAGCGCGAGATTCCAGTTGTTGATGCCGGGGCGCTCGATCACGGTGCGGGGTGTGGTGCCGTACTCGCCCCGTGCAGGACGCGCGAACGCCGCGGTGTTGAACCAGCCAGTCAGCGGATCCCGATCGCCCGACATGGGATCCCCGATCATGTTCGGCCGCACGACGCGCAGGCCGTCGTTGCCGCTCGTCGCCGAGCCGCCGACGACGCTGACGCCGCCGAGCGCGGCGCCGTTGCCACCGTCGCCCCCCGTGAAGTCGAAGCCGTCGGTGGTGTTGAGGATGACCGGCGCCCAGTCACCGCTGACGAAAGCGTTTTCGCCGGAAATCTGCCACCCCTCGAGCATCGCGTGCGCGACGCCATTGGTGAAGTTGGCGGACGGAATGCTCCACGTGTAGTTGATCACGAGGCTGTGGTTCTGGTTGTAACCCGCCGTGGCGTAATGCCACGCGTCGAGCGGACGGTTCAGTGCGACGCGAGCGGGATCTTCATCACCCAGGCCCTTCGCACGAGACCACGTGTACGCGCCTCCGAACTGCAGACCGCGGATGTATCGGCGGTTCGCCTGAATCTGCAGCGAGTGATAGTCCGACGTGCCCCAATTCGATCGCACGATGATGTCCTGGTAGCCGCGGTACGGACGCAGGAATTCCGGCGGCAACGCCTGAAGGCCGGGCTGCGAGGGATCGTCGTTCTGCGGGTTGATGTCGAGGAAGCGCGCGCCGTCCGGAACAGAGTTGATGTTGTACTCCATCTCCAGATGGCGGCCGGCCGAACCGGTGTAGGTGAAATCGACCACGGTGCCCCAGCCGATGTCGCGGCGAATGCCCGCCGACCAGTTGTAGGCGCTGGGCGTCTTCACGTCGGGATCGAGCGCGTTCACGTTCACCGGCCGGAGGAGCGACGTGAAGTTCGGCGTCAGCACCGCGTCGAGCGTGCTGAAGAACACGATCGGGTTGTTGATGAAGGGCGGGTTACGCAGGTTCCCGAGGTTGCCGCCCCCGAGCCGCGCGTTGTGGAACATCCCCGCGCTCGCGTGGAAAACGGTCGTTCCCGTGCCGAACAGATCGTAGGCGACGCCGAGCCGCGGCTCCATCTGCGGCGCGAGCGTGTCGCGGAACCCGCGCGGAACGTCCGGATCGGTCGCCTTCACCATGCCGTTGGCGGGATCGCCGGTGCCTGGCACGAACGCCCCGATATAGACGGCGTTGAGCGTCTGCCGCGTGACCGGATCGAAGGCCACCCGCACGTTGTTGATTCGTGCCGGCTGATAGAGTCTCGGCGCCTGCGCAGGATCGTACGCGTTTGGGTCGAAGTTCGAGATCTGCTCGTCAGGACGCCACCACGGCGTGTACCACAGGAACCGCGCGCCGTAATCCACCGTCAGCCGATCGTTCGCCCGCCACGTATCCTGCGCGAACCATTCCGTGAGGATGCCACGATTGAAGCTGCTCGGATAGCCGCTGGCTTCGGTGTACTGATTGAAAACGCCGAGCAGTGCGTTCGAAAACGCGAAATTCGTCTCCAGCGGGTTTGCGGTGTTGCGGTTGAACTGAACGTTCCCCATCCAGTTGCCGCCGCGCGCCTCTCGATTCTGGATCCATTCGAAGTACCCGCCCACCTTGAACGTGTGCGTCCCGCTCATCCACGTAAACGTGTCGCGAACCATCGTGACCCAGTCCTCGGCCGTGACGCCGAGCCGATCGGGGTACGCGAAATCGGGGCTGTCAATCGAGGACGCGGCGATGGCGAGCCCGAACGAGACCATCGGGATCGTGTTCAGCGGGTTCAGCTCCGGATACCACTGCCCCATGTTGAAGCCGACATCCGACCGCCGCAGATGCACGTACTCGGCGTCCGACCGCGGCGGAAACCCTTCGGTCTGTCGCTTCACCCCGCCCGACAACTCGTTGATCCGATTCGAGCCGAAGATCTTCGTCCAGCCCGTCGTGACACCGCTGTCCGAGAAGATGTACGAGCCGTCGTAGAAGCCCCAGTCCGCGGGGCCGGCGGTGATCTCCGAACCGTACTGATTCGAGTTGAACGTCCGGATCGTCCCGAAGAAGGTGGAATCGCTCGAGCTTTTGTAGTCGAGACGCAGGACGTTGTTCCACCGCGGATTGTCGGGCGTCTCCTGGCGCTGGAAGTTGTACTGCCCGCGGCTCCCGTCAGTGTTTGGAAGCGGGAGCTGGTTCAAAAGCGCTCGGGTGTTCGGATTGATGCGGTTCGCTGGAATGACGTTCCCGGGGAAGGGCTGGCCGGTTTGCGGATCGCGGATAACGATCAAACGCCCCTGCTGGTCGACCGTCTGTGAGAAATCCCCGCGCCGCTCCCGCTCCGAGGGTACGAGGTAGCGCCGGATCGGACCGGGGTTCTGCACCTGCGGCGCCTCGAGCGAATAGAAGAAGAACAGCTTCTTGTCCGTGTTCTGCTTCCAGAGCCCTGGAATCGCGGCGGGGCCGCCCAGGTTGAAGCCGAACGTGTCGAAGTGATACGTCGGCTTCGGAAGACCCGCCCGGTTGTTCTCCCATCGATTGGCGTTCCACTTGTCGCGACGCGCGTAGTAGTACGTGCTCCCGTGATAGTCGGCGCCGCCACTCTTGCTCACGATCTGCACGTTGGCGCCGCCGCTCCGGCCGTACTCGGCCTGATACGTGTTGAGCAGCACTTTGACTTCCGCGATGGCGTCGAGGTTGATGGCCGACGAGAAGCGGTTCGTCCCGCTCGTCTCGTTGCCGAGCAGGCCGTCCACCATCACCGTGTTCCAATGGCGGCGTTGGCCGCCGATGTTCGGCACGAGTGAGCCGAAGCTCTCCCCCATCGCTTCGATGTCGCCCTCGTAGCGGACGCCCGGCACGAGGCGCAGCAGCGACATGACGTCGCGCCCTTTGGTCTGGATCAGCGAGATCTGCGTTGCGGTCAACAGCCCCGAGTATTCGGTGCTCTCGGTTTCCACCGGAGTACCTGACGCTGCGACGGTGACGACCTCGGTCAAGGCGCCGACGGCCAGCACAATGGGGTCGAGGGCGAGGTGGGTGCCGGCGCTGACGACGTTGTTCCGGCTCTCAACCGCACGAAAGCCCTCGAGCGTCACTTTGATCGTGTACGCGCCGGCCGGGACGGCATTAAAGACAAACCGGCCGTCGGGCCCAGTGGTGGCGGTCCGCGTCGACTGCGTCTGCTCGTTGATCAATTCGACGATCGCGCCAGGCACCACCTGGTCCGATTCGTCGACGATGTTGCCGGAGATGGTGCCGGTCGGGGCCTGCGCCGCTGCCCACCCGCCGGCCACGAGGAACGCGACCAGGGCCGCCGCCGCGCGCACCGAAGACGTCCTGCTCCCAGACATGCGCTGTTCTCCTCACGCAATTCTGGTCGCGGTGATACCATCCTTTACCGGTAAAGTAAACAGATAGCCGTTACTTTTGGCCTAGACCCCCGCCAATCGGGGTATTCTTCGGCCACGGATTTCACGGATGTCGCGGACTGCTCCGGCTGCGCCGATGACCCCCACCACGATGAAGCGAATCGCCGAGGAGCTGGGGGTGTCGATTACGACCGTTTCGAAAGTCCTCAACCATCACGCCGACATCGGGACCGAGACCCGCGCGCGGGTCCTCGCCAAGGTCGAAGAGCTTGGATACCGGCCGAACGCCGTCGCCCGCAGCCTCACGCTCCGCCGCACGAATACCCTCGGCGTGGTCATCCCCGACTTGATGCATTCGTTCTTCGTCGAGATCGTCGCCGGACTTGAAGCGGCGGTCAGCGCGCGCGGCTACGGCCTGCTGCTCTGCAGCTCGAGCGAGAATCCACTCAAGGAACGATCGGAGCTCGAAATGCTCCGCGCCCGCCAGGTCGACGGCATCGTCCTGGCCTCGGCGCATCCGTCGAACACCGATCTGCTCGAACGCATCACGGCGACCGGCGGCGCGCTGGTGATGATCGATCGTGACGACTACCCTCGCCTCCGCTGCCATCGCGTGCTGACCGACGATGAAGAGGTCGGCCGCCTCGCGACGGGTCACCTCATCGATCGAGGTCGCCGCGCGATCGCGCACATCGCCGGTCCTCCGATCGTGCACGCGAAGCGGCGCGAAGCCGGCTACCGCGAGACCATGACGACGCGCGGCACCGGGCTCGGTCCGGAGCTCGTCGTGCCGGGCGGATTCATGGATGCCGACGGCTACCGTGCGATGAAACAGCTGCTCGAGGCCCAACCTCGAGTTGACGCGGTGTTCGCCGCCAACGACCCTGCGGCGATCGGGGCGATGAAAGCGATCTGGGAGGCAGGCCTTCGAATCCCGGAGGACATCGCCGTCGTCGGCGCCGGCGACATCGCGCACGGAGATATGCTCCGCGTGCCGCTCACGACGGTCAGCTGGTCGAAAGAAGCGCTCGGCCGGCAGGCGGCGGAGCTGCTGCTCGATCAGATCGGCCCGCATCCGGTCGGGCCCTTCAAACGCGTCGTCCTGCCGCCGCGGCTCGTCGTCCGGTCCTCCTCATGAGAATCACGGACGGCAAGGTCATCATCTGCGGCCCGAACCGGAACTTCGTGACGTTGAAGCTGGTCACCGAGGATGGGATCTCGGGTCTTGGCGACGCGACGCTCAACGGGCGCGAGCTGGCGGTCGCAAGCTATCTGACGGATCACGTCATCCCGCTGCTCATCAACCGCGATGCACGCCGGATCGAAGATACGTGGCAATACCTGTACAAGGGCGCGTACTGGCGCCGCGGCCCCGTCACGATGACGGCGATCGCGGCGGTCGATACCGCGTTGTGGGACATCCTCGGAAAGAGCGTCAATCGTCCGGTGTATCAGCTGCTCGGGGGCGCGTCGCGCGAGTCGGTCCTCGTCTACGGCCACGCGAACGGCGGAACGATTGACGAGACCGTCGACGCCGTCGGCCGCTACCAGGCTAAAGGGTACCGCGCGATTCGCGCGCAGTGCGGCATCCCGGGACTTGCGGGCACGTACGGCGTGGGCCGGAGCACGTTCTACTACGAGCCGGCGCAGAAAGGCCTGCCGCAGGAGACGTGCTGGAGCACGGAGAAATACCTGTCGTTCGTGCCGACGCTGTTCGAGCGGCTGCGTCGCGAGTTCGGCGAAGATCTCCACCTCCTTCACGACGTGCACCACCGGCTGACGCCGATCGAAGCGGGCCGCCTCGGTCGAAGCCTCGAGCCTTATCACCTGTTCTGGATGGAAGATCCCGTGCCGGCGGAATTGCAGGAAGGCTTCCGGCTGATCCGGCATCACACGACGACGCCGATTGCGGTGGGCGAAGTGTTCGACTCGATCTACGACTGTCACCAGTTGATTCGGGAACAGCTGATCGACTACATCCGGAGCTCGGTCGTGCACGCCGGCGGCATCAGCCATCTGAGGAAGATCGCGGCCCTCGCCGAGCTGCATCACGTACGGACCGGATGCCACGGCGCGACGGACCTGAGCCCGATCTGCATGGCGGCGGCGCTGCACTTCGATCTGAGCGTTCACAACTTCGGCATCCAGGAGTACATGCCGCACAGCGAGGACACCGACCGCGTGTTCCCGCACGCGTATCAGTTCGCGGATGGGGCGATGCACCCGGGCGACGAGCCCGGGCTCGGCGTGACGATCGACGAGACGCTCGCCGCGAAGTTTCCTTACGAGCGCGCGTATCTTCCCATCGCGCGCAAGTCCGACGGAACGTTGCACAGCTGGTAGGAAGCAGACATGTCACACACAGTCTCTCGCCGTGAGTTCATCGCTGGCCTGAGCGCGGCCGGCGCTGCCGGGTTCCTGCTGAATGTGCCGCTGGGCGCAAAGGCGAATCAGCGAATCAAGTTCGGCTATGCCGCGATCACGTGGGGCGGCGACGACCTCAAAGCCATTGAGGATGTCGCTGCGCTCGGCTTTCCGGGCATCCAGCTCCGGTCGAACATCCTCGAGAGCTACCGCGATCGTCCGGCCGCGCTTCGCGAGATCCTCCAGAAACACGGCCTCACGATGGTGGCGCTCTCGAGCGGCAACGTACGGATCGACCCTGACGCCGAGAAGGCGGAAATCGACAAGCACGTCGGCCACGCGAAGTTCGTGAAGGATGTCGGCGGTCTGTATCTGCAGTTGACCGACGAGCGGCCGAAAGGTCGCCAGATCGTCGCAGAGGACTACAAGCGCCTCGGCAGGCTGTTGACGGAGATCGGCAAGCGCACCGCCGACCTCGGCGTCCCGATCGGCTTCCACAATCACATGAACAATCTGGGCGAGCGTCCGGATGAAGTGAAGTGGATTCTCGACGCCGCCGACCCGCGGTACGTCAAGCTGCAGCTCGACACGGCACACTATCAGCAGGGCGGCGGCGATCCAGTGAAAGCGATCAGAGAATATCAGGACCGGCTGATCTTCCTGCACATCAAGGATCTCGAGAGCCCTGTTCCTGCCGGAACCGGTCATCAATCACAGAATTACCGGTTCGTCGAGCTCGGACGAGGCAAGGTCGATTTCAAGGGCGTGTTCGCGGCGCTCGACGAGGTCGGCTTCAAAGGATGGGCGGTCGTGGAACTCGATCGCGTCCCGGATCCGTCGAGAACGCCGAAGGAAGCGGGCGCGATCAGCAAGAAGTTCCTCGAAGGGCTCGGGTTCACGGTCATCACGGCAGCCGCGACATCGGCCGGCACGTCTGTCAGCGCTGCGCCGAACCAGTTGACCGACGCCGAGAAACGCGCCGGATGGATGCTGCTCTTCGACGGCAAGACTCTGAACGGGTGGCGCGGCTACAAGCGGCCGGACGCGTCCAGCACCCGCTGGACGGTTGCCGATGGCATGCTTACCATCGCGCCGAACGACGGCAAGGACACACGCGGCGCGCTCGACCTCATCTCCACCGCCACCTTCGATCGGTTCGAGCTGACTTTCGAGTGGAAGGTCTCGCCCGGCGGCAACAGCGGCGTAAAGTACTTCATCCTCGAGGACATGGACTCGGCGATCGGGCATGAGTACCAGATCATCGACGATGAGAAGCACGCGGATGCGGCGATCGGCCCGGAACGCCAGACCGCGGCGTTCTACGACGTCCTCGCCGCGTCGAACCGGCCTATGAAGCCCGCCGGCGAGTTCAACGCGAGCCGGATCGTCGTCAACGGCCCTGGCGTCGAGCACTGGCTGAACGGCGTGAAAGTGCTCGAGTACCAGCTGGACAGCCCCGCTCTGCGTGCGGCGATCGAGGACAGCAAGTTCAAGGGCGTCGCGCGGTTCGGGAAGCTGCAGAAGGGACACATCCTCCTGCAGGACCACGGCGACCAAGTGTGGTACCGGAACATTAAGATTCGAGCGAAGACAACGTAGGCCCGGCCTTCAGGTAGGGCGTGTCCGGACCAGCACGGTGTTCCTAGGAATAATCGGCGGCGGCAACATCAGCGATACGCACGCGCGGGCGGCGGCCTCCATCCCCGGCGTCACCATCGCCGCCATCTACGGTTCCAATCCTCAGAAGACGAAACGGCTCGCCGAACGGGTCGGCGGCGCCGTGTACGACGATCTCGATCGGTTTCTCGCACACCGGCCGATGGATCTCGTCGCGATCGGCAGTCCGTCGGCCCTGCACGCTGAGCAGGGAATTGCCGCGGTCACGCGTGGGCTGCACGTCCTCGCCGAGAAGCCGCTCGACATCACGACGGCGCGGGTCGATGCGCTCATCGATGCCGCCGACCGGGCGGGGGTCAAGCTCGGGGTGTTCTTCCAGGACCGGTTGAAGCCGGCCGTGGTCCGGATGAAGGAGCTGATTGACGCAGGTCGACTCGGCACCCCGGTGCTCGCGTCGGGCCACGTGAAGTGGTACCGGCCACTGGAATATTACGGTGATTCAAAGTGGCGCGGCACCTGGGCGCTCGACGGCGGCGGCGCGCTGATGAACCAGGGGATCCATACTGTCGACGTCCTGCTCCATCTGTTCGGCCCGGTCGCGCGCGTGTCGGCGCGCACCGCCACACGCCTGCATTCCATCGAGGTCGAAGACACCGCGGCTGCGGTGCTGGAGTTCGAGAGCGGCGCACTGGGCATCATCGAGGCCGCGACGTCGGTCTTTCCGGGTTACTCGCGCCGCGTTGAGGTCACCGGGTCCGAAGGGACACTCGTCCTCGATCAGGATCGACTGGTTCGAGCAGATTTGCGGACGCCGCTCGATGGTCTCACCGAGGCGACGGCCGGCACAACCGAGAGCGCGACGTCGCCGGTCGTGTCCGACGTCACACCGCATCGCCGGATTCTGGAAGACTTCATCCGTGCGATTCAGACCAACGGGTCGCCAGCGTGCGATGGGCGCGAGGGTAGGCGGAGCGTCGCAATCGTGGAGGCAATCTATGCCTCGGCGCGGACGGGACAAACCACTGACGTTTGACGCGCGCATGGTGGATTGTGGAGTCGAGATCAACCCTTCCTCCGCGGGCGCTGCTTTGCGGCTACCATTTTGATGACCATGCGTCCCCCCTTCGCGCGGGTGAACGCCTTCGCGCCGTCAATCGCCTCCGCCATCAACGCCCGGACGGGCGGCGCGTCGAGCACCGACGCCGTATCGAGCCGGATGCTTCGCACGCGCGAGCCGCTTCCCTGCAACAGCTTGTGCGGATCGTGCAGCCCGGCGCCGTTCAGGAAGAACAGATTGACCCACCGCGGATAGAGCGCGATCGAGAACACCGCGTCGGATGTCCGTTCGGTCGGTCCGAAGCCGATGACGAGCGCGTTGTAGTTGTCGTAGACGAACTGGACCGCGCCAGGCAGCCGCGCGCGCATCTTTGCCAGCGCTGCCCGCGCGACAGACGCCACCTCGGGCGAGTACTTCTCGATGAACTGCGTCAGCTGCTGCGCCGGCTTCTCTGTCACCTGAGGAATCGTTCCAATCCGGATCCGCGGTGATCCGTGGCCGGACCTCGCGATCCTTCAGCGCGTGACGCGCAGTGTTGCGCGGTACTCGTCAGGCTGAATCGTGCGCGAGCTGAATGGATACGGCGACAGCTGCACGAGCTCGATCGTCAGATCGCCATGCTTCACGGGACGCATGTCCCCGGTGTGCAGCTCGTAAGGAACGGCCGGGCTGCCGTCCGGCTCCACCTGGATTCCTACGATCGCGTCGCCGCCTTGAATGCAGAGCGCGTCGGCGGGACACCGCGAATCGCCAAGCACACGAAGAAAGCTCACGCGGATCGACGCGCCCTGCACGTTCGCCGACTGACCCGGCGCCAGCTCGAATTGCTGATTGAGTGGGACGGTCGGGCTGGAGGGATTCTTCTCCATACACGCCGTCACGGCCAGGAGCATTGCGAGAACAATTCCGTAACGCATCGAGCCCTCGCGGCAGGCTCTTTCAGGTTACCACTACGTGCGGCGATAGCCGAGCGTGGCCCCGCCTTCGACCGGCAGCGCGATGCCCGTGATGAACGACGCCGCCGGCGATGCGAGAAAGAGAATCGTCGACGCGATCTCATCGGCGCTGGCGAGCCGGTTCGTGAGGTGCATCGCGGCCTGACCGCGCAGGACCTCCGCGGGATTCGGCAGCGTCGCCGCCCATTCGCGCATCAGCGGCGTGTCGACACCCGCGGGGCAGACACAGTTGACGCGGATGCCGTCCGGCGCCAGCTCAATCGCGAGCGCCTTGGTCAAAGAAACGACCGCTCCTTTCGACGCGACGTACGCGGCGCCGCGATCCTGCCCGACGAGCGCCGTCATCGACGCGACGAACACGATCGTCCCCTTCGACTGCCGCAGCGCCGGCAGCGCGGCGCGGACGACATGGAAAGGTCCCTTCAGATTCACGTCGAAGATCCGATCCCACTCCTCGTCTGTGTATTCGTCAATCGAGCGGGCGAAGTGGATGCCGGCGTTGTTGACCAGGACGTCGAGGCTGCCGAACGTCGAGACGGATCGCTCGACCGCGCGCGCGACATCCGCGGCCTGCGCCACGTCCGCCGCGATCGCCAGGCAGCGCCCGCCTTGACGCTCGATCTCTGCGGCCGCATCCGCCACGCCCTGCCGATCGCGATCGACGAGCGCCACCGCGGCGCCGGTCTTCGCGAACTGCTGCGCCGTCGCCAGCCCGATCCCTTTCGCGGCGCCGGTGATGAAGACGGCTCGTTTGACGGCGTCCGCGGTCACGCCGGCACCCTCGAGATGATTCGCTCGACGTCCGCAGCCGCATGCCGAACGGCATCCGCCGGTGTCATCCGGCCTTCCATCGCCTGCTGAATGGTCCGCCAGATGGCGTCCTCGCAGTCCGGGTATGCCGCGAACCGCGGCGGAACGATCATCGTCTGCTCGGACTCCGCCAGGAGCTGCCAGCGCAGTGCTTCGGCGGGATTCGCCGCCGCCTCTTTTCGAATCTGCGTGAGCACGCCGGCGCGGCACGGAATCGCGCCTGAGCGCGCCTCGCCGAGCTGCGACTCGGGCGATGTCAGGAAGCGCAGCAGCGCGGCGCCGCCGGATCGGTTGGACGCGCCACGCGGGATCGCGAACGAATGACAGCCCGCGTAGGCGGCGCGCACGCCGGCCGGGCCCGCCGGCAGCAAGGCGAGACCGACGCGATCGGCAACCCGGCAAGTCTCCGGATTCGTGTAGAGGTGATAGCTGCCCGGCCAGTCGCAGACGAGCGCGGAGCGCCCCTCCCGGAACGCCGCGGAAATCTCGTCGTAGTGCCAGCTCGCCAGTTCACGTGGCGTGACGCGTCGGACGTGATGGAGATCCGCGATGAACGCGGCGGCCCACTCACCCGCCGCCGAATCGAAGGCCGGATGGAGCGCTTCGTCGAACAGCGCCCCTCCTGCGCCCACCAGCATCTCGTAAAACGTCCCGAACAGTCCCGAGTCGCGGCCGGGGAACAAAAACCCGAACCGGTCGCTCGTGGTCAGGAACGACGCCACATCGGCCAGTTCCGTCCAGGTCGATGGCACGCGCAGTGGGCGGCCGAATTTGTGCGCGTATGCAGCATCGGTCTGCGCATCCTCGAACAGATCGCGACGATAGTGCAGGAGCCGGACGTCCAGATTGCGCGGCACCTGAAGGAGCCGGCCGTCGAAGCGCGAGAGCTCGAGCGGCCGAGCCAGCAGATCCGCGATCGTCTCAGGCGGCAGCAGATCGTCGAGCGGCGACAGCCATTGCGCCTGGGACGGCGCGTACTTCGTATGCGTCGACAGGAGATCGATGTCGGTGTGGCCCGATTCGAACGTTCGCCTCACCCAGGCGTTCAGCTCGGGGTGCGGCAGCCGGACCACCACCTCGACCCGCAGGCCGGTCTCCCGTTCGAAGAACGGGATCCGCTCGTAGAGCCGGTCGTACATCGGCCCGCCGACGAGCGCGACGCGCACGTCAGTCATTTCCCCGCACTCCACCCGCCATCGATCGCGAGGGCGCAACCGGTCACGAACGCTGCTTCGTCGCTCGCCAGGTACAACGCCGCCGCCGCGATTTCGTCGGGACGGCCCATTCGACCGATCGCCTGCGACGCCGACATCTCACGATAGGCCCGATCGGGATCGGGATACTCACGGAGCCGCGCGGTGACGAACGGCGTCTCGACCCGTCCCGGGCAGATACAGTTCACGCGGATGCCGTCGAGCGCGTGATCCAGCGCCATGCTCTTCGTCAGCCCCACGACCGCCGACTTGCTGACGCAGTACGCGATGCGGTCGCGAATGCCGACGAGTCCGCCAATCGAGGCCATGTTGATGATCACACCGGCCTTTCGGGTCAGCATGCCCGGCAGAAACGCCTTCGTCACGTTGAACACGCCGCGGACGTTCACCGAGTAGAGCCGATCGAGATCCGCGCCGTCGGTCGTGACGACGGTCCCGACATGGCCCACACCTGCGTTGTTGACCAGGATGTCGAGACTGCCGGACTCTTCGACGCGCGCCGCGGCCTCTCGACACGCCACCTCGTCGCGGACGTCGAGGACCATGGCCTCGGTGCGCCGGCCGCCCTCCGCAATTCGCTGAGCGGTCGTCGCCGCACCTGTCGCATCGAGATCGGTGACGAACACGCGCGCGCCCGCTCCGGCGAATGCCTCCGCGATCGCCGCGCCGATCCCAGACGCGGCGCCCGTAACCAGCGCGATTCTATCGGACAGGTCGAACATCGGCAGGCCTCGGCAGCAGGCTGACCGCGGCGGCGCCGATGGCCGCGAGCGCGACCAGCATCATGAAGCCGGCTCCATAGCTGCCCGTTTGATCCCGCAGCGAAGCCACGAGCATCGGGACCATCGCCTCCGCCACGCCATCCGCCGTCAGTACCACGCCCATGACTCGGCCGAGGACCGCGACGCCATACAGCTCCGCGGCCATCAGCGGAATGATCATGTAGTCGCCACCAAGTCCGATGCCGAACAGGAACGCGCACACGCCGAGCGCAACCGGCGTCGACGCGAAAAAGAGCGGCGGAATCGACAGCGCCACGATCACGTAGATGAGCAGCATGACACGCTTCTTCGGCCACCGGTCGGCGAGCCAGCCCATGCCGATCCGGCCGATGAGGCTGCCGACCAGAATCAGCGACAGCGCCATGTCGATCGTGCCCTGAGGAAACTTCCGATCGAGGCTGAGATATAGCGCCAGGTTCTGGATCGTGCCGCCCACGGCGCCAATCGACGCCATGCTGCCGATCATCAGAAAGTAGAAGGACTTGCGCGACAGCAGCTCTTTCAGTGGTGCCGGCGTGGCGGCCGCCGCCAGCGCGGCTTCAGGCGGCTCGCGCACGAACCAGGCGAACGGGAGCGCGATCAGGATCATCAGAAAACCGAGGATCCGCAGCGCGCCGCGCCAGCCGTACGCCTGGGTCAGCGCAAACGCGAGCACCGGGACGAGCGCGCCGCCGACGCCGATGCCGAGATACGCGATGCCCATGGCCTTGCCGCGCGCCTTGTCGAACCACCGTGACAGCAGCACCTGGTTCGGCAGCGGACCGCCGAGCACGTAGCCAAGCGCGTTGAGGCCGTAGAAGAAATAGAAGGCGGCGAACGTCGTGACGTACGAGAGGCCGACCAGCGCGGCTCCCGCCATCACGATCCCGATGAGCATGATCCGCCGCGGCCCCCACGAGTCCACGAGCCGACCCGCGATGACGCCGAACGCCAGCGCGACGAACACTTTGCTGTACGCGTTTCCGGACGTCACCTGCCGCCGGCTCCATCCAAGCTCCTGCACGAAGAACGGATAGAAGCGCGGCAGGCCGTACAGCGCGAATCCGACAATGGCAAACAGCGCAAGAAACGCGGTGATGACGGCGAGCGTCTGATAGCGGCCGCGTGTGTCGGGCGCGAGCGCGACGGTCATGTCGTCTCCCCGGAGCTCGCCGACACGGAGCCTTTGGCCTCGGCCAGACGCACGGCGTCGGGATGACGGGCATAGAAGTCGTCGAGCGGATAGCAACCGGACACGAGACCGAAGCGTGGCGCGGTGGTGCAGTCGCTGAACGTCCTGCAGAACGACTTGCGGCGGAGCGGCGTCCCTTCGAGGATGTCGGCCGGGAGATCGGGGTACGCCAGCGCCATGCGTCCGAGGCCGACGAAGTCGGTCAGGCCGTTGCGCACGTTGTGTTGCGCCACGTGCGGCAGCCATTCCTGCAGGTAGCTGTACCCGGACCCCACGAAGATCAAATCGGGAAAGTCCGCCTTGAGCGCCGCCGTCGTACGAATGTGGCGCGCGACGCCGCAGAGCGGATCCTCCGGCGGATCGTAGCCGTCGCTCGGCGGAAACGTCGCGGGCCGCTGCACGTGCGGGTTGTAGTAGGGACTGCCGGCCGTGATGCAGATCCACCGCACGTCGCGCGCTTCGAGCATGCGCAGCAGTGCTCGCGGTTCGGCGAGTGCCGTCGCCAGGCACTCGTCCTTGTCGCAGGCGAGGAGACCGAACGCCGAATGGTATCCCGGCGGCACGGTCTCCGGTGTGCCGGTGCCGCTCGGGTCTTTCCGGTAAGGCACCGTGTCGACGGCTGACAGGCGAACGGCGAGGCCGAGCGCCGGTGTCTCGGCACGGATGCCGTCGATGACGTCGCGCAGAAACCGCGTCCGGTTTTCCAGCGAGCCGCCGTAGCGGCCGGGGCGATCGTGAGCGCTCAGCAGCTCGTGCGCGAGGTAGCCGTGGCAGTGCTTGATGTCGACGAACTGGAACCCGGCGTCGTACGCCAGCCGCGCCGCTCGGATGAAATCGAGCACCAGCCGATCGAGCTCGTCGTCCGTGATCTGCCGCACGCCGCCGGGAAACCGGCGATCGAGGAGCGGATGCACGTAGGCGGTCAGCGGCTCCGGGTGATTCTTCGCGTGCGGACTGGCGAACCGTCCCGAGTGCGTGAGCTGGAGTCCGACGTGGAGATCATCGGCCGCGCGGGCGCCGAAGCGGCCGCGATGCGCGGTGACGAGCGTCTCGCGAAGGCCGGCGATCGCCTTCTGCGACCGCTCCACGATCAGCAGTTGATTCGGGTTCGCGCGGCCGTCCTCGCGCACGGCGGCCGCTTCCCCACCCCAGATCAGCTTCGCGCCGCTGATTCCGAAGTTGTGCCAGCGGCGCCTCGTGAGATCGCTCGGCTCGCCCTCGGCCGTCCCGTCCCAGCCCTCCATCGGCAGGATGCAGAAACGGTTGCCGACACGCACGCCGTCCCGCTCGATCGACCATGCGAGTGGAGAGTCGGCGGGCGCGGTGAGCTCGGCGTCGAATGCGAGCGGGATATTCTCGCGTTCGAGGTGCGCGCGGAAGGCCTCTGCCGTCTTGAGCGATGCGATGCGCGGGTAGGGGCTCCCCACCGATCAGACCGTCAGCCGGGTTTTCTTCTCCACCGCCTCGTTGGCGCGGATGCAGGCACGCGCCGAGTCGACGCCCGACCGGGCGCCGCACTTAAGCGGCTTCCGCACGCGGATCGCCGCGCAGAAGCCCGAGATCTCGTTCTTCGTGGGCGACGGCCCACCTTCGTCCGCGCCAGCGCCCGGTACGCTCGTCGGCCCGCCGGCGGCGTTCGCCGGCCGCGTCTCCGACGCATCGACGGCGGCGCCAGCCGAGGGTGACACCTGAACGCCGGTGGGGTTCGCTTCCCCGCCCTCCGCGTACAAGAACGCTTCGCGCTCGTGCGCGATGAGCAGTGTCGCCTTCGTTCCGAAAAAGATCTCGTAGCGCTCCTCGAACGCGTTCGACTCGATCGACGAGTAGGTTGCAGTCCGGCCGCCCGGATACTCGAACGTGGAGTAGATGTGATCGTAGACCTCGCGGCCGTCCTTGAAGCGGTTCACGCCTCCGGACGAGACGACCGCTTCCGGTGAGGCGCCGAAGAACCAGTTCGAGACGTTCACCTGATGGCTGGCGAGCTCGGCGTAGAGCCCTTTCGAATACTTCCAGTACAGCCGCCAGTTGAGGAGGTGCTCCCACGTCGGATAGCCCCACGGAGACGGATCGTAGTCGGGCGACGGCGGTTCCCCTTTCCGCCGCCAGTTGCCGTTGCGGTGCCAGACGAGGCGGGCGTGATACACGTCACCGAGCTGTCCGGCCTTGATGATGCCGTCGTACGCCGCCTGATAAACCGGGTTATAGCGCCGCTGATAACCGATCTCGAGCAGGCGGCCGCTTTTCTCCGACACCTGCAGCATGCGCTCGCAGCCTTCGATGTCCCAGGCCATCATCTTCTCGCACAGCACGTGCTTGTCCGCTTCGAGGCAGGCGACGGCGATGTCTGCGTGCGCCCAGAGCGGCACTGCGATCATCACCGCTTCGAGATCTTCCTTCTGGAGCATCTCCTTCCAGTCGGCGTAGTGGCGGGCGGCCGGGGCGCTGCGCTTCGCGATCATCTCGTCCGGTTCCTTGAACCGCGCGGGATTGATGTCGGCCATCGCGCGCAGATCCGCGTACGCCGGGTCCACGTTGTTGACGAGGGTGCGGCCCTGGCCGCCGACGCCGATGATGCCCATGCGCACCGGGCCGCCGCGGAGCGGTCCCTTCATCGCGGCGGCGGCGCCGAGCGCGGCGAGCGCCGGCGTGCCGGCCAGCGCCCTGAGGAAGTTCCGGCGGCCGAGATCTTTCTGGTCGGGAGTCAGGAACGTCACACGGCCTCCACCTCTGCACCCCGATAGCTGCCGAACACGCAATACCGTTCGGATCCGTCGTCAGGGGTCAGCAACACCAGCGTCTCCGGGTTCGCCGCGCAGTAGCGGGCGGCGAGCGACTCGCCGGCGATGAGGCACGCCGTCGACAACGCGTCGGCCACGGCCGCGTCGCGCGCGACGACGCTGACACTGATCACGCCGGAAGCCGGCCATCCCGTCCTCGGATCGAGGACATGTCCGTAACGGGTCCCGTTCACGTCGACGAACTGCTCTCCTGCGCCACTCGTCGCGAGCGCGCCGTCCCGAAGCCGCAGGCGCGCGATCCGGCTGCGCGTCAGCTGGCGCGATCGGAGGTCGATCGTCCATCCGGGCATTCCGCCGCCGATCGCGACGACGCTGCTGCCGCCAGCGGAGAGTACCGCCTGCCGACAGCCGCAGCTCCAGAGGAGCCGCGCCATCCGGTCGAGCGCGAATCCTTTGCCGATGGCGCCCAGGTTCAATTCGATGCCCGGCCGCCGGAAATGGATTGTATGCCGGGCGGGGTCGAGTTCGACGTGCGCCATCCCGACGCGCGCCCGCGCCGCTTCGATTGCCGCGAGGGACGGGAGCCGTCCTTCGCGCCGCAGGAACCCCCAGCAACGGCTCAGGGGCGTCGACGTGATGTCGAAGGCGCCGCCGGTCGCAGCGTGCAGCCGGCTGGAAAGCTGAAGAATTTCGAATAATTCCGGCTCGGCGTGGACGGCGCCGTCTCGAGCGCTGCGGTTGATCCGGACGAGCGCGCTCGTGTCCCGGAACACCGTCATGAGCGCTTCGAGCCGGTCCGCCTCGTCGAGCGCCGCACGCGCCGCCCCCACCTGAGCGGCATCCCGGTCCCGAAGCACGACCTCGAAGCGGCAGGCCATGGCCGTGCGGTGTACGCGAATCCAGTGGTCGGTCTCGGGGGTATGACGGTGGCCGTCCCCCTCCACGTCGAAGGTGAGCAGCTGCCGGCGGCTGATGGACACGATTGCCTCGACGGTATGGCTCTCCGCCGAAGGCTGTCAAGTCGTTCCTGTTACGAGGGTAGCTGCGTTAACCTGCGCCTCGAATGATTGACCGTCTCGCCGCGAGGTTCCGCGAGAGATTCGGGTGCGACGCGCGGATCTACCGCGCGCCAGGACGGGTGAACCTGATCGGCGAGCACACCGATTACAACGAAGGCTTCGTCCTTCCCGCAGCGCTCAACCTCGCGACGTGGGTGGCGGCCAGCCCTCGTACCGACGGCCGGCTCGTGGCGCAGTCGGAGCACCTCGGAGATTCGCGCGAGTGGGATCTCCGCGAGGCGGAGCCGTCGCCGGCCCGGCACTGGAGCGACTACATCGCGGGGGTCGCGGTCATGCTGCAGCGGGCAGGCTATCCGGTCGAGGGCGCGACGCTGCTGATAGCCAGCGACGTGCCGATCGGATCCGGCCTCAGCTCGTCGGCGGCGCTGGAAGTCGCCACGGCACTTGCGCTCCTGGATCTCGCCGGCCGGGACATCGATCGAACAGAGCTCGCGAAGATCTGTCAACGGGCGGAGATCGAGTTCGTCGGCGCGCGCGTCGGGATCATGGACCAGTTCATCGCCTGTCACGGGGTGGCGGGCGCAGCCGTGCTCCTCGACTGCCGGTCGCTCGACTTCCGGGCCGTACCGATCCCGGGTGACGTGCGGCTCGTGGCGTGCAACTCGATGGTCCGGCACGGGCACGCCGGCGGCGAGTACAATCGGCGCCGCGAGGAATGCGAACGCGGCGTCGCTCTGCTGCGGGCGCGCGAACCGGGCGTGCGATCGCTGCGAGACGTCACACTGGCCATGCTCGAGAAGCACCGGACCGCGCTCCCGGACGTCATCTTCTGTCGCTGCCGCCACGTGGTCGCCGAGAACGGCCGCGTCGAGGCGACCGTTGCCGCGCTCGAACAGGGCAGGCTGGATGCGATCGGACCGCTGATGGCCGACTCGCATAGCAGCCTCCGCGAGGACTACGAGGTGAGCTGTCCCGAGCTGGATCTGCTCGTGGAACTCGCGAGCGCCGTGCCCGGAGTGTGCGGCGCGCGCATGACGGGCGGCGGATTTGGCGGGTGCACCGTCAACCTCGTGCCGGCGGGGATGGTCGACACGTTTCACGAGCGCGTGGCCGCGGCCTATGAGGCCCGAACCGGACGGCGACCGGAGATCTACCCCAGCGAAGCGGGACCAGGCGCGTCGCGAGTCCAGTAGATAAATGGATGCTCCCCACCGGCGTTTGAATCCGCTGCTCAACGAGTGGGTCCTCGTGTCGCCGCAGCGATTGGCGCGACCGTGGCTCGGCCGCGTCGAACCGCCGCCTGCCGAGAAGCAGCCGCCGTACGATCCAATCTGCTATCTCTGTCCGGGTAATCAGCGAGCGGGCGACAAGCGCAATCCGAAGTACGAGCACACGTTTGTGTTCGACAACGACTTTCCCGCATTGGTTTATGAAACCAGCCTGAAGGCTGGTTCCACACGTGATATGTGGCACGACCCTTCAGGGTCGTCTGGTCCCCTTGTCGCCGAGCCGGAGCCAGGCATTTGCCGCGTCGTCTGTTTCTCGCCGCGGCACGATGCATCGCTGCCCTGCCTGACGATCGAAGAGCTGACCAGGGTGGTGGACGTCTGGGTGGACCAGTTCGTGTCGCTCGGCGCGCTGCCGGGCATCACGCACGTGCAGATTTTCGAGAACCGCGGCGCGTCGATGGGCGCGAGCAATCCGCACCCGCACGGGCAGATCTGGGCGAACGCGACGGTGCCCAACGTGCCGGCGCGCGAAGGCCACCAGCAGGCGGCACACCGGTCGTCACGTGGATCGTGCCTCTTGTGTGACTATCTGGCAGCCGAGCGGCATGCCGGCGAGCGCCTCGTCTGCGAAAACGAAGCGTTCGTGGCGATCGTTCCGTTCTGGGCCGTCTGGCCGTTCGAGACGCTCGTGCTGCCGGCCCGGCACGTGACGGGGCTCGACGAGCTGTCGGCGCAAGAGCGCCGGGCGCTGGGCGACATACTGAAGCGCGTGACGTCACGCTACGACGCGATGTTCTCGACCGCGTGTCCGTACTCGATGGGATTTCACCAGCGGCCGACCGATGGCGATCCCCATCCCGAGTGGCACCTGCACGCGCACTTCTTGCCGCCGGTGCTGCGGTCGGCCAGCGTGCACAAGTTCATGGTCGGCTACGAACTGCTCGCCGCGCCACAGCGCGACCTCACGCCGGAGCGCGCGGCATCGATATTCATGGAGGCAGGCAAGGATGGTCATGACTGAGCTCTCAGGGCTGCAACGCTTCTCGCTCGTCGCGCTTCGGACGCTCATCGGCTGGCATTTTCTCTACGAGGGGTACTACAAGTTGATGCTTCCCGGCTGGGCGCCGGATGGTCAGCCGCTCGGAAGCTGGAGCGCCGCCGGATACCTTCGCGGCGCGACATCCGGCCCGCTCGCGGGAGTCTTCCGATCGCTCGCCGGATCCGCGGCCGGCGGATGGATCGACGTCGCCGTTCCCATCGGCCTGGCGCTCGTCGGCTTGTCGCTCATCCTCGGCCTTCTGACCCAGCTTGGATGCTGGGGCGCTGCCGGCTTCCTGACGATGTTCTACCTGTCTGCGATTCCGACAAGCGGCACGCCCCAGCCTGGCGCGGAAGGGACGTACCTGCTCGTGAACAAGAATCTGATCGAACTTGCCGCCGTGATCGTGTTGATGTCATTCCACTTGGGCCGAATCGCGGGACTCGATTTGTTGCTGGCCGGGCGAGCACGGCTCCACCCTTCGGTGGCCGAGGCGGCATGAAGCTCATTCGATTCGGCCAGCCCGGCCAGGAAGCACCAGGCGTCCAACTCGACGACGGCTCGCGGGTGGACGTGTCCGGCGCGGTCAGGGATTACGACGAGGCGTTCTTCGAGGCTGGAGGTCTCGAGCACCTGAGACAGTGGATCGCGCGTGAGGGCAAGCGCGCACCGCGCGTGTCTTCGGACGCGCGACTCGGTCCGCCGATCGCACGTCCGAGCAAGATCATCTGCATCGGGCTGAACTTCCGGGATCACGCCGCCGAGAGCGGCATGGAGCTGCCGAAGGAGCCGGTGATCTTCTTCAAGGCGACCACGGCGCTCGCCGGTCCGGACGATGCCGTGAAGATTCCGAAAAACGGCACGAAGGTGGACTGGGAAGTCGAGCTCGCGGTCGTCATCGGCCCGAAGGCGCAGTACGTCGCGCGGGATCGCGCCTACGACTTCGTCGCCGGGTACGCGCTGCACAACGACTACTCGGAGCGTGCGTTCCAGCTCGAGCGGGGCGGCCAGTGGGTCAAGGGCAAGAGCGCCGACACGTTCGCGCCGCTCGGTCCGTTTCTCGCGACGCGCGACGAGATTCCGGATCCGCAGCGACTCGGGATGTGGCTGAAGGTGAACGGCCAGGACCGGCAGCGCAGCTCGACGTCGAACATGATCTTCGACGTCGCAGCGCTCGTGAGCTACGTCAGCGAGTTCATGACGCTCCTGCCCGGCGACATCATCAGCACCGGCACACCGGCCGGCGTCGGCCTCGGCATGAAACCCTCACCGCAGTACCTCCAACCGGGCGACGTCGTAGAGCTCGGGATCGATCAGCTCGGCACGCAGCGGCAATCAATCGTCAATCATCAATAATCGCCAATCTCCAATCATCAATGAGCAATAAATCTGACAATCGCCAATCCACAATCCGAAATTGGTGCATCGCAGTAGGTGTGGCCGCCGGGAGCCTGTCCTGCGGCGGGTCGCCAGGCGACGCAAAGCCGACGATCGCCGTGATCCCCAAAGGAACGACGCACGCGTTCTGGCAGAGCATCCACGCTGGCGCGCGCCGCGCCGCGACGGAGCTCAACGTCGAGATCGTGTGGCGCGGGCCGCTGCGCGAGGACGACCGCGACTCGCAGGTGTCGGAAGTCGAGAACGCCGTGGCGCGCGGCGTTTCGGGCATTGCGCTGGCGCCGCTGGACGACACGGCGCTCGTCGCTCCGGTTGCGAATGCCGTCAAGCGCGGCGTGCCGGTCGTGATCTTCGACTCGGGACTGAAGGGAGGCTACTACGTCAGCTTCGTCGCCACCGACAACGACGCCGGCGGCCGGCTCGCGGGTGAACACCTTGCCAAGGTGCTCGGCGGAAAAGGCAAGATCGTGCTCCTCCGCTACGCGGAAGGCCATGACAGCACGACGCGTCGCGAGGAAGGATTTCTCGCGGCCATCCGCGCGAATCCCGGGCTCGAAATTCTCAGCTCCAACCAGTACGGCGGCGCAGATGTCGAAGGCTTTTACAAGATCGCCGAGACCGTGCTCAGCCGATACAAGAATTCGGACGGCAGCCTGGGCGTGGACGGCCTCTTCTGTCCGAACGAATCGAGCGCGCTCGCGACGCTGCGCGTCCTGCAGGACAACGGCTGGGCGGGCAAGGTGCGCTTCATCGGGTTCGACGCTTCGGACAGGCTCGTGAAAGGCCTCCGCGACGGCCACTTCGAGGCGCTTGTCGTCCAGGACCCCGTTCGCATGGGCTTCCTCAGCGTGAAGACGATGGTCTCGCACCTCAAGGGCGAGAAGGTCGAACGCCGGATCGACACGGGCGTGCATCTCGTCACGCGCGACATGATGGACCGGCCGGATGTGAAGGCCCTGTTGGAGCCTGACCTGTCCAAATGATGCGCTTTGAAATGCGCGGCATCCGCAAGGCATTCGGCGCGACCGTTGCGGTCGACGGCGTCGATCTCGCGGTTGCGTCGGGCGAAGCCTGCGCGCTCGTCGGCCAGAACGGCGCGGGCAAGAGCACGCTGATGGCCGTGCTGTCGGGCGCGCTCCAGCCCGACGCCGGAACGATGACGCTGGACGGCGCGCCGTACCGGCCGCGCAGCCCGCTCGATGCGCGCCGCGCCGGCGTGGCGATGATCTACCAGGAGCTCTCGCTCGCGCCCCACCTTTCCGTGATGGAAAACATGGTGCTCGGCCTCGAGCCGTCGCGCTTCGGCGTCATCGAATGGGACCGGGTGCGTGCAATCGCCTCCGATGTGCTGGCCAGGCTCGGCCATCCAGAGATCCCGGTTCACGCGCCCGTCGAGACACTTTCCGTCGCCGAGCAGCAACTCGTGGAGGTCGGCCGCGCGCTCGCCGTTGGCTGCAAAGTGCTCGTCCTCGATGAGCCAACGAGCAGTCTGAGTCGCGACGACACGCGGCGTCTGTTCGAGCTGATCGCACGCCTAAAGCGCGAGGGCCACGCGATCGTCTACATCTCGCACTTCATCGAAGAGGTCAAAGAAGTCGCCGATCGCATCGTCGTGCTGCGGGATGGCCGCGTCGCCGGTGGCGGACCGGCGGCCGATCTGTCGCCCCCGCAAATCGTGGCGCTGATGGTCGGCCGGAACGTCGACGATCTGTATCCTCACGCAGAGCGGCGCCGGGGCGAGGCGATTCTGGACGTCGATGCCTTCGGACCGGCCTCCGCGACGTTCACGCTGCACCGCGGCGAGATTCTGGGGATCGCCGGACTGATCGGAGCGGGACGCACGAGGCTCTTGCGTGCGCTCTTCGGCCTGGAGCCGGTTCGGCAGGGGCGCGTGCGAATCGGCGTTTACGAAGGGCCCGCCACGCCGGCAGAACGCTGGGCGCAAGGCGCAGGAATGCTCAGCGAGGACCGCGCCGGCGAGGGTCTCGCGCGAGGACTCGGCGTGGGCGATAACCTCACGCTGTCACGGCTCGACGATCTCGGTCCGCTGACGACGGTTCTGCCGGCGCGTCAGGACGCGGCGGCGCGAACGTGGATCGAGCGATTGGGCATCTCGACGCGCGGTCCACGCCAGCCGGTCGGCGAGCTGTCGGGTGGCAACCAGCAGAAGGTCGCGCTCGCGCGCCTGCTCCACCACGACGTCGACCTGCTCGTGCTTGACGAGCCGACGCGGGGTATCGACGTCGCCAGCAAGGCCCAGATCTACTCGCTCATCGATTCCCTCGTGTCGGCCAGCGACAGCGACCGGCGCCCGAAGGCCATCCTGATGGTCAGCAGCTATCTCCCCGAGCTGCTCGGCCTGTGCGACCGAATCGCCGTCATGCGCCGCGGCACGCTCGGGCCGGCGCGGCCGGTGTCGGAATGGACGGAGCATCAGCTGATGATGGACGCGACGGGCACCGCGTGAAGTCCACGGCCGCAACCTCGACCTGGTTTGGCGCGCGCCCCGCGGCGCTGTTCGGAGCGAGCGGCGCGCCCGTGCTCGGGCTCGTCTTCGTCGCGATCCTGTTTGGCATTCTCGTCGGCCCGCACTTCTTCCGCCCTGCGAATCTGGAGCTGGTCGCGCGGCAGACGGCGATCGTCGCCACCGCCGCGCTCGGCATGACCGTCATCATCGTCGCGGGCGGGATCGATCTCTCGGTGGGGTCGGTCGTCGCGCTGACGACGGTGGTCATCGCGCTGCTCCTTCGCGCCGATCAAGGGCCGCTGCTTGCGGCCGCGGGTGGTGTTGCGGCCGCCGCTCTCTGCGGCACGGTGAACGGGTTCCTCGTCACGAAGCTGCGCGTGGTGCCCTTCATCGTCACGCTCGGCACGATGATTGTCGTCCGCGGCGCGGCGAAAGGACTCGCCGGAGAACGCAGGCTCGAAGCGCCCGGCACGTGGCTCAACGACCTGCTGCGCACGCTGGATCCCGGTCGCGGGTTGCTCGTCCCCGCGGGCATCTGGCTCGTCGTCCTCCTGGCCGTCCTTGTCGGGCTCACGCTCAGCTACACGCGTTACGGCCGGCACCTCTTTGCCATCGGATCCAACGAGCGGACGGCGCGCCTATGCGGCGTCCCGGTCGATCGGGACAAGGTGATCGCGTATGCGATCGTGGCGGCGCTCGCCGGCGTCGCGGGTGTGCTGCAGTTCTCGCGTCTGTCGGTCGGCGACCCGACGGTCGCCGTCGGCCTCGAGCTAGATGTGATCGCCGCAGTGATCATCGGCGGTGGAAGCCTCCTGGGCGGGCGCGGCACGGTGATCGGCACGATCCTGGGCGCGACGACGATGGCGGTGATTGCGATCGGGTGTTCGCAGAAGGGTCTCCCGAACTGGCTGCAGGAAGTGGTCACCGGATCCATCATCGTGCTCGCCGTCGCGCTGGACCACTTTAGACAGCGCTCCGGCGCCCGTTGAACATTGTCGATTTACGATGGGGGGATTGCGGACTGATTGGGGATTTGGAATTGACGATTGGGGATTCATTGGCGATTAGTGATTCGGCATCGGTGCTCAATCGAACAATCGGCAATCAAATCCTCAATCATCAATCGGATCGTCAATCGCCAATCGACAATCCACAATCAATCCGGCAATCACCAATCTCCAATCCTAAAATGCTGTGACAATGATCATCCGTGGCATGGAAGTGTCCGACCTGCGTTTCCCGACGTCGCGCACCAGTGACGGCACCGACGCGATGCACCCGGACCCGGACTACTCCGCCGCGTACGTCATCCTGACCACTGATTCACCACATGAAGGCCACGGGCTGACGTTCACGATCGGCCGCGGCAACGAGGTCTGCGCCGCAGCGATCGAGGCTTTCCGGCATCACGTGGTCGGACAGCGCCTCGAGGACCTGACGGCCGATCCCGGCGCGTTCTGGCGCCGGCTGGCGTCCGACTCGCAGCTTCGCTGGCTCGGTCCCGAGAAGGGCGTCATCCACATCTCGATGGCGGCGATCGTCAACGCCGTCTGGGATCTCTGGGCGAAGAGCGAAGGCAAACCGGTATGGAAGCTGCTCGCCGACATGACGCCGCGGCAGCTCGTCTCGTGCATTGATTTCGCGTATATCACCGACGCGCTTACGCCGGACGAAGCCCTGGACATTCTCGAGCGCCAGGCGCGAACGAAAGGCGCGCGCGAGGCGGAGCTGCTGAAAGCGGGCTATCCGGCGTACACGACGTCGGCCGGCTGGATCGGATACTCCGACGATCGCGTTCGGCAGGCATGCCGGGACGCGATGGCGGAAGGCTGGAACCACTTCAAGGTCAAGGTCGGTGGACGACCGGAGGACGACCGGCGCCGCGTGTCACTCGTGCGCAGCGAAATCGGTCCCGAGCGGACGCTGATGATCGACGCGAACCAGCGATGGGACGTCGGCGAGGCGATCGAACGTGTGCTCGCTCTCGCCGAGTTCAAGCCGCTCTGGATCGAGGAGCCGACGAGCCCGGACGATGTGCTCGGGCACGCGACGATCGCGAAGGCCATTCGACCGATCGGTGTCGCGACAGGCGAGCATTGCGCGAATCGTGTCTTGTTCAAGCAGCTGCTGCAGGCGCGGGCGATCAGCTTTTGTCAGATCGACAGCTGCCGTCTGGGCGGGGTCAACGAGAACCTGGCGGTCATCCTGATGGCGGCCAAGTTTGGCGTTCCGGTCTGTCCGCACGCCGGCGGCGTCGGCCTGTGTGAGATGGTGCAGCACTTGTCGATGTTCGACTACATTGCGGTCTCAGGAACGCTGGAGAACCGGGTCACCGAATTCGTCGACCACCTGCACGAGCACTTCGTCGATCCGGTCGTGATCAGGAACGCGCGCTACATGCCGCCGCTGACGCCGGGGTACGGCACGGCGATTCATCAAGAGTCGCGGGAGGCCCATCGATATCCCGGCGGCAGGGTGTGGATGGCGACCTAGATGAACAAACCGGCACTTTTCGTCGCATCATCGAGAGGCTGATTGAATGACGGCGCGCGCCATCGACGCCAGGTGGGTGCGTCTTCTTTGGACGCTGGCGGCATTCGTTCCTCTCGTGGCTCTCTTCTCACCCGCGCTCGCGTTTCAGGTCGGCGTTGTCTGGCTCCTTTGCGCAGCGTACCTCTGGCCAGCTACGGCGCTCGCGCACGCTCTGGGCATCGACCTCATGTCATGGTCGTACGCAGTCGTTGCGCTGGCGTATTGCGCCCTCGTCGGCATGCTCGGCGCCTGGCTCGCGTCGCGACTCCTGAAGTTTCCCCAGCGCGTCTCGCTGCGTTTCGCCGTCGTCGCTGTCTCGATTGCCTGGCTGCCGATTGCCCTGGTCCTCGGCTACCGCTTCGTCGAGTACAAGGGCCTGCTCACCCGGACCTCGCCGTGCCCCGGAAATCTCTCGCTGCTGAAGCCGGTGTGCGGCGACGTGACGAATCTGCGGGTGCAGCCGATCGAAAAGTTCATCGACGCCTGGTATCTCGCGCGCTTTACGATGCGACAAGGTGCGCTGGCGGCATTGAAGGATCGAGGAGAGCTGACCGAGCTCGATGTCGCGAACGTTCCGAGCTCGGTCTGGTCGCAGCCGCCGGTCTGGTGGGATCCGGACAAAGATGCTCGCACCCGCATCTATGCGACGGCCGGCTTTCCGTTCGAGGGACGAGGCCCGGATGGCGATCACTATCTCTTCATCGAGAACGGACGAACGAACCAGGTGTACGTCTTCTGCAAGGCAAATTTCTAGCGCTGTCTCCCAGCCGTATAATCGCGCTCAGTATGCCGTTCAAGAGCAAGGCGCAACGGCGCAAGTTCGCCGAGTTGCTCGTCAAGGGCAAGATCTCGAACGAGACGTTCGAAGAGTGGAATCGCGAAACCGGAGGCAAGAAGCTGCCCGAGCGCGTCAAGCCGAAGCGACGGACGACGCGCAAGTCCACACGCAAGCGCCGATGACGCTCCGGATGTACTCGGATCTGGCGAGCTGGTGGCCGCTTCTCTCGCCGCCGTCGCACTACACCGAAGAAGCGGCCGACCTGCTCCCTGATCTGATCAACACAACTGAAACTCCGCCGCGCACCCTCCTCGAGCTCGGCTGTGGGGGTGGAAGTCTCGTGTCGCACTTCAAGAAACACTTCACGCTTACCCTTACCGATCGCTCACCCCAGATGATCGAGGTCAGCAAAGCGGTCAACCCGGAATGCGAGCACATCGTCGGTGACATGACGACGCTGGATCTCGGGAGGGAGTTCGACCGCGTGTTCGTCCACGACGCGATCATGTATGCCACGGATCGCGATGCACTGCGGGCGGCGATGCGGACTGCGTACCGCCATTGTCGATCGGACGGCGTAGCGATCTTCGTGCCGGATCACGTGCGTGAAACGTTCGAGCCCGAGTCCGAGGTGGGCGGCGAGGACGGCCCGGACGGACGGGCGCTTCGCTATCTCGATTGGGCGTGGGATGCGGATCCAACCGACGACGTGTATGAGGTCGCGTATGCGTTTGTCATGAGAGAGGCGGACGGCCGCGTGCACTTCGATGGCGAGACGCAACGACACGGCCTCTTCGCGCGCGCCGACTGGCTGGCCTGGCTGCGGGAAGCGGGCTTCGAGCCGCGCGTGCGCACCGATCCGTGGAAGCGCGATGTGTTTATTTGTTTGAAGTGATGGACCCGCGATTGGGAACCGACGCGAGGAGCGACGTGATGATGATTCTGATCGCAGGCCCGTACCGCTCAGGGACGGGGGACGACCCGGGGAAGATGGCTGCGAACGTCGAGGCGATGGAGCGCTACGCGCTCCCGCTGTTTCGTGCCGGGCACGTTCCGATTGTCGGTGAGTGGCTGGCGCTGCCCCTGGTCGCTCTCGCGGGATCTACGCGTGTCGGCGACGCGGCCTTCGACGAGATCTTCCATCCAATCTCGGAGCGCCTCGTATCGCGCTGCGACGCCGTGCTGCGGATCGGCGGCGCGTCGGCTGGCGCTGACGAGATGGTCAGGCTCGCGGAGTCGCAGGGACGGCATGTCTTCCGGCGACTCGAAGACGTTCCTCGGATTGCGGGCAGCTAATCCGATTACGTGCAGGTGCCGGTGTCGAACGTCACGCGCAGCGTGAAGCTCTGCTCGCGCGCGGCATCGCCAACCACGTCGACCGCATAACGCTTGCCACGCGTGCCATCGACGAGCAGCCGGAGCCCTTCGGGCCCCGCCGGGACCGCCGGCGTCGTCAGTCCAATCTGACAGCCCGTATGCTCGCCGCATCCGATGATGGTCGCGCGCAGAGCGAGCGCCGCCCCCGGATCGGTCCACGTCAGCGTCATGATGAGATTCGAATGGCGCGGCGATGCGACCTCGTAGCCGGCGCTGCCGCCGGCGGCGACAGTCGAGTGGGTTTCGAAGACCGTACCGGTCTCGCGCTCGCATCCCGGCGCGAGCGGTCCACCGGCGCATCCGGCAGCCAGGAGCGCGGCTGGCAGGAAAATCGCGGCGGTTCGGCGGTGCATGCCCGTAATGCGATCTTCAGCCGGAGCAGGGCTCACCCGGCGGCAGTTCCCGCGCGGTCGGCGCCGGAGTATGCTTCTGCTCGCATCGGGCGACACCCGCGGAGGCACCATGAGACGTGCGATCGTGCTGACTACCCTGCTCGGCGCCGGCGTTGCGGCGATGGTCGCGCAGCCCGCCCCCGAGTCGTCCATGGCGTCCGCGGCGAAAGCGCTCGTAAGCATGCTGGACGACGGGCAGGTCAAGAAGATCCGGTGGCCGTTCGACTCGGAGGAGCGCTTCAACTGGCACTTCATTCCCCGCGATCGGCAGGGGTTGTCGTTCAGGGACATGACCGAGCCGCAGCGCCAGGCGGCGATGGCGCTGCTGCGGGCCGGACTCGGCGAGAAGGGCTACTCGAAGGCCGAAACGATCCGGAGCCTCGAGAACGTGTTGCGCGCCATCGAGGGACGCGCGATCCGCGATCCCGAGCTGTACTTCTTCACGATCTTCGGCGAGCCGGGCAGCGCCGCGTGGGGCTGGCGCTACGAAGGCCATCACATCTCGCAGAACTGGACGATCGTCGGCGGCAAGGCCATCGCGACGACGCCGGCGTTCTTCGGCGCGAACCCTGCGAACGTGACGGATGGCCCGTTGAAGGGAACGCGCGCGCTCGCCGCGGAAGAAGATCTCGCCCGTTCGCTGGTCACCTCGCTCACCGAGGAACAGCGAAAGACCGCCATCACGAGCGAAAAGGCGCCGAACGACATCCTCACGTTCAATTCACGCAAGGCGGCGATCCTCGAGAACGTCGGCATCGCGGGCAGCGACCTGACGACCGCGCAGCGCGGGATCCTCATCAGCCTCATCGAGGAACATGCCTCCGCACAGTCTCCTGCGCTCGTGGCCGCGCGCCTGGCGCGCGTCAAGGCCGACGGACCGGGGGTGATCAGGTTTGCCTGGATGGGATCGGTCGAAAAGGGGATCGGCAACCCGCACTACTACCGCATCCAGGGCCCGAGCTTTCTGATCGAGTACGACAACACGCAGAACAACGCGAACCATCACCACATCGTCTGGCGGGATTTCACCGGCGATTTCGGCGTCGACCTGCTCCAGGAACACTACGAGCAGGATCCCAATCACGTCGCGCAACGCCAGTAACGCCAAGTGCTCAGGGTGCCCACGGTGCTCCGAGTGCTCGGGGTCCTCACGGCGGTCGCATTGGTCCTCGGAGCCTCGGCGAAGGTCCCGGCGCGGCAGATCGAGGCGTCGCAGGCACGCGATCTGACCTTGTGGTACACGCGCCCGGCGCCGCAGTGGGACCACGCGCTGCCGGTCGGCAACGGCCGGCTCGGCGCGATGGTGTTCGGAACGGTCGGCCGCGAGCGGATTCAACTCAACGAACAGACGCTATGGAGAGGGGGACCGCGCGAGCGCGACAATCCCGACGCGCTCGCGTACCTGCCGGAAGTCCGCCGCCTCCTCTTCGCGGGCTCACCGGTCGAAGCGAACGCGCTCGCCGAGAAGAAGCTGATGGGCCGGCCGTCGCGTCTCCAGTCGTATCAGACCCTCGGCGATCTGCGGATTGCGTTCGAGCACGACGCGCCGATCGAGGAGTATCGCCGCGAGCTGGACATCGACTCCGCCGTCGCGCGCGTCACCTATCGCGCCGGCGGCGTCGGGTACACGCGCGAAGTGTTTGCTTCGCATCCCGCGCAGGCGATTGTCGTCCGCCTCACGGCGGACGCTCCGGGACGCCTGTCGTTCTCGACTTGGATCGAGAGGCTGCAGGACGCGACCACGCTGGCGCGTGGCAACGACAGACTGGATCTCGTCGGACGGCTGGACGATGAGGGGCTCGCGTTTCAGGCGTCGGTGAGAATCCTTTCCGATGGCGGCCGCCGCGATGTCTTCCCCGAGCGTACGCTCGTCGACGGCGCCACGACCGCCACGCTGATTGTCGTCGCGGCGACCAGTTATCGCGGAGGTGATCCCAAAGTGCTCTGCGATCGACAGCTCGCGACTGCTGCGGCGACGCCGTACGACCAGTTGCGCCGTGAGCACGTCGCCGATCATCAGCGGTTGTTCAGGCGCCTGAGCCTGACCTTGCGGCACCAGGCTTCAGCCTTGTCCAGCGAGAACCAGAACATCGAGAAGATCCCGACCGACGAGCGGCTCGCGCGCGTCCAGCATGGAGAGAAAGACCCGGGGCTCGACGCGCTGTACTTTCAGTTCGGGCGCTACCTGCTCATCGCCAGTAGTCGGCCGGGTGACCTTCCGGCGAATCTCCAGGGGCTCTGGAACGACAGCCTGCATGCACCCTGGAACAGCGACTATCACCTGAACATCAACCTGCAGATGAATTACTGGCCAGCCGAGGTCACCAACCTCGCCGAGTGCCATCGGCCGTTGTTCGATTTCATCGAGCGGCTGCGCGTGCCCGGACACAGGACGGCGAAGGTACACTACGGCGCGCGCGGGTTCGTCGCGCATCACATCACGGACATCTGGGGTTTCACGTCACCGGGTGATCTGCCTCGCTCAGGTCTCTGGCCAACGGGCGGGGCGTGGCTCGTGCAGCATCTCTGGGAGCACTACCAGTTCAATCCAGACAGGAGCTTCCTCGCGCAGACCTACCCCGTGATGAAGGAGGCGGCCGAGTTCTTCCTCGACTATCTGGTGGAGGATTCGAAAGGCCGTCTGGTCAGCGGACCGTCGGTCTCGCCGGAGAATCGCTACCGTCTGCCGAACGGTCAGATCGGCATTCTCTGCATGGGACCGTCGATGGATCATCAGATCCTCAGCGCGCTGTTCACGCAGTGCATCCGGGCGGCCGAGATCCTCGGGGTCGATGTGGACTTCCGCGCACGGCTCGAGACCACGCGCAAACGATTGCCGCCGCCCGCGATCCGGCGGCACGGCCAGATCATGGAATGGTCCGAAGACTACGACGAGCCGGAGCCCGGCCACCGTCACATCTCGCAGCTCTTCGCGCTCTATCCGGGCGCCGAGATCACGATGCGCGGCACGCCGGACCTCGCAAAGGCGGCGCGCGCGACGATCGAACGGCGGCTGAAACATGGCGGCGGACATACCGGCTGGAGCCGGGCGTGGATCATCAACTTCTGGGCGCGGCTCGAGGATGGCGAGCGCGCGTACGAGAACTATCAGGCGCTGCTCGCAACGTCGACGCTTCCGAATCTGTGGGATCTCCACCCGCCGTTTCAGATCGACGGCAACTTCGGCGGGACGGCCGGCGTCGCCGAAATGCTGCTCCAGAGCCACGACGGCACGATTCACCTGCTGCCGGCGCTGCCGCGCGCCTGGCCGGCTGGCGCGTTCCGCGGCTTGCGCGCGAGAGCTGGTATCGAGATCGATCTGAGCTGGCAGGATGGGAAGGCGCAGTCGGCTGTCATGCGAGCTGCTGTCTCCGGCAGGCATCGTCTTCGCGCGCCGGCGGGTCAGTCGGTCGACACGATCTCGCGAGAGGGGATGAGTGTTGAGTTTCGGCTCGACAGGGACATCGCGGTTCTGGAGGTCGCGCAGGGCGGCACGTACCTGGTCAGGTTCAAGTAGAGAGCGATGCTCGTCCCCTTTTTTGGACGCGAATGGAGCCAGGCATGACACGCGGCTTGCTCGTCACAATTCTCGCACTGACGCTCGGCACGACTGCGGGCGGCCTGGACGCGCCGAAGGGCGCCAGCATCGTGGGCACGTGGAAGCTGCTTTCTGCTTCGGCGTCAACCGCTGATGGCGCGCGCAACGACAGCCCGTATGGACCACGTCCGTCCGGAATGCTCATCTACACCGCCGATGGCGGATGATGGCGATCATCAGCCACAGTGGGCGCAAGCCCCTGTCGGGTGACCGGATTGCGGCTCCGGCTGACGAAAGAGCCAACGCGTTCGCCAGCTTTCTTGCGTACGGAGGGCGCTACTCGCTGAAGAACGATTCCGTCGTCCACCATGTCGAAGTGGCCTCGGTCGAGAACTGGGTCAACACCGACCTCATTCGTGTTCTGAAGATCGACGGGGATCGCGTGGCGTTGCGAACGCCGCCGCTATCGATTGGCGGGACCGTTCAGACGGTAGAGTTGGCGTGGGAGCGGGTGAAGTAGCATTCAGCCATGGATCCGAAACTGAAGGCGTATCCATATCTCTCGGGAACCACTATCACTTCGACGAAGGACTGGACACCGTGGAGGCCGGGTCCACGCCATTCATCATTCTGTACAAGCCACGGACGCTTAACACGACGCGGTCGCAACCAAGGCGAACTCGGTCCGGACCGAGTTCGCGGTTGGCACAACATCCGTGCCGGCGGGCGGCGACGCGGCGAGTCCAACCAGCTGCACGCTGACGCCGCTTCGCACCACAGCGCGCGTTGGTACAACAATGGTGCCAACAGTCAGTCGTAGACGACCGCCGACTCGATCTGCTCTCGCGTCAACGCATACAACGGAGCGGTTTGCCTCATTAGGGCCGGCTGACGCGGGCCAAAACACAGCTCCGCCTCGTGCGCGTTGTGCGCAGCGCACCGCAGCTCGATGTTGTCGGCAACGGCGGGACCGCCGCGCGCGTACGGCACGACATGATGGAGCTCGAGGAAGCCTGTCTCGTGGCAGCGACCGCGAGCGCCGATGAACGCGCAACGGCCCGAATCGCGCGTCCAGACTTCGCGCTTGACGGCTGCGGGAATGTGGCGCGAACCTGGCGCGGTCGGACGACTGGCGCAGGTGGCATCACACGCGGTTTTGGCGCGGGAAGCTCTCGCACAGACGAGGGCACGTCAGCCCGCGGATGAAGCACCGCGATCAGATGTTCGATCTCCCGCTTGGTCTTATGCCGAGCAGCGGTCAGAACTTCCAGGTGGTTGTCAGCCGTCAAGTGCGGCGCGAGCAGGCCAACCGCTGTCAGAGTCAGCGCGCCATCCGCCAGCAGCTCCAGGATTCGAGGAAACCGGCGCGATGCGCGTGCGGCTTCAATGCGGCCGTACGCGGCGTGCTCCGACAGATGAAGCACGCGCGTGCAATAAGTGAAGAGAGACGAGCATCCTTCACCGAGATAGAGACGGCGCGAGTCGACTTCCATCAACGACGCGATCAGCTGCACGGTCGCCTGCCGCTCCCAGGCCGCGAGGCGTTGCCCCTCCGCAAATCAGTTCTTGGTTCGATAGCTGCGCGAAAGATTGAGTGAGCGTTTCCATACCGCCTTATAACATCGTCGTTCTTGTATCGCAGGCTGGGCGCCAGGACGTCGATCGATCGCGAACGCGGCGTTCTGCGTCATGACGAGGTTGGAACGCGGTGCAGTGGCGCTCCTGCGCAACCTGGCAGCTGGTTTGGCCGCAGCGTGCGCGCACGTTACTGAGTGCCCGCAGAAATCTGTCAAGCGGTTTCTGCGGGCGCGAATCAGCAAATCGCGGAGGACTCTCGCTGCAGAGAACTCGGTCTGGACCGAGTTCGCGATTGGCACAACATCGGTGCCAGCGCGCGGATGACGCCTTCGACCCGACCGACGAATCGGACGGCGCCTCGGCCGGTGGCACAATTCTCGTGCCGCGACGTAGAATCAACCCACCCTGCGACCGCCGACACGGAAGCGCACGCTTTGATACCGGCGCGATTAGCAAATGGCCGATAGTACGGACGTCCTGATTGGCGACTCGAACGCGCAACACGTCCTCATCCGACCACTCGGTCGCCGTCATCCCGGCCTCTTCGATTCCTCCGACGGCAACTGGATCGATTGCGACCTTCAGATAACCGTCGGCGGTTTTCGAGCAGGCTTCCGTGTCGATCTGCGATCCGAGGAATTCCTGACTTTTCGGGAAGAGATACACGGACTGATGCAAACACTCGAGGGGACCGCAAGCTTCACGACGATGGAGGGGCAGCTCGCGCTATACCTCACCGGCGACGGCAAAGGACAGGTGCGCGTCAGCGGTGAAGCGAGAGACGACGCCGGGAGCACCAATCGGCTGCAGTTCGCGTTCGACATCGATCAGACCTCTCTGGAACCGGTTGCCAGATCGCTCGAGCATCTGCTGGCGTCGTATCCCGTGCTCGACGGCGCTGACGCGTAGCGGACAATTGATGATGAACTCGGTATCCTCTCCGCGAGGGTGAACGCACTGCGGGAGTAATGCCTTGTATCAGATCAATCCTTTTACAGCTCGCGAACGTGTCGAACAACCACTGTGGTTTCGGAAAGACGAACGGCGTCCGGATCTGAAGTTCGACCCGAGCCTCGGCCAGGACGACGTCGACGAGTTCGAAGGGATCCGCTGCCCGCTGTGCCGCTGGCAGCCGGACGCGTCGAGCATGTGGTTCTGCGACGGGGTCGGCACGCCCGAGAAGTTCACGGGCGGCTGCGGCACGCGCTGGAACACGTTCGAGACTCGCGGCCGCTGTCCGGGCTGCGCGCATCAATGGCGCTGGACCGTGTGCCTCCGGTGCAGCGGCTGGTCCCTGCACGAAGACTGGTACGAAGAGGGCTCGCGGGAATGAGGAACAAGGAGAAACCTGTGAGAACGATGGGACGAATCCTGCCGCTCGTGCTGGCGGCGGTGCTTCTCGCGCTGCCGGCGTCGGCGTCGGAAGAAATCTGGAGCGAGCCCGCGGCCGGCTCGATGATGGGCATGTACCGGCTCGTCAAAGATGGCAAACCGGTCTTCTACGAGCTCCTGACCATCGTCGAAGACAAAGGCAGCTTGATGCTCCGGCTGAAACACTTCAATCCAAACCTGACGGGCTGGGAAGAAAAGCTGAAGACGATCGACTTCCCGCTCGTCGCGACGAGCGACGGTGCCGTCCACTTCGATGGCATGTCCTTCCATCCGAAGGGAACCGACGCTCTGATCGTGTATCTGGCCATCCACCAGAAAGACGGAACCATGCGCGAGGAGGCGTTTTCGTACAAGCGGAGGGCTTCGCGATGAAGCGTCCGGCGCTCGTTGCCTGTCTATCGCTGTTTGCTGCGGGCCCCGTTTCCGGTCAACCGGCTCCGATCACGATCCGAGCCGGGACAATCATCGACGGCAAAGGACAAGTCCATCGCAACGCCGCCATCGTCGTCGAAAACTCGCGCATCGTCAGGATGGACGCCTCCGCAAAGTCGGTCACCTACGACTTCCCTGCCCTGACCCTTTTGCCGGGCCTGATCGACACGCACGTCCATATCGGATCGCATTTCGGGAAAGAGGGCCGGGCATCCAACGCCGGCGAGACGCCAGCGCAGGCGATCCTGTATTCCGCCGAGAACGCCTGGCTCACGCTGATGGCCGGGTTCACGACGATTCAAAGCATCGGCTCACCGTCCGACCTCGATCTCCGGGATGCCATCGCGCGCGGCATGTTCCCGGGCCCACGTGTGCTCACGTCGATTACGTCGCTCAACGAGAACAGCGGGACGCCCGACGAGCTCCGCGCGCAGGTCCGCAAGCTCGTTGCGAGCGGCGCCGATCTGATCAAACTGTTCGCCTCGAAGAGCATCCGCGAAGGCGGCGGGAAGACGATGAGCGATGCCCAGATCGAGGCGACATGCGACGAGGCGAAGAAAGCCGGCAAGCGCAGCTGGGTCCACGCACATGCCGCCGACGCAGTCGCGGCCGCTGCACGGGCCGGATGCTTCGCCGTGACGCACGGCAGCCAGACAACAGACGCCGAGTTCGCGCTGATGGCCGAGCGCGGAACGTTCTTCGAGCCGAACATCGGCCTTGTGTCGCAGAACTACATCGAGAACAAACCACGCTACCTCGGCATCGGCAACTACAACGAAGAAGGCTTCGCGTTCATGGAGAAAGGCATTCCGCTGAAGCTGTCGATGTTCAAGCGCGGCATGACCCACAAAGGCCTGAAGATCATCATGGGGACCGACGCCACCGCGGGCGCCCACGGCCAGAATGCGCGCGAAACGATTTATCGTGTTCAGCAGGCCGGCCAGCCCGCCATGGACGCCATCGTCGGGACGACGTCGCTTGCGGCCGAAGCGCTCGGGCTTGGCGATCGGATCGGCGCCGTGGCGCCGGGTTACGAAGCCGACCTGATCGTCGTCGACGGCGATCCGTTGAAGGACATCACGGCGCTGCGGCGCGTAGTGTTCGTCATGAAAGGCGGGAAGGTCTACAAGAACCTCAGATGAGGAGATGCGCATGCGGAGCGTGACGTTACTGTTCGCGGTCATCCTGGCTTCAATTCAGCCGACGACGGCTCAATCACGGAAGACGCTCGATGTGTATTTCGTCGACGTCGAAGGCGGCCAGGCCACGCTCGTGGTCTCGCCCTCCGGCGAGTCGATGCTGATCGATGCCGGGTGGTCGGGATTCAACGGCCGCGATGCGGATCGAATCGCCGCGGCGGCGAAGCAGGCCGGCGTCTCGCGCATCGACTACATGGTCATCACGCACTATCACCGCGACCATGTCGGCGGCGTGCCCGAGCTCGCGGCGAAGCTGCCAATCGGGACGTTCGTCGACTATGGCGAGAATCGCGAGGGCGGCAACGCCGCCGAGGTCTACGCCGCTTACCAGCCGGTGCGAGCGAAAGGCCGCCACGTTGTCGTGAAGCCGGGCGATGCGCTGCCGATCAAAGGGATCGAGGCGCGCGTCGTGTCGTCGGGCGGCGCGCTCGTCACCGCCGCGATCGGCGGAACTGCAGCGCCAAACTCGCTCTGCAAGGACTTCAAGCCGCGCGATCCGGACCCGACCGAGAACGCCCGGTCGCTCGGGACCGTCATCAAGTACGGCACGTTCCGCCTGCTCGACCTGGGCGACCTCACCTGGAACAAGGAGCACGACCTGGCCTGTCCCAACAACCTGCTGGGCACGTTCGACGTGTATGTGACGACGCACCACGGCATGAACATGTCCGGTCCGGCGGTACTGGTACATGCGATTCGTCCGAGGGTCGTGGTGATGAACAACGGGGCGACCAAGGGTGGGACGTCAGAGGCGCTGCAGGTGATTAAGGCGGCCCCAGGTCTCGAGGATCTGTGGCAGCTCCACTACGCGACGAAGGCGTCGGCAACCGAGAACACCTCCGAGCCGTTCATCGCGAACATGGACGAGTCAACGGCGCACGGGATCAAGCTCGCCGTCGCGCCGGACGGCAGCTTCACCGTCTCGAACGGCCGGAACGGCCACAGCCGGAGCTACCGCGCGCGGTAGCCGCAGGCTGGCGACCAGGATCGCCTCCAGCACGAGCGCCGCGACGAGAACGAGCAACCCTCCGCTGTACGCGCCCGTGCTCTCGCGCAGCCCTCCCATGACCGTCGGGCCGACGGCGCCGCCGAGATTGCCGATGGCGTTGATCATCGCGATCCCGGCGGCCGCTGCCGCCCCGCCCAGAAAGATCGGCGGAATCGCCCAGAACACGCTCATCACCGATCGCTGACCGATCTGCGACAGCGTGAAGCTGAGCACCAGTAGCGGAACGCTGTGCTGAAACCCGGCGGCAAGCACGAGGCCGGCCGCCGCCGTCATCGCGCAGGCGACGACGTGCCACTTGCGCTCGCCGGTTCGATCGGAGTGCCGGCCGACGAGGACCATGGCCACGAGCGCCGCAACAAACGGCACCGCGGTAATTGCGCTCAGCGTGAAGCCGCTGAATCCTGAGGCGTCGCGGAGGATCCTCGGCAGCCACAGATACACGCCATAGGTAACGAGCGCGTTGAGGAAGTACGCGATAGAGAGAACCCAGACACGGCCGCTCAGGAGGCTGCGCAGCTCGGAGCCGGAGTGATGCTGCGCCCGCTCGGAGCGTTCCCGGTTCATGACGCCGCTCAACCACTCGCGTTCCTCGGGCCCGAGCCACGTCGCCTGCTCGGGACGGTCCGTGAGAACGAACAACGTGGCGACGCCGAGCAGTATGGCTGGCAGGCCCTCGATGAGGAACAACCATTGCCAGCCTTTGAGTCCGAGCGTGCCGTCGAGTGCGAGGAGCGCGGCCGAGACCGGTGCGCCGACGATCATCGCGATTGGCGCCGCCGTCATGAACAGCGCCCCCGCGCGCGCGCGATCGCTCTTCGGGATCCAGTACGTGAGATACAGGACCATCCCCGGGAAGAAGCCAGCTTCCGCGAGCCCCAGGAGCACCCGCGCCACGTAGAAGCTCGTCTCGCCGGTGACGAACATCGTCCCCATCGAGACGAGCCCCCAGACGATCATGATGCGGGCGATCCACACGCGGGCGCCGACCCGCTCCAGGATCAGGTTGCTCGGGATCTCGAACACAAAGTAGCCGAGGAAGAAGAGACCGGCGCCAAGCCCGTACGCCCAATCGCTCAGGCCGAGCTCGCGCTGCAGATCGGCGGCCGCAAACCCGATGTTGACGCGGTCGATGTACGCGACCACGTAGCAGATGAAGATGAAGGGGACGAGGCGCCGGATGACGCGCGATATAGTCGTGGGCACCGGAGGCTGGGCCACACTACCATGAACGCCGCGAACCGATGAAGATTGTCGACCTGCGCGTGCACTCGATTGCCATCGCCGATCCACCGCTCCGCAGCTCGTACGG
>DATAEE010000115.1:0-1630 GCA_036258175.1 Vicinamibacterales bacterium
GACTCGTCGTGCTCGTTGATGAGCCGATCGCCCACCTGATGAGCTGTAAATGCGTTGACGCCGAAAGACGTGATGCCGAAGTGGAACCGGACGGGGCGCGAAAGGACGCGGCCGTCATCGATCTCGTCGATCTCGTCAATCTGGGCGACCGCGTAACCGCTCATTCGGCCGTCCTCCTTCGGGGTGTGGGAATAAGCAAGCGACACCCTAACCAGCGCCCTGGCAAGCATCGACCACCTCGCCGCGGCGAGACCGTAGATGCTCGCCTGGGCCAGTGTTCAGGAATGTCCCTTGGGCTCTCGAGCTCAAATCACGAACCGGCTCAGAACAGGCCCTGTGACGGCGCCTCCTAGCAACACGCGGTACCGGGCGCCAGGTTCGAGAGCAGCACTTCACCGATACGGTCACCACGTGGGACAGGACGAACGGCTACTTCTGGGTTCGTCGTTCGGCGCAGCAGCGACCGCATACGCCGCGCACCGCCCGGACTACGCGCAGGACGCCGTGCGCTGGGCGCTCGAACGCGCGCCCGGTTCGCGAGTGCTCGACCTCGGCGCGGGAACCGGCAAGCTAGCCGCCACGCTGGGCTCGCTGGGCGCCGAAGTCATCGCGGTCGAGCCTGACCCGGCGATGCTGACCGAGCTGCGGCGCGCGCTGCCGACGGTCCGCGCCCTGCCGGGTAGTGCCGAGGCGGTACCGCTGCCGGACGCGTCGGTCGATGCCGTGCTAGCCGGCAACGCCATGCACTGGTTCGACATGAACGTCGCGGGACCCGAGATAGCCAGAGTCCTCGAACCAGGCGGCATTCTGGCCGGCCTGTGGAACGTCTTCGACAACCGGGTCGACTGGGTTGCCGGACTCGAATCGATCAGCGGAAGCGCGGCCATTGGCCCGAGGGACACGTTCAGCGGCTGGCGTGCCCAGACGGCCGAAGCACATCTCCCAGACAGTGGCTCAATCGCCCAGTTCGGCTCGCCGGAGCAGGCCGAGTTCTCGCACGGGCAGCGACGGACCGCCGACTCCCTCGTCGCGACGTTCGCGACGAAGGCTGGAATGCTGGTCATGCCAGAACAGGAGCGAGACGCCACGCTCCGTCGGATCCGCGCTTTCCTCGCGAGCAGACCGGAGACCGCTTGCGGCGAATTCACTCTGCCGATGCTGACCGGCGTGCTCCGCGTCGGGCGCCTGTGAAAACCATCGACCGATCGTCTACGAGGTAAGGGACTGCAGAGACGAGACCGCCGCATGCGCGAGTGCGCGGGAATACACCCTGACGGTGATCTAGGCGTCGCTCGCCCGGGATGGAGGACGCGGGCGCGAGTTCAACGCTTCTCATGCGATCGAAGCAGCCGGCACAGGCCAGCGTGACTCCGGCGGAAGCCTCGCCAATCGTCGACCGTAGCGACGGCGGTACGCTCGTTGCGTGGGCGTCTTGCGCGAGGTCTTCGAGGCGGATCTGCCGGTCTTCTACGAGCACCAGCGCGACCGGGAAGCGGCGGCGATGGCCGCGTTCCCGCCGCGCGAACGCGACGCGTTCATGGCGCACTGGGCGAAGACGCTCGCGAACGACTCGGCCCTGACTTGGACGGTCGTCTCCGACGGCGCGGTCGCCGGCAACATCGGCTGCTGG
>DATAEE010000116.1:0-16903 GCA_036258175.1 Vicinamibacterales bacterium
TGCTCGACGCCGCGATCGCGCACGAGATCGGCGATGAGCGCAACGTCGATTGACGGGACCCGGTTCACTCCCGTGCGCAGCGCTTCGGTGACGCGTTGCGGATCGAGCGTCGATCGGCGATAGTCAGGCGGGGAGAAGAACCCCTCGACGTACCGGATCTTCTGCCGCGCCAGGTCGCGCGCCACGCCCTCGCCAATCAGAGTGTAATCGTCGTACTCACGCAGGTAGCCGATCATCCATACCCACATGTTCAGGAAGCCGCGGAAATCGCGATAGACGAGGGCGCGCTCCAGATCCTCACGCGTCTTGATCGCTGTGTCGCCCCCGTACTTCGTGATCAGCTCCCATAACGTCGCTTTCGGAATGGCGCCTTCGAGATGGAGGTGGAGTTCGACTTTGGGCAGGCGCTCGTGCCACGTCACAGGCTGCGCAGTGACGGCGATAGACGGGCGGACGGCGTACCCCGCGACGCCCGTTACGAGCAAGTCGAGGAAGGTCCGACGACGCATAGCAGAGGGGCCGAGTATAGCCTTACGACGCCGCGGATCGCCTTCACGCCGTTGACGAGATCCGCTCATCACGGCCTGCGGCGCGGGTCGGCTGAGACGACCGACAGGAGCGGCATGCTCAAAGAGGTCGGGTGTTCGAGTGATCTTCCACGCAAGCTGACTCTTCGACGGCCCTTCGACTTTCACTCAGGGCAAGCCCTTCGACTTCGCTCAGGGCAAGCGTTCAATACCGCTTCAACGTCTTGACCCCAGCCAGAAGCTGGTCGAGGTCGGCCCGGCGATAGAGCCGGCCGTCGGCGACGACCGCGCGGATCTTCTGCGTGTTGCGGATGTCCTCGACGGGGTTGGCATCGAGCAGCACCACATCGGCGAGCTTGCCAGGCTCGATGCTGCCCAAGGAATCGGCCATTTCGAAGACGCGTGCGGGGTTGAGGGTGGCGGTCTGAAGGGCCTTGAGAGGAGAGAGGCCAGCCTCGACCAGCCTCTCCAGCTCCACGTGCAGGCTGATGCCGGGAACTTGAAACGGCACTCCCACGTCCGTCGCCGCCAGCAGCAAGACACCGGCCTCGTTCAAGAGACGAGTGTTTTCCAGCTCGAGCGGGACGATCGGCCGAAGGATCGATTGGAACTCCCGAGTCGTCTCAGAGTCGAGCAAGATCTCCCAATTACGACGGACCTCCTGCGGGACGAGTCGCATGCGGGGTGTCCGAAGGATCTGCTCCGCATACACGACGTGGTGATACGCGACCAGATCGACGGTGACCGCCACTCCGTTTCGCCGGTACGCCTCGATGACGGACGCGCAGGCGGCCGGATCCCGGCTGTCGTAGAGCGCGCGGGCGTGTCGGAACATGGCCAGGAACTTCTCGCCGTCTGGAAGGCTGTTGTAGTCGGCAAGGACACTCGCGAATCGTTTCCGCTCGGCTTCGGCCGCTGTCGAGCAGCCCGCTGCGAGAGCGTCCGGATGCTCGGCCGTGCGCTGGCCCGCGTCGGCAGCCTCCTTGGGTGTGATGCGGAACGGCACGTGGCCGTCCACGGGAATTCTCCTGCGCCCGGCCTCGTCGATGATCGCGAAGTAGGCCTCGCGGGAGAGGTTTTCGTAGACCTTGACGAGATCGGCGCCATTCGAGACCAGCTGTTCCACCGCGGTCCGTGCCTCTGCTGCCGTGCGCACGACGACTGGGTTGCTCCCCAGGGGAGGATCGCCATCGACCGAAGGGCCTGCGGTGAGGAATCGGGGTGGCCCGCGAAGATCCCCCTCGGCCAGCCGGCGCCTGACCGACTTGGTCAGCTCGAGCGTCACGTCGCCCGTTCCGTCGTTCATGTTGCGAACACCGGTGACGCCGTGGGCGAGGAACAGCGAGAAGTGCCAGTCCTGGGCCGCGACCGACTCGAGGGATCTATCTACCGCCACGTTGGCCACCGAGTGGACGTGCATGTCCCACAAGCCTGGGATGAGGAAGCCGCCCGTGCCGTCAACCAGGTCCGCATCGTCCGGTATCCGGACTTTGTCGTCCGGGCCTACGGCCGTGATGCGATTGCCCACTAGAAGAACGGTCTGTTTGCCACGGAGGGATCCATTCATCACATCGACGACCGTGACTGCTCGGATGGCCACGGTCGGGGCCGCCGCCCGCGTGCAGGCGGTGAGCAGCAGGCAGGCAACACCCAACAGGATCTTCATCACCTTACTTCCTGAACGTCCTGCAGAGGCCAGGTGTCAGAATCTGCCGCGGAGGCGACTGGCAGATCGACGCCGCGCACCGATCTCATCGTGGCGCATCCGGCCGCAAACAAGAAGATGTAATCGCCGACCGGGCGATTCAGACGGAAGCGCAGCCCGTGGATAGCGGTCGTCTCGCGCGAAATGACTTCGACTCGTGCGCGATCGAGCTGCTGCCGGCCGCGCAGCACCGCCTCGACCGGAACGACCGTATGGCGGACTGATGCGACGTGTGCCGACCCGTTCCACGGACATGACGGCTTCACCTCCGCAACGGGCATGGCGAACCCAGACGGCGCGACCGCAATGATCGTGTGGTCGTCGACCCGGCTGATCTCCGGTAGTGTGGACGAGCGGGACGGCGGAACGAGCTTCCACTCCCGGCGTTGGGACCAGCCGAAGGCGGTCGTATAGCCGCAATCACCATACGACCCGACCAGGACGATGGGAGCGTCCGAAGGCATACCTAGCGCACGTCTCGCCGCTGCGCTCCCTGGCCGGGAATCAGCCCAGTCAAGGTTGAACGTGCCGACTATCGCAGCAAGCGTGGCGTTCTTGCCCTTGTGTTCGGACTGATGGCCATCTCTCCGGATCGGCCGCGAACTGGAGTGCCATTGCGTCTGTCAACGACTTAGGGCCCGTCTGGTGAGGGCGACGGAACTTGCGCCAGAGCAACGACAGCACGCTGCGTGGCGTGAGACTCTAAAGGCTGTTGCGAGAGCGCGCACCAAAGCGCCTTCGGCCGGCGCGCCCGGTCGCTGATGCCTAGATCGCCTGCTTCCTGCGAGTCAGTAGCCCTTCAAAGTTGTAGAACGCGTCCCAGGTCCGGGCAATATTCTCATGACCCTGGATGATGTGGTTCGGGAGAACTGCGCGTCAAAGTCGTCGGACGAGCTTGGCGACGAGGCGTCGTTCATTTCTCGACTGCGGGATCTCACACAAGATCAACTGCCAGACCACTCGCTGCAGATGTTGCCGCGCCGTTGGGAGAATCTTGCCGATTGGCTCGCCGCGACCCCACGCAAGTTTCGCCCACTGCTGCTGCCAAATCCAGGCTCGCTGACGAGAATCGGCTACACCGTAAAGCTTGCGTTTCCCGATCGTAGGGACCAAAAACAGCTCTCGGAACTCCTCGATCGCGCAGGCCTATTGGGACACGAGCCGCCCGCCGGGCGCGTACTTACACTGGTGGGGTCGCAGCGCACTCGATTTCGACCCTCGTTTCTCCAAGCGTTCGACGAGTTCAGGCGGCAGGTGTGTCGGGAGCGTGATCGTTGTGGGGCGTATGGTTCCATACGCCCGGACTCCAGTGAGCACAGAAGCCATACGACCGGGCATCAGGCCGATTTGGCGGCCGCGCTCCACAACGGCAAGTACCGCCGGCTGCACGCCCCCGCAACCAAGACGCTTCCAAGGGTGTCCAAAGATTCTGGAGGCCCCTTTTTCGTTGGGGAGATCCAGGATTTATCCAGGCAGATCGCGAAGGGTGGAAAGCGGAGCTATGCCCGATCGAGCGCCTGCGGTGGTTCAAGTCGGCGAAACCTCCGGGGAATCTGTTCCTCGAGTGAGGCGTTCGTTTCTCTGGATATAGCACCGGATAACATGATCGCGCGCAGATTTGACCAAGACGGTGCTTTCAGAATCGGCTTGACGATGGCAGCGCCAGCCCTACTCGACTCGGGTTTCACTGAGCGGCCGAAGTGGCTGCGCTCCGGGATTTAAACCGCAGGCCGCAGGTCCAGAAGGCCGCCCTTATTCATATCTCAGGGCCACCATCGGATCGACTCGCGTAGCCCGGCGCGCCGGGAAGTAGCACGCCGCCACACCAGCAAGAATCATCACGCCAACAGCCATAACGAGCGCCAGCGGATCGCGAGGAGAAACACCCGACAGCTGCGACGCAATCACGCGCGTCGCCGCCAGGCTCGCGAGGAACCCAAGCACAACACCGATCGCAACCAAACCCAGGCCCATCCGCACGACCATCCCCAACACATCAGCACGCCGCGCTCCTAGCGCCATCCGAATCCCGATCTCCTGCGTCTGACGCGACACGGTGTACGCCATCACGCTGTACACGCCGACCGCCACGAGCACCAGCCCCACGCCCGCGAAGATCCCGAGCACCACGAGCCCGAAGCGCGGCTGCGCATACGAGAACTGCTTCAGGAAATTCGTCAGCGTCCCCGCATTCGTCAGCGCGACGTTCCGATCCACCGCCCAGATCTCGCGCCGCACGGTGTCGAGCAGCGCCTCGGGCTTGGTCGCCGTCCGGATGAGCACGCCCCGCATGAAGGCGCCCGTCGTCGTATAAGGAATGAATGCCTCCGGCATCACCGGATCCTGGATGCCCTGGTTCTTGGCGTCCGAGATGACGCCCACGATCTCGAACACGGGATCCTCGACCCGCCCCTCGCCCGGCATCGTCCGGAGCATCTTGAGATCGATGCGCTGGCCGATCGGATCCTCGCCGGGGGGAAAGAACTTGTTCAGCAACATCTGATTGACGACCGCGACGCGACGGACGCCGATCACATCGTCCCTCGTGAGCGTGCGGCCGCGAATGAGCTTCAGCTCCAGCGTCGGGAAGTACCCCTCGCTGACCAGCTGGAACAGCGCGAATTGTTTTTCCGTCTGTGGCTTGCCGATGACCTCCGCCTCGGTCCGGATGCCGCCGTACGGCGGGAGCGTCGACGTCTCGGTCGCCGCGACGACGCCCGGCAGCGCCTGGAGGCGCGGCAGGAGCGCCTCGAAGAACCGCTGCTTCGCGTCCGCCGTGTCGTAGACCCCGCGCGGGAGCGGCAGCCGCGCGCTGAGAATGTTCTCCGGGTTCAGCCCGAGATCCGTCCGCTGCAGCTGGATGAAGCTGCGCATCAGCAGCCCCGCGCCCGCGAGGAGCATCAGCGAGAGCGCCACTTCCAGAACAACGAACGCGCTCCGCAGCTTGCCGCGCCGGAATCCCCCGCCGACGCCCTTGCCGGCCGTCCGGAGCGGCTCCACCATGTCGCGCTTCGCGGTCTGAATCGCCGGCGCGAGTCCAAACAAGAACGCCGTGCCCATCGCGATCGCCACGCTGAACGCGAGCCCCGGCACGTCCAGCGCGATCTGCGACTCGCGCGGGATGAGCCCTTCAGGAATGAGCAGCACCAGCGCCTTCATGCCGCCGTACGCGACGAGACACCCAAAGATGGCCCCGAGCGCGGCGAGCATCCCGCTCTCGATCAGGAGCTGCCGGACGACGCGCAGCCGGCTCGCGCCGAGCGAGAGCCGGATCGCCATCTCGCGCTCTCGCGTCGCGCCGCGCGCCAGCAGCATGTTCGCCACGTTGCTGCACGCGATGAGCAGCAGCAGCCCCACCGCCGCCGCGAGCGTATACAACGTCGTCTTGAATCCCCCGACGATGCTGTCGGCCCAGCCGACGACCTTGACGACGAACTGCTTGGGATAGCGCTCCGGATACTCCTTGGCCAGCCGGCGCGCGATGAGGTCGAGCTCCGCCTCCGCCTTCGCAAACGTCACGCCCGGCTTCAGCTTTGCCTGGAACATGAAGAACCTGCGATTGACCTCCGGATCGCCGCGGTTCAGCACGACCGGCCGATACAGATCCGCCGCGAGCTTGAAGAACCGCTGCGGCGTCACGCCGACGCACGTCGTCTGCACGCCGTTCAACACGAACGTCCGCCCGACGACGGCCGGGTCCATGTTGTAGCGGTTGACCCACAGCTTGTAGGACATGACGAACACCGGCGGCGCACCCGGCTTCGCATCGTCCATCACGAGCCCGCGCCCGAGGTGCATCGGCACGCCGAGGAACGAGAAGTTGTTCGCCGTCACGGCGCCGCCGACGAACTGCTCGGTTCCTTCGTTGGTCGCCTGCAGCACGTCCTCCGGCGTGCCGCCGATCACGTCCTCGAAGACCGTGGTCTGCTCTTGAAAATCGAGGAATTCCGGGGTCTGGAAGAACGTCCGGCCGCCCGGCCGGGGGTTCGTCGTGTCCCGAATCTGGATCGCGACGACCCGGTCCGCATCCTTATAAGGAAAGGGGTCCAGCAGGACGTTCTGGATGACGCTGAAGATGGTGGTCGCCGCCCCGATGCCCAGGGCCAGGGTGATGACCGCCAGGGTCGTGAAGCCGCGCTCACGGATGAGCCCTCTCAGGCCGTAGCGGATGTCTTGCCAGATCGTCATGGGAGGTTAGACGGGGGATCTCGACGCAATGTTGGTGCTCAAGGTGCACTGGGTGCTCAGGGTGCTCAGAATGCGACGACGGAGAGATTCTGCCTGGATCGATGCTCAAGACCGCTGCAATCCTTGCCCCGTTACGGCGACCCGCCGCGTGGAAACCGTGAGAATTCGAGCGTTGTCGACGCGGCACGTTCCTCGCAGTCGACGATGGTAGGATGTCCGACGACAATCGAGAAGACATGCCGGACCTGAGCGTTCGTGACCTGAAGACGGAGATGGATGGCCGCTTCCGCGACCTGAAGACGGATATGGACGGCCGCTTCTACGACCTGAAGACGGATATGGACGGCCGCTTCGCGGACGTCGACCGCCGCTTCGACCGGCTGGAGGCACGCATAGAGGCACACATAAACGAAGCAGCCGCCGAAACACGCCGGCACTTCGACGTCGTCGCCGAGAGCCTCAGAGCAGAGATCAGGCTCAGGCTCGAAGGGACTGACACCCGCCTCGACAACCACGAGCAAAGAATTCAGGCGTTGGAGAAACGACGCCGATAGACGGCAACTGCTCGCGCAATGAATCGATCCATGGGCGATCGGGCCCATCGGGCGATGTCATCGGGTCATCGGACATCTGATTATCGGAGTAAATGGTCGGACTATCCGTTTATCGGCGATATCGGGATGACGAGATATCGCGATATCGAGATATTCCGATAGCGCGATCATTTACCCCGATAGATCCCCCGATGACCCGATGACATGTCCCCGATGGCCCGATCACCCATCGCCCGATCGAGGATCTCGTTCAACAAACGCGGTGAGCCGACTCGGGAGTGGCGCGGGTGGCGAGACCCCGAAGATGTACAAGCTGCGCGAGATCCAGGACGCTCGGCACCATCCGAACGCCGTGCGGGATTTCGAGCTGCGAATGCCTTTCATCATCGTGTCAACCGGAATCAGCCTGCGACTGCGGCACGCAGTGGCCGTAACTTGTCAGGGTGCTCAGGGTGCTCAAGGTGCTCAGGGTGCTCAAGCAGGTCTGGGTGCCATCACTAGAATCAGCCTCGACTCATGTCCTTGTCCGATGGCACGCGCCTCGGTTCGTACGAGATTCTCTCCGCCCCTCGGGGCTGGCGGTATGGGCGAAGTGTTCGGGCGCGCGACGCGAGGCTCGAACGCGACGTCGCCATCAAGATCCTGCCCGAGGCGTTCGCGGCCGACGCGGAGCGAGTGGCGCGGTTCACCCGCGAAGCGCAGACGCTCGCCTCGCTGAACCATCCGAACATCGGCACCATCTACGGCTTCGAAGAAGCGGACGGCACCCAGGCGCGGGTGCTGGAGCTGGTCGAGGGACCAACGCTCGCCGACCGGATTGCGAAGGGGCCCGTGCCACTCGACGAAGCGCTCGCCATCGCGCGCCAGGTCGCCGTCGCACTCGAAGCGGCGCACGAGCAGGGCATCATTCATCGCGACCTCAAACCCGCGAACATCAAAGTTCGTCCCGACGGAACTGTGAGGGTGCTCGACTTCGGGTTGGCGAAGCCGACTGAAGCAAGCCGCTCGTCAGTCCACTCCGTGATCTCGGCGACTCTCACGTCGCCCGCGATGATGACGGGACCCAACATGATCCTCGGAACCGCGTCCTACATGAGTCCGGAGCAGGCACGTGGCAAGCCGGTCGATAAACAAACGGACATCTGGGCCTTCGGGTGCGTGCTCTACGAAATGGTCACCGGGCGAGCCGCGTTTGGTGAGGTTTCAAGCGAAACAAAAGGGGGCGACCTATGGCAAAGCTTGAGGCTCGCCGTAGATAAAATCATCCATCACGACGGCGTCCCGGTTGGGTGTGTTTAAGATGCGATTGCCAGACGTAATTCGGACGAAAAAAACGCTAGCTGTGTCAAACCCGACTCCCAAGAACGAAAGGCTTCCGCGATTGGTAGGTCCGGGCAATACGTTCTGGCTGAAGAGCAGGTTGCCGTTAACACCGAAGTATTCGATCTTCGTGCCATCGTCAACATTCACGTCGGTGAATACGGCGCCGAACCCTGTGCTCGTTGCCGACTGTGAAGTTCCAGGTATAAAGAAAAGTGTTTCCGTGATGTTGCTATCCAAGGCGCTGAAGAGCCTCTGGGGACTGAACGTGCTAAAGAGCTCGGGATAGACAGGGTGGATATTCCCAAATCTTACCGGAGTGTTTGTTGGGTTGATACTGTTGGCGCTCACCTGAAACCCTGTTCCTAGAGTGAAGAATACGGCCCCGCGCGGCGAGTTGGAGTTGAAGAAATTCGCCGGCAACAGGTTCGGGGCGGAGAAAGCGTCTGGAACCCCGTCCCAGTTGATCTCACGGCGGCCAGTGGGAAATGTGCCGCCTACTCCATTGTTGGGTCCCAAGAAATTCCTGAAGGCGTCGACCGCGGTCTGGATATCCGCTGGCGTGGCACCGGACGCTTCGAACACTTCCGGATCAACAGAAGCAGCCACTGGCTTGAAAGTGAGTGTTAAACCAAAGGTGGCGATCGCCAGCGAGAGCCAATATTTGGCCATGATATTTTTCTCCATTTCTTTCTGTTCCCCGCGTGTTGATTCTCCGTTTGCGGGTCCGGAAGGGGCGAAGAACCTAGCGGGAGAGATGCCCTCCGCCTGATTCAGATCCGTAGCGGCCTCGAGTTTGGAGAGACTACGTGGGCTAGTCAAGACAATTCGCTGCAACCCCGAATCGCCGATTCGGTTCCACAAACGCTGTCAGCTTTTCATCCGCACGCGCGGCGAAACGCTTTCCGTCGCCGCAGTGTGCGTCGGCAACAAACATTGTTCGCGGTGAGGCGAAGGAACCCGACAGAGCCGCAACGAAATTTGCGGCTCTCGCATATGCGCGCCTGTTGCGGCACGAGAAGGGTCCGGCTCTTGACGCCGCCGAACGCGCGCTGGCGAATAGTTCCTCGGCGCAGATTCGATTCCTGGCTGCACGGATCTTCGTCGAGGCTGGGGACATCGCGAGGGCGCGAGAGCTGTCGACGGTCCTCGCCTCCGAGCTGCAGGCGGAGCCGCAGTCCTACGCCAAGCTCATTGAGGGGGACATCGCCTTCAGGAACAAGGACCCGCGCGACGCCATCAAGCTGTTCGTGGAGGCCAACACGCTGCTGGACACCTGGATAAGCCGCTTCGATCTCGGGCGGGCTTACCTGCAGGCAGACGCGTTCATGTTCGCGCGAAGCTGGTAGGTTTTGATACGGCCTCCAAGGAGAAAGCCGATGCTGAGGAACACACTGGCGGCGATATGCCTGATAGTCGTGCCGGTATCCCCGCAGCAGCCGATCAAGCCCGTGCGCGATCGTTCATGATTTCCTGTATTGGGATCAGCAATGCACTCGAGCACAGGCCGACGCCCTGCTTCGAGTCGCGATGTCCGAGAGCAACGTCGCCGCAACCACCAGAGAAGTTATCTGGCGCGCGGTTCAGAACTTCGGAGGCACCGCATGGACGACGAACGCGCAGGAGAAAGCCGCCGGCCGGCCACGCGTCATTCCGTCGGTCGATCTGTCGATCCCTCCGCTGGTGACCTGGGTGGAGTATCGAGCACAGCTGATTGCGAAAGGTGTGAAACCGGAGCCCGCGACGGCCGCGGCGCCTGACTACTGTGACGCGGCGCGGCTTGTGCCGTTATAGAGGGTGCTCAGGGTGCTCAGGGTGCTCACGGTGCTCAGGGTGCTCAAGGTGCGACGAGGAGAGATTCTGCCTGGATCGATGCTCGAGACCGCTGCAATTCTTGCCTCGTTACAGCGACCCGCCGCGCGGAAACCGTGAGAAGCCGAGCGTTTTCCACGCGGCACGTTCCTCGCAGTCGACGATGGTAGGATGGCCGACGACAACCGAGAAGACATGCCGGACCTGAGCGTTCGCGAGCTGAAAACGGAGATGGACGGCCGCTTCCTCGACCTGAAGACGGAGATGGACGGGCGGTTCAGTGAGCTGAAAGCTGAAATGCGCGAGGAACACGTCGAGACCCGCCGCCACTTCGACGTCGTCGCCAAGAGCCTCAGAGGAGAGATCAGGCTCAGGCTCGAAGGGACTGACACCCGCCTCGACAACCACGAGCGAAGAATTCAGGCGCTGGAGAAGCGCCGGCGCTGATTGGCAGCAGCCCTGAAGGGCTGCGCTACGCGACCCTAACGTCCCTTCGCGCGGAATCCTCGAAAATCCACGCGTCTGACTCACGGCATGGTCCTCGCAATCGACGATGTACAATGGCGCCCGTGAACACGCTGAAGCCGCGGATCGGCTACGCCGATCTGGTGAACGCACCCGAGGACGGCCGCCGTTACGAACTGTACGACGGCGAGGTCCTTGTGGTCGCATCCCCGATGCCCCTGCATCAATTGGTCTCCCGCAGGCTGGCCGCGCTTTTCGAATCACTGGTCGCGGCCCACGGAGGCACGTTTCTGACGGCGCCGATCGACATCGTGTTCTCCGAGTACGACGTGCTCATGCCCGATCTCGTCTTCTTCGCAGAGGCCCGGAAGCAGCTCGTCCCGCTGGATGCCGCGATCCGCGAGGCACCTGACCTGGCGGTCGAGATCCTCTCGCCCTCGACGGCGGCAACCGATCGCGGCCGCAAGATGCAGATGTTCGCTAGCTACGGCGTTCGTGAATACTGGATCATCGACCCCGTCGAAGAACGGCTGGAGATTCACACGTTGACGCTCGGCGGGTACGAGCTCGCACAGGTGGCAACAGGGCCGTTCCCGATCCGATCCCCACTCATGCCTGAACTGGACGCGCCGGTCGAGTCGCTCTTTCCTCTCGGCTCATAGTTAGCACATCTCTAGAGGCGCTCAAGGTGCACGGACGCCCGCTCGCCTCCGACGATGCTAGGATGTGACGCGAGCTAATCGGCCATGCAGAATCGCAGCGTTCCAGAGTTGAAGACGGATGGAGACCCTTGGCTTGCGCGTATCCATGCCCGGTTTGACCGTCTGGGGGCGCTCATAACCGAGCAAGGCGTCGATATGCGTCGCCGCATCGACGTCTTCGCCGAACAGTTCAAGGCTGACCTCTGGCGAACAGTCGAGCGCCGTCACACCCGCATCGAAAACCACGAGCGGGGATTTCAGTCGCCGGAGAAGCGCCGGCGCTGACGGCTGCACTCACTTCATCCCCGATGAATCGATCCATGGACGATCGGGCCATCGGGTCATGTCATCGGGTCATCGGGGGATCTTTCTATCGGGGTAAATGATCGCGCTATCGGAATATCGCGATAGCGCGATAATCTGGTTATCCCGATATCGCCGATAAACGGATACTCCGACCGTTTACTCCGATAATCAGACGTCCCGATGACCCGATGACATCGCCCGATGGCCCGATCACCCATCGCCCGATCGAGGATGTGTCCGGAGACGGAGCACACACCGCTGCCGATCATTGGGTTATTTGAGGCCCTCGTGATGTTGTCCCGGTTCTGACCACCGCTCCTGTTCCACCGCGCGACATCGGCCTGCCATCGGAGCGAACGTGACGACGTAAACAGCGTCGTCAAAGCGACTTACCTTTCTGATCCGGCGAGGTTCAGTTCTTGCTGTGTCTGGGCTGGAAATCTAGCGCCCCATTGGGTTGGGGAGGTGCAATGGCTACCTGGTACACGAGGGTCGGCTCTCGTTCGCGACGGAGTCCCTTCAACAGAGCGCTCTTGTTGCTGCTGCTGATTGCGGGCGTCTCGTATCCGGCCGTCAATCACGCGCGTGGGCACGAGCCCAAAGCGAAACCGTCCAAGCTCGATCGGGTGCTGCGGCACGCCGCCGCCGCCGGCGACAGGTCGGCACAGCGCGTCATCGTGCGCGCGCGCCGCGGCCAGACCTCGGTCGTCGCCGACCGTATCAGGAAACACGGGGACCACATCGAGTCGGAGCACCAGCGGCTCGACTCGTTCGCGGCGACCGTTCATGCCGACGACCTGCTGGCGCTCGAAGGCGATCCGGATGTCCAGGCGGTCTCGGTCGACGCCGTCGTGACGGCCGACCGCGTCACGCAGGAAGTGGTGCAGGAGGACGGGGACGTCGAGACGCTCCTCATGTCTGCGCTCGGCCTGTCAGACACGGAGTACGACGGTAACAAGGTGGGCATCGCCGTCATCGATTCCGGGCTCGAAAAGAGCGACGACCTCTCGGGCGGTCGCGCCGACCGGTTCTTTGACTTCACGGCCGACGGACGGGCCGGGCACCCGTACGACGATTACGGCCACGGAACGCATGTCGCCACGCTGATTGCAGGCGAGGGGAAGGATTCGGAGCGTGACGTCGAGTTCCTCCAGAACGGCAAACCCCACCGGACCAAGCTCGCGCTGTATAGAGGTGTCGCACCAAAAACGCGCATCATCAGTCTCAAGGTGCTCGACCAGAACGGCGCGGGATATACGAGCTCCGTACTCCGTGCCCTCGAGTTCGCCGTCGAGAACCGTGACCGGCTGAAGATCGACATCATCAATTTGTCGCTGGGGCATCCCATCTACGAGTCGCCCGACACCGATCCTCTCGTCCGTGCGGTGGAAGACGCGACGCGGTGCGGCATCGTCGTCGTGACGTCAGCGGGCAATCACGGACTGAATCAAGAGACCGGCCAGGTTGGCTACGCCGGTATCACGTCACCCGGGAATGCGCCATCCGCGATAACGGTGGGTGCGCTCGACATGCACGAGACCGCCGATCGCAGTGACGACACGGTGACGCCCTACAGCTCGCGGGGACCGGCGTGGTATTCAGGCCTGGCGAAGCCCGATCTCGTGGCGCCGGGTCATCGTCTTGTTGCCGTAGGCGCGTATGGAGGGTCGTTGTACGAACGATACTCCGAGCGCCGCGTGTGGGGACGGGCCAACGACAAGAAAGCCCGCTACCTGCGGCTGAGCGGAACCAGCATGGCGGCCGCGGTCACGAGCGGCGTCGTCGCATTGATGCTGGAGGCGAACAAGAAGACGTACGAGACGCCGCTGACTCCGAACACTGTGAAAGCCATCCTGGAGTACACGTCGTTGCCGCTCGATTCCGCTGATCCGTTGACACAAGGTGCAGGCGGGCTGAACGGCGGCGGCGCCGTGCTGCTGGCTGAACTGATCGATCCGGGGCGGCCGATCGGACAGGGGTGGCTCACCGGACCCCTCACACCGTGGACTTCCATCGACGGACAGTCGTTCGCCTGGTCTCAGGCGTTCGTCTGGGGCAACGCATTCGTCTGGGGGAGCGCGCTGCACGAGAACCAGCTGGCCTGGGGACAGGCCTTCGTGTGGGGCTCGGCCGTGGTGTGGGGAAGCGCGTTCGTCTGGGGCAGCACCGATTTGGTCTGGGACGATCCGCACGTCTGGAGCCAGGCCGTGGTTTGGGGCAGCGGGCTGCTCGACACTGTCGATGACGACGGCGTGCTTGGACCGAACACCGTCGTCTGGGGGAGCCTGGTGCCCGACTAGTCACGGCTCCGCTCGTTCAACGAACGCAGTCAGACGACTCAAAGCCTCGTCCCACTGCGCCGAGATCTGGACGAGGAGACGTCTCACCTCGCTGAGCCGCCGCGCCTGAATCTGCCAGAGCTGCTCACGGCCGCTGCGCCCGCTCCGCGCGAGGCCCGCGTCCGACAGCACCCGCAGATGCTTCGTGACCGCCTGGCGCGACAGCGTCGTGCCCGCTGCGAGTCGAGAAATCGACAGCGAGCCCTCGCGACACAGGCGCGAGACGATGTAGAGACGGGTCTCGTCGCCGAGCGCCGTGAAGACCGGGGCGGCGCGAGCGAGTCTGGGCGGCGTGAGCGCTGATCGGGACATGTCTGCAACGTCAGGCGGCACGCGCCAGGTACTTTCCGATGAGGGCCAGCTGATGGTCCCAACCCTCCGCGTTCGACTTGAACGCCTGAGCCCGCCGTTCGAGCGGGATTCCTTCGAAACCCGATTCGGTAATCGTCAGCCGGGTGCCCTCGGGTACGGGGGTCAGCTCGAATTCGACCAGCGTAGTGGGTTCGGTGCTGTAGTCCTTCGCGTCGACGGCGTACGGGTGCCATCGGAACGAGAACAGGCGCATGGGCTCGATCCGTTCAACGAATACGACGAACGCCGTCCCGGCGTGCGGCTCCTGCATCTTCGCGACATCGGGGTCGACCTGAGTAGGAACGATCCGCCCCGAAAGCCGGGCGCCAGTGACGAACGGACCATCGAACGCCGCGCCGAACCAGGCGCCGAACTGACGGGCGTCGCCGATGGCGTCCCAGACGCGCTCCAGCGGAGCGCGGAGGAGTGCTGTCTTCCTGATGCGATCGGTGTCAGCAGTCATTACGCAACCTCACAGTTGCGTATCAAGATACTCCATCAGCGCGGCATGCGCAACCTATAGGTTGCATATCAATGGATCGAGACTGCTGGCGTGCGCGACACGCCTCGGCCGTTTATCCGTTTTTATATCAATCTAAGAGGCCGCATCAAACAAACCCCGCGGGCGCGCTGGCGGTCCCATTCGCGCCGAACACGGATTAGTAGCCACTGCGGCGTGAATGTGCCCGGAACCGGCTCCGTCACCAAGGTCATCGAACGTCACGGTTTCGATGCAGACGTGGCCCGGCATGCCGTCCCATTCGAGTACTCGGCGACAACTACTTGTGCCGGTCGCATGAACCTCGTCAACGAGGGCGCCCCTTTCTGTCCACGCCCTCGGTGTTGATGACGAACTGGCACAACCCGCCGGCATTGAGCGGCGCTGGTCCCGATTCTTCTGTCGATTCATAGTGAGACAGCCACAGCTCAAGATCTGCCTTCGTGAAGTCCTGACAGGTTGCATTGGCGAGCTCGTACAGGCGGTGCTTGGGATGCGATGAATCGCTCCACTCACTTCGGTAGGACATCCCCAGGTGCACGCATGTCGCAATTGACGGACGGCGCAGCAGTTCGGACAGCTGATCGACCAAGGTACGACCCAGCCTGGGATTGTTCAACCCGATTCCGAAAATGGGATTCAAGAGCTCGGGGCGATCCGGAAGTGCCGCCACCATGCGCTCGAACATGATCTTGTTGAGATCGGCGAACGATTCAATCAACAGCGTGAAGTCGACGCCGGGTGACTGTCGCAGGTAGAGGCTCTGGTTCGAGATGTCGCAGAGCACCTTCGCCCAAAAGCTTATCCCCCAGCGCGATCCTCGAGGAGAAGTCAGGTAGCTGTGCCAGAAGGCGCCATCTTCGAGCAACGTGAGGGCAGTAATAATGTCCTCGTCCACATCAGGCTCGGATCCTTTCTCGAGCGCCGGAAGCAGAATATCGCGATAGCTTCGGTCGCCACCCTGCGCAATTTTCTGGAGGAGTTCGTGCCTCAAGTTGGTCGAACCAATGGACAGCACGACACCGGTGGCAGCTCTGGAGGTGACGAGCGCACTGCCGAACAGGTGACCCGCGACGTAAATGAGGAAACAGCCAAGCCAGACAGACTGGCCTGGAAAATGACCATCCAACAGCCGTCGAGCTCCCACCCCGGCCACAGCACCCACAAAGCCCATCTCGGCAACCGTCGCCAGAACGAGCACGGCCAAGCCAACAGAGGAAGTACCCGGGTCCCCCATGAGCCAACCCACTGCGCGGCCGGTGAGCGAGAGGCTCGCGGGGACCACGGCCACGAGAGCCGGCAATGAGGGATGGCCGCCCGGGAATGGGAGGGCGAGCAAGAAAAGGGCAAGCCACAAGGCGGGTAGAACCGCCGCACATTTGGCGACAAACGACAGGCCCTTCTGTTCCGCGGGGTGTCGATCAGTCATAAGGGATGATGCGACCGCCAACTTGCCGTTCGCACGAACACGTCAGGCACGCGTCGCGACCGGCGGTCGCTCAGCGGTCACGCACCATCTTCGAGGATGGAGCTTACCCGAAGCGAACCAGGTGCTACCGGATTTCACCGGAACCCGAAGGACGACCCATTACTCCACATCAGTCACCAAGGGTTTACTGTTCTGAAAACACCTACTTGCCGAGTCCGGCCATGACTGGCGGTAGAGATCGCTGCGCGGGCCCGTCTTCGGATTCACTGCGAACGTACGTCTTCGGCGTCGCCGCGCGCGTCACTAGTGCCCCGTTTCCTTCAACGAGACAAACCACGTGCCCCGATGACGAGGTGGTCGAGTACCTGAATCCCCGCGATGTGCCGGCGGGATTGTCCACAGCGTCCTGGAAACCAAGCATCACCGCTGCCACTCCGGCGATGCGACATCTCGGATCGGAGGTACTTGAACTGTTCGATCAGCGCTCGAGTCACGTTTCTTATGAAGATCAGGCCCTCCTCATGGTTGATTCGGATGGCTGGAAGGTCGCGAGGTTGGTTCGTGGCGAGTAGCGTCTTGTCGGTGAGCTGATTCCAGTAGTCGTCGCCAAGAACGCCGCTGCTGTGGTGGACGACGATTTGACGGAGCAGACCGAGGTCCACGATCTGGTTGCGAATGGTATCGTTGGGCCACGGTGAGAATCCGAA
>DATAEE010000117.1:0-3090 GCA_036258175.1 Vicinamibacterales bacterium
AGCCGCAGGTTGGCGCCCGTGCCTTCCATGTACTGCGCGATGCCATACGCGCCGCGGAGGACCCATCGGTCGGTCGTGCGATAGGCCAGGCCGACGCGCGGTTCCCATCCGTTGTAGAACGGCTTGTACAGCGCGCGGCTGTTGCCGTTCTGCCCGGCAAGTCGAATCTGCCCGGTCGACAGATCGAAGTTGGCCTGGCGGTCGTCTTTCTCGACGAAGGGCGAGGTATACGCCCACCGCATGCCGAGGTCCAGCGTCAGCGTGTCGACGATCTTGAAGTCGTCGGCCGCATAAATGCTCGACCGGTGCTGCAGGTGCGTCCACGGATCGGTCACGGAGCCTCGTCCTTTCTGCGACACTTGATCCAGCAGAAAATCGGCGAACGGCGCGCCCGTGAAATCGAACGCGGTGAACGCGATGAAGCCGTTCCGGCCGTTGCTGCCCGGGTAATGCGACTTGCTTTGGTAGTAGTTCCATGAGCCGCCGAACTTGAGCGTGTGGCGGCCGAGCAGCCACGTCAGCCGCTCGTTGACCTGATACACGAGGGTGACGTTGTTGGCGCCCGTCTCGGCACTGCCGATCTGGGTGAGGTCGTTGCCCCATCGAATGTTGCTCAGGCCGCGGACGGCCTGGTCGCCCGGGATCCCGAGCTCGTTGTTCAACTTGCCGAGGCCCAGCAGATCGATCGGATCGCTGAGGCGTGAGGAGTCGTTGACGCCGGCGAGCAGTTCGTTGACCATCGACTTGCCGAAGATGCGGTTCCAGTTGACCGCCATGCCCCAGAAGGGATGGTTCGCGGCCGAGGCGAATGACAGCGGCATCACCGTCGCCAAGGGCGCCGACTCGAATGCCTGGCGCGAATACCGCACGTACACCTTGTCCTGCGCCGACGCATTCCAATCGACCTTCACGTCGAACTGGTCCACCTGCTGCTCGTTTCCGGTGACGCCCTTGTAGTTCTGTCGAAAATCGCCGAGTGGACGGGCGACATTCGCTCGCGGATACAGCGATTCGTCGGCAAACAGGTTGCGCGCAAAATTGCTGAACCGGGTGACCGGGATCTGGTTGTTCGGGAAAGGCTGTCCGGTCAACGGGTCGCGGATGACGATGCCGCTCGAGAGAAGGCTGCTGAGATCGCCTCGGCGCCACTCATCGGGCACGACGGTCGCGAAGGCGTCCGTGGGAGGCGAGTCCTGGCGTCCGCCCTGATAGTCCCCGAAGAAGAACAGCCGATTCTGCAGCAGCGGCCCGCCAAATGTACCGCCGAAGACGTCACGCGAGAACTTCGCCTTCGCGCCGCCCGCGCGGTTGGTCGCCCAGGGCGTCGCCGCGAGTCTGTTGTCGCGCCAGTAGTAGAACCCGTTCCCGCGGTACTGGTTCGTCCCCGACTTGATCACCATGTTGACGACGGCGCCAGCCACGTTCCCGAGCTCGGCCGAGTAGTTGTTCGATTCGACGCTCACCTGTTCCACGGCGTCGGGACTCGGCTGGTATGCGATGAGGTTGTTGAGCGCTTCGTTGCTGTCGATACCATCTACCGTGAAGTTGTTGACCTGCTGGCGTTGGCCGTTCACCGCCGGCCGGCCGAATTCGCCCCTGAGGGTGTCGAACTCGTTCGGCTGAGTCGAAACCACGCCCGGGGTGTAGAGCGAGACCGCCGCCAAGTTCCGTCCCTGGAGCGGAAGCGCCTCGACTTGCTCCCGCTCGACGATCCTGCCAACGACTGCGTTCTCGGTCTGCAGCAGGGCGGTCGTCGAGACGACTTCGATGCGCTCCTCGAGTCCGCCCGGCGCCAGCCTGAAGTCGACGCGCGCCGTCTGCCCGGCCGATAGCGTCACCGCGGACTGGACGCTCTTGAAGTGTTGCAGCGCGGTGGCGATCACGTAGGTGCCAATCGGGACGCCCGTGATGATGTAGTTGCCAGTCTCGTTCGTCACGCCCGTGTAGGCGATGTTGGTGGCTGGGTTCATCGCGGTGACGGTGAGGCCCGGGACGGCGGCGCCGGAAGCATCGAACACAATGCCCGTGATCGACGCCAAGCCGGTCTGCGCCCCCGCCACCGGCGGCAGGACGAGTGCGGCGAGCGCGACAAGAGTCAGCTGGAGAGCGAACGTCCGACCTGTGCGCATAGGATCCTCCCCGCAGCAGAATGGACGCAGTGGATGTACTGCCCATGCTACAGAAATATGCGAATCATTTCCGCCAGAATCCCCCTAGAATGCAGTCGCGGAGGATGAATCCTGGCGTGCCGGTGGATCGAGCGGTGATGCGCCGAAGCGGTCTCTTAGCGGCCGGGATGCTCCTGGTGTACTGCTCTGTCGCCTTCGCGCTGAACCCGGCTCTCGCCGTCAGTCAGTACGCGCACAAGTCGTGGAAAGTCCGTGAAGGCGTTTTCAAAGGGTCCATCTACGCTGTCGCCCAGACGCTGGACGGTTATCTCTGGCTCGGCACCGAATTCGGTCTCGTTCGCTTTGACGGCGTCAGGGCAGTCCCGTGGCAGCCGTCCGGAGACCAGGCTCTCGCTGCGGGCCCGGTTCACGCGCTGCTCGCAGCGCGCGACGGAACGCTGTGGATTGGCGCCGACACCGGTCTGGCGAGCTGGAAGGCCGGCAAGCTGACGCAGTATCCGGAGTTCGCGGGCCGGCAGGTGAATGCTCTTCTCGAGGACCGTGGGCGCACAGTCTGGGCGGGTTCGGTCGGGATACCTACCGGGAGGCTCTGCGCTATTCAAGCTGGTCGCGCCATCTGCTCCGAGGACGGTGCCGTCGGCGGCGGCGCTGCGAGCTTCTATGAGGACCGGAAAGGCAATCTCTGGACGGGAGTACCGAACGGACTCTGGAGATGGAAGCCGGGCGACCCTAAATTCTATTCGATTCCAGAGGAGCCAAGCGGCGTTCGAGTTCTCGGTGAAGACGAAGACGGATCGCTTCTGATCGTTCGCGGGAGAGGAATCACCCGCTTCGTCGACGGGCGGCTCGAACCATGGTCCCTGCAGGGTGGAGTGCCGGACGATTTCGTCCGGCGGCTGCGTCGTGATCGCGATGGCGGGCTGTGGGTCGCGACGCTCAACCGCGGCCTGGCGCATGTGCA
>DATAEE010000118.1:0-6862 GCA_036258175.1 Vicinamibacterales bacterium
GTTCTTCTCCCCGCCTGACTATCGCCGATCGACGCTCGATCCGCAACGCGTCACCGAAGCGCTGCGCACGGGAGTGAACCGGGTCCCGTCAATCGACGTTGCGCTCATCGCCGATCTCGTGCGCGATCGCGGCGTCGAGCATGCACGCAATCTGCTCGAGCGGATGGGCGAGGTGACGAAACAGGGTGTGATCGGCATTGGCATCGGCGGCTGGGAGCCCGACTTCCCGCCCGAGCTGTTCGAGGCCACGTTCGAGCGTGCGCGAGCGCTCGGTTTCCGGACCACGGCGCATGCCGGCGAAGCCGCCGGAGCGGCCAGCGTGTGGGGCGCAGTTCGGGCGCTGCGTGTCGACCGGATAGGGCATGCGACGCGTGCGGCTGAGGATCCGGAGCTCGTCAAGCACCTCGCCGCCCGGCGCGTCCCGCTGGAGCTGTGTCCGCTCTCCAATTTCCGCACGGGGGTCATCAAGTCCGTCGAGGCGCACCCGCTGCGGCAGTACTTCGACGTTGGTATTCCGGTCAGCCTCAACACGGACGATCCGTTGTTCTTCGGCAATTCGCTCGCCATGGAGCTCGAGAGCGCGCAACGCGCTCACCGTTTCACGCGCGACGAGATCCGGCGGCTGATGATCTCATCAATCGAGGCGACGTGGCTGAGTGCCGAGCGCAAGACGCGACTGGCCGCGGAGTTCCACCGCGATCCGAGCTGGAACGAAGTGGGCGCCTCGCCGCAAAACGCTGACTTAAACTAGAGGATAAGCGCTCGCTTCGTCCGGCGTGCAGCTTAGCACGCTCGTGATTGGTATCGTCGGGGTGGCGTTCTTTGGTGGCATAGCTGTTCTCTCGAACACGGTGGGCAAAAACAACACAACGACAATATGGACGACGCTTGGTTTTCTGGCATTCGCGCTCGCATCGGTACCAATGATCGCGGACTACTACTTCGCATGTCATCGCGTATCCGAGCTTGGTATGGACTACCGTCGTATGTTCGGGCGACGTGGCACGTTCAGCTGGTCGGACACGAAGCGCGTGCGCTACGCGTCGGTGATGAAGTGGTTCGCGATTGACCTCCGCGATGGATCGACAGTCCGGGTTTCGGCGATGCTCATGGGATTACCGGAGTTTGCTCGACTTCTCCTTGCGCACGTACCGCGGAGTGCAATTGACGACGAGGCATACGTGCTTCTCAGGACTTCCGATAGGCCTGGCCGCGGAGCGCGCGGCCGGGCAGCGCGCCGGTGTACAGACCGTCCTTCACCACTGCCACGCCGTTGACGAAGACCTGCCGCATGCCGACGGCGTAGTGAGAGGGATCCTCGAATGTCGCTCGGCCGTCAATCGCCTTCGGATCGAAGATCACCACATCGGCGAAGTTGCCGGCGCGAAGCGTCCCGCGGTTCGGAATCTTGAGGATCTCGAACGGGAGGGCGGCGAGCCGGCGCACCGCGTCCTCCCAGCTCATCATCTTGTCGTCGCGGACATAGGTGCCCAGCCACCGCGGGATCGTGCCCATGTGTCGGGGGTGGATGAGCGGCGGGAGATCCTGCCAGTCCAGCCCCAGCGTGCTGCCGTCGGTGCCTGCCGCCACGTACGGCTTCTGCAGGACCAGCCGCAGCGTGTCTTCTTCGTTGTTCCAGTCGATCACCATTCCTTCGCCCTTGGCGGCGAGCACGACGTCCATGAAGACTTCTTCCGGCGGCTGCCGGCGTTCGGCCGCGACCTCGGACACGAGCTTGCCGTTCACGGCCTTGTCCCGCACCCCGAGTCGGACGTGATGCCAGCCGATGTTCGCCAGGTACGGGGGCTCGCTCACAAAGCCTTTGGCGATCCGCTGCCGGTCCGCGGGGTTGGCGAGCCGCTTCAGCATCGATTCCCGTCCGCCTTCCTGTGCCCACGCCGGGATGTAGGAGGAAAGCCCCGTGATCCCCCACGTGTACGTGTAGGCATTCCCCGTCACGTTCATGCCGCCGTTTCGGGCCGAATCGATAATCGGGAGGAAGTCGCCCGCCTTCGGCCCGGAGGTGGAGTTCAGATGGTGAAAATGGACATCGGCGCCCGCCTTCCGGCCGATCTCGATCGCTTCCCGAATCGCGTTCGGATCGGTTCCATTCATCGTCCGCGCGTGCGTTGCGTAGATCCCGCCGAACGCTGCGGCTTCCTTGACAAGCGCCGCCAGCTCGTCGGTGGTCATGTAGATATTGGGCACGTAGCTCATGCCGCTCGATACCCCGACCGCCCCTTCCAGCACAGCCTGGCGCACCAATGCCCGCATCTGATCGAGTTCCTCGGTCGTCGGCGCGCGATCCACATATCCCATGACGTACGCCCGAACGGCGCCGGAGCCAACGTAGGACGCGAAGTTGGCGGACGAGCCCCGAGATTCCAAGAAGTCTAGGCAGCCGCCGAGCGTCCGGCATCGGTCGCGGGCTTCCGGCGGAACCTCTTCGTCCTCGATGAGTCCGCCCTGCATCTTGCCGCCGAACGGACCCGGTGAGCCGGTCTCGCCGAACACTTCGGTGGTAATGCCCTGGTAGGCGAAGGAAGGCCCGTGGCCGCCGTGACGCAGGCGCCACGGCTCGGAGTGCGAGTGCATGTCCACGAAACCGGGTGCCACCATGAGTCCCGTGGCGTCGATGGTGACCTTGCCGGTGCCGTCGACGCGACCAACGGCGACGATCTTGTCTCCGCGGATCGCAAGATCGCCAACACTCGCGGGAGAGCCGGTGCCGTCCAACAGCGTGCCGCCCCGAATGACGACGTCGTGCTCCGCCTGTGGCGGCGCAGGCGCGCAAGCGACCGCGAAGAAGAGCCCGACGCCGATGACGGCCAATATCTTGCGCTCCGTGATCATGTTCATGATTCGACTCGTGGGACTGGGCATCCCGTTCATTGACCTCGACGAGCAGTTTACAGTCCGAGCTGGCGACATGTCCGGCTATCTCAGGGCTTGCCTACGAAGAAGTTCGAAACGACACCAATCGCGTCACCGCGAGAGTTGCTCCCTGAGTGAAGCATGCTCATTCCGGGTGTGTGTATGGAAATGATTGGAAACGATGCGCTTGTTGGCTACGATCACGGCGTTCGGCAGGGTCGTTGGCTGCGACGAGGCAGCGCGGATACTCACTATGAAAGGAGACGTCTATGAAACGGATCCAGTTGTTGGTTGGGGTCGTGATCGCCCTGAGCGTTGCGTTGGGTGTGCTTGGCGGTCGCATGTTGAGTGCCCAGGACCCGCTGAAGAGCGGGAAGGAGCTGCAGCGAGCCGAGCTAGCGAGCGCGAAAGGGATGGAAGCCATTTTGGTTCTTCGCGAGCTGCCGCCCGGAGGAGAGAGCGGCAAGCATACCCAGTCCGGTAATGAGGTGGTGTACATCCTGGAGGGCTCGGTCATACTCGAGGTGCAGGGGAAGGCCCCAGTGACGCTCAAAGCGGGAGAGGCCTTCAAGACCGCAGCGGGTGAAGTCCATAACGTGAAGAACGCAAATGCCGGCGCACCCGGTAAAGCGCTCGGTTTCTATATCGCCAAGAAAGGCACCTCTCTCGAAAACCTCTCAGTTCCGGCGAAGTAGGCTCGCGCACTCGCACAGGCCTCGGGCATCGAGACACCGACGCGCGCCGAACTGGCGCGTCTCGATCGGAAGCGCAAGAAGAGGCGGCGTCGGAAGCCCTGCGGGCCGTCGTCTGGGCCGTCGTGCTGATCGTCTTCTACGGCCTCGCCCAAAAAGCCGAGTGGCTGTGACGAAAGCCCGTTTAGCTCGGACTAAAGATGAAAGTTTATTTGAATGCTGGATTCGGAGAGCCCCTTCCGCAGGCTGATTTCGAGCAACTGAAGCATCTCGGCTTCGCTGGAATCAGAACGGACATTCTGGACAACGGCCTCGCGGATGCCTGCGCGGCGGAGGTCAAGAGCGCCGGAGTGGAGGCCATCTTTCTGGTCAAGAGCGACCAGATTCACCTTGCAGTCGACGCCACCCGCGCTCATCAGCTTAGCGGGGTGGTGGTCGAGGTCGAGAACGAGCCAAACTACACCGCTGTCTCTCCCGAGACGCTGGCTGCGCGAATCCATGCGGCCGCCGCAGCGAACCCGGACATTCAGTTTGTGTCCGGCGGGGTGGCGTTCTGGGAGTCGGGTGGCCGGGACTACCTTGGGCGGATGATTGCTGCTGGGTTGGCGGACTCGGCGATTATCGGCTTCCATGCCTATCGGACCACTCCCGCAACCACACCGCTGCCAGGCTTCGCGTCGAGGGCCGCAGAGTTCGCGGAACTGAGGCGCATCGCTCCGGGGCGGCGATATTGGCACACGGAGGTTGGCTGGCACACTGCGCGGCGATGCACCCTGCAGATTGGGCCATTCTGCTTCCGCTCGGAGCAGCTCTCCGATACGCAGGTTCGGGACTATTGGGCCGACGAACTTCAGATAAATCAGGACAACGGCGTCGAGGTGGTGGTCTGCTACCAGCTTAATGATGGCCCCTCGACCGCAGCAGCCGACCGCTTCGGGATTCGCAGGCTGGATGGCAGCGAGAAGCCGGTTGCGGCGGTGTTTGCGCCTTATGCCCCGCCAGCACCACAGCCCATTCCTACACCAACGCCACGGCCGGGCATCTTTTGGATCGGCACGACGGACTTCCGGCTGCCACAACTCCAGATGGCCGGCGAGCATGATCGGTTCAAGGCCATCATCGATCAGCGGCTCGCGTGTGGGTTCCGGCTGTTCCGCGTCCTGGGGATGAAGTTCAACAACACGGGATGGGAGCTGAATCCGGACGGCAGACCGGAGTTCTTCACGTCAGACATCCCGCGCTTCTTTGATTACATGGGCAGTCGCAACGCTCAGGTCGAGTGGAACATTTACGCCGACACCCTCCATCTGCCCGGTTGGGCCGATCCCAACAAACAGATGGATTTCTACTTTCGCAGCAACGAAGCTCTGCGTGCCTACGCCGCGTTCACGTTCGTATCGCTCGGCAACGAGGTCCTGCATACCGGGCATCAGCAGCTGAACGGCGTCAGCCGATTCCCGAAGCCCGAGGGCCTGCGCTTCTGTCGCGGCTCGAGCCTGATGGACAGCCCGCCCGTTGAGCCTCTGGGCGATTACGCGACGTATGGCGTGCGGCGCGATGCGCTGCCCGATGCACGCGGCGCTGGCAACTACAGCCCCTATGGGTTCCGGGCCGTGTATCCGCAGCCCGTCCCGCTGATTCCCAGCGAAGGCATGAAGCCGGAGAACTACGGTTTCGATCCTGGCTTTGCGCGGCTGATCGGCTTGCATGCGCGCTGCGGGTGGGGCGGCATCTTCCACCACGGCCGCGGGATTAACGGAGAGCTGTTCACGGCAGAGGAAGAAGCCTGCGCGCGAGCGTTTGTGGAGGGCCTTGCTGAATAGCGCCGCGTCAGCGGTGACGCTCATCATTATCGACACAGCCCCCACTCGAACAGCGTGATCCCAGAGGTCGTCTGACGGGTAGGTAGACCCTTGGCGACCACACAAGGGTAAACCTCCGCCAATTCGTCGCCCATCGATTGGCGGAACAGGGGACGACGTCCTTTAGATGATCGCGCTGGGTTCCGACTGACACCAGCTCATTCCAGGCGAGCTACGCGTGGATAAACCAACGAACTCCTCAAAACGAAGTTCGGTGGGCAAGAGAGCAACTGGTTCCGAGCCGCGCGCGTGTGGCAGCAAATCGTGACGCCGCTGATTGCGCGGGCGCTGAAGTGAAGGCGTGGTTAGGCCGCGACCCAGCCGTCCAGGGCTTCCCACTCGCCGTCCGTTCCCGTTGGGGACGCCAGCCTTCGCTCGCCTGAAATGTGAGCGAGCTTCGGGACGACACTCTTACCCGCCTACACGCACGTCGGCTCGTGGGCGCGCCGGCGACGCACGACCGAGGGTCTGGCTCGAAGGGCGTTGGTCTGGCGAGGTACCGCTCGATCCATCCTGCTCCACGTGCACGTGTCCGTAATGGCCCGGCACCTTCCAGAGCACGCGGTAGCCGGCGAGCCGAAACACCGTCGAAAGCCGCTCCGGATCAGATGATTGGAAATCGAGCGCCAAGCCGGCATAGTGGGCAGACCCCCGGCTGTGGACATGATCGTTTGCAGACACGAGACGGACGTCTTGGCCGGTTCGAGCCGCCCAGATGTCAGCGAGGTCGAAGATCCGTAGCGCTTCGCGCGACGTCAGGTTGACTCCTACCCGAAGTCCACGAATCACTACGGCTTGGCTAAAGGGGGGAGGGTGTACCCCTGCGACGCCAGCAGCGCGCGCACACCGTCGAGAGCTTTACCCTGCTGTTCAACCGCATTCGCCAGACGAGTATTCGCTTCGAGCAGGGCCCCCGTCGTCCGGCGATGTTCGGCGATCAGGAAGGCGACCACAGCACCTGCCAGAAGCCACGGCAGAATCGCGTTCTTGAACTCGACCCAGATATTCATTGGTACCTCCCAGAAGACGCCGCTGCACGAATTGCCATTACCAATCCGCGTTCCCGTTCCGAGATCCTGAACACACTTTTGGTAGCCAAAGCCCGCCGGAAAGGCCGACGCGAATGGTTCCTGCGAAAACCGCGCCTCCACACACGTCAAGTTCCCATACATCTACAATTCCGGTATTCCGAAGAAGAGGGGCCGGCGCGGTTGGGCCACCGCGCCGCGGACGCTGTATGAGTTCGCCGTCCTTGAGGACCCAGGTAGTAGTTCTCTACAAAATTGCCCTTAGAGGCTGTATCAAAACCCCGACAGGTGACACGTCTGGGCACCACGCGCAGCGAATAGGTAGGGCGTGAAGAATCCGAGAAATTCACCGGAAGCCCACGCGCGTTCAGCGTCGAGGACGCCACAGAGCCTACCAGTGCAGGTG
>DATAEE010000119.1:0-3722 GCA_036258175.1 Vicinamibacterales bacterium
CGTGCCAATGGCGTCGCGATTTGAAATCGTGCCCACGGCGCGAATCCGCAGCCAGTTGTTTTTGCCGGCAGAGTTGCGCAACAGCCGGGCCGGCCCGTTGTTCGTCGTGACGAGCACGTCCAGATCGCCATCGCCGTCGTAATCTCCGTAGGCCGCGCCCCGCGCGACCATCGGCTGCGTCAGCGCGGCACCCGCGCGAGCGGTGACGGCTTCGAACTGCCGCTTGCCCAGATTGCGGAACAAGTGCGGCGGCTGCGCGTAAGTGATCCTCGGCTGCACAGCATTTATGTCGTCGGCAACGTGGCCGTTGGCCGCGAAGATGTCGAGCCGGCCATCGAGATCGAAATCGAAGAAGAAACAGGCGAACGTCAACGTGAGCAGCGACACCTTGCCGATCGTCGACGGCGGCGCTTCGTCGATGAAGAGGCCATTCCCCTCGTTCGTGTACAGCGCCATCATCTCGTTCGAGAAGTTGCCGATGACGAGGCTCTGCCGGCCGGAACCATCGTAGTCCGCGGCGTCCACACCCATGCCCGCGCGCGCGACCCCCGCTTCGTTGAACGCGACGCCGGCGGCGACGCCGACATCGACGAACGTACCGTTCTTCTTGTTCTCGTAGAGACGGTTCGGCTGCGTGTCGTTGGCGACGAAGAGATCCAGCCAGCCGTCGCCGTTGAAGTCCATGAGCGCGATGCCGAGCGCCTTCGAGGTAGGGTCGAGGAGGCCGGCGCGTTTTGTCGCGTTCTCGAACGTGCCGTTGCCGAGGTTCCGGTAGAGCGTCGAGCTCTGTCCCTTGTAGGACTCGGGCGTGCAGTAGGACTTCGTCTTCCCATCGAGCGTGCAGAACAGATCTTTTTCGATCGTCCACTCGACGTAGTTCGCCACGAACAGGTCGAGCTTGCCGTCGCGGTCGTAGTCGAGCCACGCCGCGCTCGTGGAGAATCCGGGATCGCCGACGCCCGCCTTCGCCGTCACGTCCTCGAACTTCAGGCCGCCCAGATTCCGGAACAGCCGGTTCTGGCCGAGCGCCGTCACATAGATGTCTGTTCGGCCATCGTTATCGTAGTCGGCCGCCGCCACACCGAGCCCGTACAGCGGCACCGCCAGCCCCGCCTTGGCGGTCACGTCGGCGAACGTGCCGTCTCCCTTGTTGTGGTACAGGGCCATCGTCGATTTCGACGGCGGTCGTCCCTGAAAATTCATACCGTTGACGAGGAGGATGTCCTGCTTGCCGTCGCCATCGGCGTCCAGAAAGGCACCGCCCGATCCCATCGTTTCAGGCAGGTATTTCTTACCGAACGATCCGTTGGTGTGTTTGAAGCGGATGCCGGCCGCGGTTGTGACATCCGTGAACGTCGGGATGGATTCCTGCGCGGCGGCGCCAACGCAAAGGAGTAAAGCTGACAGGAGAACAGTGGATCGCAGCATCACTTGGCCCCCGCCCGAACCGGAGATCCGGTACGAGTCGATTTCACCGGCGGCGCAGCGGTCCGGTGCTCGTGGATGGACTGCCTTTCGTTGTTGTCATCAGCATTGAGCTGACGGAACGGCCCTGTGATGGCTTGTGACGATTCATCCGCCTTGAAGCGCTGATACAGGTTTTCCTCCTGTGCCGCCAGTTCGTGCTGCCCGAGGCCGCGGTAGCACAGCATCAGGCTGTAGTGCGCCTGAAGATCCTCGGGATCGATCGCGAGTACTCGCTTGAACGCCGTCACCGCTTCGGCGAACCGGCGTTGGAGGAATCGCACCCGCCCGAGCTGATTCAAGACGACGCGGTCCCGGGGATATTTCGCCGCTGCGGTCTCAAGGTGCGTAACGGCTTCGTCGTACCGCCCCAGGCTCTTGAGCGCAGTGCCCAGGAAGAAGTGAGTCTTGGCGAGGCCGGGATCGACTCTCAGCGCCTGACGCAGCATCTCCTCGGCGCCCGACATGTTTCCTTCCTGGATCCGCGCACGCGCTACGTTGACCCAGCCGTCGGCGTACCCCGGCTCCATTCTGGTTACGCGGAGGAACGCGGCCTCGGCTCCCTTCAGATCTCCCTGGAGCAGAAGCCCGATACCGTAATCGTTCCACCGCTCGCGGACCGACTTGTCCTCGAACGTCTTCTTCTCCGAGACGGCCGCGTTGGCCGCGGCGACCGAGAGCGTCGCCTCCGCTTGCGCCATGACGGTCGTCGGGATGTCGGGGATGTGCTTCATTCCGCCGGAGACACGCGAGGTATCCCCAGTGAACACAAACCGCCCATCGTCGTGCCCGGGGCCGATCGAATAGGAGGGCTGCGCCCGATCACGCACGCCGGCGAACGCCCACTGGGTATTCCACCAGGCGAACTTGCGATAGTTCACCTTTGCGCGGAGCGTGATGCGATCCCCGGCGTCCTCCGGGATGCGGAGCCTGTAGTGAATCGTGTCGGCGGCGCCCGGCGGGATGAGCCGGACGTAGGCAACCGACCGGGCCGCCCAGGCGTTGCGTTTGTTGATCCGGTTGCCGTTCTCGTCGAGCAGCAGCGCGCGATAGAAGTGCGCGCCCGGCTCGACCGGACCGCGCCCCTCGTCCTCGATGACGCCGCTATGAAAGATGACGCGGCCGCGATCGTCGACGGCTTCGAGCTCGACCCAGACGTCGAACGCATCCACCGTCCCGCCCGGGAAAAAATGTCCGACTTTTCGAGTGCGGACCACGACTTCGACCCGGACCGATTCGCTGCGCCGGACGACCGGTTGCACCTTGTCGAGCGGGCCGATGACGTCGGCGGGCGGCGCGATGAAGGCCTGCCGCGCGCCAAAGTTCATCGATTCCTCGCCGACGGCAAACGTGCTCGCGAGCGAGGGATCGGCGCCGACGACGTCGTGGCTCGTCGCGGCTGCCGGCGCGTCGCCTCGGACGAGGCCGAACACATCCACGGAAATCTGGCCGTCCTGCAGAAATTGCTGCACCGCGCGGAGCTGCTCGGCGTCGCCGTTGACGAAGGGGAGGGCCGTGTTCGCGGCAGGGAAGCGGTGGGACTTGACCATGCCGTTCTTGGCCGCCGGATCGTTCGATGCCACGAGCGGCATGTGGCAGTCGGCGCACTTCTGCGACTTGGCGGGGTAGTAAAACGACCGGGCGCCTTCGCCTGAGATGCCGGACGCCTGCCAGTTGTCATAGTCGTTGAAGCCGCGGAACCACCGATACGCGTTTACCGGCACATCGAGGTGGACCTTGTGGCACGACGAGCAGAATTCAGGCGTCTGCTCCCGGTGGAACGGCTTGATAAACGTATCGCGATGCGGCTGCGGATCGAGCGTCAACAGCTTGTCGTGGACCGTGCGCAACACGGGATTCTCGCTCGCCGCGAGATCGTGCAAGGGCGGGTACTCGATGACGAAGTCCCCCTGGCCCATCGTGCTCTTCACCCGTGTGATCGCGTGGCACGACGTGCAGGCGAGGCCTGCCTGCGCCTCCGGCGTGTCAATCTGTTCCTTGATCGGCCGATCGAAACGGCCGTTGAAGAACACCGCGTGGTCGTGGCAGCCTGCGCACCATTTAGATGGCTTCGTCCCGACGACGTCCTGCATGTACTCGATCGACTTGCGGTACCACTGGTTGTTGAACGACGAAAAATGGTGTGCGGAGGAGTTCCACTGATCGTAGATGTCCTTGTGGCATCTGCCGCACGTGTCGCTCGTCATGAAGAAGTTTGCTGGAATGATCCCGCCGACGTTGGTCTCCGCGGATGACGG
>DATAEE010000120.1:0-4513 GCA_036258175.1 Vicinamibacterales bacterium
CGAATGCATTCTTCGCTGAGCATGGCCTGTTCACGCTTACCGCAGCCCATGCATTGGCGAGCCAATCTCGATGAAGGAACCACCGACTGGAGAGCTGTATGCGGGAGAACCGCTCGTACAGTTCGGAGGGCGGGGAGGGCTCACCCCTTCCCGACCCCTATCTTCCTCAACTGGGTCCCCGCCTTCGCGGGGAAGACTTCCTCAACTGGGTCCCCGCCTTCGCGGGGAAGACTTCCGCAACTAGGTCCCCGCCTTCGCGGGGAAGACCATTCAGCGCTTCTTCAGAGTTTCCCTAGTGGGCGTACCATCGCGGGAATGGTGCGCCCGCAGGACCACGTCGTCTTCATCGTGGACGACGATCGCCGGATCCGCGAGGCGCTATGCGAGCTTCTCGAGAGCTTCGAGATGCACGCGGTCGCGTTCGGTTCGGCTGCCGAGTACATGGCGTATCCGAAGCCCGACGTCCCGGCGTGCCTGGTTCTGGACGTGGAGCTGCCGGACATCAACGGCCTGGAGCTCCAGAGCCGGATCGCGCAGGGCGATCACCCGCATATCGTGTTCATCACCGGGCATGGCGACATCCCCTCGTCCGTGCGCGCGATCAAGGCGGGCGCGGTCGACTTCCTGCCCAAGCCGTTCAAGCAGCCCGACCTGATGCGGGCGATCGATGCCGCGCTCGCGCAGAATCGCGAGTCCAGGCGGAAGAGGGCGGAGCTCGCCGAGCTGCAGCAGCGCCTGGCGCGCCTGACGCCGCGCGAGCGCGACGTGCTGCCGCTCATCGTCGGCGGCCTGCTCAACAAGCAGTCCGCCGCCGAGCTCGGCATCAGCGAGGTCACGCTGCAGATCCATCGCGGCAGCATCATGAAAAAGATGCAGGCGCAATCGCTTGCCGAGCTGGTGAGAATGGCCGGCGCGCTCGAAATCCCGATCACCCGCTCCCGCGGTTCGGCAAGGTGAATTGAAATACGGCGCCCCGGGGCGTGTTCGGGGCATACCACAAGCGACCTTCGTGCGCCTCGATGATGGCGCGGCAGATCGACAGGCCCATCCCCATGCCGTCGGCCTTGGTGGTGAACAGCGGATTGAAGATCCGCTCGGCGTCCTGCGAGCGGATTCCCGTGCCGGTATCCGCAACCGAGACGATCACGCGGTCGCCTTCGTACGCCTCGGACCTGACGCTCAGGATCCGCGGCTCGTCTTTCGCCGCCATCGCGTCAATCGCGTTCACGATCAGGTTGAGAAGCACCTGCTGGAGCTGGACCCGGTTTCCCCTGACCTCCGGCAGCCGCTGGTTCGGCTCGGCCTGCACGACGATGCGGTGCTTCTGCAGCTCGCCGCGCCCCAGGGCAAGGGCTTCGTTGATGAGCTCGTTGACGTCGAGCGAGGTCATTTCGCGCAGGTCGGTCTTGAAGTTCGCGCGAACGTTTCCGACCACCGCTCCCGCGCGATGGCCGTCCCCGACGATTCGCTTGAATGCCTCCTTGGCCCTGTCGAGGTTGGGGACCGAGCGATCAAGGAAGCGCAAGCCGGCATCGGCGGTCGTCACCATCGCAGTCAAGGGTTGCCTGATCTCGTGAGCGATCGACGCGGCGACGGCGTCTCCCGTCATCAGCCGGGCCTCGCGCTCGCGGCGCTGGGCAAGGAGCGCGCTCAGCAGCCTCGCGTACAGCGTCGATATCTCGTACAGCAGGACGATCAGGACGAGACTGCTGGACAGGAACCCGATGACCCGGACGGTATACCAGCCGACGCTGAAGCGCTGCGGATCAGGGTAGTAGCTCAGGAACACCTCTACCAAGTAGAGGCACAGCACGACCATCAACCAGAGATCGAGAACTGTTCGTCGCCGGAGCCAGAGCACGACCAGGGCGGAACCACTTAGCAACGCGACCGGTGCACCAATGAAGTACGGCCACAGCGAGCTGAAATGGAGGTGATCGGACGCCACGCGGGGCAACAGCGGGTCGCCCGCTATGCAGGCGAATGCCGCTACCAGGACGAGGGCGGCGGTCAAGGTGACGCTCCGGGCGATCGCCGCACGCACCGTGCCCTGCCAGAATCGTTTGCCGGGATCTGCTTCCTTCGACAAGGCATAGCCGATGACGAACAGGGGAAAGCCGGCGTGCTGGGACAGCCAGAGGAATGAAGTGCTCTGCAAGCCGCCGATCAGGTTCCCCGGCGCGAACACGTCCGGAAACACCAGGACGAACGGGATCAGGACTAGCGCCGTGAAGAGATATCCGCTCGCGATCACGAGGGTGGAACGCGAGCGCACGATCGAGAATTGGGCGTACAGCAGGATCGCGGTGATCGAGTCGCACACGAACATCGCCGTCACATAGGCCGGGACGAAGGCGTCGACCCGGCGCAGCTGGACGCCCGAGAGCGGACCAAAGGCGATCAAGGCAAAGATGACCAGTATGCCGACGACGACGGCGGAGGCGAGCCGCTTCTGCGCCGCGCCCGGCGACAACGTCGAGAGGATGAAATGCTGTTCCTCGGGGACTACGGCATCTCTTTTTTGCATCGCAGCGAGTCTCCTCGTGCGCCGGGCAGGCCGGACGGCCGGGGAAGTCTAGACCTTCAGCCGCGAGCACGCCGCAGGGCGTCGCCGACGGCCGCGAGCAGCTCGGGCCCCTCGAATGGCTTCGTGAAGAAGGAGGGCTTGCTTCCCCCCAGAGGAGGCAATTGCTTCAGCGTCTCGGGGTAACCGGTGATCAGGATGGTGGGCAACCCGGGCCGCTCCGCATGGATCAGCCGCAGCAGCTCGAAGCCGTCCATGCCCGGCATGTCGATGTCCGAGATCAGGCAATCGATGCCTGCGAGAGCCCCGCCTTCCAGCAGCTCCGTGCCGGAAGTGAACAGGCGCACGGCGTAGTCCGCAGATTCGAGGAGATATTCGAGCGAGCGCAGGACGCCCTGGTCGTCATCGACGACCGCAACGACGACGGCTGGCGGCTGGTCAGTCATAGCTCCGATTCTGACGGTACAGGGTGCGATCGTAACTAATAGAAAGCTGTGATCGCCCGATATTTCAGCTGACGCAAACCGGCCGCGGCGCGACATACGCGCGCCCGCCGCGCTGCCTAGCCTCGGAATTCACGCCAATAGGAGGCCATTCCGATGGTTCCGCGTTTTCTGCTGCCCGCGTTGATCCTTGTGTCCGCAGCGCTCATGAACGGCGCTGCCGCGCAGAGCGGCAAGCCGACCGTCGTCCTCGTCCACGGCGCGTTCGCCGAGTCCTCGAGCTGGAACGGCGTCGTCGCCGAGCTCCTCGCCGACGGCTACCCGGTCGTCGCCGCCGCGAACCCGCTGCGCGGCCTGAAGAGCGACGCCGACTACGTGTCCAGCGTCGTCAAGAGCGTCCAAGGGCCGGTCGTGCTCGTCGGCCACTCGTACGGCGGCTCGGTTATCAGCAACGTGCACGGCGACGGCAAGGTCAAGGCGCACGTCTACGTCGCGGCGTTCGCCCTAGAGCAGGGTGAGAGCACCGTGGAAATGTCCAACCGCTTCCCGGGCGGCACACTTGGGCCCACGCTGGCGGCGCCGGTGGCGCTCGCCGACGGCGGCAAGGACCTCTACATCCAGCAGGACAAGTTCAACGCCCAGTTCGCCGCCGACGTGCCGGCGAGGCAGGCGAGGCTCGACGCCGCGACGCAGCGGCCGATCAGCGAGACGGCGCTCGGCGAGCGCTCCGGCGCTCCGGCGTGGAAATCGGTGCCGTCGTGGCACATCTACGGCGACGCCGACAAGAACATTCCGCCGGCGGCAATGAAATTCATGGCCGAGCGCGCCGGCTCGAAGGAAACCGTGGTGCTGAAGGGCGCCTCGCACGTGCCCCAGGTTTCCCAGCCGAAAGCGGTCGCCGCCATCATCAAGCGCGCAGCAACCGCGGGTGGCGCCTGAGCAACCTTTCAACTGGAGGCATTGCCATGATGAGCGAGGAAACAAAGCTGCGCCGCGCAACGCGGGTGAGAAAATACATTGGTTGACATCCGAATGAGATATCTCCTTGCTGCCGCCTGTTTGGTTGCCCTCGCCGGCTGCGCCGGCCTCGAGGCCGCCGATTGCGGTCCGGACTGGTATGCGATCGGGCAGCGCGACGGCATCCTGGGCGCGCAGCCGCAGGACGAGATCTACGCCCGGCGCTGCGGCGGCGCGGTCGATGCCGCACGCTACCGCGAAGGCTGGCAGGACGGTTTCAGCAGAAGGCCTCGACCGGTCGTATAGCGAGTGGCTTTCGATCCTGAATACGGGCTGATCGGGGTATTCGGCGTCGTGCTGGTGCAACAGCTCGGCGCTCCGATCCCCGCGACGCCGGTGCTGATGCTCGCCGGCGCGCACGCGGCCGCCGATCCGCTCTATGGCGTCCACGCGCTCGGGCTCGCCATGCTCGCGTCGGCGCTCGGCAGCCTGCCGTGGTTCTGGGCGGGACGGCGTTACGGGTACCGGGTGCTGAAGCTCCTGTGCCGGATCTCGCTCTCGCCCGAGAGCTGCGTGCGCCAGACCGAGA
>DATAEE010000121.1:0-1586 GCA_036258175.1 Vicinamibacterales bacterium
CGCCGGATCGAATGGTTCATGGTCGTCGTCGGGATCGAAGTGCGGCAGGCTCGCGAGCCCCCGGTACCGCGTGGCCACGATGTCCGGCAGCCTGAGCTGCTCCACCGTGTCGAGCAGCGCCGAGTTCGTCGACCGCGCACGGAGACTGCCGGAGATCATGAGGATCCGGGTGCCGTCCACGGGCGGTACGAACCGCGTGGCGCTCGGGGGCATTCCAGGCGCCTCGGTGCGCTACCGACACGCGACGTGCGTGACGAGCCGAACCTTGGTCGCGGAGCACTGTCCCGCGGGATCGGTTCGATCGCCGGTTCGGCGCGCGTCATTCGGCGTGCGCGTTCTGTGCGGCGCGGTGCGATCGGCACCTGCGCGTGATCGGCAGTTATGGCGCGCGCTCGGACGCGGTTCGGGGGCGGCACGATCGCGGACGCCAGCCATCAACGCTCTCCCGAACTCGTTGCCTTGATGTTCCGGCGCGATGCCGATCGCGGGTACGAAACGGCCGACGAGCGGCGGTTAGGACATTGGCGAAGCGACCAGCACGGCGTGCGGGGTGTCTCGTTCGCGATTGTTGCTCGTCACATCCAGGGTTGCAGTTCGGGGGCTGGTCCTCGACCGAGGAGCCACGCCATGAGTTCGCGCTCATCGGCACGTCCCGGCAGTCCGGCGAGCAACCGAGGAAGTGCTTTGTTCACCAGGCTGTCAGTCCAGTCCGAGGACCGAATCGTGAGCCCGAGGTCGACGAGGTGCACTTCGACCTCCCACCATCGCATGAACGGGAGCAGCGCGACTGGGTGCTCGTCGCCAGCGACGGTCCGCACGGGTCGGGCCCACACCTCATCAGGGAGCGACTGAAACAGGTCGTCGAGTGTGAGCGACCAGCTCGTTGCATCGTTGCGCAGAGCGGCGGCATCTCGGTTGGCTCCTGCTTCGATCTCCGCCGCTCGCCCGGCGCGGCCGCCCTCGTACTGGTCGATGACTTCCGATCGCACAGCGGCGTCGATCCGTCGACACATCGCTTCCGCGTTTCGCGCGAGGTGCGTGAGAACATGGCCGACGGACCAGCCTGGCAGCTTCGAGGCACGCCTGACCTCGGCATCGCCCAGGTCGGCCACCACGGATCTGAGCAGGTCGTGCGCGACCCGACACCCCTCGATGTCGGCTTGGGGCCTCACCGTGTCTCCGAAGGAACGTGGTAGGGAATGTCGGCCTTCATCCCTTGGCCGTCCACTGCAGTCGCCCAGTGCCCGGCGTCGCTCCACGCTCTGACGACATTCGCGAGCGCGGATTGAGTCCCGTCGCCGTTTCGTAGACCCCATGCCCTGCCATGAGGGCACATTCTTGCCGCGTCCCACACCCGTCGTCGGACTACGAACCGATACCGCGATCGCAGCGCATAATGCCCGTTCTGCGCTTGCCATGCTCGCCCAGAGTCGCACAGAACGACCCGCAGCCGCTCGTCGAACCGAGCGCCGAACCGGCGATCGGTGTGTCGAACACCACGAGCGCATATGTGCCGATATGTGCGTCCCGATGGGCGCCTGGCGCGTCGTTCTGGCGCGACGTTCTGTACTGCGACCGTGACCGCG
>DATAEE010000122.1:0-3524 GCA_036258175.1 Vicinamibacterales bacterium
TGCACGGCTACACGGCCGTCGGGGAGTTCCACTACGTCCACCACCCCGCCGGCATGCTGACGAGCCATCTCGAGGCCGCGCGCGAAACCGGCATCGCCATCACGCTCCTGCCTTCGCTCTACATGTGGTCAGGCTTCGGCCGGATGCCGTTGCAGCCGCGGCAGAAGCGCTTCTCGAGCGACGTCTCGCAGCTTCTGTCGATCTTCGAAAAGATGCATCGGCAGTCCTCGCCTGACACGAATCTGGGCGTGGCGCCGCATTCGCTGCGCGCGGTGGATCCGGCGGCGCTCAAGGAGCTCGTCGCCGCGATTCCTGCGGATGCGCCGGTGCACATCCACGCCGCCGAGCAGACCAGGGAAGTCGACGAATGCAAGGCGAGACTCGGAAGACGGCCGGTCGAGTGGCTGCTGTCCGAGATGCCGGTCGACAAGCGGTGGTGTGTCGTCCACGCCACTCACATGACCGACGAGGAAACCCGCGCGCTCGCGGCGAGCGGCGCCGTCGCGGGCCTGTGCCCGACCACCGAGGGCAACCTCGGCGACGGCATCTTCCCGCTCGCCGAGTACCGCGCGTCCAGCGGACGCTACGGCATCGGCGGCGACAGCCATGTGTCGCGCGATCCGGCCGAGGAACTCCGGCTGCTCGAATATTTCCAGCGGGTCACGCGGCGCAAGCGCAACGTGGCGACCGGCGAGAAAACCCCTGCGGTCGGCACGACGCTGTGGCTCGAAGCCGCCGCCGGCGGCGCGCAGGCGCTCGGGCGGCGCATGGGCGCGATCGCGCCCGGCATGCGCGCCGACCTGGTGGTGCTCGATCCAGAGCACGTCGACTTGCAGGGGCGCAGCGGCGATGCCATTGCGAACGCGCTCGTGTTCGCCGGAGGCAACGGCATGGTGCGCGACGTCATGGTCGCGGGCCGCTGGGTGGTGAAAGGCAGACGCCACGCCAAGGCGCGACCGGCAGCCTCGGCTTACAAACGCGCCCTGAAAGAACTACTGACTTAGCTCCACACTTGTGTCACTCGAGGAGCTGATCTGCCCGGTGGGGCGTGTTGTCAGGTTGCTGTGCGCTTCTTCGCAGCGTACTCGCGCAGAGCGCGGTTAACGGCTTCAGAGTTCGGGAAAAGCTTGTGGAGGTCTGGATCGATCAAGACCGCGTTGGTGCCTTCGCGGTAGCTCTTTGCGTACTTGTCTCGTCGGACAGCAACCTAACGTGCTTGATCAACCGCCAGCCGCTCCTGGCCGGTCGGCTGCAGCAAGAAGATAGCGACGCACTCCAGATTGACATATGTCAAGACCCGCGTCCGCGGATCGTCTAAAAGATCGGACGGAGGTAAGCATGATGATTCGCAAACCGGCGTTTCTGGAAGTGAGCACCCTCGGCTTATTGCTCCAGCCTTGGTCTGCAATGGCACAGCCTCAGCCAGGCTGGGATTGGCCAGGCCCATGGCACATGTGGGCTGGTGGTTGGGGGTTCTGGTGGATCTTTCCGCTCTTGATGTTTGGACTCATGGTCATCTTCTGCGCGCTTCTCATGTTCCGCGGTCCCTGGAACCATCGGGAGCGGCATCGCGATACCACCACGTCTGCGCTGACGCTGCTAAACGAGCGTTTCGCCAAGGGCGATATTTCCAAGGAAGAGTTCGAAGAGAAAAAAGCCATCCTCGTCCATCACACATGAGCCCCGCGCCGTTCTATCTCTGCCCGATGCACTCGGATGTTCGCGAGTCGGCGGCCGGGCGATGCCCTCATTGCGGCATGCGATTGGTCCGGCAAGGTACACGCTTCGGATTGCTGCGCCACATGTTCAGCAGCCCACTTCATATAGCCGTGATGGTGACCGTCATGTTGGCTGTCATGGCCGCAGCAATGATGATGCGTTGACATCGGCCATTCAGCGCAGGCGGCGGAGACCACCACGCTCCGCGAAATATTGGCGCAACCGCTCCGTGTCGGCCTCCGGATCGGCCAAGGCGATGTGGCCGTCTGGCCGGATGAGGTAGAGCGCGCCGCGCTTCAGGCCGGCGCGCCGCATAGCCGGCTGCCAGACGAAGGCGTGGAGCGGGAGCCGGAGTCGCGCACAGGTTTCGGCCAAGCCCGGCCGTGCATCCCCGTACACATGAACCTGCCAGTCGAGCGACTCGAGGGTGGCGAAGTTGTCCTGCCCCGGCCCCGTCAGGACCCAGGGCAGCCGATCCCCGCCCCGGATGGCCCCGGCCGCGCCCATGCTCAGCGGGCTCCTCCGGTACGCCACGCCGATCTGCGACACGGTCCGGAACAGGAAGCGGCGTACCGGCGGAAGTTGGTAGAGCAGAGGCGCCAGCCGCGGAACGAGCCGCGTGCGGACGAACCGGGCGACAGCACCGCGCGCCGTCACGAAGGTGAAGAGGCGGTCGGTGGTGGCGACCAGCCGCCGCGCAAACCCGATCCGCTCCGGCTCATAGGTGTCGAGCAGGTTCTCCGGGGCACCGCGCGTCAACACCGCGGCGAGCTTCCACGCCAGGTTGACGGCGTCGCCGATGCCGGTGTTCATTCCCTGGCCGCCGACGGGGCTGTGGATGTGCGCGGCGTCCCCGAGCAGGAACACGCGCCTGTTGCGGAATTGATCCGCGACGCGGTGGTGGACGCGGTAGGTCGAGAACCAATTCACCTTCTCGACGGCGAGTTTTAGGCGCTCGAGGGCTTTGCCCTTCACGTCGTCGAACGTCAGCGTGTTGTGATGGCGGCCCGGCGGGTCGCGCACGATCCCGACGAGGCGCACTCGGCCCCTCCCCTTGAGCGGAAAGACGAGCAGGAAATCGGCGTCTTCGAGATCGACGTGCAGTTCGTCGTTGGTCGGCGGGCCGGTCGCATTCACGTCGGCGACGTAGAACAGCCCCGTGTATGTGCCGCCAGGAAAGCCCACTCCCAGCGTTTCTCGGACGGTCGAGGATGCACCGTCGCAGCCCGCGAGGTAGGCGGCTTCGCAGAGTTCTTCCGAGCCGTCCGGCCGCCGCAGCGTCACCCTCACCCCGGCGTCGTGCTGCTCGAAGCGGAGCAACTCCGTTTGCCGTTCCACCCGCACCCCCAAGTCGCCCAGGCGCTCGATGAGCAATCGCTCATGGGCATCCTGCGGAAAGACCAGCGCAAAGGGGTAGGGGCTCGCCCCCTCCCCGATGCGCCGTAACGGTATTCGCGCGGCCCTGGCCCCCTTCACCCAGAAGTTGGCGTTCGCCACCTGAACGCCACCGGCGACGACCGCATCGGCGAGGCCGACTTGACGGTAGAACTCCAGCGTGCGGGCTTGCACGGCCAGCGCGCGGGAGGTGATGCCCGGTTCCGCGGTCTTGTCGATGATCCGCACCGGAGTGCCGAGCCGGGTCAACCAGAACGCCAGTACGAGACCCGTGGGCCCGGCCCCGGCAATCAGGACGAGCGAGTCGAGCAAGATTGCGGGAGTGTCCCAGGTTTACAGCCGCGCGCCCATGCGCTCAAATGCGCTCGAGAGGTTCTTTCATGACGCGACTCTTTCTCTTCCTGGCTGCG
>DATAEE010000123.1:0-4131 GCA_036258175.1 Vicinamibacterales bacterium
GGACCGGCAGAAGATGATCGATCTTCCCGATCTGACGTCGATGAAGAGCGAGGTCATCATCCAGAAATCCCACCGGTTCGGGTACGACCACGCGGTGCGCAACTGCGGGGTGAAGCTGGTCGAAGTGGAGACGCGCGAGGACCTCGAGCGAGCCGTCAACGCGACGAGCGCCATGATGCTCTTCTACAACAACAACAATAAGGAAGGGCAGATCCAGGACGAGGAGTTCGCCCGGCTCGGCAAGAAGCATGGAATCCCGACCTTCAACGACGCCGCAGCCGATGTGCCTCCGGTGGACAACCTCTGGAAGTACACGAAGATGGGCTTCGACCTCGTCGCGTTTTCCGGCGGCAAGGGGATCCGGGGCCCGCAGAGCGCCGGCCTGCTCCTCGGCAGGAAAGATCTCATCGCCGCCGCCCGTCTGAACGGTCCGCCCAACAGCAACACGGTTGGCCGCGGCATGAAGGTGAACAAGGAAGAGATGCTCGGCATGCTCGCGGCGCTCGAGCTGTACCTCGAGAAGGATCACGCGAAGGAGCAGCGCGAGTTCGAGAAGCGCGCGGAGGAGATCCGCAAGAGCGCTGCTGCGGTCCCCGGCGTCACCGCCGAGATCTTCGTGCCGGAAGTGGCCAACCACGTTCCACACGTACGCATCACATGGGACGCGGCGGCACTCGGCATCAGCGCAATCGATGTGGTGAGGGCCTTGAGGGACGGAGAGCCTTCAATCGGCACGCGCAACGACGGTCCCGCCCTCGTCGTCGGCGTGTGGATGATGCGGCCGGGAGAGGAGAGAATCGTCGCGCGGAGACTCAGGCAGGTGCTCGAGCAACCGGCGAGGGCGAAGACGGACGGTCAGCGCTGAGCGGTCCATGGCCGATCCCACCACTGCGCGCCTCACTCGGATCGCGGGCGCCCTGCTGGCGGCCTTTGCGGCCGTCATCCTGAGTTCAGACTGGCCGGCGGCCTTCCAGGGCCCTGCAGCCGTCAAGTTCCCGGCTGACGTTCCACCCAGAAACGACATCCTGATTGAGAACCGCGTCCCGATTCGCATGCGGGACGGCATCACTCTGTACGCGGATGTCTATCGTCCCGTCGGCAGCGGCCGGCATCCCGTCCTGGTGTCCAGAACCCCCTACAGCACCGAGCGCTATCCCACGGCCTACGACGCGGCCGTTTACTTCGCGCGACGGGGCTACGTGTATGTGTTCCAGGACGTGAGAGGACGCCACGAATCGGACGGCGTCTGGGAGCCATTCTTCAACGACGAGAAGGACGGCTACGACACGATTGAGTGGGCCGCGAAACAAGCATGGTCCGACGGCAAGGTGGCGATGCAGGGGGGCTCGTACCTCGGCCAGAACCAGTGGCGCGCCGCGCAGGCCGGGCCGCCCAGCCTTGTGACGATCTTTCCAATGGTGGCGTCGACCAGCATCTACCACGACTGGATCACGCTCAATGGCGGCTGGCGCCTCTCATTCAACTTCGGCTGGGGGCCTGTCCGCCAGGAATCGCGGATCATGCAGAACCCAGGTCCGCACACCGTGGACGGGCTTCACGCGATTCACTACGACGACGTCCAAAAGCACCTGCCTTTGAAGACGATGCAGAAGCTGGTGGGACGGCAGGCGAAATTCTACGACGACTGGCTGGCCCATCCCGATTACGACGGCTACTGGAAGCCGCTCAACGTCGAGGAAGTGTTTCAGAAGATTTCCATTCCCGTGCACACCTTCGGAGGATGGTTTGACATCTTCAGCCAGGGGACTCTGCGTGGCTACGTGGGGATGAGTCAGAAAGGAGCGGCCGAGAAGGCCCGCCGCATGAGTCACCTCGTCATCGGACCGTGGGGGCACGGCGCATCCCAGAAGTTCGGCGCGCTCGATTTCGGTCCAACCGCCATGGTTGACGCGAATCCCCTGCAGCTTCGCTGGTACGACTACTGGCTGAAGGGGATCGACAACGGGCTCTCGACCGAACCGCCGGTGAAGCTGTTCGTCATGGGGCGCAACGAGTGGGTGTACGAACCTGAGTATCCGCTGGCGCGGGCAGAATACCGGCCGTTCTACTTCGACAGCGCCGGCAAGGCGAATACTGATCGAGGCGACGGCCGTCTGACATGGACGAAGCCCCCAGCCACGTCGATCTCGGATCGTTTTCAGTACGATCCAAACGATCCGGTTCCCTCGCTGGGTGGCAACAACTGCTGTGGAACGCCGACCGCCGCCGGGCCGCAGGACCAGCGTCCCGTCGAAACGCGACAGGACGTCCTCGTCTACACGTCAGATGTTCTGCAACAGGAGCTCGAGGTGACTGGTCCTGTGAAGGTGGTGCTGTACGCATCGTCTAACGCGCCCGACACGGATTTCGTCGCCAAACTCGTGGATGTGTATCCGGATGGCTCGAGCTACAACATGGCTGAGGGAATCGTGCGTGCCCGCTACCGTGAGAGCCTGAGCAGGCCGACCTTGCTGAAGCCGGGCCAGGTGTATCGGTTCGAGATCGATCTGGTGGGGACATCGGTGGCGTTTCAGAAAGGGCACCGCGTGCGAGTCCACGTGACGAGCAGCCACTTCCCGCAGTTCGATCGGAACCCGAACACGGGGGAAGCGTTCGCCACGACCGCCAGCGTCAACCCGGCGCGGCAGACCGTCTACCACGATGCCGAACGCCCTTCGCACGTTCTTCTGCCGGTGATTCCACGAAGGGAACGTTGAACGCATCCGACGGTCATTGGGTTTAGCCGCCCATTCGAATTCGCCTGCGCGACAGGCCGGTTGAAGCTTGGTGTGATAACGCCAGGTCGACACGGCCCGTGCGTCGGGCGATCTCAATGCGCAGATCCCATGGCTGCTCGGTCTGCAGATACATCCTGATCACCGCTTCGGTGTCCAGTCCGGCGCCCGCGAGGTCACCGGCGTCGAGGCTGAGGCGGGCCCGTGCCATACGCGCGTCCCCGGCTCCCGGATCGATCGTGATGGCATCCGAGAGGGCGCGCGTCGCCTCCGCGATCTTCCCGGTGCCCAGCAATACAAGACCGCGTACCGTGTGAAACGCGGCAGATGTTTCGAGCGGCGTCAGCCCGGGAGGGGCTGACGCCACTCGAGCGGCAGCGGACCCAGGCGGTGGGAAGGCTTCGAAGTGTCGGGCAGCTTCCGCAAAACGCCCCATCGTGAGCAGCCCCATCGCCATGACACCGGAGGCCCACCGACGCCCCGCCGCGCTCTCGAGGGTGGGGCGCAGGCGCCCGTCATCAAAGATCGTGAGCTCGGCTTCCCGGACGGCGAACTGACGGTGCGGGATGTCGTGCTGCGGTCGTTCGATGCGACGCCGGATGAAGTGGTCGGCCGTCCTCACGTGTGGGAGGTCGAAGGGCTGGCTGCGTCGCACGTGACAGTCGACGCACCCGCGCGCGCTGCGCGCCGGCTCACCTGTCACCTGCGCCACGCTGACCGACGTGTGCGCGCCGAGCTTCTCGTGACAGGCGACGCATGCCCTGTCGAACGACTGCACGCCCTGCGCTCGCACGCCGGTGTGCGGATCGTGGCACGTCGTACAGGTCATCGCGGGAGACGATTTGAAGCACGTGGAGAGAGCGAGACGCTCGATCTGTCCCACGAAACGGAAGTCCACGATGGTTCTGCTCGGCACGAGCACCGGAATCTGCCCGGCGATCGGACGCGTGCGGTCGACGGTGCCGTTGACCAGGTCGATCCGCGCGTCTCCCTGGAGATGACACCGCGCGCAGATGTCGCGCTGCGCGCCGGCCGAAAGCCGCCAGAGCCTCGTGACGGCGAGCCCCCGCGGCTTCGAGCCGCTTCTGCCGCTCATGACCTGTGCGTGCCGGGCCACCTCGCCGTGGCACGCACTGCAGCCGAGCGGGCGCAGCGTGTCGAAGGCATCCGCGCCATGCAGATGGGCCGGGAAACGCGTACGCGCTCCAGCCGGCCGGTCGAGCGTGTGACAGGTCAGGCACTCACCGGTCAGCGGCATGTCGAGCCCCGCCGATCGCTCGTGAAGCTCGAACGGTGAAAGCCGGAGGCCGCGGCCGGTTATCGTTTCGACCGGTGCGAAGAACAGGCGTCCCGTGTCCGTTCGTCCTGCCGAGTCGATCTCGGTGCCGACCCACGA
>DATAEE010000124.1:0-7676 GCA_036258175.1 Vicinamibacterales bacterium
GGTCGGTGGGGCCATTCCGGAATCTGCGAACTGTCCCACAGTGTGATCGGTCCGACGATGCGCCGGAGAATCAGCCGCGCCACTTTCGGCTCGGTCCGCAGCGCGACCTTCCAATCCTGCGCCCGCTGCTCCAGCGCGGAGCGCAACACGTCCAGATTCGGTCGGGGCGCCCGGGGCGCACGCAACCGGCCTCCAACTGCGCGATGTTGGCCTCACGCTTCCGAATCTCCGGCGCCAAGGTCTTCGTTCTAGTCGGCTTATCGGAATGTGGGAATCCCCGAAAGCCAGTTTCCGATAATCCCGTTTATCGGGAGCTAAGCTGCGGGTCGGAGGCGACGAACTACTTGGTGGCAGCCACGTGCCACTTCAAACCTCCCTGACCAGCGTGCCGACGAGCTATGATCCCTTGGCTGCGCAGCGTCGATTTCATCGAACGGAACCAACCATGACAACACCCCTCAGCACGACGGCGGAAGCCGATCTGCTTGCTCCGTTCGGCCGGGGACGAGGGTCTCTCCAAGACTCGTTCTGGTACACTGGTTGGCTGCTCACTTTCCTCGCCACCGGTGACCAGACGCAGGGACGATTCGCGCTGATCGAAGCACTCACCAGAAGGGCAATTGCCCGCCTCGCCACATCCATCGCAACGAGGACGAGAGCTTCTACATCTTGGAGGGCGAGATCACTGCGTTGATCGGCGATCAAACCATCCGCGCCACGCCCGGCACGCTGATTTTCGGTCCGCGCGGCGTCCCACACTCCTTTGAGATCCATTTTGATCAGGTACGCATGCTGATCCTGCTGACCCCGGCTGGGCTGGAAGGATACTTCAAGCAGTTCTGCACGCCCGCGCCGGCGCTGACTCTGCCACCGCCGGCGGAGATTCCATACGCGGACATACAAAACCTGATTGCCGTTGCGTCGAAGTACCGGATTGTGAATGTTCCGCCCAGAACTGGGGGTGCGTCGTTTGCCCGCATCGCGCCCCGCGGAAGGCCGGGTGCGCCATCTTCCACCGTTTAGTTCAGCGGTAGTGGCGCCACAGAGATCGTACTGGATGGCTTACGGGTCAGGTACTCAGGATAGCTTCCTTGATAACCTAACATCCGGGCGATTGGGGCAAGCAGGCCAAATAGTATCCTCTGCACGAATCGGGGTGGCCGCGTAAATTCCATGACGTCAGAGAACTCACGCGCGAAGACGGCAAGTTGCAGGACGTTTGGCATTCCATGCTTGTTCACCTTTCCGTCCTGTGCCAGCCCGAATGCGTTGCGGATCATGGCCTCAAACCGGGCTGCCGGCCGCATTTCCATGCGAACCAATGCTTCCTCCGTTCCGGCGTTCCACCAGTCGTGGGGAGTTCCCGGCGGGGCCATTAGTTCAACCCCCGGCTCCGCGATCGACACCCGACCCGCAAGCCGGAACCCGACTTTACCGCGCAGCATCACAAATCGCTCTTCCATCTCAGGGTGAATATGCTCGCCCATCACTCTGCCGCCGGGTAGGACGTAGACGTCCACGACCATCCTTTCGCCACCTGTTATGTCCGTCCCGATCCGGATCACAGCTCGCTCACCGGTCACGGGGTTCAAATAGACTTCGCCGGCTTTAAACATTCATCCCTACTGTCCGACTCTCTTCTCCGGAAGCTCCTGCGGTTTCTTCGACTGTAACTTTCGGGGCATCATAGAGGAAGCCCTTGCTGAAGGGAAGGACTGCAGTGGAAGGCCAAGTCCATAAGTCGCTAGCGTTCATCCGAAGTGACTCGGCGCAAAGCGCTGGGATGTGGGCTCGATGTTGAGGCCGAGGCACTTTCGATAACGAGACTTGAAGGAAGCCGCTAGCGCGGCGGCCGGCTATGGAGCTGGAATTGGGATCCTCGGGCGTGGGACGTTGGCGACCGAGCGACCGTCGGCGCGCGAGCGACGGCGGCGCCTGGTCCACAGGTCGAGCGTCCAGGCTCGGCGCCCGACGCGAGCGGCTCGCACGGGAGACCGAGGCATAGCACTCCCGAGACGTGGGCTCTCACGTTGCCCAAGCTGGCGGTGGGGACGACAGCGCTAGGCGCTCATGAGGTGTCGAAGGCGAGTGTGCGGGTGGCCAGATCGAGGCGCCCGCCCGCGTGCTGGCGAAACGCCCCAACGATCTGCACGTGGCTGCGAATGGTGGGAGCGGCGTAGTCGCGACGCACCAACTCGTCGCGCAGACATTGCAGTAGCTTGGTCACAGACACCTCCTGTGAGCACGCACCCTATCCTGCTACGAGTTACCCGGCTGCCCGTCGGCCGCCGCGTCAGCGGCTTCGTTCAAGTCGCCCAGTATTTACGTATCCGCCCGTGGACATGCTCGGATCGCGGCTGTTCAGGTGGGGCGACGTTCGATAAAACTGGAGCGCCCCAGTCCGGTCAGGTTTTGTTACGGCTCTTAGTCCCTGGCGGTCACTGTTGCGAGAACGGCGGAGCTAACCATGGTGTTCTCGGCGAGTTCCCCATACAATTCCTCGTCCGACATCGCCATGAGCAGCGGCCGGTCGGTTGACGGCGCCTCGACCTTAACCGGCGCATCCAATCCCACAGACGGCGTAAGTCAGCGAGCACGGTTCGCGCCTCCGCCAGGAATCTTCGATCACCGGGCGCCCGCCGTTCAGCGGCTGCGGAGCCGTCCACCGCGCTAATGGGCTTGCTGGATTCCCACGCGTCGACGGCTTCTCGGTACAGGTACTCGAGGCGGGCCGCCTGCCGCAACTCTAGTTCCTGCACGCTCCCGGCAAGCTCACCCAGCACCCGTTGCTCCAATCGCGCGAGAATCTTGCTCACGCTCGGCTGAGTGATCCCCAACTCAGTGGCGATCTCGCCCTGCGTCCGGCCTCGCTGGGTCAAACTCCACGCCTGGCGTTCACGCTCACGAGCCTGCAGAATCCTCCGGCGTTTTGACACTAATGCCCTCCTGATATGCCCTCAGACGGCCCACCGAGAACCCGGTTCGATTCGTACATGGGATCTAACTTTCGCACGCGGCGAGGGCTTGTTCACCTCGGGTCCGGGGGCGCTTATGGGCGGGATTGAAGGCTTGGCGCAGAGATTCGAGCCGCGCCAGCCAGTTGCCGAGATGGTTCGAAGTAGACGTGCTTAGGGGCGCCTTCTTTTCCGTAAGTAGTTCACGTTCTCCAAAGAACAACGGGCGTGCAGTTTCACTGAACGCCCGTTGTGTTCCGCCGTTGGAGTTTGAAACTAATCCTCACTCACGTTTGCGAGCCGTCCGCCATTCCTTGATGGCGAGGCCGATGAACATGATTGCGATGAAGAGGATCGGCGACCACAGCCATCCATCGAAGCCTCGGTGCCGGAGTTCAGAGACGAGGAAGCCCAGGATCATGGCCGAGAGCATCCGCACGCCTTCGTGCCACCACCGTTCAACGGGCTTGGGTGGCGCGTCATCTGGATAGCGATAGATGCCGTCGGTTTTTCACTGATACTCGCGGTTACTGCGGCTGGCGATAGTGCGCCATCTCACCCTTGGGCACGCGCACCTGCATGTGCGTTTTCCCATTCTCAATCCACGCTGAGAGAGCGATCACACCCTCGGGACTCAACGTCTTGAGCAAACGATCACGGGCATCGAGCGTTCTTGACCGACACTCGATCTGAATCGTCTTGGTCTCGGCGTTGATGTCTACGTCCCGTACGGGTACGACATCGAGCAGTGGCTTCAACTTCTCCACCTGCTCGATGCACTGGTTGCGCGGCGTGGTTTGTTCGTTAGCCTCGTGCAGTACCGGCTTTAAGTCCGCGTCCGACAGACCCAGACTGGGGGGCACGGCACCTGAAGAGCGTGCGACTAATGCGAGGACGCTAAATCTCGATTCCCACGCGTCCCATTCGGCAATCTGTTCCGGATGCTTTTTGCCGTCTATCAGCTCCTCATACTCCAGGTTGTCCTGTTAGTTGCGTTGCGGGCTGGATTGACATGCACCCAAAGCGACACCACGACGAACGCAGCAATGTACTTCATACACCCCAAACTTGAGGACGGTCACTTACCCGATTTGAGGGCGATATAAATGAGTTCGGTTCTCACGGGCCTTCCGATTCTACGCTACGCCGCCAGCCGGAACAGCCCGCGCAGCCGGTCCGAAAGCTGGCCGACGATCTGATACGGCACCAACCCCTGGCGATGAAAGCCTTGAAGGAAATGGATCGGGCCTCTGGCGTCGATGTCGAGTGGTACTGCGCCTGCACCTGCGTCAGCGGCTTCTCAGAGGAACGTGTGATGCGTTTAGCTGCTGTCCTGATCGCGTCAATGGCTCTAGGCGGTGCCCGCGTGCGCTGCGAAGGTCTACTCGATTGAGAAGACGGAGCACCGACACTCGCAGGGCAACCCGCCGGCCATCTGCCACCTCCCGGATCGTGCCGCGTGTGGTACGACAAACTCCCGCCCGGGCAGCAGCCGCCGCCTACGAATTGTCGTGACGCGGAGCGGACGGCCGCGCGCACGCGCGGCGCGCGGGTGATTTACTCGCAACCGCGGTAGTTCGTCTCCATTGCGTATGACGACGCCGAGCGCCGGACATCGCTCGTGCTCCCGAGTGGCGTGGTAATGGAGTACGGCTACGACATGTGACGGGCATATCGACCGCCGCTATCCGGTGACGTCACGGAACTAACGCGCTCGTTCGGGTTTTACCTCTAACATCTATATTCCGTCGGGCAACTACAACGCCCGCTTAGGTCCCATTACGCCGTCAGCCAGCCGTCCAGGCACTTCCACTCGCCGTCCGTTCCCGTTGAGGGAGGAAATCGGGCCAGGCTTGAAAAGAATCCTAGCCGTGGCCCATCATGCGCAAGCGTCGGTTCTCGTCGAATACCCACCGGGACTCGACTGACGGTGAACCGCCAGCGTCGATGAACCCCAACGCATCGGATGGTAGGAAGGGGGGCGCCATGCACAACTCACTTGCGCTGTGCCTACTGACCGCCGTTGTTTACGCCTCGCAAACTGCCCCATATCGTTCTACCGCGGAGATGCAGGTGAAAAGGCTGAAGGTGAACAATGTTGAGCTGGCCTACGTCGAGGAAGGGAAGGGAGACACCGTTGTATTCGTCCACGGTGGCGGCGTCGGTGACTGGGCAACCTGGGAACGCTTGCGGCCGTTCATTTCCGGGAAGTTCCACTATGTTTCGTTGAGCCGCCGTTACCATTACCCGAATCCGTGGTTGGACGATGGCAAGAATTATACGATGGCGCAGCACGTCGAGGACGTGGCCGCATTTATCCGCGCGCTCAATGTCGGCAAAGTGCATCTCGTCGGCAACTCCTACGGCGGTGCCGTCGTGGGACGTGTCGCGCTCAAGTACCCGGAGCTGCTGCGAAGTGTCGTAGTCGGAGAAGGCCTTATCGCTCCTGTCTCCGCGGAAGGCAAGGCGGCGGTGGCGGCCGCGCAAAAGGACAATGAGAAGGCCAGGCAGGCTATAGAGGCAGGCGATCTAAGACAGGCGGCGATTCTCCAGTACGACTGGGCTCTTAGCGAGCCGGGGGCCTTCGAAAAATTGCCACCGGAGCGACAGCAGCAACTCCTCTACAACGCGAAGACCCTCGACCCGGAGGCGCGGAGGGGGACGCCGCTTACCTGCGAACACCTGCGAAGGCTCAAGATACCCGCCCTGCTGATCCGCGGAGAAAAGACGGCTGATGTGCCGCGATACCGTTACGAGATGACGATCAGTTGTCTGCCGAAAACCGCAGAAGCCGCAATCATTCCCGGCGCACCTCACAGTTGGCACACGCGTAATCCCGAGGGGAGCGCGAAAGCGATTCTGACTTTTATTGCTAAGCACTAAACATCGTCTTCCGTTACACGTCCATATCATCGGCGATGCTGTCGTCATCGGAATCGCCGGCGGAGCTGGTCGCGAGTGGCGCGCCCCGCGACCGAGAATCATCTGGGCGCACTCAGCCACGCGTCATCACCCGGCCAGCCAGCCATCCAGGCGCTTCCACTGCCGTCGGTTCCCCTTGGGGACGCCGATTCTGATCCCGAGCCGTCTTCTCCGAACTTCTTGAAGGCCAAGCACGTTACCGCGGTTCCAAATCTCTCCCCGTCGAATTGTAGCCCACTCGGAAATACAGCCTTCTGAAGTTGCTGCTTCTGGTCAAGCCCGAGTTCCACTGTACTGACCATGACGTACTCGACGAATGCCAGGACGCCTTCGACGTCGAGTTGATCGAGAACCAAGTCCCTCAATTCGGGCGGTCGTCGAGCACAATGGTGTCACGGACCTCAGACACGCTGATCGCGTTTTGTCGGTTTGAACTCGCCCGGGAATCCGCTCCGCCGGTAGAATCGTTGACGCCGCACTGCCAATGAAGCCCCACCCGCGCGCGTTCCTGACAGCGCGCAGGCCGAATGTATTTCGAGACTGGCTTCTCCCAAAACGAGCTCAGCGGCAATAGCGGGTACGGAAAAAGAACCGACCGGTGTAGCGGCCTCGGCCCGATTGGGGCGCCTCGCGCCCTGCGCCTTCTGCGCGGTTTCGGATTGACAATCGCTCTGGTGGAGCGACAATCGACCCCAGTTTCACGCGGCGAGAATCGGCGGAACGGTCATAGAAGGGGGCATGCTGTTGACGTCGGGAGGCCGCTAATGCTTCCTATCGTCCTGACGTCGTCGGTGAACGACAACCCGTGACACTGACGTGGCGCCGATGGCCATCAAGACAGTGCGGCACGGGGCCGACGATTACCTTTGCAAACCCTTCGACGCTGCCGCCTTTCCATGCGGCGCTCGATCGTACGATCTCACGCCTGACGCCCGGCAGAACGCGACGCTGCGGCGGCACCTCGGGACGGAGCAGCAAGACATGGCCGCGAAAATCTACGATCCCGTGTTTCCCAACGACAACGTTGACGGCACCCTGGATGTCGGCGATGAGGTCCGGAGCAAAGAGGCGTTGCGAGCAGCGAGGGCTTTGCAGACCGCCATTTTCAACAGCGTGAATTTCTCGAGCATCGCCACCGACGCGAACGGCGTCATTCAGATCTTCAACGTCGGCGCTGAGCGGATGCTGGGCTACACGGCCGCCGAAGTGATGAACAAGATCACGCCGGCAGACATTTCCGATCCACAGGAAGTGATCGCGCGCGCCGAGGCGCTGAGCGTCGAGCTCGGAACGCCGATTACGCCAGGCTTTGAGGCATTGGTGTTCAAAGCCTCGCGCGGGATCGAGGATATCTACGAGCTGACCTATTTCCGCAAGGATGGGAGCCGGTTCCCGGCGGTGGTGTCGGTGACGGCGCTGCGCGACGCGCAGGACGCCATCATCGGCTATCTGTTGATCGGCACCGACAACACCGCGCGCAAGCAGGCGGAAGAGGCGCTGCTCAAGGCGGGGGCCCTGCAGAGCGCGATTTTCAACAGCGCCAATTTCTCGAGTATCGCCACCGACGCGAGCGGCGTCATTCAGATCTTCAACGTCGGCGCTGAGCGGATGCTGGGCTACACGGCCGCCGAAGTGATGAACCAGATCACGCCAGCCGAGATTTCCGATCCGCAGGAAGTGATCGCGCGCGCCAAAGCGCTGAGCGTCGAGCTCGGAACCCCGATTACGCCAGGCTTTGAGGCATTGGTGTTCAAGGCCTCGCGCGGGATCGAAGATATCTACGAGCTGACCTATATCCGC
>DATAEE010000125.1:0-48763 GCA_036258175.1 Vicinamibacterales bacterium
CCAACCCCGACGCGACGAAGGACGTACGCTGGGGCGATCAGACCTGGGAAGAGATGATGATCGGCTGGACTACCTTCAGCGTCGAGCCGACCACGACGACAGCGTCAAAGCTCTAGTCCCCAGTCCCCAGTCCCCAGTCCCTAGTCCCTAGTCCCTGCGGGGATCACTTGGCCTGTCGCTTCCCGGTGAAGGTCCCTTCGGCCATGTCGGCCATGTCGACCTTCCCTTTCATCGTGTCCCCCTCGACAGTGCCCTCGTAAGTAATCTTCCCCTGGGCGCCCTGCGCTTCCACTGTGAACCAGAAGCTGATCGCGTTGCCCTTCACCGTCCCGGTGACCTTGGCTTCGCCGAACGCGCCCTTGTAGTCGCCTTCGAGCTTTTCGCCATCCTGCTTGAACGTGAACGTCGGCGTGCCGCTGCCGGCTGACGTCTCGACCTCCAGGATCCATGTCCCCACGACGTTCGCCGTTTCCTTCTTTTCCTGCGCCGTGATCTGCGCGGCGAAGCCGACGATGCCCGCCGTCAACAGCAGAACGAACCTTCGTGTCATGTCCTTCACTCCTTGTCCCAGCTCGCGTCCGGGATCGGGCGGGCTTCGACGATCTCCACCAGGACCTGGTCCGGTCCCTGGACGAAGAAACTTTTCAGCGGATACGGATCGCGAGTTCCGATCGGCTCGACGATCGCAACGCCAGCGGCCTTGAACCGCGCAAAGACCGGGGCGATGTCGCGGTACGAGAACGCGATGTGATCGATCACGTGTCCGCGCGTCGCTTCGAGCGTCTTGAGCGGCGGATCGCGCCACCATGACGGCGGCGGATCGGTGTCTGGCTTCGCGAACACGTAGAACGTCACGTTGTCGACGATGACGGCGTTCAACCACAAGCGTGAGGGCTCAGTCGGCCGCGGCACGGTGCGGCGCTGCAGCGCCAGTCCGAGATGGTCCGCATACCACTGCGACGTCACGTTGACGTCCGAGGCGAACAGGTGCACGTGGTTGAAGCGGTGGTTCCGCTCGCCGCTGTAAATCTCCACGAGCTCGCGGTCGGGCCCGAAGAGATACATGTAGTGGTTGGCGCCGAGCGGTGTCGGCGGCGTGTGAAACTCGACGGCGCCGGCCTTCAGCCCCTCGTATTCGACCGGCACGTTCACGCCGCCCCAGCCAATGTGCCAGATGCCGGTCGTCAAGATACTCGGCGCCGGCGACGCGACCTTCTGCAGCAACAGGAACGATCGCTCGGTGAAGAGCGCGTCGGCAGTGCCGCCGAACTTCACGGGTGACGCACCGAAGAACTTCGAATAGAACGCGAGCGTCTTCTGAGGATCCGTGACGTTCAGGTGAACGTGGTGGAACCGGGCGGACTCGTCGACCGTCGCCGGCGGCTGCTGAAGCGCGAGCGCGGCGACGAGCGAGAGCGCGAGCCTCATCGCGCCGGGGCGGAGGCAGTCACGACCGGCGGCTGCTCAGCGTCGCGCGTGTACGAATACCAGCCGATCATCATTTCTTCCCAGGTCTGGTCGCCCCACCGCACCTCGGCCGTCGGATCGGGGTTGTCGAGGTTCGCCTTCGAGTTGTCGAAGTGCGCGACGCACTCGATGCGAGTGCCCTTCGGAAGCGCGAGCGGTTTCTTGAACGAGTACGTGAGCTGCCAGTTGAAGTCGTACTTCGGAACCCTGAGCAGGATCTCGCTGCGGCCGTCGGGATACACCGCCGTGTAGGTGAAGTCCTTTCCGCGGAAGTGCATGTGCGGCATGAGCGTGTAGAGGTGAACGTCCTCGCCGACGGTCGCCGCGGAACGAACTTCGTGATTCGGATCGCCCGGCGGGATCACGAAGCGTGTGTTGATGGCCAGCCCCGCCCGGAGCACTTTTGCCGGCGGCTGCTTCGCGAAGATCAGCCCGATACTCGTGCGGTCTTTCGTCGCTTCGCCGTTCGGCGTGTAGTGCATTTGAAAGACGAGGCTCGAGCCCGCCTTCACCAGGCGCGCAGTGCCTTCGGGAAAAATCGCGCCTGGCCTGTTCGGCGTCGTCCCACCCAGCTGGCTGCGGACCACGTCCACAGGGGCCTTGTCGCTCCCCTGTTCCACCGGTCCGCGCGCGGCGCCCGGTTCGAGCACCGACACGATCACGTGATGCACGACCTTGCGGTTGCCCGGCCGGATCTCGAGCGCCTGGATCCATTTGTCTTCGGCGAAGTTGGTCGGAACCGTGAAGTAAAGATATGGAACGACGCCATCGGCTGGGACCGGCTGCTCCAGCGGCATAGTGAAGACCGCGTCCGGCTCCGCGATCGTCCAGCCGGGCGCGTACGCGGGCGGAGCGGGCATGTCCGTGTCGTCACCCTTCACGGCGCCGCGATCCACCCACGCGACGATCGTGTCGATATCCTGCTGCGACAGGCGCAGGTCGTTCGAGAACTCGCCATGCGCCGGATCCGCGAACCACGGCGGCATAGTCCGCTCGGCTACGCGCTGGCGGATCGCTTTCGCCCACGGACGAGCATCCTGGTACGTCAGCAGCGACATCGGCGCGATCTCGTCCGGACGATGGCAGCGGACGCAGTTCTTGTAGAGGATGGGCGCGACGTCTTTCGTGAACGTGACGGGCGCCGGCCGCGGCGGCGCCGCCGGCTGCGCGGCGAGCGTAAGCGCCACACGCACGAACATCAGCGCGACCGTCACCGCAATCCCCAATCGTCTTGTCATATCCAAGTCCCCAGTCCCCAGTCCCTAGTCCCTAGTCATCCGCCCGCACCCACCCCGGCGCGACGTTGCTCCGCTGGCCGCCGTAATCAAGATACGCCGTCTTGAGCTGCGACAGCGAATCGGCCGGGAGGACCTTCCGCTGCTCTTTCGCGTCGATCCCGTAGATCTTCGCCGCGTTCAGGCCGAGGATCTTCGCCTTGTCCTCTTTCGTCAGCTTCGGGTACCCGAACTTTTCGGCGAACTCGTCGGTGATCTGGAAGCGCTTGAACGCGTCGATCACCCACTGCGGCGAGCCCCACCAGAGGCAGTCAGTACCCCAGACGATGCGATCGGCGCCGTAGTACTTCAGGTTCTTACCCATCCCGTGCATCGCCATCTCTGGATGGCTTATCGCGAGCGGGCCGAAGAAGCTTCCGAGCTCGCAGTACACGTTGTTGATCTGCGGATTGCGCTTCTTGATGTCCATCAGGACGCTGTGCCACTCGAAGTCGCCGGTCGTCGGTTCGTACTTGTTGAGCGCGACCCAGTCCGGCTCCGTGTTCCCGTGCTTCAGCGCCGAGTGGTAGATGATGAACGAAAGATCGGGATTCTGGAGCGCCGCCTTCTCGACGTCCTTGGGATTGGCGAGGTGGCCGAGCGTGCGCGACTGCGACGAGTAGCCTTTGTGGACGCTGAAGATCTTCATCCCACGCTTCCGCGATTCCTCATAGAACCACGCGGCGTTGTCGTCGTCGATCTGGAACCCCCCGCCGGACCGGCCGGGATCGAAATGGCAGTACCACTTCCATGAGTTGATCTTGTAGAGGTTGATCTCGCGATCCATCTGCTCGAGGGTCGCGGCCTTGTCCATCGAGTTCGTCGCACGGTTCCAGTAGTGATTCGGCGCGAGGTTGCCCTGCGAGAACGCGCGTGTGGACTTCGCCAGGGCGTTGATGCGATCGCGGCTCTGCGCCATCAGCCAGCTCGGGAGGATGCCTCCGCGCCGGGCGGGGCCTTCGAGGACTTTCCCTTCCGCGTCACGCTGCTCTTCGCGGCCGGGCACGCCCGAGATGACGATCATCCCGGTCTCGCTGTCGAAGAACATCTCCTTCACCATGTTCGGGAAGCTGTAGGCTTCGGCGTCGTTCTTCAGCTCGAAGCCCATGTTCTTCAGGAACTCGGCGTTGCGGAAGGTCAGCGGGAACCCGTTACTGAAGTGCGTCTGCACGTCGACGATGAAGTACTCGCCCTTCGGCCACTTCTCCTCGTAGGCCGCCGGTTCCATCGTTTCTTCTTCGTCCACGTCCCAGAACTTCCCGTAGACCGTGTTCTGCGCCAGAAAGCAGGTCGCGAGCCCCATCGTCGTCGCCATGAAGTCGCGGCGATCGATCCCGAGCTTCTTCGACTTCTCGGCCGAGAGCTCGCCGATCACCTGCTCGACACGCTTCTGCTGGTCGGTCTGCCGGCGCGGGATGAACTCTTCGTTCGAGACGAGCTGTGTTGGGAAAGGCGAGATGACGCCTTTGCGGCGGTCACGGTCGGTCTTGCGGATCCACATGGCCCCGCCTCCTGTTCGGTCGTGCGGTTAGAAGAGGTAACGGCCTGCCTGAATCACGGCATCCGCGATCTGCCGCCGCGCGGCGATCGTGTCGCAACCCGGGTGCCCCGCAACGTCGCCGATTGCATCGGCCAATTCTGACGAGCGCGCTTTTCGTGCGGCCAGCGCGGCCAGGACCTGCTTGCCTGCATGCGCCATGCGGTCGGCGGCGTCGCTCGCATAGACGCGGGTGACGTCGAGCGCGATTCTGCCCCGCTCCTGATCGCGGCGCGCCAGTTTCTCCGAGCGCGCGATCGCGCTTCCGATCGCGTACACCTCGATGACGATGTCGGCGGCGTGGGCGAGGACCTCCTGCTCTTCCCGGATTGCGTCTCCGTAGGTGGCTGCCGCCTGGCCGAGCGCCGTGCGAGCCAAGCGCTTGGCGTGTAGCAGCAGGTCGTGCTCGGCAGCGAGCGGCCCGTCGGGAGAAGCCGACTCGTCGCGACCGGCGCGGCCGCCCGTAAAGAGCTCTGCCGCCTGCTTGAAGAGCCGCGTCGGGATGATGAGCCGGTTGATCTCGTTCGTGCCCTCGTAGATTCGCGTGATCCGGGCGTCGCGGTACGCGCGTTCGACGGGGAACACGCGCGAGTAGCCGTTGCCGCCGAAGACCTGCACGGCTTCATCCACGACATAGGCGAGCGCTTCGCTCGTCCAGACCTTGTTGACCGAGCACTCGACGGCGAACGACTCGATGGTCTTCAGCACGCGCGCCGGATCCGACTGGTCGATACCCTGCAGCGCGCGATCGACGTCCCCCAGCGCCCGGTACACCATCGCGTCGCCGACGAAGGACCGGACGGCCATCTCGGCGAGCTTGCGCTTGACGAGGCCGAACTCGCAGATCGCGCGCCCGAACTGCCGCCGTTCCTTCGCGTACGCGATCGACTGGTTCAGCGCCTGCTTTGCTCCCGAGATATTGCGCGTGCCAAGCTTCACCCGACCCAGGTTCAGGATGTTGAACGCGACCTTGTGCCCCTCGCCGATCGTCCCGAGCACGTTCTCAACCGGCACCCGGACGTCGTCCAGCATCAGCACGGTCGTCGATGACCCGTCGAGACCCAGCTTCTTCTCGTCCGGCCCACTCACCACGCCCATGCCTCGCTCGACGATGAAGGCGGTGAATTTCTCGCCGTCGATTTTGGCGAAGATTGTGAAGACGTCCGCGAACGCGCCGTTGGTGATCCACGCCTTTTGGCCGCTGAGCACGTAGTGACGACCGTCCGGCGTCAGGCGCGCCGTCGTGCGCGCGGAGAGCGCGTCGGAGCCGGAATGCGGCTCAGTCAGTGCGTACGCTCCGACGAGCTCCGCGCTTCCGAGGCGAGGCAGATATCGAGCCTTCTGGTCTTCGTTCCCGAAATAGACGATGGGCAGCGTGCCGATCGACGTATGGGCGCCGAGCGAGCCGGCGAAGGACGGATTCGTCGCAATCTGCTCACCCACGTACGCCGCGCTGATCTTGTCGAGCCCGAGGCCGCCGTACGCCTCGGGGATCTCGAGCCGCGTCAGATCGAGCTCCGCGGCCTTCTTGAGCAGGACGCGAGTGAGTGCCCAGTCGTGGGCGTAGAGTTCCGCCTCGTGCGGCTGCACTTCCTGGCGCATGAACTCGGCCGCCGTCCGGCCGAACATCCGCTGCTCCTCGGTCAGCTCGTCTCGCGTGAAGACGTCCTCAGGATCGACAGATCGCGTTAGAAACCGCCCGGGACCGACGGCATCCTGTACTTGCATCACGTACCTCAATCCCCGACCCTAAGGTCGGAGTCACTGTTGACTCCACTAACGAAGCGGCAGTATAAGCCGCCGACATGCCGACGATCGAAGAATTGTTCGACCTGACCGGCCGCGTCGCGATCGTGACCGGCGGATCCCGCGGCCTTGGCGAGGAAATGGCCGAGGGTCTGGCGGAAGCAGGCGCGTCGCTGATGCTGTGCGCGCGCCGGCAGGAGTGGCTCACGCCAACCGTGGATCGCATGCGCGAACGCGGTTTCGCCGTCGAAGGCGTCGTCTGCGACGTGTCGAAGCCATCCGACGTCCAGCTCGTCGTCGATCGGACGCTGGCGGCCTACAAACAGATCGACATCCTCGTCAACAATGCCGGCGTCACGTGGGGCGAGCGACCCGAAGCGATGCCGCTCGACAAGTGGCAGAAGGTGATCGACATCAACCTCACCGGCGCGTTTCTGTTCTCGCAGGCGGCCGGGCGTCACATGCTGACGCGCAAGTACGGGCGGATCATCAACGTCGCATCGATCGCCGGCCTCCGCTCGTCCGTCATGGGACCCGCCTACGCCGGATACGCGGCGAGCAAGGCGGGCCTCATGGGCCTCACCCGCGAGCTGGCGGCCACGTGGGGTCGCGATGGGATCCGGGTCAACGCGATCGCGCCCGGCTTCTTTCACTCTCGGCTCGCCGACCCGGTCATCAAAGTTGCCGAGCCGGCAATCAAAGCGGCCAGCCCGATCCCGCGTGTCGGCGCGGCGGGCGAGCTGAAAGGTGTCGCAGTTTTCCTGGCGTCCGACGCGTCGAACTACATCACGGGACAGGTCATCGTCGTCGATGGCGGCCGGACGATCGCCTGAGGGCAGGGAGGACGAATGACGAGCACGAACCGGTCCGCTGACTCGCCGTATGCCGCGCGCCCCTGGCTCCGGCACTACGACTACTGGGTGAAGCCGACGATGACGTATCCCGCGCGGCCACTGGGATACATCCTCGACAGCGTCGCCGCCGAGATGCCGGACCGGCCGGCGACCGCGTTCCTGGGCGCCAGCCTGAGCTATTGGGAAATCAAGAAGCGCGCAGACGCGTTCGCCGCGGCGCTCGCTGCGGCCGGCATCACGAAGGGCGATCGCGTCGGCATCATGCTGCCGAACTGCCCGCAATACATCATCTCGGCGTTCGCGATCCTTCGCCTCGGGGCGGTAGTCGTCAACATCAATCCGACCTACACCGCGCGCGAAATCCTGAACGTCGCGCAGGATTCCGGGATCCGCATCCTGATCACCCTGGACCGGCTGGCGCCGATCGCGCTCGAAGTCCGCGGCCAGACATCGATCGAGCAGTTGATCGTCACGTCGATTGGCGAATACTCGGCCGAACAGGCCGCGCCGCCCACCGTCGCTGGAGCGGTGGCGCTCGCGGATCTTCTATCCAGGCATCGCGATGCTGAGCTCCCGCGCGTGTCGATCGGGCCCGAGGATCTCGCGGTCCTGCAATACACGGGCGGCACGACCGGAACACCGAAGGGCGCCATGCTCACCCACGGCAACATCTTCGCGAACGTCGTCCAGACCGAGGCGTGGCACTACCGGGCGAATCGGCACACCGAATCGCGGTTCCTGCTCGTCATTCCGTACTTCCACATCTATGCGTTCACGGTCGGGATGATGTGTGGCATCTGGGAAGGCGCGCTGCAAGTCCTCGTTCCCAAGTACGACGTCGAGCAGGTGCTCGCGGCAATACGCGAGTTCCGCCCGACCTACTTCCCCGCCGTGCCGACGATCTACGTGTCCCTGCTGGCGCATCCGAAGGTCAAGGAGTGCGGGCTGGATCTGGTGCAGACCTTCAACAGCGGCGGCGCGCCGTGCCCCGTCGAGCTGATTGACGAGTTCGAGCGGCGCATCGGCCGCACGTTGAACGAAGGCTACGGCCTGTCCGAAACCTCACCGGTGACGCACTCGACGCCCCACCTGGCGCAGCGCAAGCCGGGAACGATCGGCCTGCCGCTGCCTGACACGGACATCGCGATCGTGGACATCGAGACAGGCACCCGCGAGATGCCGCTTGGCGAGGCGGGCGAGCTCTGTATCGCGGGACCACAGGTGATGAAGGGCTACTGGAATCGTCCCGAGGAAACCGCGAACGCGCTGAGGCGCCACGCGGATGGCCGCATCTGGTTCCACACTGGAGACGTCGCGCGGATGGACGAAGACGGTTTCACCTCCATCGTCCAGCGCAAGAAGGATCTGATCATCGTCGACGGGCTCAACGTGTATCCGTCGGAGGTGGAGGGGGTCTTGTACACCCATCCGGCCGTGAGGCTCGCCGCCGTCATCGGGATCCCGCACCGCTATCATGGCGAGGTCGTCAAAGCGTGCGTCGTGCTCCGCGACAGCACGACGGCCGAGGAGCTGAAGGCGTTTTGCGCGACGAGCCTGGCCCAGTTCAAGGTGCCGTGCGAGATTGAGATTCGAGACGCGCTGCCCATGACCGCCGTCGGCAAGATCCTGTACCGCGTCCTCCGCGACGAGCACCAGGCGAAGAATCTCGCCGAGGCCCGTTGAGCGACCATCCAGAGCAAGCCGGCCGCGCCGCGATGCCCGCGTCACGTGCGGTGCTCAGCGGAATCGACTACTTCCGGCGGATCCAGTCGGGCGAGGCGCCGCGTGCCGCGATGCTCGAGCTGCTCGGGATGCGGCTGCTCGAAGTGGACGAGGGGCGCGTGGTGTTCGGCGTCACGCCGACAGAGCAGCATTACAACGCGACGGGCATCGCGCACGGCGGACTGGCGGCGACCCTGCTCGACTCGGCGCTGGGGTGTGCGATCAACACGCTGGCGCCCGCCGGCAGGGTCTTCACGACGCTCGAGCTGAAGGTCAACTTCACGCGACCCATCCGCGTCGAGTCTGGTGCTCTCCGCTGCGAAGCGCATGTCGTCCACATGGGCAGCCGCACGGCCACGTCGGAAGGACGGATCGTCGACGCGCGCGGGAAGCTCTACGCGCACGGGACGACAACGTGCATCGTCGTGGACACCTAAGGGCGCGATATGTTCAAGCAAGATCTTCGCGACGCCTGGCGCGGCCTGCGCCGAACACCGATCATCACATTTGCGGCGGTGCTCACGCTGGCGCTCGGTGTAGGCGCGACCACCGCGGTCTTCAGCGTGGTGCACGCCGTTCTGCTCCGCCCGTTGCCCTATCCGGAACCAGACCGACTCGTCGAACTGTTCGAGGACAACCTCACAACTGGTTCGCCGATGATGCGGGTCTCGGCGCTGAACTATCTCTCGTGGGCGGAGCGCGCTCGATACTTCGATGCGATCGCTGCCGTTGGAAGCGCCGGCTTTACGGTGACCGACGGCGGAGATCCTGAGCTGGTGAGCGGAAGCGTCGTCTCCGCCTCGCTCTTCCACGTGCTCAGCGTCCCGCCGATCGTTGGCCGGACGATGCAGCAGGACGACGAGCACCGCGCCAGTCCTCGTGTCGTCGTGCTCAGCGAGTCATTGTGGCGAAGGCGCTTCGGCGGTGATCCTCACATGGTCGGGCGCTCCATCGCGCTGGACGGCGAGCCGCACCAAGTCGTTGGCGTCATGCCGCGCGCGTTCCGGGAAGTCGGGCGGTCGCAGATCGGTGCGACTGGAGCCGCGCAGATCTTCGTGCCGATGCGGATCGACCGGACCCCGGAGAACCGCGGCAACCGCACGCTTCGCGTTGTCGCCCGGTTGCGCCCTGGCGTGCCGCTCAATCAGGCGCGCGACGAGATGCGCGCGCTGGCGGCAGCGATGGAGCAGGAGTTTCCCGCGACCAACGCGAGCTGGAGCGTGCGGATCGACAGGCTGACCGACACGATGCTCGATCCGCAGGTCGAACGCTCGCTGCGCCTCCTGTTCAGTGCGGTGGCGGTCGTGCTCCTGATCGCCTGTGCGAACGTCGCGAATCTGCTGCTCGCGCGAGGCACGCGACGGTACGCGGAACTCTCTGTGCGCGCGGCGCTGGGCGCCGGACGCGGGCGGCTCGTCCGCCAACTGCTCACTGAAAGTGCCTGCCTGGCGCTGATCAGTGGCGCGGTAGGCGTCGTCACGGCGGCGACAGCGCAGCCCCTGGTGCGCGCCCTCATGCCGGCCGGCGTCCCCAGGCTCGACGAGATGCGCGTTGATGCATCCGTGTTGGCGTTCGGGCTAGTCGTCTCGTTCGTAAGCGGACTGGTGTTCGGCGTCGTACCCGCACTTCGTGCATCACGTGTGGATCTGTCGCGCTCCTTGACTTCCGCGGGTCGAGGCAGCATGCATTCATCGGGCGCGCGGTTGCGCCGGACGCTGATCGTCGGCCAGACGGCGCTTGCGACGATGCTCCTCGTGAGCGCTGCCCTGCTGGTGCAGGGCTTCGTGCGTTTGCAGCGCGTCGCGCTCGGGTTCGAGCCGGCAAATGTGCTGACCACGCGAGTATCACTGCCTCGGAGCGCCTACCCGGATGCGGCGCGGGCCGTTCAGTTTTACGATGGGCTACTCACGGCGCTCCGCGGCTCGGGCGAGCTGCAGGCGGTGGCGATCGCCACCAGCGCACCATTCGCGCCCGGCGTTCGCGCGTCGTTTCGCCCGCCTGAAACCGGCCGCGCGTCAGCCGCGGGAATCGGCAGCCAGGTCGCCGCCGAACACATCGTGAGCGGCGACTACTTCCGCGTGCTGGGCATTCCGGTCCTCGCAGGCCGCTCCTTCGACGAACGGGATAGTAGCGAATCGGCCGGGGTCGCCGTCGTGAGTCGACGTATGGCCCGCCTGTTCTGGCCCGATGCAGACCCGATCGGACAGACGCTCGAACGTGCCGGCCGGACGCACGAAGTCGTCGGCGTCGTCGGCGACGTTCGAGGTTCGGATGTGCAGGGACTGCGCGGAGGCGGTCCCGACCGCGAGGCTCGCGCAGCGGTCTATTTTGCGGCCAGCCAACTCCCCCAGCGCACGATGACGCTCCTTGTCCGTCCGACTGGTGAGCCGACCAGCGTGATCAATACCATTCGCAACGCCGTACGCCAGCTCGACCCGCGGCTGGCGCTCCAGCAAACTCGCCCGTTGCGGGACTGGCACGCGGACAGCCTGGCGCCGACTCGACTGACGACGACGCTGGCGGCTGTCTTCGCCACGAGCGCGCTGCTGCTCACGTCAATCGGAATCTACGGCGTGCTGGCGTATACGGTCGCTTCACGAACCCGCGAGATTGGCGTCCGGATTGCGATGGGCGCGACAGCGCGAAGCGTGACAGGGCTGGTGCTGCGGGATGGTATGACGTGGGCCGGCGGCGGCATCCTCATCGGGCTCGCCGGGGCATTGGCCGCAGCGAGATTGCTGGCAACGCTCGTGTTTGAGGTCACGGCACGCGATCCGATTACGTTTGCGACAGTCGGCAGCGCGGTTGCGCTCGTTGCCTTAATTGCGTGTGCCGTTCCGGCCGCGCGCGCCGTCCGCATCGATCCGACGATGGCGATGCGCAGCGAATAGTCCCACCACGCCCGACCTACAGGTCGGGCCTACTTCGGATAGCCCGCGCTTTCCTTGACTTCGTTGATCTGCGCCGTGTGCCGCGCGCTGTGTCCCGACAGCAGCAGCACCCACTGATAACCGTCGAGCATCTTGAAGATCGGGTGCGGCGCACTGTGCCCATGTAAATCGTCTGTCGTAGCCTCCACGTAGGCTTCCGTCTTGTCGCGCGCCGCGATGAAATCCTTCGTGAGCGCGTCACGCGCTGCCCAGCGGTTCGTCGGTCTCAGCATTTCCGGCGCCTGGAACCTGCTGGAGCGATCCTGTAACGCTGCGAGCAGTTTGTCGTCGGATAATCCATTCGGATCCCGCGAGACCGATGGCGCTTTCAGGATCTTGTCGGTCACGAGCTGAAGGATGGTCGTCTCGCTCACCGCGATGTGTTCGGCGACCTCGGCGATCGACCAGCGGTCCGGCCCCGCCTTGAACGTCCACTGCGCGTCCGACAGGCCAGAAATGGAATCGAGAAACGCCTGCCGCGTCTGCTGCAGATGATTCAGGAGCCGGTCCCGTTCCTGTTGCGTGAGCGGTTGGGCAGCGGCTGGGGCGACCAGGGAGACGACTGCGAGAAAAAACAGGGCGGAGAGGCGCATGAACATGAAACTAATCTATACGATGCGCCCCGAATCAGATGGTTAGAATCGAGGAATGGCCGACGTCACGCCGCCCGGGCCCCTTCTCACCGCGCACCTCTTCCCCACGCTTGACGCTCAGCTGATCGATCTGCTGCGCTCGTTGGCGCCCGGTGACTGGGAGCGGCAGACGATCGCGCCCAGGTGGAATGTCAAGGACGTCGCCGCGCACCTGCTCGACACACAGCTGCGCAAGCTGTCGTTCGGCCGCGACGGCTACACGCCGCCGGCGATCGCGAGCGACCGCGACCTCGTCTCGTTCATCGAGCGGCTGAACGCCGAAGGCGTGACGGTCTATCGCCGGCTTAGTCCACGCGTGCTGATCGCGTGGATGGAACAGACGTCTCGCGAGGCCGCGAGCTACTACGCGTCGCTCGACCCGTTCGCGCCCGCGCGCATCGGCGTCAGCTGGGCCGGCGAGTCGGTCTCTACAAACTGGTTCGATGTCGCGCGCGAGCTAACCGAGCGCTGGCACCATCAACAGCAGATTCGCCTCGCGCTCGGCGAGCCTGCCAACACCGCGCAGAACCCGTCCGCGAACGCGGCACGAAGCCTGCGCGCGATCATGACGCCGGAGCTGTATCACCCGGTGCTGGACTGCTTCATGCGCGCGCTGCCGTTCCACTATCGCTCGATGTCCGCACCACCAGGCACCGCCATCACGATCCACGTCTCCGGCGACTGCGGCGGCGACTGGCATCTCTACCGCGGCGACGTTTGGATGCTGGCCAGCGAGCGGGTGAGCGCTCTCGTCGCCACCGTCACCATCCCGCAGGACATCGCGTGGCGCATCTTCACGAAGGGCATCGCGCGCGAAAACGCCCGCGAGCACGTCCGCGTGACTGGCGACACGGCGCTGGGCAACCACGTCCTCAACATGCTGGCGATTGTGGGGTGAGCCCTGCTAAGTGCCGCCGCGCCGAACGGCGCGCACGGCCCGCTCGAGTCGCCGCGCCCGGGTTTCCGGCTTCTTGGCCTCTTCAATCGCTTGAACGTGCTCGCGTTGATGCGAGTAGCTGAGATCTTGCCAGCGATCCCACGCTCCCGGTGCGCTCTTGAGCGCTCTCACGAGATCGGCAGGCGGCTTGACTTCACGTTTCTCGGTGTCGAGCTCGAGCTTCACCTGGGTCGTCTCGCCGCCTTCGAGTCCCGCGGCTTCCCGATTGCTCTTGCGGAGCGGAACGCAGACGGTGCCTCCCATCGAGGCAATCGTGCTTCGATACGTGTATCCGTTGAGCGTCACTTTCACCGGTGCGCGCACCTTGCCGAAGACAGTCCTCGCATCAAAGGACACCGGGATGTAGCACATCGATCCTTCGCGGACGATGGTGGTCTTGAAGGTCTTCGAGCTCATTGGCTCAGCTCCAGCTTCGCTATCGCCTCTCGATGCACCTCGTCGGGGCCATCGGCGAGTCTGATCGTCCGCGCATGTGCCCATGCGGACGCCAGCCCGAAGTCGTCGCAGATTCCCGCGGCGCCGTGCGCTTGGATCGCGCGGTCGATCACCGCGAGCGCCGCGCGCGGGACGACGACCTTGATCATCGCGATCTCCCGCCGCGCCTCTTTGTTGCCGACCGTGTCCATCAGAAACGCGGTCTTGAGTGTCAGGAGCCGCGCCTGGTCGATCGCCATCCGTGATTCCGCGATGTCCGCCCGGATCGTGCCCTGCTCCGCGAGCGGTTTACCGAACGCGACTCGCTCGGTGACTCTCCGGCACATCGCTTCGAGCGACCGTTCCGCAAGGCCGATGAGCCGCATGCAGTGGTGAATCCGGCCGGGCCCCAGGCGGCCCTGTGCAATCTCGAACCCCCGCCCTTCGCCGAGCAGCATGTTCGACGCCGGCACGCGGACGTTCTCGAACACGATCTCCGCGTGCCCATGCGGCGCATCGTCATACCCGAAGACCGGCAGCATCCGCTCGATTGTGATCCCTGGCGTGTCCATCGGCACGAGGATCATCGATTGCTGCTTGTGTTTAGGAGCGGCGGGATCGGTCTGGCCCATGAAGATCGCGATGCGGCAGCGTGGGTCGCCGGCGCCCGAGATCCACCACTTGTGGCCGTTGATGACGTACGCGTCGCCGTCCCGGACGATCCGCGACTTGATGTTCGTCGCGTCAGAGGACGCGACATCCGGTTCCGTCATCGCGAAACAGGATCGGATCTGACCGGCGAGGAGCGGCTCGAGCCACTGCGCGCGCTGCGGGGGAGTGCCGTAGCGCTCTAGGACTTCCATGTTTCCCGTGTCGGGAGCCGAGCAGTTGAATACTTCGGCGGCGAAGACGGGCGAGCGGCCCATGATCTCGCAGAGCGGCGCGTACTCCACGTTCGTCAGCCCGGCGCCGCGCTCGCTCGACGGAAGAAAGAGGTTCCATAATCCGACGGCGCGCGCCTTGGGCTTCAGCCTCTCGACGATCTCCGTCGGCTGCCAGCGATCGCCCTCCGCGATCTGGCGCCGGAACGTTGCTTCGTTCGGATAGATGTATTCATCCATGAAGACCCGTAGCCGGCGTTCGAGCTGCTGGACCTTGTCGGAGTACTCGAAGTTCATAGCGCGCATGATAGTGTACGCCGCCATGTCGAGCACCGTCCGCTACGATCGACGAGACCGCGTCGCCGTCGTCACGATCGACAATCCACCCGTCAATGCGTTGGGCCCTGGCGTCTGGGAGGCGATCGAAGAAGAAGTAGCCCGAGGTGCGGCCGATCCGGAGGTTGACGCCATCGTCATCATCGGCGCCGGGAAAACGTTCATCGCGGGCGCCGACATAAACATCTTCAAGACGCTCAGGACGCGCGAGCAGTCGCTCGAGCGCTCGGCGCAGACCCACGCCCGCTTGAAGCGGATTGAGGACACGGGAAAGCCGCTCGTGGCCGCGATTCACGGCAACGCGCTCGGCGGAGGTCTGGAAGTCGCGATGACCTGCCACTACCGGGTCGCGACGGCCGACGCGAAGGTCGGGCAGCCGGAAGTGATGCTGGGCATTATTCCCGGCGCCGGTGGGACGCAGCGGCTTCCGCGCCTCGCGGGTCCGGCGACTGCACTTGAACTGTGCACAGAGGGCAAGCCGATCTCAGCCAAACGGGCGCTCGCGGAAGGCATCATCGACCAGATCGTCGAGGGGGACCTGCTCGCAGGTGCGATTGCTTTTGCGCGCGAGAAGGCTGCCACGCGCGCCACCCGGCGAACGCGAGACCTGTCCGACAAGATCGCGGACCGCGAGGCCGGATTGAAGGCAGTGGCGGCGACACGGGCGGCGCTCGCCAAAACCGCGCGTGGCGCGAAAGCGCCGTGTGCCGCTGTGGACGCGATCGAGGCCGCGCTGACGCGCGACTTCGATGCGGGGTCGCTGCGTGAGCGAGAGCTGTTCGCCGACTGCGTCACCTCGACTCAGTCGCGCGCGCTCGTCCACCTCTTCTTCGCCGAGCGCGAGGCCGCCAAAGTCCCGGACGTGCCCAAGGAGACGCCGGTCGCCGAGATCAAGGGGGCCGCGGTCGTCGGCGCCGGAACAATGGGAGGCGGCATCGCGATGTCTTACGCAAATGCCGGCATCCCCGTGCTGTTGAAGGATGTGGACGACGCGGCGCTCGAGCGCGGCGTTGCGACCATCCGTAAGAACTACCAGTCGTCTGTCTCGAAGGGACGCATCACCGCGGATGCCATGGAACGAACGATGGCGCTGATCACGCCGACGACGACGTTCGATGGCTTCGACAGGGTGGACATCGTCGTCGAAGCGGTCTTCGAGGAGATGGAGCTCAAGAAGTCCACGTTCGGGGAGCTTGGACGCGTCACCCGTCCGCAGTGCGTCCTGGCGTCGAATACGTCCACGCTCGACATCGATGAGTTCGCCCGCGCCAGCAGCCGGCCGGGACAGGTGCTCGGCCATCACTTCTTCAGTCCGGCGAACGTGATGAAGCTGCTCGAGATCGTCCGCGGCCGCGAGACGAGCCGCGAGGCACTCGCCACCTCGCTCGCGCTCGCGAAACGCCTCGGCAAGGTCGGTGTCGTCGTGGGCAACTGCTTCGGCTTCGTCGCGAACCGCATGCTCGCGTACTACATGCGGGAGTCGTATCTGCTGCTCGAGGAAGGCGCGAGCGTCCAGCAGATCGACAAGGCGGTCACCGACTTCGGCCTGCCGGTCGGGCCTTATGGCATGCAGGACATCGCCGGGATCGACGTCGGCGCACGAATCCGCCAGCATCTCAAGCGCACGGGCAAGACACGCGCCGAAGGACCGCAGTCGGAGGTGCCCGATCGACTCTACGAGATGGGGCGCTACGGCCAGAAGACCGGCGCCGGCTGGTATCGGTACGAGGCGGGCAGCCGCACGCCGCTGCCCGATCCGCTCATCGAGCAGCTCGCGACTGAAGCCGCGTCGCACCGCGGGATCACGCGTCGATCCATTTCAGACGACGAGATCATCGCGCGCATCACGACGGCGCTCGCAAACGAGGGTGCGCGCGTCCTGGAAGATGGCTACGCCACGCGCGCGAGCGATATCGACGTCATCTACACGTACGGCTTCGGATTCCCTCGTCACCGCGGTGGTCCGATGTTCTACGCCGACACCGTCGGTCTGCCGGTTGTGTTGGCGCGGGTGAAGGAGTATCGCGCTCGGTTTGGGGATTACTGGCAGCCGGCGCCGCTGCTGGAGCGGATGGTCGCGGAGGGGCGAGCCTTCTACGAATAGAATGTTCGATCGTCGGCTTACTGGCTCGTCCGGCTCGCCTTCCGGTGCGCATCAAAGAAATCAAACATCGCCGCCAGATTCGGCGCGACGACGTTGATGTGGTCGCCGCCCGGCACGTCGACATACTTCACGACACCGCCAAGTCTCTTCACGTCATCGACCATCGCGCGCGAACCCTGGACATTGACCGTCGGATCCGCGTCGCCGTGAACGACAAACTGCGGGATGTGCTTGACGCGCTCGGCCGTCGCCGGTGAGCCGAAGCCAGCGAACGGACCGAGTGCGGCCCAGATGTCCGGGTACTTCGACGCGATCCGCCACGTCCCGATCGCGCCCATCGAATGTCCCATGAGGTAGATCCGGGTTTCGTCGATGTTGTAGAGCCCCTTGACCTGTTTGAGGACCTCCATCACGTCCTGCTCGCTGAGCTCCTGACGCCGGCGCGCGACAACGTCCTCCGGCGGTGCCGCCACGCCCCAGCCGTAGAAGCCGTCGACGCGATAGCCGAGCGGTGCAGCGACGATGTAGCCGCGCTGCTCGGCGAGCTTCGGCAGCGTCTTGCCGTACGCGTCGAAGAACGAATCCTCGGTCTGGCCGAGCCCGTGCAAGGCGATGACGAGCGGAAACGCGCGCGAGCGGTTGTACGCAGCAGGCACATACAGGCGATACGGCATGATCTCGCCGGCCGGCTCGAGCATGTAGTGCCGTTCGAGGTCTCCTGCCCGGCCGCGAAGCGGATCGTTCCCGTTCCCGGCCGCGCGTGTCACGGTCTCCGCTCCCTTCAACTCCGACGCGACATCCACCGTTCGCAGCTCGATCCGGCCGCGGTTCACGTTCCGGATCCGATCGACAGGAAACAGGACTTCGGCGCGTGCAGGGCCTGTCAGACGCGCGGCCGTCTTCTCGAGTTTCGTGACGAGCGCGTCCAGGCCGCTGTGCAGACGGATCCCCAGCGTCGCCGTGCCAAGCGACCGCGATTGATCAAGCACCTCGACGCTCAACTGGTAGGACCCATCCGGGAGGCCCGACAGATCGGCCTCGATCGGAAACGGCGACTCGCGGAGATCGCGGCTGACCCCATCGAGCGTGCCGAGGTCCTTGACCACCGGTTCCGCCGTGGCTGTCGCCGATCCGGCCGCGCCGCCGCGCTGGCGAAGCGTCACGTGCGCGGACAGCCGGCGCTGCAGGGCGATCGACGGGCCGTAGATTTGCTCGAGTCGGACCGTAAACGGCTTCGTCGAGTCGGCGATGATGCGATCGGTGCGGAGGACGAGCGAGGTCGCGAAATCCAGCTCGTCGGTCCACGGTTTCCCCCCCGAGCAGCGGGTCGATTTGCTTGTCGAGCGCGTCGATTTGCGCCTTGAGCTCTCCCTGCGGCGGCGCGGTCATCTTCCGCGTGTTGTATTGGACCCGCACGAGCGTGAGGTTCGGCAGCGCCTGGGCCGCCGCAATGCCCGGCACGAGGAGGAACAGCAGGACGGCGCCCGCCAGACCGCGATTCGATGTCATGGGCGCATTCTAGGACCCACAGAAACCCCTTGCCAGCGGTCCCACTCGGAGCGAGAATCTCCGAGCCTTACCGACCGGCCGGTAGGTAGGCCCCAGGTGGCATTGGGGGAGGCCCCGGGGCCGTGCTCCCAGCGCGGGTTGAACGCCGGTGTAGGATACGTGGCCGCGGGAGGTGAATCGTGACCCGAAGGGTTTCATTGGCCGCCTGTGCGATGCTCGTGGCCGTTCTGCCGTCCCTCGCCTTCGCCCAGGCGAGGCTGACCGGCGCCGATCTCGAAGGCACCGTCGTCGACCAATCCGGAGCCGTCTTGGCCGGTGCAAGCGTCATCGTCAAGAACGTGGACACCAACGTCACGCGAACAGCGACGACGAACGAGCGAGGCCGGTACACGGCCGCCGCCCTCCCCCCGGGAACCTACGACGTCACCGTCAACCTGCAGGGCTTCGCCCCGCAGACGCAGACCGGCATCGTGCTGCTACTCGGCCAGTCGATCACCGTGGACTTCCGCCTGACAGTGGCGGGCACGGCCGAGCAGCTGACGGTGACCGGCGAGTCGCCGGTCGTCGAGGTGACGAACACCGCCGTGTCGTCGGTGCTCAACCGGCAGCAGATCGAGAACCTGCCGATCAACGGACGGAACTTCATCAGCTTCTCGGTGATTACGCCCGGCGTCACGACCGATCGGACGCCGCAGCAGGGTGCGTCGGCCACCTCCGGCCTGTCGTTCACCGGTCAGCGCGCGCGCTCCAACAACATCATGGTCGACGGCCTCGACAACAACGACCAGGTCGTCGGCGCCGTCCGCGCGAGCTTCAGCCAGGAGGCGGTCCGCGAGTTCCAGGTCCTGACCAACTCCTATTCCGCCGAATTCGGCAAAGCGACCGGCGGCGTCGTCAACATCGTGACGAAGAGCGGCACCAACAACCTGCACGGCAACGCGTTCTACTACTTCCGCGACGATGCGCTCAACTCGAAGAAGCACTTCGAGAAGGTCGACATCTTCGGCAACCCGGTCAACCTCGATAAGGCGCCGTTCAGCCAGGACCAGTGGGGCGCGACGCTCGGCGGCCCCATCGTCCGCGACAAGACCTTTTTCTTCGCATCGTTCGAGCAGCTCGACATCTCGGACGCCAACCTGGTGACCATCCAGGACGCCGCGGCGGTGCTCCTCAACGACCGCGGGTTCCCTGTCGAGCTCGGCAACGTCCCCTTCCAGGTGCAGAACACGGGCGTGCTCGGGAAGGTCGAGCACCACTGGAGCGCGAATCACAACCTCGTCGTCCGCGGCAGCTATGCCGACGTCGAGAACGAGAATATCGAGCCGTTCGGTGGCATCGTCGCGCGGAGCCGTGGCGCGATGCAGCTCCGCACCGACTGGTCGATCTCCGCCGCCCAGACCGACGTGCTCTCGAACCGCTGGGTCAACGAGTTCCGCGTGCAGTACGCGCCGCAGGATCAGGAGATCAACTCGCTGGATCCGCTCTGCGGCGGTCCCTGCATCAATGAAGATCAGGGAGGACCCACGCTGGAGATTACGGGCTTCGCGAGCGTCGGGCGCCAGCGCTTCACGCCGAACCCGCGGCGAAACCGCCGGCTGCAGTTCATCGAGACGCTCAGCTTCCTGACCGGCGCCCACCACATGAAAGCGGGCGTCGCGTTCAGCCACATCAAGGCCAAGCGCGGAGCGCTCCCGCTCCACTTCGGCGGCCGCTACATCTTCAGCGCCGTGCCCGCGCTCGGCATCCCGAACGGGCTCGAGGCGTTCCGCCGCGGGCTGCCGTCAGCCTACGTTCAGGGCTACGGCAACTCGGTTTTCGTTTACCCGGCCGTAGATTTCTCGGTCTTCATCCAGGACGAGTGGCGGATGGGCCGGTTCGTCCTGAAGCCAGGGCTGCGCTACGACCGCGTGTCCTTTGGCGACCTGCAGGAGTACGACATCGCGGATGTCGGCGGCACGCGAATCCAGTTTCCGTTCCCGCAGGACAACAACAACATCGCGCCGCGCGTGGCGGCGGCGTACGACGTGACCGGGGATGGCAAGACGTCGATCCACGGCGCGTACGGACTCTTCTACGAGAACACGCTCGGCGCGATCGCCGGCGTGACGCAGATTCTGACGGGCGCGTCGACCGGCGTTCGCACCTTCGTCGGAAGCCTGGCGCAGAGCTGCGGCGGCGTCCCGTGCAGCGTCCGCGCGTGGAACGCGCCGGGCCGACGTCTGACCGAGGCGCAAGCGGCGTCGTTCTTCGGCGGGAGGTATGCGACGCTCCAGTTTGCGGCCGATCCGTCGCTCGAAGACCCGTACGCGCATCAGGCCGCAATCGGCTTCGACCGGGCGCTGTCGAACGACCTCGCGGTCAACGCCAACTTCGTGTACGTGCGCGGCTACGAGCAGGTTGGGACCATCGACTACAACCCCGTGCTCGGCGCGCGGCTCGGCACGAGCCGCCGGCCGAACGACCTGCCCTGCTCCGCCATCCCGGGCGCGCCGTGCGTGAACGGCGGGATTCCGGGGACGTCGGCGTCGGTCCTGCAGTACACGGCATTCGGCGAGACCGAGTACAAGGGCCTCACGCTTGCGGTCAACAAGCGCTTCAGCCACAACTACCAGTTCCTCGCGTCGTACACGCTGTCGAAGGCCGAAGACAATTCCACCGACTTCCAGAGCAACTTCATCCCGCAGACCAACGGCTTCGGGCGCAACCCGGACGACGAGGTCGGGCTGCCCCTGGGCTTCAATCCGGACTCCGAGCGCGGACCCGCGACGCACGATCAGCGACACCGCTTCGTCCTGTCCGGCGTTTACCAGCTGCCTCTCGACTTCGGCGTCTCGGCGATCTTCACCGCCGCGTCCGGCCGTCCCTACTCGCCGCTGGCGGGAGCGGATCTCAACGGCGACGGCAACGGCGGTGCGTTCCCGCCCGACCGGGCGCGCGCGAATCCGCTCGACGAAGGCTCGAGCGTCGGGCGTAACAGCGAGACAACGGCGAGCTACGTCAACCTGGATCTGCGATTCAGCAAGCGGTTCCGCTTCGGGAAGGACGCGAGCTTCGAGGCCATCCTCGACGTCTTCAACGTCTTCAACCGCGCGAACTTCTTCGAGAACACGAACCAGAGCTCGTTCACGATCTTCGGAACGGGCGCGTTTCCCGGGAGCCCGCTCCCGACCTACGGCCTCTACACCGAGACGTTGCCGCCGCGCCAGGCGCAGCTCGCGGCGAAAATTAGTTTCTGATTGGTTCCTGTAGCAGCCCTAAAGGGCTGCGCTACGAGAAACCGTAGCGCAGGCCTTCAGGCCTGCCTCAGCACGGAAGGAGCGTAAACGCGACGACGCCCATCAGGAACCAGAGGGCGGCGAAGAGCAGGCGGTAGCCGAAGTACAGCCTGAAATCGATCCGGGCGATGCTGGCGCCGACGACCGCCCAGAACGGCGTCACGAGATTGCCCACGTGATCACCCACACTGAGCGCCAGCAGCCCGCGTTGGGCGCTGGCGCCCACCATCTCCGCGGTCTTGACCGTCACAAGGCCCTGAATCAGCCACTGCCCGCCGCTCGTCGGGATGAAGATCGCCACCATCGCGCTGATGAGCGCGGTCAGGAAGGTGTACGAGTAGCTGGTCAGCAGAGGGTTCAGGAGGTTGATCAGAAAATCGCCGACCGGCGTGTACTGAATCAGCCCTGCAAGTCCTGCGTACAGGTGATACATCAGCACGATCGGCCAGCTGCGCGCGACCGCCTCCTGCAGCGCCTTCGTGAACCGCAACACGTTTCCGTGGAGCACGACGCCCAGGAGCAGCACGATCGTGTTGACGGAGTTGATGTCCAGGCTCAGCCGCTTCACGAAGAAGTGGTGATACAGCCAGCCCGCGAGCATCAATGCAAGCGGCGCCATGACGAGAGGACTCTGCTCGAGCCACTGCGCGAGGCTGGGGCGCGCGGCGGGCGTCCTTCGCTCGGCAGCGGCCGCCGCCGATTCTCCGAGAATGGTGACCTCAGGAAACTCCGAAATGGGCCGAACACGCCGGGGCATGAGCAGGCAGCCCACGGCGATCGTGGCGGCGGTAAATGTCACCACGAGCGCGAGCGTCGCCGGCGCCCAGATCGTCGTGGAGAGCGGCATGACGCCGGTCGTCTTCTCGAGGAAGTGGCCGGGCGTCGCGACGAGCAGCGGCGCGCTGCCCGAGAACCCGAATTGCCAGATCGATCCGGCGCCCGCGAGCGTGGCCAGCAGAAAGAGGAAGTCGACAGGAATTCCCTTACGCTCGGCTTCCTGCGCGAAGTGAATCGCGATGATCGGCGTCAGCGCAATCGCGAGCCCCCAATTCAAATAGGAGACGAACGCCGCCGAGAGCACCGCCAGGGTGACGACCTGCGCGCTCGTCTTTGGCACGCGGGACACCGACACGACGAGGCGCTTGAACACGGACGTCGAACCGAGGATCAGGCTCAGCACGAGGATGAGCGTCATCTGCATCGTGAAGGCGAGGAGACTCCACAGGCCGCGGTAATACGCGTCCATGGTCGTGGTCACGGAGGCGCCGAGCGCGAGCGAGAGGACGAACAACACGACCATCAGGATGATGGCGGTCGTGATCGCGTCCGGCACGAGCCGTTCCATGGCCTGGGCGACGCGATCGATCCAGTTCTTGCGCATCGGGCTCCTCATTTCGGACAATCCGCGGCGTCACGTGCCTGATCTGCTCTCCGACAGCGCCCGGGTTCTGCCCATCCACCGGAAGATTCTCGCGTTCTCGTTTATCGGTTGGATCTTCGATTTCTACGATCTGGTCCTGCTCAGCTTCGTCGTCGCGTCGACGACGCTGATGCCGGATCTCGCGCTGTCGCGGTACGACGTGTCGATTCTGCTCGGCACGGCGCTCGGCTTCACCGCGGTCGGCGGATTCGCGGGCGGCGCGCTGGCCGATCGCTTCGGACGCAAGCCGCTGCTGATCGTCACGATTCTCACCTACAGCCTCGGCACGCTGCTCTCGGGTCTAGCCATCGACCTGTGGACGCTCGTGGTGGCCCGCGCGATCACCGGCCTCGGCGTGGGCGGCGAGTGGGCCGTCGCCCACGCGCTGGTCGGCGAGACCGTCCCGCCGCACGTCCGCGGTCGATACGGCTCGTACCTCCAGAGCGGATCGGCGTTCGCGCGCTTCTTCGCCACGCTCGTGGGCAATTTCCTCGCGCCCTGGATCGGCTGGCGATGGAGCTTCATCCTGTCGGCGCTCCCCGCGCTCCTGGTGGTTCTGATTCGCCGGCAGATGCCGGAGTCGGACGTCTGGCTGCTCCATCGCCAGTCTCTGGCTGGTACGCGCGGCGCCGGCCTGCTGTCGGTGGTGACCGCCATGCTCGGACCCTCACTCAGGCGGATCACCGTGCTCGCGTTCCTGGTCACCGCGTTCAACATGTCAGCCTACTGGTTGAAGACGATTTGGCTGCCGACATATTTCCACGAAGTTCGCGGCCTGTCGCTCCGCGACTCGGCCTGGCTCTTTTTCATGGACCAGGCCGGGTCGGTCGCCGGTTACGTCTGTTTCGGCTTTGCCAGCGACCGGTTCGGACGCCGTCCGAGCTTCACGATCTTCTCGATCATGAAAGCGGTCGCGCTCGTCATGATCACCGTGGGATGGGACGCGCTCGCCAGCCATCAGGCCACCCTGCTCGGCTTCATGTTCCTCGTCGGCGTCGCCGAGGGGAACTGGGGCTGCATCGGTCCGCTGATCAACGAGCTCTTTCCCACCACGGTGCGAGGCGCGGCGCTCGGCATCATCTACAACCTGTCGCGCGGCGTGCAATTCCTGGCGCCGGTCCTCATCGCGGTCGTCGCGGCGCGCTTCAGCTTCACTGCCGGCATCGCGCTCGCGGCGCCCTTCGCGCTGCTCGCCGGTGCCACCATCTGGCTGCTGCCGGAAACCAGGGGCGCGCGCCTCACATCGGCGACTGGAAAGACGGTGCCGGTGTGATCGAGATTCCAAGCGTCGCGTGGCTGCGCGAGCGGCTCGGACAGGAGCTGGCCATCAGCGACTGGGTCGATGTCACCCAACAGCGAATCGATCGGTTCGCGGAAACGACAGGCGACGCGCAGTGGATCCACGTCGATCCGGTGCGCGCCGCCGCCGAGACGCCGTTCAGAGGAACCATCGCGCACGGGTTTCTGTCGCTCTCCCTCGTCAGTCTGATGGCGAGGCAGGCCATGACGGTCGGCGGCGTGCGCATGGCGATCAACTACGGGCTGAACCGTGTCCGTTTCATTTCTCCAGTACCCGCCGGTTCGCGCATTCGTGGCCGCTTCACGCCCGCCGCCGCGGAAGAAGGATCAGGCGGCAGCATGACGGTCACCTGGAACGTCACGATCGAGCGCGAGCATGGGGACAAGCCAGCCGTCGTGGCCGAGTGGCTCGTGCGGTACTACCAGTGAGCCTCATTGTCGACGCCGGATCCGCAGCGCACCTCAGGAAGTTGCGCGCGGACGCGAGCCGCCCGCTCTCACGGGCGGAGATTGTGTCGCCGGATGATCCTTTACCGAGATGTTGTGGTTCAAGTGAAAGATGTTCTGAGGATCGTAGGCGGCCTTCACCGCTTGCAATCTGGCGTAGTTGTCGCCGTACGCAGCAGCCACGGTGTCTGCACCCGCCTCGGATTGATAATTGACGTACCCACCCACCCGAAGGAACGGCGCCATCGACGCGTAGGTCTCGCGCGCCCAGGCGATGCCCTCCTCGGTATAGGCCGGGTCGGTCCACTGTGAGAGGACGAGCAGGTTGAAGTCCGGCGCCCGATGCGGAAAGGCCGTCGCGGCCGGCGGCACTCTCACGGCCGCGCCGTGCATGTATTCGAGGACGATCTGGCTCATCGGCGACCGAGTTCGTGCAAATCGGTCGACGAGAACCGCTATGGCGTCGTCGCTGAAGTCGCGCAGGAAGCTCGATTTCCAGTAGTTCAACGCGCCCTTGGGAAACGCGGGGTCGAAGATTGCGTTGACGTCCACGTACGGCATCGGCCCGAGCGTCTGCATTACGGGAGAGCCCAGACTCGCGAGAGGTTCTGCCGCACGGGCACCATCTTCGAGACTGCCGCAGTGGCACACGGCCAGCGCCACGATCTTTGAGCCGTCTGGGGCGTGGAGCAGCCCTGCGTCGATGGTCAATTCGTCCGGCGCCTCGCGCACGAGATCCCGATACAGCCGCAGCACGTCGGATGCACGGTCGAAGGTGTAGGCCACGATCCCCCCCGTCACGATGGGCCCAATCGAATGGAGGCGGTACTCGAACATCGTGACGATGCCAAAGTTGCCACCGCCACCGCGAAGCGCCCAGAAGAGATCGGGGTGCTCGGTGTCGCTGGCCTGGAGCACGCGGCCGTCCGCGGTGACGATTTGCGCCGACTGCAGGCTGTCGATGGCGAGCCCGCATTTTCCGATCAAGAAGCCCAGACCGCCGCCGAGGGTGAGCCCGGCGATGCCGGTGGTCGACATGACACCGCCCGTGGCGGCGAGACCGTAGACCTGGGTTTCCCGATCGAAGAGGCCCCAGGTGGCACCAGCTTGCGCGCGCGCGACCCGCGCGCCCGGGTCCACGATCACTCCGCGCATCAGCGAGAGGTCGATGACGAGACCATCGTCCACAGTGGATCGACCCGCGAGGCTGTGTCCCCCGCCGCGCACGGCGATTTCGAGCCCATGCGCGCGGGCCAGCGCCACCGCCGCGATGACGTCCGCGACGCCCGCGCAGCGCGCGATCAGTGCGGGTCGCCGATCGATCAGGCCATTGTGGATGCGCCGAATGCTGTCGTACTCCGGATCGGCAGGTTGCACCAACCGCCCCGCAAATCGACCTACCAGCGCCGAGATCGCTTCTCCGATCTGGACTGCAGTGCTCATCACGCAACTCCTGTGAAGTCGGACGAGCATAGGCCACTTGCAGACGTGAGTCTTTACAGCGTGATGACCGTGATTTGACAGACAGTTGACAGCGGTCAGTCCGCGTCGCCGGTCGCCGGGAGGCCCATCTGACGGAGGAGCGCTTGGAATCGAGCGTCGTTGTAAAGGGGCGCGAAAGAGCGGTCGGCCTTCAGGAAGACGAGCGAGCTCGATCGCTCGTGCCAGGCCTCGCTCAGGCGCTCCAGCGCCTTGTCGATCTCGCCGAGACCCGCGTGGACGATCGCCCAGTCGAACGGCGCGACGTAGAGACGAGTCGATAGGTCGACGAGCTGGTTGACCACGCTACGTGCCGCCGCCGTATTGCCCGACCTCCCATAGGCGTGCCCGAGCTGCGTCAGGACGACCGGGCTGCCCGCCGACAGGCGAAACGCTTCGCGGAATTCGGCAATCGCGGCATCGTACTGATTGACTTGCTCGTAGACGATGCCGAGATCGAGGTGCGCGCCCGCAAACGCCGGATCGAGCGCGATTGCCCGGCGGCATTCGTCAATCGCCTCCGGATAGCGGCCGGCGAAGTACAGGAGCCTCCCAACCCCGGTAGCGATCGGCAACGACAAGGGGTCCAGCTCCTGGGCGCGTCGGATCTCCAGCAGCGCGTCATCGTGGCGCCCCTGAATCGCGAGCAGGAAGGCATACCATTGGCGGGCGGTCGCGTAGTGCGGGTTCAGCTCTATCGCGCGCCGAAACAGCCGGTCGGCTTCCGGCCAGTTCCAGTCGTAGCGGAACTTGATGAATGCCAGCGAGGTGGTGGGCTCCGCCAGCTCCTCGTCAATCTCGAGCGCGCGCGCAGCGGCGGCGCGCGCCAGCGGCGTCACATCGCGCGGATGCACGGCGCCGTACGAGTACGACCCGAGCAAGGTGTAAGCATCGGCCAGCCCTGCGTAGGCGAGCGCGTACCCAGGATCGGAGGCCAGCGCTCTGGTGAAGCAGTCGATCGCCTGGCGGAGCGACTCCTCCGTGCGTCTGTTCCAGTGGTACCGTCCCATGAGGTACCACCGGTGCGCCTCCGGACTGCCCGTGTGGCGCTTCGACAAACGCGAACGGTCGGCGGCGCTGAGACGATCGGCCAGAGCGGACGCGACGCGCTCCGCAATCGCATCCTCGACGCCGAAGACGTCGTCAAGCGTCCCATCGAACTTCTCTGCCCACGCGGTCGCTCCGTTGTCCACGTTGACGAGCTGCACTGTGACACGCAGGCGATCGCCGGACACGCGCGTGCACCCGTCCACGACCCACTCGACGCGAAGGGCACGCCCCGCCGCCAGGCAGTTGTGGCGCACGGCGTACTTTCGAACGGCACTCGTGGGACGAATGATCAATCGTTGGAGCCGGCTCAACCTCGTAATGAGCGAGTCGGCGAGGCCGAGCCCGAGAAACGGCTCACCCTGCTCCGGCGCGACGGGAGTGAACGGCAGGACGGCGATCGTTGGCGCCTGGCGCGGCCGTGTCGGGTCATGCAGTTCCACGGGCTCGCCGAGCGCACCGACGAACCGGTAGCCGCGTTTGGGGACAGTCTCGATGAAGCGCGGCTTGCGAACCGTGTCCTGCAGGACTTTTCGCAGGACGGAAATGTTGCGGGCGAGGCTCGACTCCTCGACATACCCATCCGGCCATATGGCCTTGAGCAGATCATCCTTGCTCACGAGATGACCGCGATGGCTGACGAGCACGAGCAGCGTCTGGAAGGCTTTAGGCGTCAACGCGAGGCGCTTGCCGTTCTTGAGCAGCCGACGTTCGCCGGCATCGAGCCGGAAGGGTCCGAACTGACAGCTCGCATCAGCCCGGCGTTGGGTATCGATACCGAGCATCACGGCGTCCATATACCACAGTCGCTTACGAGATCAACAACATGGGCCGCGGCCCGCGTGCGCAGCACCGGCTGTCGCAGCAGTCAAAAGGACGGACGACTCGGCTACAATCCGCGCATGAAGGCGGTGCTCTGCCGGCAGTTTGGTCCGCCCGAGTCCCTCGCCGTTGATGACGTGCCGTCACCGCGGGCGGGCCCCGGCTCGATCGTCGTCTCCGTCAAAGCCGCGAGCGTGAACTTCCCGGACGTGCTCGTCATCCAGGACAAGTATCAGTTCAAGCCGCCGCTCCCCTTCTCACCCGGCTGCGAGCTTGCCGGCGTGGTCAAGGAGACCGGTGAAGGCGTCTCGCGCGTCAAACCGGGCGACCGGGTGATGGCGTACACGCCCTACGGGGCTTTCGCCGAGGAAGCGGTCATCGATGCGGGCCGGGCGATCGCAATCCCCGAGGGCATGGACTACTCGACGGCGTCCGCGCTCCTGGTCACATACGGCACGACCGAGCACGCGCTGCAGGATCGGGCCGGACTCCAGGGCGGAGAGACGCTGCTGGTACTCGGCGCGTCTGGCGGAATCGGCATCGCCGCGATTGAAATTGGCAAGGCGCTCGGGGCGCGGGTGATCGCGTGCGCGTCGAGCGACGACAAGCTGGCCTTCTGCCGTGAGCGCGGCGCGGACGCGACGATCAACTACGCGGCCGGTGATTTTCGCGATCAGATCAAACAGATCACCGGCGGCGCGGGCGTCGACGTCGTCTGCGACCCTGTCGGCGGCCCGTACACGGAACCGGCGCTGCGCTCGACCGTGTGGCGCGGGCGGCTGCTAGTCGTCGGTTTCGCCGCGGGCGACATCCCGAGGATTCCTTTGAATCTCGTGCTGCTCAAGGGAAGCGCGATCGTCGGAGTGTTCTGGGGTGAGTTCGTGCGCCGCGAGCCGGATCGCTTTGCCGCCAGCGTGGCGAACCTTGCCGCGTGGTATCGCGAGGGGAAGATTCGCCCGCACATCTCCCAGACGTTTCCGCTCGAGCGGACGGCCGAGGCGCTCAGGCTGATGGCCGACCGTCAAGTGGTCGGGAAAGTCGTGATTACGATGGGACGAGCCTGACAATCATCTTTCCGACCTTGCCGCCCCTCAGCAAATCGAGAAACGCTTGCGGCGCCGACGCGAGGCCGTCGACGACGGTCTCCTTCGTCCGTACCTGCCCGCTGGCGACGAGCGGCGCGACCTCTTTCAGAAAGGCGGGCGTCTCGCGCGCCCAGTCGAGCACGATGAATCCTTTCATCGTCAAACGCCTGGTGACCATGAGGAACAGATTACGCGGACCCGGCAGCGGTGCTTCGTCGTTGTAGCGCGAGATCGCCCCGCACGCGATGATGCGGCCCTGCTCGCGCATCGACCACAGCGCGGCTTCGAGGTGATCACCGCCGACATTGTCGAAGTAGACGTCGATGCCTTCCGGCGCCGCATTCGCGAGCTGGCGGCGAACATCGCCCGCCTTGTAGTCGAATGCGGCGTCGAAGCCGAACTCCCCGATGAGCATCCTGACCTTTTCGGGCGATCCGGCGCTACCGACGACGAACGCGCCTCGCAGTTTCGCGAGCTGGCCCGCGATGCTGCCGACCGCTCCGGCTGCAGCCGAGACGAACAGGCGGTCGCCGGCCTTGAGCTCGGCGAGCTTCAGGCCGACCCACGCAGTCATTCCAGGCATGCCGAGAGCGCCCAGGTAGAGCGACAACGGCTTGATACCGGGATCGACGACGCGGAGCTCGCGGGCGTCGGCGACGAAATGCTCGCGCCAGCCCCGGTTGGAGAGCACGACCTGCCCCGCCTTGATGCCGTCGGCACGGGACTCGACGACCTCCCCGATCGCGCCTCCCTCGAGCGGCTGACCGATCTGGAACGGCGGCACGTACGACTTGACGTCGTTCATCCGGCCCCGCATGTAGGGATCGACCGACATGAACAGGTTGCGGACGAGCACCTGGCCGTCGGACGGCGGCGGTACCTCCACGCGCGCCAGCGTGAAGTTCTCGGCCGTCGGCCAGCCGCGCGGCCGCGACGCCAGGTGAATCTCGTTGCTCGTGATGGAAGCCATCGCCTTAGGACACGGCTTCGAACAGTCCCGCGGCGCCCTGTCCGCCGCCGACGCACATCGTCACGACGCCGTAGCGCGCGCGGCGGCGCCTCATCTCGTTGGCAATCGTGCCGACGAGCCGCGACCCGGTCATGCCGAACGGATGGCCGATCGCAATCGCGCCGCCGTTGACGTTGAGGCGATCCATCGGGAGGCCCAGCCGGTCGCGGCAGTAGACGACCTGCGACGCAAACGCTTCGTTCAGCTCCCAGAGATCGATGTCTTCGACCCGCAGGCCCTGCTTCCGGAGCAGTTTCGGTACCGCGAAGACGGGACCGATCCCCATTTCGTCCGGCTCGCAGCCGGCGACCGCGTACCCGCGGAAGACGAGGAGCGGTGTGACGCCGAGCGCCTTCGCCCGATCGCTCGACATCACGAGCGTCGCGGACGCGCCGTCCGAAAGCTGCGACGAGTTGCCGGCGGTCACGCTGCCCTGGCCGCTCTTGGTGTCGAAAGCCGGTGGAAGTTTCAGCAGTCCCTCGAGCATCGTGTCGGGGCGATTGCACTCGTCGCGATCGACGCATGCGGGCTCCTCGCCGACTCGCTCGCCGGACTTCTTGTCGAGGATCGCTCGCGTTACTTGAATCGGTGCAAGCTCGCCCGCGAAGAATCCCTCCTGCTGCGCCCGCGCCGTGCGCTGCTGACTGACGAGCGCGTACTCGTCCTGCGCCTGCCGCGTCACGCCGTAGCGCTTCGCGACGACTTCGGCCGTGTCTCCCATCGTCATGTAGATGCTGGGACGATGTTCCAGCAACCAGGGATTGGGCGAGTTGTCGCGCTGCATCATCGTGATCGATTCCACGCCGCCGGCGACGATCGTCTCGACCCCCTCGTGCACGACCATGTGCGCGGCCTGCGCGATCGCTTGGAGCCCCGAGTTGCAGAAACGGTTGACCGTCAGTCCGGCGGTCGTCACGGGCAGCCCGGCGCGCAGCGCGGCGATCCGCGCCACGTTGTGACCCTGCGGGCCGTGCGGCTGCCCGCAGCCGAGAATGACCTCTTCGATCTCCTCCGCGGCGACCTGCGGCACCTTGCCGAGCACGTGGCGGATACAGTGGGCCGCGAGATCATCCGGCCGGGTGATGTTGAAGGATCCGCGATGGGACTTCGCCAGCGGTGTACGGCTGCTGGCGACGACGACGGCCTCTCTCATGAATACCTCGATGATCTCGATATATTCTAGCGGTCACCTGAATCCGGCCCAACATGACTGAAGACGCGCAAGCGGTCCGCGCGGCCGAAGCGCTCGACTGGCCCCGCCTGGCCGCGTGGCTGCGACAGCAGCTGCCGTCCCGCTCGATCCCGGGCCTCGATCTTTCACGCGACATCGAGGTTGCGCAATTCCCGGGTGGCCACTCGAATCTGACCTATCTCGTCCGATTTGGACAGATAGAGCTCGTGGTCCGGCGTCCCCCTTTCGGGCCGGTCGCGCCGACGGCGCACGATATGGCGCGCGAGTATCGCTGGCTCGCCGCTGTGCATCCGTTTTTCCCGCTGGCGCCGAAGCCGTTCGTGTTGTGCGAGGACACCGGCGTCATCGGTTCGATCTTCTATGTGATGGAACGTCGCAGGGGACTCGTCGTCCGGCACGAGGAGCCGGCGGAGGTAGCGAATCCGGCGACTCGACGTCGCGTGAGCCAGGCCCTTGTGGACGCGTTGGCCGATTTGCATGCGATTGACGTCTCAACCGGCGCTCTGTCGACTCTCGGAAAGCCCGCCGGCTTCGTCGGCCGGCAAGTTCGAGGATGGACGGAACGCTGGCAGCGATCGAAGATCGACGAGCTGCCCGCGATGGACGACCTCGGCGCGTGGCTGCAGACATACCTGCCGCCCGATCCAACGCCAACGATCGTTCATGGCGACTTCAAGCTGGACAACGTGATGCTCGACGAACGCGATGTCGGACGGCTCGTCGCCGTGTTCGACTGGGAAATGAGCGCGCTCGGCGATCCACTCGTGGACGTCGGGATCCTGCTGGCTTACTGGGGCGCGACCGCGCCGCCCGGCCTGCACGACGCGCTCACGCCGGTGACGCACCGGGCCGGCTGGTTCACCCGAGACGAGATTCTCGATCGGTATGCCGCCCGGAGCGGGTGCGACGTTTCAGGGATCCTGTTCTACGAAACTTTTGCGCTCTTCAAGATCGCGGTCGTGATTCAGCAGATTTTCTATCGATACCGCAAGGGCCAGACTGACGATCCGCGGTTCGCGGCTTTCGGAGATCGCGTGACCTTTCTCGCGCGTCAAGCGGCGGCGCTCGCCGGACGCGCCTAGGACAACGCGATGCACATCAGAGCCGCCATTCTGTGGGAGCAGGGCGCGCCGCTCTCCGTCGAGACCGCCCAGCTCGAGGACCCTGGGCCCGGTGAGGTGCTCGTCGAGGTCAGGGCCGCAGGTGTCTGCCACAGCGATCTTCATCCGGCCCGCGGCGACTGGCCAATGCGAACGCCGGTCGTGCTCGGCCACGAAGGGGCGGGCATCGTTCGCGCGGTCGGCGCGGGCGTCGCGCGCCTCGAGCCCGGCGATCACGTCGTGTTCTGCTGGGCGCCGGCCTGCGGCCACTGCCCGCCATGTGCCGACGGTCGGCCGGTCCTGTGCGATCGGCTCGAGAAGACGACTTACCGCAACCGGCTGCCGTCGGGCGGGACGCGATTGCGCGCGCGTGACACGGCCGTCCAGCCGTTCCTCAGCACCGCCTGCTTCGCCGACCATGCGGTCCTCGCGGAAGAGGGTGCGATTCGTGTGCCGCGAGATCTCCCTTTCGAGTCGCTCGCTGCGCTCGGATGCGCCGTCGTCACGGGCGTAGGCGCGGTCATCAATGCGGCGCGTGTGCCATCGGGTGCGAGCGTGGCTGTGATCGGCGCCGGCGGCGTCGGGTTGAATGTCGTGCAGGGGGCGACGATCGCGCGGGCCGCGAAGATCATCGCAGTCGATCGCCAGCCTGCGCCTCTCGCACTGGCCGAAGCTTTCGGCGCCACCGACCGCGCGCAGATTTCCGAAAGCGCGTCAGAGGCAGTGCGCGAGCTCACGGGCGGCCGCGGCGCGGACTACGTATTCGACACCGTCGGCACGCCCGCGACGCTCGCCGACGCGCTGACCTGCGCGAAGAAAGGAGGCACCGTCGTCCTGACGGGCCTCTCTCGCGTCGACGCGCAGGCGTCGATTCCGTTGTTCCCTTTCGTGATGCAGGAGAAGCGGCTCGTCGGATCCGTGTACGGATCGGGACAGCCGCTCCGGGACATTCCGCGCCTCGTCGAGCTCTACCAGGAGGGACGGCTCAAACTCCGCGAGCTGGCCGCGCGGACCTATTCGCTCGACCAGGTAAACGATGCACTTGCCGCGCTCGCTGCCAGCCAGGGCGCGCGGGGGATTATTTCTTGGGCTTCACCGCCTCGAACTTGATCTGCTTCAGCATCTCGGACTGCCGCACGAGCTCGGTCTTCCCCGCCGGGAACTTGTTCTCGCTGAACACGAACGCAAGAACGTCAGCCATGTTCTGACGGCTGATCGTCCCCGGCTTGTCCTGCGGCATCGACATGCGCGTCCGCTCGAACATATCGCCGACGGACACGCCGTTCCAGTTCGAGAGAAAGATCGGACCGACGAGCGGCCCGGCGGTCTCGCCTCCCTCGAGCAACGGCCCGTGGCACGAGGCGCAGTGCTGGTGGTAAACCGTCGACCCACGCTTCGCCTGGGCCTCCGTGTAGATCCCGTCCCAGACCGAGCGGCTCGTCGATTGCGCGGAGGCTACCGATACAAACAGAACGCACAATGCCAAATGCCAAATGCCGAATGCCGAAAACGACCTCCGTCGAGGCACGCCTCGAGCCTTCGACAGTCGGCCTTCGGGATTCGGCATTGTCGAGTTACTTCCGCACCGCTTCGCTTGTCGGCAGCTGATCCGCAGGCAAGCTGAACGCGATGTACTCGCCCGAATACGGACCGCCGCTGACAGCAACAACGATGTACTGGCGTTTGTCGACCATGTAGGTCATCGGCGAGCCGCTCTGTATTGCGGGCATGTAGACGGCGCCGACCTCCTGACCCGTCTTCTTGTCGTACGCGCGCAGCATCGCACCGCGAGGCCGATCCGGCATCGTTGTCGCCTGCGGATCGCCCAGGATGACGAGCGTCTTCGTTATGACGAGTCCGACGCTGCCCCCCTGCCCGGTCTTTGGGATCTTGAGCCCCTGGAGCTTCGGATGGTTCCGGACGATGTCGGGCGTGTCGCCGTGCGGCACCTTCCACAGCACCTTACCCTGGTCGAGATCGATCGCCGACAGCACGCCGTACGGCGGTTTGAGGATCGACAGCCCCTCGACCGTCAAACGGCTGCCTTCACCTTCGCGCCGGGGTGCCGCTGCCCCGCTCGCCGCGGGCGCCGGAGTCGGCTCCGGCTCCGCCTTCTTCGACGGCACGTCGGCGTACGTGCCGGTGCCGGCAGCCTCACGCAGCCGGAAGGCCTGTCCCACGACTCCGGCCTGATACGGCAGATCGGAGAATCCTTCCGGCGGCGGCGCGACCGACTCGCCGACGATCGCCGACGTACCTGCCTGCGCGTACACGATGTGCGTCTCCGGATCGTAACCACCGCCGGGCCAGTTCGTGCCGCCGCTCGCGTTTCCAATGTTGATCCCGCCGAGCAATCCCTTGACGTTGCCGACAATCGGCGGGTTGTACACGACGGCCGGGTACCACTTGTAGCGCTCGAGGTTCTTGATCGCCTGCGCGCGCAGCTCGGGCGTGAAGTCGATGAGATCGTCATGGCCGTTCAGCGCGTTGCGCCCGTACATCAGCGCGTCTGGCGGATGCGGCTGTGTTGGCGCATACCACTCACCGGGCACGTCCCCCTTCGGCACCGCCTTTTCGACGATCGGCCAGATCGGCTCGCCCGTCACGCGGTCGAAGACGTACAACCAGGCCTGTTTGCTCGGCACGGCGACGACCTTGCGCGGCTTTCCGTTGATGGTGACGTCCGCGATCAGCGGCGCCGAGGACATGTCGTGATCCCAGATCGGGTGATGCACGAACTGGAAATACCACTTGCGATTTCCCGTCTGCAGGTCGACGCAGACGAGGCTCTCAGCAAAGAGGTTGTTGCCGGGACGCTTCCCTCCGTAATAGTCGGACGTCGGCGTCTCGACCGGCAGGTACGCGAGCCCGAGCTCCTCGTCGACCGTGATCTGCGTCCACACGCCGGTGTTGCCGTTGATCGCCCAGGAGTTGTCGAGCCACGTGTCGTTGCCGAACTCTCCAGGGCGCGGGATCCCGTTGAAGGTCCATAGCTCCTTCCCGGTCCGCGCGTCGTAAGCGCGCGCCACACCCTTCGTATTGTTGTGCGTCGTGACCGTCATCCCTTCCTTCATCGCCGAACCGACGAGGATGAGGTCTTTCACGACGAGCGGCGTCGAGTGTAGTCCAATTTCCCCCGTCTCCAGATCGATCTGCTGGCCAGTCCCGAAGACGACCCCGACTTTCATGTCGACGACGCCGTCCTTACCGAAGGTCCGCACAAAATTGCCGGTCTTCGCATCCAGCGCGATGAGGCGGTAGCCGGGCGTCACATAGATGATCCGGTCGTCGCCTTTTCCGTCGCTCCAGTACGCGAGACCTCGGCCTGACAACTGCCTCGGCGCGGCCGCGCCCCGGGCACCCTCGGGATACCGATGCACCCACAGCAGCTCGCCGGTCGTCGCGTCCAGCGCAATCACGGCGCGGCGCGTCCCCGCCGTCGTGTAGAGTGTCCGCCCGATCATCAGCGGCGTTCCTTCGAGCTTGAACTCGGGGCGCGTGCCGAGGCTGTCGGTCTTGAAGCGCCAGGCGACTTCCAGATCGTTGAAATTCGACGCGTTGATCTGGTCGAGTGGCGAATACCGGGTTCCGCGGATGTCACCGGTATAGCTCGGCCACTGGCCGTTTGCGGTGCCTTCGGAGACGACGTTGCCGGTTTTAGACTGCCCCCTAGACTCCCGGGTTGACGCGACGATCGTCAGCCCTGCGAGAAGGACCAGGGCGGCCAGCGGCGCCAAAGCGATCGAACGACGCACCACTTGCGACATTGCGCGCTCCTTTTATTCGGACGAATAAGAACAGTCCGGCCAAGATCACCGCCACGATGGCCCACCGCAGGAGGCCTGCCACGAAGGCGGTGTCGAAGGCAGGCCAGACGAAGTCGAACTGACGGACGCGGTCGCCGCGCTCGATCATCCAGTGCCAGCCGGTGTGGGCCACCAGCGCCGACAGAATAATCGCGCCGATCCGCTCCGGTACGGCGAACCGATAGAAGGCGTGGAGCGTCGGGATGAGCACCGCTAACACGAGGAGCTGTCCCAGCTCGACACCGACGTTGAACGACAGCAGCGCCGTCAGCAGATTTGCGCCGGCAAACTGCATCGTCTCGCGAAGAGCAAACGAGAATCCGAAGCCGTGGACGAGCCCGAACCCGAACGCGACGGCCGCCTGCGCCGCTTCCACCGATTCCAGCGACCCGCGCGCCGCGGCAACGATTGTTCTGAGCGCCATGTAGACGATGGACATGGCGATCAACATCTCGACAAGCGGCGGAAACCAGAGCGCATCCGGCGCGAGGCCGAATGCGGAGCCGATGAGCGTGATCGAATGAGCGACCGTGAACGCGGTGACCACGAGAACGAGCGGCCGGATGCGGCGCAGCGGAACAACCAGGCAGAACAGAAACAACAGATGATCGATACCGTCGAGGATGTGCAGGAATCCGGCCTTGACGAACCGAAGCGCCGTCTGGCTCCAGCGAGGATCGAGCGGGACGGGTCCGGGATCGCCGCTGAACTCGAACGGGCGGACACCGCCGTCCGGCGGCAGGTATCGGACGACAGTCGTCACGCGGAGACCGAGCCGTCCGAAGCCGGGCTCGATCGTGAAGCGGGAACGATCCGAGCCGATCGGGTACTCGAACAGCGCGTCGAGGAGCGCCTGGTTCCAGATGAGCTGAGTGTCCGGCGCCAGCGGCGTGGCCGATACGTGCGACACCGCGCTGTCGTAGTCGACGAAGGATCGATCCGACGGCAGAGAGACCTGCAACGCGGCCAGCGTCGGCTCCGGAAGACGAGCCGTTCCTTCGAGCACGCGAATCGAGCCGGCCAGCCACAGCATCGCGGACGTCTGGAGCTGCGCGTCCGCGCGCGTGAGATCCAGATAGCCCGGGCCGTAGGTCGGGAAGTTGACGTCGCGCATCGCGGCGAGCGGCGCGCGGACGAGCAGCCGGAGGCGCGACCCTTCAGGCTTGACGAATACCTGAACCGTGACGTCGGGCGGGATCTCGTGCGCCGACGGGACGGAAGATGCCAGAACCAACAGCGCGAGCGCGAACGGGACCGCGCGCATGAAGTGAGAGTATAATTCGCGCCGCCCGCAAGGAGGCCTCATGCGCCGGAACTCCGTAATCGCGACGACCTTCGTTCTGCTGCTCGCGGTACTCGTCACCGGGCAGGCTCTGCTGGACCGGTCGGCCGCCGCACAGGACGGCAAGGGCCGCATGGCGCCGCGTTTCGAGGTCGACCCGTTCTGGCCCAAACCGCTGACAAACGGCTGGATCCTGGGCATGAGCATCGGCGTGGGGGTCGACGCGCGCGATCACGTCTGGATCGTTCACCGCAACGACCGCGGGTTCACCGAGCGCACGGAGATCGGCCTGGCGACCAATCCGCCGACTGCCGAGTTCTGCTGCAAGCCCGCGCCGCCTGTGCTGCACTTCGACCCGGCCGGGAATCTGGTCGGCTCGTGGGGCGGCAAGGGGCAGGGCTATGACTGGCCCGAGTCGAACCACGGGATCACCGTCGATCACAAGGGCAACCTCTGGATTGGCGGCAACGGCGATCCGGACTCGCACATCCTGAAGTTCACGCAGGACGGCAAGCTGCTCGCGCAATACGGGAAGCCGAACCTGCGGCGGGCGGGGACCAACGACAAGAACGAGCCCGTTTACAAGGGCAACAGCCACGACACGGAGAACTTCGGCCGTGTCGCCAAGATCTTCATCGATCCACGGGCCAACGAGGCGTACGTCGCCGACGGATACCTCAACAAGCGCGTCGCCGTGATCGACGCCGACACCGGCAAATTCAAGCGCTACTGGGGCGCTTACGGCAACAAACCCGACGATGCGGATATCGGGCGCTATAACCCGGACGACCCGCCCGCGAAGCAGTTCCGCACGCCCGTGCACTGCGCCGAGCTGGCGAACGACGGACTGCTCTACGTCTGCGACCGGCCGAACGATCGCATCCAGGTATTCAAGACCGACGGCACGTTCGTCAAGGAAACGTTCATCGCGAAGCGGACGCTCGGCGACGGTTCTGTGTGGGACATTGCGTTCTCGAAGGATCCGAAGCAGCAGTTCCTCTACGTCGCCGACGGCAAGAACGAGCGCATCTATATCCTCGACCGTCAATCGCTGGAGGTGTTGACCAGCTTCGGAGATGGCGGCCGCCAGCCGGGCCAGTTCTTCGGCGTCCACAGCATCGCGACCGACTCGAAGGGCAACATCTATACGACCGAGACGTACGAAGGGAAGCGCCTGCAGAAGTTCGTCTACAAGGGACTCGCGCCCGTCACCAAACCCCACCAGGGCACAGCGTGGCCCACCAAGACAGGAGGATAGACATCGTGCCTCGTGCCTCGTGCCTCGTGCCTCGTGCGTTCAGGGTGCCTCGTGCCTGGTCGGTGCCTGGTGCCTGGTCGGTGCCTGGTTCCTGGTCGGTGCCTGGTGCCTGGTCGGTGCCTCGTGCCTGGTGCGTCGCCCTCGTCGGTGTTCTGACCGCGACGCTCGCGGCCGGCCAGGCCCCTACCCCTCCGCAGCCGACCAACGATCCGCCGAACCCGTACATGACGATCGAGAACTGGGCCAAGATGCCCGAGGGACGGACGTGGGGCTCGACGAGCGCGGTCGACATCGACCCTGACGGCAAGTCGATCTGGGTCGCCGAGCGATGCGGCGCGAATTCCTGCGCGGGGTCGAAGCTGCCGGTCATCCTCAAGTTCGACGAATCGGGCAAGCTTGTGAAGAGCTTCGGCGAAGGGATGTTCGTCTTCCCGCACGGGATCCACGTGGATCGTCAGGGCAACGTGTGGGTGACCGACAGCCTCCCACCCGGCGAGGCGAAAGATCCCGCCCTCGCCGGAAAGGCCCACATTGTCGTGAAATTCAGTCCTGAGGGGAAAGTCCTGATGACCCTGGGGAAAGCCGGTGTCGCCGGCGATCCGCCGGGACTGCTCAACGAGCCCTGCGACGTCGCGACGGCGCCGAACGGCGACATCTTCGTCGCCGACGGCCATAGCGGCCAGAACTCCAACGCCACGCCGAGCACGCCTTCGCGAATCGTCAAGTTCTCGAAGGACGGCAAGTACATCAAGACGATCGGGAAATGGGGGTCGGGCCCGGGCGAGTTCAAGACGCCGCATGGCATCGCGTTCGACTCGCGCGGTCGTCTGTTCGTCGCGGACCGCGGAAACGTGCGCCTCCAGATCCTCGATCAGGAGGGCAAGTTCCTCGAAGAGTGGAAGCAGTTCAGCCGCCTGAGCGGGATCTACATCGACAAGAACGACGTGCTCTACGGCGCCGACTCGGAGTCGAATAGCAAGAGCAATCCAGGATGGAAGCGCGGGATCAGGATAGGCAGCGCGAAGGACGGCAAGGTGACCGCGTTCATCCCGGACCCCGTGCCTGACGCGGACAAGTCGGGCACCAGCGGCGCCGAAGGCGTCGCGGCAGACGCCGAAGGCAATGTGTACGGTGCAGAAGTCGGCCCGCGCGCGCTGAAGAAGTACATAAAGAAGTAGCGCAGCCCTTTAGGGCTGCTGAAGCCATGACCATAAACCGCCGCGACATCTTGACGGGCGCTCTCGGCACGGGACTCGCGGCGCTGGCATACCCGGCTGCCGCCCAGACGGCATCGAACGGAAAAGTCGTCACTCGCGGCCGACTGAAACAGTCCGTCTGCCGCTGGTGCTTCCAGAAGATCGACCTGCGCACGTTCTGCAAGGCGGTCGCCGACATGGGCCTGACCGCGATCGACCTTCTCACCGAAGAAGAGTGGCCGGTCGCGAAGGAATTCGGGCTGATGTGCTCGATGGGCTCGGGCATGGGCGGACCGATCGATCAGGGCCTGAACGATCCCGCCAACCACGAAAAGATCGTCGGCAGCCTGACGGCCGGGATCCCGCGCGCCGCGAAGGCGGGCGTGCCGAACGTGATCACGTTTTTCGGAAACCGCCGCGGCCGCTCCGACGCGGAGGCCATGGCGAACTGCGTCTCGGCGCTCAACCGGGTCAAGAGCGTGGCCGAGGATCACGGCGTCACGGTCTGCGTCGAGCTCCTGAACAGCAAGGTGAACCACAAAGACTATCAGGGCGACCGCACGGCATTCGGCGTCGAGGTGATCTCTGCGGTCAATTCACCGCGCGTCAGACTGCTCTACGACATCTACCACATGCAGGTCATGGAGGGAGACGTCATCCAGACGATCCGCAACAACAAACAGTGGATCGCGCATTACCACACGGCGGGTGTCCCAGGGCGTCACGAGCTCGACGACGCGCAGGAGCTTCAATATGCCGCCATCGCGCGCGCCATCGTCGACCTCGGCTTCACCGGCTTCATGGCCCAGGAATTTGTGCCGGTCCGCGATCCCATCACGTCGCTGCGCGAAGCGGTAGCGCTCTGTGACGTGTAGGCCCGACCTTCCGCCTTCGCGTGAAGCTTCGGCGGACCACCGTAGCCTTGGCCGAGGTAGTCAGGTCGGGCGTGCTGGGATCCGGCTGTCGGAACCGATCACGCTCGGGGTTCGTCGAAACGCTGTAAGGAGCGGCCTGTGACCGAACGGACCTACTGGGAAACGATCAACGAGAAGGGCAACGAACTGCTGGAAAAGTTGAAGGAGCTCTTGCACGAGGGGAACGTCCGCCACGTGGTCATCAAGCAGCGCGGACGGACGGTCGCCGAGTTCCCGATTACAGTAGGCGTGGTTGGAGCGGTCTTCGCGCCGACGCTCGCAGCCGTCGGTGCGGTCGTGGCGGTCCTCACCGACTGCACGCTGGAAGTCGAAAGAACGGAACCTGTCGAGGAGCGAGGCGCGGACTCTCCCGCCGACCGCGCCGTTGGGTAACTCGCTCAACCTGGAATGCTGAACGCGAGTTGCTGATTCATCGGCGATCAACAATCAGCATTCAGCAATCCACACTGGGTGTAATTACTTCAGGTGCTTTCCCACCAACTTGGTCATCTCGAACATGTTGACGCTGGACTTGCCACCGAAGATGGCTTTCAGCGTCGCGTCCGAGTTGATCATCCGCCTGTTCTTCGCGTCCTGCAGTTTGTTCTTCTTGATGTAGGCCCACATCCGCTTGGTGACCTCCGTTCTCGGGATCGGCTTGTCGCCGACCACTTCCGCCAGCGTGGCGCTGGGGGTCACCGGTTTCATGAACGCTGCGTTGGCCTTTCCGGAAGCCTTCTTAGCCATTTGATCTCCTTCTGAGCCGTGGAATCGTAACACGACCACAGGCTCTCCGCGCTATCCTGCGTGCGCTTTGACGCATGGAAACTGACGCACGGACCGCCCCCGCGCTCGACGTCGGCCGGCTCCTCGATGAAGGCCGGTGGACCCCACACCAGCGCGTCGTCGTCCTGCTGGCCGCGCTCGCGATCGTGTTCGACGGGCTCGACAACCAACTGCTCGGGGTGGCGGTTCCGGCGCTGATGCGGGAATGGACCGTCACGCGGGCGGCGTTCGCGCCCGTACTCGCGTGCGGAATGGTCGGCATGATGATCGGCGGCGCGGTAGCGGGCATGGTTGGCGATCGCTTCGGACGCCGGATCGCGCTCATCGGGAGCGTGCTGGTGTTCGCGCTCCCCACCGTCGCCATCGCGGCGGCCGACACGCTCGTGACGCTCGGGGGGCTGCGGTTCGTGGCCGGCCTCGGCCTGGGCGGGGCGATTCCCAACGCGGCGTCGCTCGCGTCCGAGTACGTGCCGCGGCGGTCTCGTCCACTCGCCGTCACGCTGACGATCGTCTGCGTGCCGCTCGGGGGAACGCTCGGCGCGCTGCTCGGCGGCCAGGTGCTCCCCGTATTCGGCTGGCGCATATTGTTCGTCGTCGGTGGCGCGCTCCCCGTGGTCGTGGCGCTCGTCCTCCTCCGCTTTCTTCCCGAATCGCCGCGCTACCTGGCCCGGCGGCCGGACCGCTGGCCGGAGCTCGCAAGGCTGCTCAGTCGCGACGGACACGAGGTCCCCACCAACGCGGCGTTCACCGACGCAACCGAAGCGGCGGTGTCGCGCGTGTCGCTCGCCGCGCTGTTCACGCCCCAGCTGCGCCGCGACTCGGCGGCGTTGTGGGGTGCCTTTTTCTCGTGCCTCCTTGCCGTCTATCTGGGGTTTAACTGGATCCCGTCGATGTTGAGCGGCGCGGGACTCGGCGTGTCGGTCGCGAGCACGGGGCTGGCGGCGTACAACCTCGGCGGCGTCGCCGGTGCGATCGCCGGCGGATGGCTGATCGGGCGGTTCGGATCGCGCGTCACGATGTTGAGCATGGCGGCCGGAGCGAGCGCGGGCGCGCTGGGCCTTGCCGCCTTCCCGATGCACGCCGGCGCCGACACCACGAGCATCATCCTGATGCTCGGTTTGACCGGCGGCCTCATCAACGCGGTGCAGACGACGATGTATGCGCTGGCGACGAACGTCTATCCAACCGCGGTTCGGGCGACGGGTGTGGGATCCGCCGTCTCGTTCGGGCGCACCGGCGCGGTCCTGAGCACTTACGCCGGCGCATGGGCACTCGAGGCAGGCGGGAGCACCGCCTTCTTCGTGTGCATGGCCGCCGCGATGGCGGCGGCCCTCGCCGCGCTCGCCCTCGTCGGGCGCCACGTACCGAGGGCGGAGTCTGGTCGATCTAGAACTTCAGCTTGACGCCGATTTGCGTCTGAAACGGATTGAACACATCGCGCGCCGTGCCGAATCCGAACTGAGGCGCGGGCGGCACGTTGATGTCGTTGCCACCCCAGACCGTGTTCACGTCCTTCACGTTCGTCCGGTTGAACAGGTTGAAGAAGTCGACGCTGACATCGACCCGCGCGCGTCCGTTGATCGCAAACTCTCGCGCGATGCGCAGGTCGATGGCCGCGTAGCCAGGGCCTTCGTATGAGTTGCGCCCGACGCAGCAGGGCCTGTCCGTGTTCGGGTTCCCATCCGCGTTGGCGTCGCCACCAATGAAGACGTTGTAGTGGCGCCCGCTCTCGAGCGTCACGACTCCGCTCAGCCTGACGCGACGGACAACCGCGACGGTCTCCGGGAACTGGCCAAGCGCGGACAGCGTGAACCGGTGGGTGACGTCCTGGCGTGACGGACCGCGCTCGGACTCCACATCCAGGTACTCCGGAATATCCGAGAGGTTCGCCAGCGAATCCACGTTCGTCCGCGTCCGCGAGACGGTGTAGCTGCCGTGGAGACTGTACCCGTCGCTGAACCGTTTCTGAACTTCGAAGGTGCCACCGTGGTGTGACGACTCACCGGTGTTGGTCTGCACGAAGATCGCGCCCACTTCGGGGTAGACTCGGCCGCCGATGATCGGCTTGCCGTTTGTCTGCACGCCGTTCTGAACCGCGTTCAGGTTTCCTGTATGTCCGATCAGGTCGCGCGCGCCGACAAACAAATACGCGGCCGAAACCGCCCACCCTTCCGCGACCTCCTGCGACAGCTGCACGCTCGCCTGATGGCTGTATGGCGTGTCGATCGCGCCGTCGATCGTGTCGGCGAGCCCCTTCACGCCCGACGGCGGAACCTGTCCCGTCGCGAGGAACGTGAGCGCCGCGGGCCGGGCGACCGGCGGACCGGCAACCGTGCGCTGCTCGAACCGGCCCTGAATCGGCGCAATCGTCGGAAAGAGCGCCTGCGAGTTCGCGAGGTTGCCGCCACTCGACCACTCGGTTGCGTTGAACAGCTGGCCGATGCTGCTCGTCAGCCGGTCGTGGAAGATCCCGTAGCCGGCCCGGACGACGCCGCGCTCACTGTACGCGTAGGCGGCGCCGACACGTGGCTGGAAGTTGTTGAAGTCCCGTTCCTGAATGTAGCGCGACGGGTAGTTTTCGAAGTCGTAGCGCAGACCGTAGCTGAGCGTCAGCCGGTCCGTAGCCTTCCACTGGTCCTGCGTGAAAAACCCGTACGAGCTGTGATCGAAGCTGAACTCCGTCTCGTCGACCCAGTCGGACGGCACAGCCTGCGTCCACGACGGGCTAATCCCCGGGTATGACGAAGCCGTACTGAGGAAGGGCCACCAGAAGAGGACCGGCGTGAACGTCTGGAAGCCGGCCAGGTTCGGGAAAACAATCCGGGCCGGGAAAAAGAGGTTCCAGACCGAATCGTTTTTCAGGATGTTGATGTCGAGCCCGGCCTTGATCTGATGCGCGCCGCGCGTCCACGTCAGGCTATCGGCGATCTGCACCCGTGTCTCGGCGTAGTAGTCGACGTCGGATGTGCTCTTCCCCATGATGATGAAGTTCGAGACGTCCAGCGACGGCTCGTTGAACCGTGCCGAAAAGTCGAACGTCCGCCGCGCGACCTGGAAGCGCGCCTCGTTGACCAACTGGGGCGACACGACTGAAACGAAATTGGTGACGAACGACTGATCGTCGGTGTCGTTGTCGCGTGCGGTGCTCGACGTCGGAGAGGCGCGGCCCCCGCCGCCGAGGAAGTTGTCGGTCTGCGAATTGAGGAAGTTGTAGCGCACCGACAGCGTGTGGTTCGCGCCCTGGTGATGGTCCACCTTCACGAGAAAGGCGTTGTAGTGGTTGTCGAGCACCTGGTCGGTCGTCTCCGCACGGAGCCCGAGCGGCACGCGAACGGTATTCAGCAGCGCGAGGTTGTCCAGAACCACCTGTGAGAAGCGATTCGACTGCTGGCGCACCTGTCCTTCGTAGTTGCCGAAGAAGAACGTCCGGTCCTGCGCGATCGGCCCGCCGTAAGTCCCGCCGAACTGGTGCTGGCCGAGCTCGTCCTCTCCCGGCCGGTTCAGGATCGATCGCGCCGCGAGTGCGTCGGACATGCCGAAGTAGTAGGCGGAACCGGTCCCCCGGTTCGTGCCGGATTTGGTGACGATGTTCACGAAGCCACCCAGCGCACGGCCGTACTCGGCGAGATACGTCGAGTTGAGCACGCGGAACTCGCGCGCCGCCTCCTGCGACGGCGTCGCCCGCGGCAGGCCCGTGAACGTCTGGATGTTGTCGGCGCCGTCGACCTGAATCTGCGTGTTCAGCTCTGGCTGCCCGCCGAACGAGAGCCGCGGCGCCGCCGCGGATCCCACGCCGACGTCCGGCTCCTTGAACGCGCCGCCGCCGATGTTCTCGCGTCCCAGCGCGACACCGCTCGACAGCTTCACGAAGTCGACGAAGTTGCGCCCCGCGATGGGGAGCGACTCGATCTCCCGCATGGTCACGACCCGGCTCAACTCGGTCTTACCCGGCTCGATGAGCGGCGTCGCCGTCGCCACGGTGACTTCCTCGGCGAGCTGGCCGACGCTCATCGCGATGTCGAGCTCGGTCGTGCCGCCGACGGTGACGAGCACCCCGCTCTTGATCGCCGTTCGGAAGCCCGTGATCTCGGCCCGCACGTCGTAGGTTCCCGGATCGAGATTCACGAAGCGATACCGGCCTTCCGGGTCACTCGTTACGCTGCGGACGACGCCGGTTTCGGCGTTCTTCGCCGTGACGACGACGCTTGGCATCACCGCTCCGGTGCTGTCACGGACCACACCGGTGAGGGTTCCCGTGAAGGTTTGCGCGACGGCGGGTGAGGCGACGAGCAGGCCGGCAACGAGCAACGCCAGGCAGCCACGCGTCATGAAGCGGCTCCTTTCCGGCGAAGCAGGCCTCAAGGCCTGCGCTACACGTGACGCTGGTAGCGGAGCCCTTCAGGGCTGCAACCATGCGACTCGTAGCGCAGCCCTTTAGGGCTGCCCACGCGAGAGCGGCACGTCATTCTACGCCCACACGGCGCGGGCGGTTTGGGCCACAAGCTCGAGCTTGCGCCGCTGATCGTCGGTGGACAGCCGATTCCCTTCTGCGGTCGACGCGAAGCCGCACTGCGGACTGAGCGCGAGCCGCTCGAGCGGGATGACGCGCGCCGCTTCGGTGATGCGCCGGCGGAGATCGTCGGCCGCTTCGAGCGCCGGCTTCTTCGAGCTGACGAGTCCGAGCACGACCGCCCGGTCCTCCGGCACGTGGCGCAACGGCTCGAACGTCCCCGACCGCTCGTCGTCGTACTCGAGCAGGAAGCGATGGAAGCGCGCGCGTCCGAACACGTGCCGCGCGATGCGGTCGTATCCGCCTGAGGCGTAGAACATGCTCTGGTAGTTCCCGCGGCAGATGTGGATCCCGAAAACAACTCCCGGATGTCCGTCGATGATCGCGTTGTCGAGCTCGACGCAGGCGTCGAGCATCTTGTCCGGATCGCTCCCCCGCTTGCGGTACCCTTCGCGAATCGACTCGTCGAGCAGCGCGGCATACTGCGGAGCGTCGATCTGGATGTATTCGCAGCCGAGGCGGCGAAGTTCGGCGATCTCGCGCCGCGTGAAGTCGACGAGGTCGGCGAGGTACGCGTCGCGGGTTGCGTACGCGCCGCTGGACTTGTCCCTGTCGTAGTACGCCGCCGCCTGTTGCGCGCTGACGAGCGTCACCTTCACGGGCCGCTTCGTCCGCCCGCGCAGGTACGCGAACTCCTCCACCGCCATCTGCCGGCGCCATCGCAGCTTGTCGACGACGACGGGCCGCTCAAGCGTGGCCTGATGGCCCTGCTCGTCGTGAAACGTGATCGCCCAGCCGGCGCGCTTCTCGAACCCCTCGAGCGCCTCGATGAGATGGCCGAAGAACGCGTAGCGCCGCTGCTCGCCGTCGGTCACGACGTCGAGGCCTGCCGCTTCCTGCGCGGCGACGGCTTCGTCGACCGCGCGATCCTCAATCGCCTTGAAGGCGGCCGGCGTGAGGTCGCCGCGGTCGAGACGCTGTCGAGCATCCGTCAGGTACTGCGGACGGAGCAGGCTCCCGATTGTTTCGGCGCGAATGGTGATCATGATTCGAACTTCACCCACCGCCCGCGGACTGTCTGCAGAAGGCGCTGGAATCTGGGATCGCTACGGAGGTCTTCGAAAAACGGATCGTGCCGCGCGAGAAAAGGATAGTTGATGAAACCACGGTCGACCGCAATCGCGAGCCAGTGCAAAGCGCGGTCCGGCTCGCCGGCCAGCGCGTAGCCCTGGGCGAGAAATCGCGGAAACACGTCGGCGGCGTTCGCGACCGCCTCAATCTCCGGGGTCACTATCGCATGCGCATCTCGATTTCCCGCGAGGGCCTGCTCGAGGAAGAACGCGAGCCTTGCCGGAACGGTATCTTCGACCTCCGCCGGGAACGTTCCGACGATTGACCGTACGTCCTCCATCCGACCGTTGGCGGCCAGGACCCACACGTAGAGGAGCCGCGCCATCGGGTTGCCGGGATCCATCTCGAACATCTGCCGATAGGGCTCGACGGCCGCAGCGAAGTTGCCGTCGGACGCGTCGGCGAAGCCTGGCAGGCAGCGGCTCAGCGGCGTGAGGGGATCAACGGTCAGAACACGGTCGATGAGGGTTCGCGCGACCGACACCTGGCCTGATATCAGGTAGCAGTTGCAGAGCAGCAGGAGCGTGTCGGCGTTGTTGGGGTCCATCGCGAGCGCCGCTTTCAGGTCATGAACGGCCTCCTGGATTTGCCCGCGGGCGTAGTGAATCCAGCCACGCAGCTGCAATCCCGAGGCGGATTGTGGGTCGAGCGCGAAGACCTTCCCGGCACACACTCCAGCCTCGCGGAGTGGACGATCGCTGAAATCGATCCCGGCCTCCCGGTACTGGAGATGCGCAAGACCCAGCGCAGCGTAGAGTCGGGCATTCTCGCCGACGATCGCCAGTCCGTTGTGGAGGAGCTGGACCGCGTGATCGATCGCGTCTTTCCGCCACCGCCAGAGTTCGTGCCGGGCCCGAAGGTAGCATTCATACGCATGCAGGTCAGGGATGGGACGCTCGGCAAGGCGGCGGTCTTCTTCAGCCGTGAGCCGGAGCTGCAGAGCATCGACGATCACACGGGCCAGACGTTCCTGAATCGCGAAGACATCCTCGATGCTGCCCTCGTACTTGTCGGCCCACACGTGGTCGTCCGTGCCGGCGTCGATGAGTTGCGCGCCGATCCGCAACCGGCTCCCTGCCCGGCGCACGGTTCCTTCCAGGATGTAACGAACGCCCAGCTTCCGGGCGATCGCTTTCACATCCTTCTTCGTCCCCTTGAGCGCCATAGACGAGGTACGTGAGGTGACACGAAGCGTTCGCACCTTCGAGAGATCGGCAATCACTTCATCGGTGAGGCCGTCCGCGAAGTAGTCGTCTTCCGAACCGCGGCTCAGGTTTGTGAACGGTAGGACCGCGACGGACTTGGGGGCTGCTGGCATGGGAGCAGTCCGACGCACCGCGG
>DATAEE010000126.1:0-5318 GCA_036258175.1 Vicinamibacterales bacterium
CCTGGCTCAAAGCGAAGTTCGCAGCGCCGACTATTCCAGCCTGCAGGCGGTCGTCGCGAAGTTTCTCGAGACCGTCGACCTGCCCGTTGACATCGGATCGTTTGCCGTCGCCGGCCCGGTGATCGCGGGGCGCGTGAAGACCACCAACCTGCCGTGGGTCATGGATGAGGGCGCGCTCGCCGGCAACCTGAACCTCAGAGCCGTCCATCTGATGAACGACCTGGAAGCGGTCGCGCGATCCGTGCCGGTCTTACGCAGCAGCGACCTGGTGACTCTCAACGAAGGCGTTCCGGTCGCAACCGGCTCGATCGGCGTGTTGGCGCCGGGAACCGGGCTCGGGGAATCCTTCCTGACCTGGAACGGTTCGCAGTATGTGGCGCACAGCTCCGAGGGCGGTCACTCGGATTTCGCGCCCGCCGACGAACGGCAGATTCGCCTGCTACAGTACCTCTTGCGGCGCGTCGATCACGTCGCCGTCGAACGCGTGTGCTCCGGAATCGGCGTTCCCATCATCTACGAATATCTGCGGGACGAGCAGCAGATCCCTGAGCGGCCAGACGTGGCCCGGGTCATCGCATCAGCCACGGACCGCACGAGGGCCATTGTCGACGCCGCGACTGACTCCGAGAATCCCAGCCCGTTGTGCCGGGCCACGATCGAGATCCTCGTCGCGATTCTTGCGAGCGAAGCCGGCAATCTGTTCTTGAAGGTCTTCGCCACAGGCGGCATCTACCTCGCCGGCGGCATCGCGCGCCGCCTTTTGGGGCCGCTGCAAGAACCGCGGTTCATGCAGACGTTCAGCCGGAAGGGCCGCTTCACGCACTTGATGGAGCGCGTTCCCGTTCACGTCATCACCACGCGCGCGGCCTTGATCGGCGCCGCGGCCTACGGACTCGAGAACCTGATGGAGTGATCCACTAGGCACGTCCGCTGTCGACAGGCGTGGAACGCCCATGGCCCCCGGATCGTCGGCTTCTCGCTCGCGCCCTACGGGAGCTTTGCGTCACTGTCACGAGCTTGATCGGCTGCTAGCGCATCCTCCAGCGTCGTACGTTCGGCGTCGGGGTGTGTAACGCTGAATCACCACTTGAATGATTGCCACCGCAGCGCGAGCGTACCCCTCGCCTGCGCAGTCGCCCTGAACGTCTCGGGTGCTCCGAGGGTTCCCCGGTACTGCGTGGCCAGAGACGCGGCCGTCAGGCAAACGGCGGAGAGAACGATATATGCGACGCGCCCGATAACCTCCTTGCGTAATCCGGCGCTATCAGAACCCGAGCGCTGCCCGCATCGCGGCCTGCAGGGCGTTCAGCGCGCCGGGAAGATCGCGCCCCAGGTGCACGCGGAGCGCACGCCGGTCGCGTTGCGCGAGCACATCGAAATCGCCCCGGGCCTGTGCCGCTTTCACCACGCCGAAGGTGTAGGACTGGCCTGGCACTGCAAGGTCGATCGCGTCGTCACACGTGATCTGCAGGAAGACCCCGCTATCCGGCCCGCCCTTGTAGCCCTGCCCCGTGGAGTGGAGGAAGCGCGGCCCGAACTGAAGGCACGTCGCTACACGACGCGCGTCGCGCACGCCGATTCGGATAGCCTCCAGCGTGCGCTGGTTCGCCTCGTTCATCTCGATGTACGCGAGCAGCGCGAAGTAGTCGCCGTCGGTCAGGCGGCCGAGGTGCGCGGCGAGGAACCTGGCCAGGCTCCGGCCGTTCCCGAGTGCCCTGTCGAGCACGGCGGCATTCGTTGCGTCGGCGAACAGCGCGATCTGCCCCTCGGCGAAGAAGGGGGTCTCGACGGGCAGCGTACCGGTGCGCTCGTAATCGGCCGTCAGCTTGCGCGTCGCGATCTTGCTGGCCTCGACGTCCGGCTGGTCGAACGGGTTGATCCCAAGGATTGCGCCGGCCACCGCCACGGCGACCTCCCAGCGGAAGAACTCCTGCCCCAGGTCGTATTCGTCGTCCAGGTCGAGGCGGACCACCGGCTGGCCGGCGCGCTCCAGCGCCTCGATCGCGTGGTCCTGTGCGGCGTCCGGCGCCGATCGCAGGCGCGTGTAGACGAAGAGGCGGTCGCTGCCGTACGTCTCGGCAGACGCGAGCGTCTCGCCGTCGATCGGAATGATGCCTTTGCCATCCTTCCCGGTGGACTCGCTCACCAGCTGCTCGAGCCACGCGCCGAGAGCGGAAATGCGCGGTGAGGCGATGATGGTGAGCTTGTCGCGCCCGAAGCGGCTTGCTCCAAGACCGAGAATCGTGCCCAGCACGACGCCCGGGTTTTCTTCGGCGGCGACCGACGGGATGCAGGCGGACACCATCTCGTCGGCGCGATCGAGGAACTTCGCGATGTCGACCCCCATGATCGCGGCCGGCACGAGCCCGAAGTCCGAGAGCGCCGAGTACCGCCCACCGATGTCGGGCCAGCCGGCAAACACGTGCCTGAAGCCGTCGATTTCCGCTATCTGCTGCAGTTTCGATCCGGGATCGGTGATCGCGACGAACCGGCGGCCGGCCTCCTGGCGTCCGAGCTGCTCGGCGGCGCGCTCGAAGAAGTACTGTTTGAAGATGGCCGGCTCGAGAGTGGACCCCGACTTGCTGGAGACGATGAACAGCGTTGCCGCCGGATCGATCCGGCTCTCGAACGCGCGGACCTGCGCCGGGTCCGTGGAGTCGAGGACGTGCAGCTCCGGGAACTCCGGCAGCCGGCCGAAGGTCCTCTTCAGCACCTCGGGGCAGAGGCTCGAGCCTCCCATGCCGAGGAGCAGGATGTCCGAGAAGCCCTCGGTTCGCGCGGCCTCGCGAATGCCGGAGAACCGGTGCAGGTGCGCGAGCTGGCCGTTGGTGATCCCGAGCCAGCCGAGCCACTGCGCCTCATCGCGGCCGGTCCACAGCGTCGCGTCGCGCGCCCAGAGCCGCCTGACCTCCCCGTGCGCCTGCCAGTCGGCTAGCGATGCCTGCACGGCCGTCTCGAAATCCGGCGGCAGCACGCGGGCGAAGCGCCGCCGGATTCGCGTGGCTCCGGTGCCGCGACTTTGCTTCTCGACCGCGGCCAGCAGCTTGCGGAAGGCGTCGACGAACAGCTGAACGCCGTCGGTCAGCAGCGCATCCGTGGTCGCTTTCAGCGAGATGCCGGTCTCGGCGAGTGTACGCATCGTGTCCCAGGCGCTGTCGAGGTCCTCCGTGAGGCTCGCGCGGGGACGCCCGTGATCCTGGAACGCCGTGAGCGTTGGCGGCGGGATGGTGTTCACCGTCTCGGCACCGATCAACTCCTCGACGTACAGCACGTCGCGATAGCTGGCGTTCTTCGTTCCGGTGCTGGCCCACAACACCCGCTGCGTCTGCGCGCCGCGCGCCGCGAGGGCCCGCCAACGCGGGCTGCTGAACAGCTCCCGATAGCGCTGAAACGCAAGTTTGGCGTTGGCGATCGCCACTTTGCCCCGAAGCGACTGCAAGAGGCCGTGCTCGCGGGCATCCACGCCTTCCGACAGCCGGGCGTCGATCAGGCCGTCGATCGCCGTATCGATGCGGCTGACGAAGAAGCTGGCCACGCTGGCAACTGCTGCTGGATCGCCGCCCCGCGCGACCAGCGCTTCGAGTCCGGCGATGTACGCCTCCGCGGCGCGCTCGTAAACCTCCTGCGCGAAGAGCAGCGTCACGTTCACGTTGATGCCTTCCGCGATCAGCTGCCGAAGCGCCGCGATGCCCTCGGGCGTGCCAGGAACCTTGATCATCAGGTTCGCACGCACCACCGCGGTCCACAGGCGGCGCGCTTCTGCGATTGTGCCCGCCGTATCGGCGGCCAGAAGGGGCGATACCTCCAGGCTGACGTAGCCGTCGCGCCTGTTCGTCTCGTCGTACACGCCGCGGAGCCGATCGGCGGCGTCCTGGATGTCCCGAACCGCAAGCTTCTCGTAAAGCGCGGTGGCTTCCGTCGAGGCGGCGCCAGGCGCGCCCAGGAGATCGGCGTAATCCGAGCTGCCCGCGATCGCCTTCTCGAAGATGGCGGGGTTGGAGGTCACCCCGCGCACGCCGTCCTCCTCAATAAGGCGCTGCAGCTCGCCGCTGGTGATCAGGCTGCGCCGGATGTAATCGAGCCAGACCGACTGTCCGAACACCTGGAGCGCGCGCACCGGGCTTTCGAGCGCGGTCACCTTCGCGAGGCGGCGCACGTGCCGGGCATCGCCGCTGAACGTGGCGTTCAGAAAGGCGTCCACCACCTCGCGCGCCAGCTCGCTGCCGACGACGCGACCGCCGAGCACGAGGACGTTCATGTCGTCGTGCTCGACCCCCTGGTGCGCGGAATAGGTGTCGTGGCACAGTCCCGCACGGATTCCCGGGATGCGGTTGGCCGCCATCGAGGCGCCGACGCCGCTGCCACACAGGATGATGCCCCGCTCGGCGCGGTGTCCGCGCAAGGCGGCGCCGACGGCCGCCGCGTAGTCTGCATAATCGACGGCCTCGTGGGTATGGGTGCCGAGATCGAGCACGTCTGCTTGCTTCCCCACGAGGAATGCCTTCAATGTTTCCTTGAGCTCGAACCCCGCGTGATCCGATCCGATTGCGACCCTCATATCAACTCTCCCGTCCGGCGCACCTGGCGTGAGCCGGCTGCGCATCAACCGCCGAATTTCGAGAGGATCTGGATCTCCTCAGACGCCCTCGCGCGTGTCTTGCCACCAGGTCCAAGTACCGTTGTCTGGATCTCGTAGGCGCCACCGGGAATCTCCGGATACGTCAGCGTCGTCGTGCGCGGCGCGTCGAGACCGTCCAGCTGAACGACGCTGCTGCGGCAGTACCCGCTCGAGAGGATTCGGACCTGCAGCCCGCGGTTGTCCGCGTGCTGTTCGACGGTGGCCCGGATCGTCAAGGTCGCGGGCTCGGTCGCGACGCGCGGCGAGACGTGAAGGAGAATCGCGGCATCCGCATGGCCCGATACCGGGCCGAGCGTGACGACGGCGGCGACGACGAAAATCGTCGCGGCAGCTGCACAAAAACAAGTCCGCATGTGAACCTCCAGCAGCGCTGCCGATCGTGGCGCTGGCGCGGCCATCACTAACTGACGCTGCAGGTTGTGGGCGCCAGATGCGGCGCCCGGATTTCTCGAGTCAGGAACGCCGCCGTCGGGCCGGATGCTGGCTGCGTTGCTGCCATCGATCGCGATCCCCGAACCGGGTGCGAGCAAGACGGATGCCGCGCACACGAGCGCAACGAAGTCCACACGATTGGCGCGCTGCGGCGATGAACGGCAGGCGCACCCGACAACGTGGCCGGTTGGTGAGGAACCATCGGATTGCGCACACACGTGCACGCAGATTGTGCACAACCACGCAT
>DATAEE010000127.1:0-3818 GCA_036258175.1 Vicinamibacterales bacterium
GCCCCGGGCGGCGGCCTCGGCTCGACGTGACCCGAGAACAGTTCGCACTCGCCGATGCCGATGTCGGTCATGGCCTTGATCGCATCGTCGAGCGGCATGGTGCGGAAGCTGTAGGACTGAACGCCGATCCGCACGCCTCCGATGCGCGAGTCAACGCGCATGAGCGAGATGGCAGGCATCGCAGCGAGCGCGAGCTCGCCGAACTCCCGTCTCGAATACAGGTTTGTGTCGTGCCCTGGCATGGGTGACAGCGCCTCCGGCCGGGGAGGTTACACTAGAACCATGCGGCTACCAACACTCGCCGGTGTCGTGTTCGCGATGGCGGTTCAGGCCGGGCCGCCGCAGGATGAACCGGCGCGCGTCACGGCGGTCGCCCTTCCAGAGGCGCCCCCTGCTCTCACGGTTGGTGCGGGCGAAGTCGTGCTCGAAGCCACCGTCGGCCCCGAGGGGACCGTTGAACAGATCGCTAAGCTGCGCGCCACGGCGCCGTTCACGGATCTGGTCGCGTCGGCGGTCGAGGGCTGGCGCTTCGTTCCTGCCACCATCGTGAAGGACGGACGCGCGGAACAAGTCGAATCCAGGGTCCTCGTGGTCGCGTTCTACAGACCGCCAGCACTGTACATGGGCGCCACGATCGGGGAACCGATTAAGGATGTTGGCAGGCCGTCGGGCGAAGCGCCGTCCATCGGCGCGATCCAGGCGCCCCCCTATCCGCCGAACTCGCGGGGCGACGGCGCCGTGCTGCTCGAAGTCGAGCTGACATCGGCTGGCGGGGTGAATGACGTCAAAGTGCTGCGCTCGGGCGGAGGGTTTGACGAGCCGGCAATCGACGCGGTCCGGCAATGGCGGTTCATACCGCCCAAGGTCGCGGGACCTTCACGGCACTACGCGTACGTCATTCTTGGTTTCCGGGAACCGGTGGTGGGAAGGACTCCCCGGAACTAGGCTAACGAATGAACGTGAACTTGCTCTGACCCGAAAGGCCACCTTCGAAAGGCCAGGGCAGGGCGCCGGTCCGCGGCCGCGCGCGGACGTACACGCGCACGTAGTACTCGCGATTCGGTTCGAGCTGCGAGGTCTTGAACAGCGGCAGTTTGTCCAACCGCGTCATCCACTCCCGAACTTCCATCTCGTCGTCTGTAACTCGCGTGTCTTCGAGGCGGCCATCCAGCGTGCGCGAGATGTTATGGCGCCGGGAGAGATTGTCGTACTGGACCGTATTGCTGATGACGGCAGAGGCGATCTTGCGGTCGATCCACACAGTGGCTGCCATTCGGAGCTCCACCGTATACGTAAAGGTTGTCCGCAGTCCGCTGTAAATCGCCTCGCGGACCTCTTCCGTAAATCCGTTCGGCACGTCGAACGAAACGAGCACGTGGCCTTCCCGGACGAGCGGCGTGATGCGAATGCCGTCGGCGGCGAGGAGCGTCGCAGTGGACAACACAATCGCGAGGGCACTCCAGAGCCTCAGCCCTGTCCTCGACTTACACATGCGCCATGACCGCTCGGACTCTACCACGATCCCGCTCCTTATCAACGCCTTACCGCAGCACCACGCCCATCGTCAGTCGCCAGAACGACAGCCGCGGCGCTCCAAAACTCAACCCCGGATTGTCCGGGTCCGGCGCTCCCGTGATGTTCCGGAAGTACCGCAGGTCCCAATTCAGGCCGACGGTTTCCGACAGGAACCCGGTCGCCCCTCCGCCGACATCGATCGTCATCACGTGCATCGTCAACGAGAACGTGTCGAGAAATTCCTCTTTGCTGACACGCATCAATCCAACGCCACCGGCGACGTACGGCCGAAGCGAGTACTGCGTCATGCGGCGCGGAAAAGCGATCACGACGTTGCCCGTCAACGTCGTCACGCCGCTGCTGCGCACTCTCGGGTCTTCCGTTTCGCCATTAAAGAATCCGGGCACGAACCCGAAATCCGCCTCAACCCCCAGGATCTCGCCAATCCAGGTGACGCTCCCACCGAGCGCCAGGTGAACGTCGTCCGCCGCTTCCTCCGGATCGACGATCGTCGTGTCTCCGGCAAACGTGAGCCCGAGAAACGGCTTCAACTGCCACTCCTGCGCCGCCGCGCCCGCGGGCCACAACATCAGCAGGACCACCGCGAGAGCCCGAGAGGTCATGCGAAGCGGATCGCCCCCTTTCCTCTAGCTGACGAACAGCCGGAGGAAGAGACGACCCATCGGCGATGCGTTCACCTCGCCCGCGGCGAGCGGGAGCGGCACCGCCAGCCCGTCGCTGTTGGCCAACAGGATCAACGTCAGGCCACGGCCCGGGACTTTGATAATCAGTGACGACGAGGAGTTCTCCGAGACGCCGAACTGCCAGACGACCAACTCACCGTTGTAACCCTGTGCAAACCAGCCAATCGCATGCGGCAGCGGCAGGCCGCTCTCGGATACCGGGTTGCGCCAGGCCGCCGCCAGCGTGTCGCCGCGAAGCAGCAAGGACTTCCGGAGCGCCAGGTCGAACTCCGCCAGGTCGCGCGCCGTCGAAATCAGGCCGCTCCACGGGGTCAGAGTCGTGGCCGGATGCGTCGACTTCGTCGCGCGTCCTTTCTTGTCCACCGAGTACGGCGTCGCGAGCCGCGCCAGGACGCCCTGATAGCGCTCGATCGTCCGTCGATTGAACAGATCGTCCTGCGGTGGCGGCAGCGCAACCGCGTCCGGGCCCGGGACCGAATCACGCATTGCAAAGCGATCCAGCGTGTTGGCAACCGTCTCGCGAAACGAATCATCGTCGATGCAGTCCGGAACGATCGCGGACAACGGGCCGAGCCGGGTCGGGGTGTAATTGAAGACCAGTCCGCCGGCGCCCATCGACGTGTGCGTCAACAGCTGCCGGACTGTCGCGTTTGCTTCGGAGCTGCCGCGGTCGAAGCGGCCGACGCGATCGTCGAGCTCCAGGCTTCCTTCCTCGACGCACCGGAGCGCCAGCGCCGAAGTGAGCACCTGGGCGAGGCCATCGACGTGAAACGGCGTATCCGTGCGGGTTGCGATCGAGCGCTCGATGTCCTGGAGGCCGAAGCCGCGCTCCCAGAGGATGCTGTTTTCGCCGACGATCACCGCGGCCATGCCGGGAATGCCGGCCTGCTTGCGCAGCGACTCGAGATAGCTCTCGAACAGCCCGAACAGCAGCGCGTCGCCCCGGAGCGACACGGTGGCCGTCAGGAGCGCGACAGGCAGGAGGAGAAGAGTCCGTCGCATTAGCTGGGTGGACGCCCGGGGAAGCCAATCAACATGATACGGCCTCGGATGGGTTTGCCGCCACTCTGGCGGTGTCAATCGCTTGGCAGGGACCGGAATCAGTCGACTATCCGACGCCCGTGTGTGTACACATTGAACCCGCCGTCCCGCACGACTCCGAGCAGCGTGATGCCTGCCGCATCCGCGAGATCGATTGCCAGACTGGAAGGCGCGGACACGGCGGCGATGACGGGAAGGCCGGCCAGGAACGCTTTCTGAACGATCTCGAACGAGGCACGGCCGCTCACGACCAGCACACGGTCGGCACACGGAAGCCGCGCGCCGAGGAACAGACGGCCGATGACTTTGTCGACCGCGTTGTGGCGGCCGATGTCCTCCGCGATCGCGTCGCACGCGCCGTCAGGTGAAAAGATGCCGGCTGCGTGGAGCCCGCCGGTTTCCTCGAACGCGCTCTGGCGCAGGCGCAACCGTGACGGAAGGGTCGCGGCGCGTTCGCGCGACAGCGTCAAGGGCGCGTCCACGTAGGGCGCTTCGATCTGCAGCGACTCGATCGTCACGCGCCCGCAGAGTCCGCACGACGCATTCGCGACGACCTTC
>DATAEE010000128.1:0-1818 GCA_036258175.1 Vicinamibacterales bacterium
AATGACCGTGGGCGTGAGTCCGTGCCCTTCGTAGAGCGATGTCGTTCCCGCCGCCACATAGGCCTGCGCGCCGAGGCGGACGCTGTCCACCCGATCGGAGTACTTGAAGCGAGGCAGGTCGCGGAAAAGCGTGTACTCCAGGATCGGAACGAAATTTCTCTCCAGGAACAAGCCCGTCGGCTCGCCGCGTGCATCCTTCACGATCTCGACGTTGTGTGGCGCGGACGAGTCGCGCGTCACGCCCGCGCGCCTGAGCGCCAGCGAGTTGGCAACCGACGGAAATGGACGGCGACTCCACCAGCCCCACACCGCACGAATGTAGACGGCGTGGTCGGGAGCGACGGCATCGAGATCATGCCGATTTGGAAAGCGGCCGTCGGTCAATTGCTCCGGGCGGCTGATGTACTCGTGCGGCGGCTCGCCCATTGGCATGAGCACGATCCACTCGCCGGCAGGTGTCGTCTGCGCCGCACGTTTCACGACGTCGACGATGGAGGCGACGGAGTGAAGGCCGGCAATGGGAATGCCGCCGCGCGCCTTGAGACCTTCCCGGTCCGCATGCGGATGCGCATCGAAAAATCCCGGCAGCACTGAACGACCCGCGAGGTCGATGCGGCGCGTCGTGGGGGCGGCATCTTTGAGAAGCGCCGCCTCGTCGCCGACCGCCACGACGTGACCCGATCGCACCGACACGGCTTGCGCTAATCGTGAGCTACGATCCAGCGTGATGATCTTGCCGCCGTGCAGAATCAAATCAGGAGGAGGCATGCGCCGGCATCGTACCGCATTTTCCCGACGATTTGCGCCAGCACGAACCTCAATGACCGCTTTTGGTCATTCGCGTGGCACCGCAGACGCCGTGATAGCACCGACAGCGTTTTGGCCGATCAGAGTTGGGTTGAAAGGCGCCTATCCCGAATCGCCGATCTTGATCGAGAGGCAGAATTCTGAAAATACTCGGCCAATGGTGTCGGTCATGGGCAAGGAGCGTACACAAGAGTCGCCGGCAACGCTGGGCGACGTGCTGTATGCTAGGTCCAAGGCTCCGGCGCCGGAGCAGGACTGGGCGACGCTCGTCCAATCGATTGCCGCGGGCGATCAGCTCGCGCTGCATGCGCTCTACGAGAGAGCTCATCGCCCGGTCTTCACTTTGATCATGCGAATCACGGCCAACCGGGAAACCGCTGAAGAACTCACCGTCGATGTCTTTCATGACGTCTGGCGGCGGGCGACGCGTTACGACGCCGCGAGCGGTACGGTGCTCGGCTGGATCATGAACCAGGCGCGCTCGCGGGCGCTCGACCGCCTGCGCTTTGAGAGCCGAAAGAAGCGCAGACACGGAGGCGATGAGCATCCGCTGGCCGAGGTGGCTGCCGATCCGCGCGACGTGCTCGAGCTGCGCGAACAGAGCGAGTCGCTACGCGCGGCATTGGCGACGCTCACGCCGGACGAGCGCCAAGCCATCGAAACGACGTTCTTCGCCGGGCTCACGCATGCCGAAGCCGCGGCGCGGCTGAATCAGCCGCTCGGCACCATCAAGACGCGCATTCGTTCAGGATTGCACAAGCTGCGGCACGCGCTGACCGAAGAAGCGGTGAAGCCATGACGACGTTCGATCGGAACCACTGCGAGCAGAGCGAGGTGACGTGCGCGTACGCCGCTCAGGTCCTGCCGGAGAGCGAGGTTGCCGCGGCCGAAGCCCATATTGCCTCGTGCCCGGATTGCCAGCGCGAGTTGGAGAGCCTCCGCGCGGTGGTCGGTCGGTTCGTCTCCTGGCCCACCGATGTGCTGCGTCCGCCGACGTCGCTGCAGGGGCGT
>DATAEE010000129.1:0-2940 GCA_036258175.1 Vicinamibacterales bacterium
CGAGGGCGACCTCGTGCAGGGCGCGGCGCGCGGCACCATGGACCAGCTCACGGAGTGGTCGGCCTGGGCCGATAAAGTCCTCGTCTTCTGAATCGGCGTGGCGGGAACTGAATCGACCGCTCGCACGGCCTTGCGTGGCCCCGGCGAACGCGGATAAGTGGCCTCCATCGAAGCAGAACACTCAAATGAAGGCGGCGGCTCGGCCTCGATCTCCTCGAAACGCGAGCCCACGCTTGCCAGGAGCCGGTCGCCGGCATCGGTGGGCGAGACGCTGCGCGTCGTCCGCGTCAGCAGCCGAAGGCCGAGCCTCTCCTCGAGCCCCCGGACCGTGTGGCTGAGCGCCGATTGCGAGATCCCGAGCTTCTTCCCCGCCTTGGTGAAGCTTCGCTCCCGCGCCACAGCCAGGAAGGCGAGGAGGTCACTTACGTTTTCGCGGCGCATTCATGAACTCCTCTCATAAGTCCATGCGGATTGTCCCATCTAATCAGCCGATGTCTCAGTTGCTAACTTGTCAGGGCAATGGATACGCAACGAACGGATCGAACGATGGACAAGTACGACGAGGACTACGAACAGGGACGGTTGCCCGACACCGTCTGCGAAGCCCGCTCGATCGCCGCGCTGGTCATCGCCATGGCGCTCGTCTTCACCGCTTACTTCGCCATGCGCGTCGCGATGCCGGACCTCCTGCTTCATGTGCAACACGCCTTGGCCGCGTTGCCTTCGTAAGGACGAAAGAGCCGACCATGAACACATTCACAGTCAACGGAAAGCCTTACAGCTTCGACGGCGATCCGGAGATGCCGCTTCTCTGGTGAGCAGCGGGCCCACCATGGCGTGGTCGAAAGACGAACTGCGCAGGATCGCTGAGACCGATGACTTGCACATCTCACCGTTCCGCGAGGACAGCGTAACGTACGGCACTCCGACGTGGATCTGGTCCGTCGCTGTTGAAGACGCCCTCTACGTGCGCGCCTATAACGGGCAAAAGTCCAGTTGGTATCGGGCCGCGATGCGGCAGAAGGCGGGGCGGATCACGGCCGCCGGTCTGACGAAGGAAGTGACCTTCGAGCCGGTCGACGGGCCGATCAACGACCTCGTCGACGACGCCTACCGGACGAAATACCGTCGCAGCCCGTATCTGCGCCCAATGCTCGACACACGCGCCCGCTCGGCGACAGTCAAGGTCATGCCGCGCGAGGTCTGAATTGATGAGCTGAGCTCATAGGTCCATGCCGATTTTTTTGAGAAGCGCCCCAAGTAGTCAGCGGCGAAGAGGATTGATAATCAGCGTGTGACGACTCCCGATGTTTCTCGTGACGCTGCGGAAACGTTCCTGCGCGCGGAGCAGAGCGGGCTAAGACTCGCGATCATCGGGCGCACCGTCGCGCTCGTTCTGCTGGGCGTCTGGCTGGTCGGCACGCGCGCCGAGGACCCGACCCGGGCGCTCGATTACCTGCTTCTGCTTTCGGTCCTCGCGGCGCTCGGCCTCGCTCATTACGCGCTGATCGCGACACGCTTCGACAAGCGCTGGGTCAAGTACGTCTTCATTACGCTGGACATCGCCATCGTTTCGGCGCTCGTGGCGACCCGGCCGCTCTACGAGAGCGCGGCGGATCTACCCGCGGTCATGACGTTCCGCGCTCCCGTATTCCCGTTCTACTTCGTCATCCTCGGCATCGCGGCGTTCAGCTTCTCACCCGCGATGGTGATGTGGACCGGCATCGCCGGTGCGCTCGGCTGGCTCGCCGCCTTCCGGCATGCGGCAAGCGAAGTCGAGGGAGTCCGAAACTGGAGCGAGATCCCGCAAAACCCGACGGCCGAAGAGATCATGGCGGTCGTGCTCGACCCCACCTTCGGCGGGCTCAGCGCCCGAGTCCAGGAAGCGGTCTCGCTCGTGGTCGTCGCGGTCCTGATCGCCATCGTGATGTGGCGGGCGCGCAGCACCCTCAGGCGGCAATTGGAAGCGGAGCGGGACCGCGCCGCCCTCTCCGGCATGTTCGGGCGCTTCGTGCCGCAGGCGATCGTGAACGCCATGATCGCCGGGCGCGGGGCGCTCGCCCCGGTCGAGCGCGAGGCGACCGTGCTCTTCGCGGATATCGCAGGCTTCACCGGGATGACCGAGCGCGCCGGTGCGGCGCGCACGGTCGAGATCCTGAACGTCTATTTCGACGAGGCGACCCGGATCATCGGCGCGCACAACGGCATCGTCACCCAGTTCCAGGGCGACGCCGTGCTCGCGACGTTCAACGTGCCGATCGAGGACGCGGGACACGCAGCGAACGCCTTCAACGCAGCCTGCGCGATCCTGGCGTGCGTCGCGGAACGTGAATTCGCCGGCGAGCGCATCCGGGTGCGCATCGGCATCAACACGGGCCTCCTGGTGGCCGGCAACGTGGGCGGCGGCGGACGCCAGAGCTACACGGTGCACGGGGACACTGTCAACCTTGCCGCCCGGCTCGAGGCGCTTTGCAAGGACCACGGCACCTCGCTCCTCGTCTCCGCCGCCACTGCGAAGGCGCTACCGCAGGCGAGGCTCGTCGCCGTCGGGGATATCGTGGTGCGCGGCCTCGCCGAACCGGTCACCGTCTTTTCTATCTCAGCGCCTTGGTCTGTGCATTCGCCTGCGAGGCGTTCTGAAGCAACCGGTTGACTAACCGCTCTCCTGCGTCGTGCAGTTCAGCAGCGGCACGACCTCATGGGCTGCGCGGAGTCGGGATCGATCGCTGTATGCTTATCATCGTATGATCGCCGGTCGCCGTCGCGCAGGCGGAGACGAGACTCGAGATCCTTATAGCTGAAGAACGGAGGATCGATGCTGATTTCGGTGGTGAATCACACCGGCGGGAAGCTCTCCGATGAGGAGGTGCAGGACGGCATCCGGGCCGTCAACCGTCAGATTGCGCACGACTTCCTGCCGCACTGGCACATGGGAGCCGA
>DATAEE010000130.1:0-28172 GCA_036258175.1 Vicinamibacterales bacterium
TCGGATCGACGAGCACGAGGCCGACGACGTCGTTGCCGTACTTCTCGGTGTAGAGACGCACGAGGAGGCCGCCGATCGATTGACCGACGAGTATGAAGGGGCCGCGCATTCTCGTGGCCTCGAGCAGCGCGTGCAGCTCGAACACTTCCTGCCTCATCGTCCGAGGCGCAGGACCCGGCTCGCTCGCGCCGGATCCGGCGCGGTCGTACGCGCAGCTTCTCACCCGCGGCGCCAACAGTTCCTGGACGCGAGACCAGCCGCTCGATGACCCGCCGCCGCCCGCCTCGAGGATGACGATCGGTCCTGCGCCCTCTGGGCCGATGCAGCGAATGTGCATTAAATGGTTGCCGACGGGTATACGAACGCCTGGATAGGACGGAGGCGTCTGGGCGGCAAGTAGTCCGAGGAGGGGCGCCGCGAGCAGTCCTTTCACGATGCCTGGCTGAACACTAGACGCGCAAACGATGTCGACGGTTGGTCGGTTCGAAAGGGTCGACCTGAACCTTATCATCCAGACGTCCTGTACGATCCGGGCGCCGCCGGCGTTGAAGTGATCATGAAGCTTTTCATTTGCTGGTCCAGCGAGCGGGGGCACAAGCTGGCGGACGCCCTGCACCGGTGGCTGCCGGAGGTCATCGAAGGTCTGGACGAACCCTTCCTGTCATCTGAGATCGAAGCAGGAACACGCTGGTCCGAGAAGGTGACGGCGGCGCTTCAGGCGTCTGACGCTGGCCTGGTCTGTCTGACGCCGGAGGGCGTCGATTCTGCCTGGATTCACTTCGAGTCCGGCGCCCTGACGATGGCGGTCAAGGGCGTGTTGTACATGTATTCGCACAATGTTCCGGCGAGCCGAGTGCCCGAACCGATGAGGGCGTTTCAGCTGTCGAAGACGACGCGCGACAGCACGCTGGACATGGTGACGTCGATCGCGCGCCGCGCGCGTGCGAACGGTACATTCGACGAGACGGAGCTGACCGCCCGTTTCGATCGTGCGTGGCCCCGGCTGGCGGAGGTTATCTCGGAGCTGAGCACCATCACGATCGAGGCGGCCATTCCAGGCTTCCACGACCTCTTCGTCAACAAGACCTTCAACGAGCCGATGCCCGAGTGCAACGACCGGAGCTGGACCGGCCGGCTCGAGCGGCTGGCACGTGTTGACGCCCTGCTGCAACACGCGCGCGGGCGCGTGGTGGCTCTCGAGGAGCCGCACCTGCTCTGGCTGTACGAACGGCTGCTCGACCGAATCGGCATCTACACCATGAACATCCGGTCCGTCGTCCTCCTCACGAACAATTCCCAACCGATCCGACCGGCTGATATCCCGATCGAGTTGATGAAGGGCTGCGAAGTGCCGAGGATCGAGATTCTCCATCTCAAGCAACAGCTTCTGGACCCCAACGGCGCGCCGGTGCTTCGGGACTCGGTCCGATTTCAGGGAATGGATTCGCTGCAGCGAAAAATTACCGCGCAGATGTACGAGCGACGCATCGCCTCAGGAGAGGTGCTGCTTCCGCCTGCCGACCGGCGCCGCGCGCTGGACGGCGCCTGGGATCTCGATCGGATGGTGAGTTATCAGTCCTTCGAGGCGGAAGCACGGACCGTTGAACAGATGCGCGACCTGGCCGACCACGTGCGTCGTGAGCTCGCCCGCGCTGAAACGCGGACCACGCCCGGCAGCCTGATGCCGCTCTATTGCGCCGTACGCGCGCTGGAGACCTCGGTGTGCCGCCTGCCCTCGTCGCCGGAATTGATTGCCGCCGGACGCGCGGTTCTCGAGGTGGCTGGGGAGGTACGTCGATACGTGTCGGCGGATCCGGACAGAGACGCAAACGGAAGGTTCACGCGTCGTCTCGAAGGGATCCAGACCCATCTCAGCGCCGCGCCGGCTGCATAGCCGCCGGCGCTTACTGCGCCGTTTCCAATTCGATGGTGCCTTTCCATCCTGCCCTGCGAAGTCCTTCGTGGAACAGCGCCAAATGCTCGGCGAATTGAAATGGATAGGTGGCGCGAACGTACGCGTCGGAGAAGTCCGGCTGGAGATGCAGGAGCGTCTCCAGCGCAGCCCTCGCTTCCGCTTCCCGCGATGTGTGCCCAAGCGCGGCAACCAGCCGGTGATGGGCACGAACATTCGCTGGCTCTCGGTGGACCGCCTCTGTTGCAGCAGCCACAGCACCGTCGACGTCGCCAAGCAGAAGGCGCGAGAGAGACAGGTCGGCAAGGATCAGCGACCGCGACTGGTACTGTGGATCCAGGTGCAGAACGGTCTCCAGGGCCGGCACCGCTTGCGTTGGGCGCCCGGCAAAGAGGGCGACGCACCCAAGGAACTGGTACGCGATTACCGCCGAGGGATTGAGCGCAATCGCCCGCTCCACCTCTTCTAGAGCTCTGTCGTAGTTGCGGCTGGTCCAGAGAACGGCGATACCGAGCAGCGCGTGAGACAGCCAGTCATCGTCGTCGAGTTCGACCGCACGGCGCGCTGCATGCAATGTCGCCGTGAGGGCGCGCGGCGGATCCTTTGTCCAGTCCGCCAGGGCGTCATGGAAGTGCGACAGCGCCAGCAGCGAATGCGCATAGGACGACGCAGGGTCGAGGTTGATCGCCTTGTGGAGCAGGTCGCGGGCCTCGGCGGCATCCGCCCCAGCGAATGCGTGGACGTGCGACAACGCTCCGTAGAGGCATGAAAAGGCGCGCTGCGTGTAATCCCAGCTGTCGAGATTCTGCGGATGCTTACGCAGCGCGCGATGAAGTTCCTGGCGGCTGAGCTGCGGCTCGATGCTCTGGACGACGCAAGCCGTGATCTCATCCTGTACGGCAAACATGTTGCCGAGATCGCGATCATACCGGCGCGCCCAAATCTGCATCCCCGAGCTTGCGTCGACAAGCTGAACGCAGATTCGGATCTTGGTGCCCGCCCGGCGCACGCTGCCTTGCAGGAAATAGCGTGCCCCAAGCTCCCGTGCCGCCGCCGCGGGGTCGCCGTGCTCCGCCTTACTGAGCCACGTCGAGTTGCGGGCGATGACGGGAAATCTTCGCCAGCATGACAGCGCTGTAATGATGTCCTGGGTTATCCCGTCCGCGAAGTGGGCACGGTCGGCAATCTGGCCGAGGTCCTCGAACGGGAAGACGGCAATTGCCGGTTGGGTCCAAAGCTCTGACGCGCCGTCGGACTCAGTAGTGATCGTGGCCGCTGGCTTGGATAGTCGAGCGATGAACCGATAGCCGCGGCGATGCCGCGTTTCGATGAAGCGTGGCTGCTTGGCATCATCCGCAAGGGCCTTGCGCAACTCCTGGACGCAGGAGGTGAGCGCGTCATCACTTACGATGGTCCCGTTCCACACCGAGGCGAACAGCTCTTCCTTGCGGACTGGCTCTCCGGCATGTGTCACCAGCGCCTTGAGCACTGCAGAAGCCTTCGGCGTGAGTTTGATCTCCCGTTTGCCGGACCACAGGCGCCCGGTTTCGAGATCGAACCGATGACGACCGAAGCTAACACCTTGCTCCATCGGACTCTTCCCCAGGATCTCCGGTCAATGCGCGCCTCATACTCTTTGTGCCTTAGGGCCTTTCGGAGAGCGTAACTTCACACCCCAGTTCGAGCGCGAACCGGCCGCGTGCCCGTGGGACGATTCGGACGTTCGGGCATTTCTGTTCGAGACGACGGCGCAGCAGGAGGAGGCGGGTCTCGAGGTTGTCCTTCCACTCAGGCAGATTCAGCGCCTTGTCGAGTCGCAGCTCGCGGTTGGTGAACTCGGTACGTCCTTCGCCGTGCCGCATGCGCAGCAGCTTCCAGAGAATGCGCGCCGGAAGGCTGCGAATCAGGTATTCGCCGTCCACCATGATCAGCTCGTCCTTGCCGTAGAACACGATGTTGCAGAGCGGCGCACGTCTGGGCGCCGAGGCGGCATCACGCACGGCCGCGGCGGACGGCTCCGGCTCGGAAGCTTCGGATCGTTCGCGCAGGAGCATGTTCTGGATGGCGATCGCGAGGTAGCTGCCGAGCAGCTCGATCGCGGTCTTGTCTTCCTCGTGGAAGCGATACGGCACTTCGCTCTCGATGCACAGCACGCCGACCAGCTCGTTCCGGACGAGCAGTGGCACGCCAAGCTGGCTTTCAGGATTTTTCAGGCCCGGCATCGGGATGCGGCGGTCGTCCGGGCAGAGTCCAGCTTCCTGCGCACGCCTCTTGACCGCGAGCGCGTAGAGCATCCCGCGCATCAACCCGGAGATGCGAATCGGCTTGCGCGCCTCGGCGACCATCCCGGCGATGCCTTCGCCGAACCGGGCCTCCGCGCCGACGCCCGTTTCCGCGTAGCCGCGGCTGGCGATCGTCACGAGCACGCCTTCCTGTTCACCGGGCATCAGGATCATCGACTGCGAAAACCCGAAGACCTGCTCGATGCCCTCGAGAATCGAATCGAGGAGCTGCTCGAGGCATTCGGCGGAATGGATTCGGAAGGCAAGATCCTGCAGCGCCCGCGTGGTGAAGACGGCGTCGGGAGGCTGACGCCGTGCGGCCGGCGCCTCGCGCATCGCCGATTCTTCCGGCGCCCGCTCCACGGCGAGCACTTCATAGATGTCGGCCGCCAGCAGCTTGAAGATGCCTTTCAGTCCGCAGTACGACGCGATCGCTTCGATGCGCAGCGCCATCCGCTCGAAGATGGGGCCGGACGTCTCCGAGCGAACGTAGCGCAGCTGCAGCTGCCAGCCCTGTCCCGTGTCGGGATCGATGACCGCGACCATCGCGCGCGGATTCTGCGAGATGTTGCGCTTGCTCTTGTTGAAAAACTGAAACGACAGCGCGACGTGGCCAGGGTCGACGTAGTCCACGTGACTCAGGTACGCGGCGTTCGGGACGCCGTCGGCCGAGCAGGTGTAGAGCATGGCCGGGAAGAGTCCCTGGAAGCAGGGCGCCATGGTCTCGAGTCCGAGGCTCTTTTGCGTCACTGCATCGGCGCCCCCGCGCCCGGGCCCGGCGTCTGACTGAAGAGGGCCGTCACGCGCAGCCGGATCGCGATCGCCGGCCAGGTCTGCCAGCCTTCGGTGACCTTCGCCGGAAAGCCGATCAGCGCAAGGTCCGCGAGGAACGCCTCCCATTGCCGATCGACGACCGTCTTCTCAGCTGGCGACGCGGCCCGCGTCTCGACGAACTCTCCCTTGATTTGGCAGGCGCGATCGTCGCTCGGCCGTCCGAAGCAGAGCGCCGCCTGCCGGTTCGCCTGAAGATCGGCGACGATCCGCGCGGAACCGGCTTCCGGCATGTACGCCGTGACGTGCGTGCCGTCGGCGTCGACGGCCACCGCTGCGACGCGGCCGCCGGATGGCTCGAGGCTGGCGGTGCACGCCGCGATGTGAATCGACACGCCGCCCTCGACAAATGCGGCCAACTCTGGAGTTATCACGTTTAGGATCATTTTAAGCTAACGCTAAGAAAGGTTTAGCGTTCCCCCGGGCCAGGCCGCCGTCAATATGGCCATCAACCTGGAGATGACCATATGAGACCGACGCGATCGACGCTCACGCTCCTTCTGACCCTCACGTTCGCGAGCACGCTGTTCGGCCGGGCCACCACGCCGGCCCCGAATACCTCTCGCTCGGCGCCGTCCGCGTCAACCTCCGAGAGCATCAAGCGCGGCGAGTACCTGGTTGCGACGACCGGCTGTCACGACTGCCACTCGCCGAAGGCCGACGCTCAGATGACGCCGGACGCAGGCCGTCTGCTTTCTGGACGGCCCGCGACGACGGCGCCGCCGCAGCAGGAGACCGGGGAAGCTCGCGCGTCGCTGGACTTCACCGCCTGGTCAGGGCCGTGGGGCATCAGCTACGCCGCGAATATCACGCCTGATCGAGAGACCGGCATCGGCGCGCGCTACACCGAGGCGGCGTTCATCAAGACGATCCGGACCGGCAAGAAGCCGGAAGGCGAGCCGCTGCTGCCGCCGATGCCGTGGCCGGCCTTCAAGAACATGACGGACGAGGACCTGAAGGCGATCTACGCCTACCTGATGTCGCTGAAGCCGGTGAAGAACTTCGTACGCGCGTCTCCTGTCGTCACCGCAGCCAAGCGCTGAATGCGGAGGAGGACGCGCCGGTCGCTGCTATAATCAGCGCCGCAACCGGCCGTCCTCCCCAGGGCCTGGTGGCTGCGTTCGGTCAGTCCTCATGACCGTTACACCTCAGACGCAGCAGATTGCCACGTCAACCGGCCACACCTTTATCTGTTACGCACGCTACGACCTGACATTCGTCCTCAGCCTGGCCACCTCTCTCCGGGATCGAGGGATCCCGATCTGGATCGACCAATGGTGCATCGAGCCGGGTGCCGACTGGAACAAAGCGATCGATGCAGCCCTCCACGCCTGTGCCAATTTTCTGATCGTCCTGTCTCCGGAAGCGGTCGCCTCCGAGGAGGTTCGAGGTGAACTGACCGTTGCGCTGAGTACCCACAAACACGTGATTCCGGTACTGCACCGGCCGTCCGAGATTCCGAGGCAGCTGCAGCTCAGGCAGTGGGTCGACTTCACTCAGTCGACGCAGGTGAGCGACGCCTCGCTCGACCTCCTCGTGCGAGCGTTGCGCAAGGATGGGAAGGGTCGAGAGGTCTCGCCCACCGCTGACCGCGCTGCCCGCCAGACGCTTTTGCAGGATGTGCGAAGCGAAGCAAGGGAGCGGTTGCAATCGACCGGCGCCGACACTCCTGTTCCGATTCAGCTCGAACGGCAGCCGTATCAGGTCGCGCGGCCCTGGGACAACGAACTGGGCGTGCCCATCCGGCAGCAACCGGGGCCGCCGGCGACCGACATCGTTGAGGTCTTCGACGATCCGGCCGTCGCCGGCAAACTGTTGATCCTTGGCGAACCGGGGTCGGGTAAGACGACGGTGCTGCTGCAGCTGATGCAGCAGCTCGTCTCCCGTGCGACTCAGGGTGAGGTCCGACCTGTTCCTGTCCTGATCAGCCTCGCATCGTGGCAGAACGACAAGCCGTTCGACGCGTGGCTCGTCGACGAGCTGAAGGTCAAATACGGCGTGCGCGTCGAAGTCGGCAGGCGCTGGCGCGACGAGGGCAGGATCGCGCCGCTCTTCGATGGCCTGGACGAACTGCCGGCCGAACACCAGCAGGCGTGCGTTGAGGCGATCGACGGTTTTCAGCAAACATACGGGCCGGCATTTCTCGTCGTGTGCTGCCGCCGGGCGGAGTATGAAAACCTGGCGAGCAAGCTCCGCCTTCAAGGCGCCGTCTGTCTGCTGCCGCTCGACCAGGATCAGATTCGGGCGTATCTCGATCAGACCCAGCGTTCCGACTTGTGGATGGCCATCGGCGGCGATGTAGTACTGCTGGAGATGGCGCGATCGCCGCTGCTGCTGTCCTTCATGAGCGCTCTTCCCAATGAGCCGGGCGCTCAGCGGTGGCAGGATTCGCCATCACCCGCAGAACGGCGACAGCGCCTGTTCGATGCGTATGCGTCTTCTCACGCCTCACCTGCGAATCCTCCCACGTACTCGCGCGAGCAGACGCTCGGCTGGCTGCGCCGGCTCGCGACGATGTTGAAAAAACAGGCGCAGGCTGAGTTCCTCATCGAGCGGATGCAGCCGGACTGGCTCGAGTCGTCTGTCCAGCGCTGGTCCTATCGCGCCGGCGTCATCGTCGTCAGTGCTGCCGCGGTTCTTCTGGTCTTCTTGTCGATACAGGCGTTGTTCGAGGTCATACCTCGCGGCACCGTGGGTGTTGCTTTGCAACAGTCCGGGTTCAGGAAGCTGACTGAAGGGAAAGCGTTCGGCCGGACGACCCTGTTCGTGATCACGATGGTCATCGGTTCGCTGATCGCACTTCGCAAGACCATCGTGCCGATCGAGACTCTGACCTGGTCGTGGTCACGAGCGGGGCGGAACACGCGCCAGTGGGCGAAGAGCGCGGCATTTGCCGCACTCGACTACGGGTTCCCGCTCAGCGTGGCGGGTAGCTATGTGTGGGCGCTGTCACAGTCTCATTTAGCCGACTACGGCTGGCAGTCGGCTGGCGGGATCGTGGGGATGGCAGGCGGCGCGCTGGTCGCGACCTTTCTTGTGCTGATCAAACCAGGCACTTGGATCCGTCACGCGCGGCGGCCGGTGATGACGCGGCGCCTCGCGAATGGGCTGATGGCGGCCGCTCTGTGTGGGCTCGTCAGCGGCTGGTGCGTGACCTGGATCGGCGGGCTGGTGTCTGCGGTCGCCATCTTTCTCGTCGTCGGGTTCAGTACCGCATTGAACGATCGCTGCCGGGTGTGGGTTCTGAGAACGTTGATCGCCAGCGTCATCACCGGCCTCATCATCGCGACGCTCTCGAAGCCGGCGCTGCCCGTTCCGGTTCCCATGTCTGCCTGGCTGCGGGTGTGGGTAGGTGGCGCACTCGGCCTGGGCATCATTGGCAGCCTGGCAGCCGGGCTTGCGATCTGGTGGAGAGAAGGGCGGGCGACTCACATGGGCATGCCGGCGACGACCGATCGCCGATGGATGAAGACCGTCGTCATGAGCGTTGTCCTAGGCGTTTCGCTCGGCCTTGCTGTCGTCGGGATTGTGCGCGTGGGAGGCTACCTGACGGTTCGAGGAGTCGGGTTCCTGGGGTGGTTCGCTCACGCTGCGCTCATCAACTCTGAGGCGGCCCAGCTCCTTGGCGGGATTAACGTGACGGCCGTCGCCGTGGTGACTGGAGCGATACTAGCCGCGCTGGCCGGTGCCCTCAGCGGGGCGAGCGGCGCGGATGTCGAGCGCCGGCTCGTGCCGAATCAGGGGATCCGGCAGTCCGCTCTGAATGTCCTCATCTTTGCGGCGCTGGGCATTCTGATCGTCGGCGTGCCGTATGGTCTCTTCAACTTGTCAGTCGCAACGGCGATGATGCGAACGCTTCCGAGTGCCGCAGACTTTCTGAACCTCGGCGTCGGCGCCGGCGTCACCTTCGGCCTCCTGGCGGGATTGCTGCCGGGGGCCGCCTGCATCCAGCACTTCGTGCTGCGGTTCGTACTCTGGGCCAGCGGCGTGCTGCCGCTTCGCTGCGCGCGCTTCCTGAACTTCGCGACGCGAAGACGACTACTTCAGCGAGTGGGTGGCCGATACCGGTTCATCCACGTGCTGCTGCGCGATCATCTCGCCGGCGCTCAGTCCTCGTAGCCAGCCCGCGCTGGTTCAGTCCGTTCTGAGCGCCTCGACCGGATCGACCCGCATCGCGCGGCGCGCGGGCAGCCACGACGCCAGCGCGGCGATCGCCAGCAGCAGCGCAGCCATCCCGACAAACGTCGCCGCATCGGTCGGCTCGACGCCGAACAGCAGCGTCTCGAGGAAGCGCGTCAGCCCGAGTGCCGAGATCGCCCCGAGCGCGGCTCCAGCTGACGCGAGACCGAGAGCACCGCGCACGATCTGCCGCGCCACCGCGCGCGGCTGAGCGCCGAGCGCCAGCCGAATGCCGATCTCCCTGCGCCGCTGCGCCACGGAATACGCGACAACGGCGTAGATACCGATCGCGCCGAGCAGAAGCGCCAGCAGGGCGAAGCCAGCGGTCAATTGCATCGCGAATCGACGTCGAGCCGCGTTCTCGGAATAGAGTTGCGTGACGGTCCTGACGGTCTGCATCGGCAACAACGGATCGATCTCGCGCAGCACGCCGCGGATGGATGGAAGAAGGTCCGACGGCTCCTGGCCGGCCTGCGCGCGCACGACCAGCGTCTGGAACGTGAGCCACGCCCACTCCTGCCGTCTCTGCGCATACGGAACGTAGACCGCAGGTGGAGCCGGTTGATCGAGCCCGTCATCGCGGGTGTCGCCGACGACACCCGCGATCTCGTACCACGGCCCGCCGGGTCCGACGAAGCTGATGCGTCGCCCGACCGCTTCGTCACCGTTCTTCCAGAATCGCTTCGCGAGCGACTCGTTGAACAGAACGACGGGGGGCGAGTCCTCCCTGTCCGTCGTCGCGATTGCTCGGCCGCTGATGAGCGGAATGCCGAGCGTCTGGAAATAGTCAGGCATCACCGCGCGCAGGGGGACGGGATCCTCGCGGCCGCTCGGATTTCGCGCCGGCCTACCCTCGATCGCGAAGCTGAACGTCATCGTCACTCCCGATGCCGGCGCTTCGCTCGTCGTCGAGGCGGCCGCGACGCCGGGCAGAGTCCGAACGCGTTCGAGCGCGCGTTCGTAGAACCGCGACTGCACGCTGCGGTCCGGATACTTCACGCGCGGGATGTCGAGGCTGACCGCGAGCAGGCCGTCCGGCCGGAAGCCGTAGTCGACCATGTTCATCCGGATGAAGCTGCGCACGAGCAGTCCTGCGCCGACGAGCAGGACCAGCGCGAGCGCGACCTGGGCGACGACGAGCGCGCCGCGGACGCGGGACGCGCGACCTGTGGTCGAGACTCGGGTCGAAGCCGAGGCCAAAGCCTCGTACCACATGGACCCGCCCACACGTAACGCGGGGATCAGGCCCACCAGGACGGCGCTCAGCACAGTGATCGCGGTCGCGAAAATGAAGACGACCGGATCGAGCCGTACCTCGTGCAGGAGCGGAATATCTTCGGGCACCGCCGCGATCAGCGTTTTGAGCATGACCGCGACGACGACGACGCCTGCTGCCCCGCCGATACCGGCGAGCACCAGGCTTTCGGTCAGGAGCTGTGCGGCGATGCGCGCCCGGCTGGCGCCGAGCGCCGAGCGGACCGCGATCTCATGCAGACGGCCCGTCGCGCGCGCGAGCGTCAGGTTCGCGAGGTTGGCGCAGGCGACAAGGAGCACGCCGATCACGACCCCGAATAACATGACGATGAGCGGACGGGCGTTGTCGACCATGTCGGCGTGGAGGGGAACGACGTTCACACCCCATCCGGTCATGAACGCCGGTTGCTCGGCCGTAATCTGTTGCGCGACAGTCCGCATCTCGGCCGCTGCAGCGTCAATCGACACACTCTCCTTCAACCGCGCGACCACGCCGTAGTTGTGCGAGCGACGCTCGGCGCGATCCTCTTCACTGAACTGCTGCGCGATCCACGTGTCGATATCGGGATCGGGAAAGCGAAACTCAGGGCGCATGACGCCGACGACCGTGTACAAGTCGCCGCTCAGATCGATGGTCCGACCGACGATGTTGAGATCGGCGCCGAAGCGCTGGCGCCACAGCGCATCGCTGAGCAGCGCGGCCCGCGCCGCGCCGTCCTTCCCTTCGTCGTCGCTGAACAGCCTGCCAGCCTGAGGCGTGACGCCAAGCGCTCCGAACGCCGACGGCGTCACCCTCGATACGGCGACGCTGAGCGGGTCGCCGTCGCCAGTCAAGGCCATCTCATACGTGCCGCTGTACGCGCCGATGACGTCGAACGAGCGCGCGCGATCCCGCCAGTCCAGATAGTTGCCGACCGAGACGACGTTCCGGTCGTCGCCGCGCGGCCTCACTTCCCATATGCGCACCAGCCGATCCGGTTCGCGATAGGGCAGCGGCCGCAGCAGGACACCCTGGACGACGCTGAAGATGGCGGTGGTCGCGCCGATCGCGAGCGCGAGGGTGATCACGGTCGCGATGGTGAAACCGGGGCTGCGGCGCAGGACTCTTGCGGCGAGACGGACATCATTCATGAGGGTGCTCAGGGTGCTCAAGGTGCCCAGGGTGCTCTTGGTGCGGGTGCTTAGGTTCGCGGCGTGCCACAGATCGGCTGATGTGGCGGCAGTCGCCTCCAGCTCCGACATCGCCCGGTCGAACGCCTCGTGCTCGGTCAGACCCGATTCGATGAGGGCGTCGTACGTGTCGGCGAGATGGTGCGCGAGCTCGTCGAGGATCTCGGCGTTTCTGGCCGGATCGGACGTCAGAGCGGGAAGCGCCGAGCGGACGAGGGAGCGCCAGTCATGCATGGCGGAGCTTCACGACGCGATCGAGCGCGCGGACGAATTGCTGCCAGACCGTCCGCTCGTCGGTGAGCATGCGGCGGCCTTCGGCCGTAATCCGGTACTGGCGCCGGCGGCGGCTGGCCGCCTTCACGGTCCAGCGCCCCTCGATCCAGCCGCGGGCTTCGAGCCGATATAACAATGGATAGAGCGACGCCATCTGATACCTGATCGTGCCGTTCGACCGGACCTCAATGAGTTTGCCGATCTCGTATCCGTGGCGTGGGCTCTCGTCGAGGAGGCCCAGGACCAGCAGCGAGGCGCTGCTCCGTTTCAGCTCGCGCTCGGTAAGCGGCGTGGACATAGGTGGGCACACTATATATCAGAACGCTGCATTGTCGATTGGGGATTTGCGATTGTGGATTTTTTGATGATTGACGATTGAGGATTGATGATTATTGGTGATTGAGGATTGGGAATGGGTTTGCGCAGAGTAGCTGTCGTCGTCGCCGTCGCGGTGATCGCGTCCAGCGTGCTGACCGCGGCTGGAATCACCGACCAGGAGCGTCAGAACCTTCTCTCACATATGGCCATGACCTCCAGCTGGCTGATCGATGAGCTCTCCGGCTTGAGCGAGGCACAGACGGAGTTCCGTCCCAAGCCGGAGGCCTGGTCGATCGCCCAGGTTCTCGAGCATCTCGTCGTCGTCGCGCCGATCTACTGGGACGATTTGCAGACGGCGCTGAAGCAGCCGACAGGAGGCGAGCGCAGCCGGATGACGGATGCGAATGTGCTCTGGTACGGCATCGATCGCACCTGGCGTGAACAGGCGATTCCGACGGAACGAGCTCCGGGGAAGCTGCACGACATCCGCGCCGGGCTCGAGGCGTACCGGAAGCATCACGAGCGCCTGCGGCAGTTCATCGAGACGACCCGCGACGATCTGCGGGCGCATATCGTGAAACGCCAGGGCTCCGATGCGTACCAGTGGGCGCTGCTGATCTCGACGCACGAGCAGCGCCACATCCTGCAGATTCGGGACATCAAAGCTGACGCCAGGTTTCCGAAGAAATAGGCTGCTCGGCCCGTCTATAATTCCGGTCCATGCAGCGAAAAGGACACATCTGGCTATCCTGCGTGCTCGTCATGTCCGGCGTCGCGGCGCTCCTGTCGGCCCAATCTGCGGCCCCTCCGCAGGCGCGGAAGATGACCAGCAACGGCGTCGAGCTCACATATATAGATGAAGGCAAGGGCGCGCCGGTCGTCTTCGTGCACGGCTCGCTCAGCGACCTCCGATTCTGGGAACCCCAGCGCCAGGCCTTCGCGAGCAAGTACCGATTCATCGCGTACACGTACCGCTATCACGGCACGGAGCCTTGGCCGGACGATGGGAAGAACTACAGCGGCGCGACGCATGCTGCGGATCTGGCCGTCTTCCTCACGAACCTGAAAGCCGGCCCCGTGCATCTCGTCGGGCTTTCCTACGGCGGCATCCTCAGCGCGATCGTCGCCGCCGAGCATCCCGAGTTGCTGCGCACCCTGACGCTTGCGGAGCCCGGGCTCTTTTCGCTGCTGACGAGCGAGGAAGACAAGCCGGCCATCGAGGCCTTCAATAAAGGAGCACAGGAAGCCGTCGCCCTGGTGAAGGCGGACGATCGCATGGCCGCGATCAAGGCGTTCTACACGCTCGTGACCGGCAATGGCCCCGATGCGTACGACAAGGAGCCTGAGGCCGGCCGCCGGATGCTCGAGGACAATGCCAGGACGCTGCCGCTGCTCTTCGCCACGTCGCTGCCGCCAACCTCCTGCGACACGCTCAAAAAGATCACGACCGCGACGCTCGTCGTCGAAGGCGTGCGGACGCCGATCTTCTTCAGGCAGATCGACAAGGCGGTGCTCTCCTGCATCCCCGGCAGCCGGCTCGTGAAGATTCCGGACGCAAGCCATCCGATGTCGGGTGACAATCCCGCGGCGTTCAACAGGGCGGTCCTCGAGTTCATCGCTAAACGGTAGCGCACGACGTCGCACGTCGTGCTGTTCGATCGCTTCTGGGCCGCAGATTAGCGCAGATCATTTCTGATGGCGGATCGTCGGGTTGTCATCCTCTTGCTGACCGGCCGTCCAGGCGTCGGCAAGACCACGATCGTGCGGAAAGTTGCCGAGAAACTCAGGCAGCGTCCGAGCGGTTTCTACACCGAGGAAGTGCGCGAGAAAGCCGCGCGGCGCGGATTCAGGGCCGTCACCTTCGATGGCGAAGAGTCGATCATCGCCGACGTCGATCGCCGCGGGCCGCCGCGCGTCGGGAAGTACGGCGTCGACGTTTCGGCGATCGATCGGCTCGCGGACACGGCGCTTCGCCCAAAGCGAACCGCTGCCGTCTACATCATCGACGAGATCGGCAAGATGGAGTGCTTCTCTCCGCGTTTCGTCGACGCCACGCAACAACTCCTCGATTCGGGCCAGCTCGTCGTCGCCACGATCGGCCAGAAAGGCAGCGGCTTCATCACAGAGGTGAAACAACGCGCCGACGCGGAGTTGTGGGTCGTGACTCGAGAGAATCGTGACGAAATGCCCGGCCGTGTGCTCGAGTGGATTGAGCGGCGCCCTACTTCACCGTCTCAGTAGTCGTCACCGTGAACGAGCGTAGGTTCGAGTACGTCGCGAGCGTCTCGATGTAGATCGGCGTCCCGTCGTTCATCGGCTGCGGCAGCAGATACCACTCCCACATGCGGTCCGGAACCAGGACGTTCACGCGCTCGTGCCGCGCGTACGTCGTTTCCAGCGCTCCACGGTATGTGTGGCGCTCGGGCAGATCGAGCCGCGTGCTCAGGATGATGCCGGTCGCGTCGACGCACACGTAGCCTTTCAACGGGACGTTGTAGCCGCGCACGGATCGGACGATCGTCGTCTGTGACCGCTCCTCGAACGCGAGGGTGCGGCATCGTGCGCCGCCGACTTCGCGGATTGCGCCGGCACGGTACGTCACGTGCTTCTGATGCCGCGGATGCACGAAGAGCAAGCCCGTCGTGGGCAGGTTGATCTCGCGGTAAAACCCGCCCAGGTTCCAGTCGGCGCTCGCCTGGCTGATGCGCCGGAGCTGGCGCTCGCTGTTCTCGGTCTGCTGGAGGAACAGATCGCGCAGCCGCTCGTCGCGTTCGCGGCGCTTGCCGCCGTTGACTTCGAACGTGTCGCGGAACGCGGTCCACGTCCGGTCGGGCAGCTGCACCAGCAGGAGGTCCGACTTCGTCTGCCGGCGCTGCTTGACGATGACGTCCGGCCGCACCTTGGACAGGTCGTCAAACCACGTCAGGCGGGCGAGGTCCGGCGTGTCCGGCGGTTCGCCCCAGACTTTGACCAGCTGAACGTAGCGCTCTTCGAGGACGACGGTCGCCATCGACTGCTCGTAGCGCCGGGCGTACTCGCCGGCGCGGGCGAGGAGGACGTCGGTCGCCAGCGACTCGAGCGTTTCGGTCTGCCGTCCCGCGGCGGGCGCGACGGCCGCGACGAGCAGCGCGCACAGCGTCCAGCGCTTCATGGGCGTTTGCGCATCTTACTCCTCAGGTCGGGTTTAGCGCTGCTGTAACCCCGGCAGCTCTCCAAACGTGTCTACCGTATCGGAGGCGGTTATGGAGAAAAACGATGCGATCGTCGTCGGAGGCGGCCTGGGTGGCCTGACGACGGCGGCGCTGCTGGCTGAGGCGGGGAAGCGCGTCGTGTTGTTCGAGCGCTCGGAATCGCTCGGCGGTCGCGCCAAGACCACCATAGATGATGGATTCCACCTGAACCTTGGTCCGCACGCGTGGTACCTCGGCGGGCCCGGGACGAAAGTACTGAAGCGGCTGGGGGTGCCGCTCAACGGAGCGATCCCGCGGCCGGTCGGCGCGTTTGCGTTTTATGACGAGCGGCTCTACACGTTGCCGATCGGCTTGATCTCGCTGCTCACGACGGACCTCTTGAGCATGTCGGGGAAGCTGGAACTCGCGCGTGTGCTCGGGGCGGTGAAGAAGATGTCGACGGCGGGTCTCGAGCATGTCCCACTCGAAGCGTGGGTGCGGGATCGCATCCACGACGAACGAGCGCGAGCGTATGTCGAGACAGTGATCCGTGTCGCGAGCTACGCGGACGCGCCTGAGCTGCTCAGCGCGAAGGCGGGCATCGACGCGCTGCAGCTCGTCTTCAGCCACAACGTCAGCTACCTAGACAGCGGGTGGCAGCAGATCGTGGATGCCCTTCACGTCCGCGCTCACTCGCTGGGCGTCCGCATCATGACGTCGATGCCGATCAAGGAAGTCGTTCATCACACGCAGGTCTATGGTGTCCGCCTGGAGGACGGCGGCTTCATCTCCGCGCCCCACGTCATCGTCGCCGCGGATCCGCCGACGGTTCGGCGGCTGTTGCCGAACACGCCCACGTCCGTAGCGGCGCAGTGGTCGCCGACGCCGGCGAAGGCGGCGGTGCTCGACGTCGCGCTCGCGGGATTGCCGCGGCCGGCGAACATCCTCGCCTTCGGCATCGATCGTCCGCTGTACTATTCGGTGCATTCCGCCACCGCGAAGCTGGCACCCGAGGGCGGCGCGGTGATCCACGCGGCGAAGTATCTGAATCCGCTCGACACACACGATCCGAGAAAAGATGAGCGTCAGCTCGAACGGCTGCTGGATATGATGCAGCCCGGATGGCGCGAGCAGATCGTCACCCGGCGGTTTCTCCCGGCGATGACGGTCACGAACGCCATTCCTACGGCTGCGATGGGCGGACTCGCCGGGCGGGCCGGGGTCGAGGTGAAGGAGATCCCCGGTCTCTACATAGTTGGTGATTGGGTCGGCAGCGAGGGCACGCTCGCCAACGCGGCAGTCGCGAGCGCGGCGCTGGCGGCGAAGTTGATGACTGAAAGCCCGGCTAAAGCCGGGCTCCACAATGAGAAGATCGCAGTATGACCGTGCGCGTGCAGGCACAGGCGGCGCCGGATGCGGCGCGGGAATTCGAGGCGCACCGGCGCTTCCTGTGGGGCCTGTGCTACCGGATGACCGGCAGCGCGGCGGATGCGGACGATCTCGTGCAGGAGGCGTTCGTCCGCGCGCTCCAGCGCCGGCCGGCCGGCGGTCCCACAGGGTGGCGGCCCTGGCTCGCAAAGGTCGCGGCCAATCTCGCCATCGACGCGCTCCGGCGGCGCAAGCGCCGCGACTACGTTGGCCCGTGGCTCCCGGCTCTAGTCGAGACGGGAGATGAAGCGTCGCCACCGGCGCACGAGATCGCATCGGACCAGGAATCCACCGAGCACCGCTACGACCTGATGGAAAGCGTCTCGACGGCGTTCCTGCTCGCACTCGAGCGGCTGTCGCCCCGGCAGCGCGCGGTCCTGCTGCTGCGCGACGTGTTCGACTACTCGGTGCAGGAAACCGGCGCGGCGCTCGATCTCTCTGAGGCCAACGTCAAGGTCACGCATCATCGCGCGCGCCTCACGATGCGCGACTACGAAGGCGCGCGCATGCTGCCGACACGCGAGCACCAGGCAAAGACCGGCGAGAAGCTGCGCGAATTCCTCCGCCACCTGGAGAATCAGGACGTCGCGGCGGTCGAATCGATGCTGGCGGCCGATGTGCGCATGTTGAGCGACGGCGGCGGCGAGTTCGCCGCCGCGCTGAACCCGATCCTGGGCCGTGCCAAGGTCGCGCGCCTGTTCCTGACGCTCGCGGCCAAGCGCCAGCCCGGTTACGCGTTCGAGTTCCGCATGCTGAACGGGTCGCCGGCGGTTCTCATTCAGGGGCCGGCGCCGGTGGGTCAGGCGCCGCGATTCGTCATACAGATCGACGTCGGACCGGACGGCAGGATCGGCGAGATCCATACGGTTCTGGCGACGAGAAAGCTGAGCGCCATCCGATTCGGTTCGTAGCCGACCGGACGCGGGTCGTCCCCGCGTCCGTCCCGGCCGAACGAATCGGTCGCCCGCAACGTAGACAAATCGGATGAAGCGTCCGGCCCGGCTCGTCGCCGCGTTCCTCGCCGGCCTGTCGGTGCACGAGTCGATCGTCGATGCCTGTACGACCTTCTGCGTGAAGGTCGGCGACACGGTAATCTTCGGGCGCAACTACGACTTCGAGATCGGCGGCGGCGCGCTGATCGTCAACCCACGCGGCCTGCGGAAGACCGGCTTCCTGCCACGCGGTCCCGCGTGGACGTCGTCTTATGGCAGCGTGACGTTCAACCAGTTTGGCCGCGACTTTCCGATGGGCGGGATGAACGAGAAGGGGCTGGTCGTCGAGCTCGCCTGGCTCGATGTCACGGAATATCCGGCGCCCGATGGCCGCTCCGAGCTCGGCGTCCTCGAATGGGTCCAGTATCAGCTCGACACCGCCGCGACCGTCGGCGATGTGATCAAGAGCGACGCGCAGGTCCGGATCGCCGGCATCCCCCCGTTGCACTACCTGGTGAGCGATGCCAGCGGCGCCGCCGCGACCATCGAGTTTCTCGACGGACGGCTTGCCGCCCACACTGGAAGCTCACTCCCCATCGCCGTGTTGGCCAACGCGAGCTACGCGGACTCGCTCACGTACTGGCGCCGGAAGGGTGAGTCGAGCCTGCCGGGAGGCTCTGGCTCGGAATCGCGCTTCGCGCGCGCGGCAACGCAGGTCAAGGAGATGACGGCGGCGCCGGTCGCGCTACCGGCCGAACGCGCATTTATCATTCTGGCAAACGTCGCCCAGCGGTCGACGCGATGGACGATCGTCTATGACCAGACGGCGCGTGTCGTCCACTTCCGCACGAACTCTCACCGCCACGTGAGGCGTCTGTCCGTCGGCACGCTGGAACTCGGATGTCGCGAGTCCTCTCGGATGCTCGATCTCGATTCTCCTGTGAGCGGCGACATCTCGGGCCATCTGCGACCGTATACCGCGACCGCCAATGCGGAGCTCGTCACGAAGAACTACCGCTCCAATTCGGTGACGCGACGGACTTCTCCGTCCGAGGTTCAGGCGATCGCAGAGCATCCGAACAGGGCAAGCTGCGAAGTGCCGTGACGACGATTGTCGTCTGTCAGGCTCCGCGAGCCGACGCCAAAAAGCGGCGCTGCAACAAGGCTAATGCCTCGTACCAGAACGAGCCTACTGCGTCGGCGGCCGCTCGCTCGAAGGCGGAACGATCCCCTTCAGCCGCATGTAGGTCACCAGATTCCCGTAGTGTTCCCACGCGTGGTTGTTGAGAAGCGTGAGAACCATGACCTTCGGCATCTTCTGGCCGCCGAACCATGTGACGGCTTCCTGACCGCTCGTGTCGTCGATCTTCGCGAACACGGACTCGCAGAACGCCTTCGTCTCGTTCAGCGCCGCGATGATCTCCACTTTCTTCGTCTTCTTCTCGTGCACCTGCACCGCCGACAGGTCCTTCATCATCTTCTCGAAGTCGATTGGCTCGCCTGAAGCGACGGTACACAGCAGCTTGTTGCCGTCAGCGATGTGCCCGAGCACGCCACCGAGGCTGCGCACATCGGGCGTCGGCTTGAACGAATACAGATCTTCCCCGACCTTTTCGGCCGTCTTCATCGCCAGACCCTGAATCTGCTGGAACTGGCGCTGGACGCCGTCGGTGAATACGCGTGCTCCGGTCGACTGCGCGAGCGCAGGGCCGGACGAGAGCGCGATGAGTGCCGCGACGAGAGGGACGATTCGCATGGGGCCTCCTGACCTGTTAACGGAACGCGTGTCGAGCCGTCCTAACGATACAGGTAACTTGGGGGTCAAGTTGTTAACTACCGCGTCATGGCGCCTCGCCGTACCTCAAGCGCCGAAGTGTCTGGCCAGGAACGCGAGAACGTCGCGTCGCCAGATCGACACGCCCTCCTCGTTGAACAGCAGATGCCCTGGCGCGATGCCGTCGGGATCCCCTTTTGGCGTGTAATGCGGGTAGACCATGAGATCGGCGGCGGCGCCGTTCGCCTTCACGCCCTCGCAGACGCGGCGTTCGCTTTCCGTCGTCGTGTCGTTCTCCGCGACCATGCACAATGCCGGAACGCGGACGCGGCGCGCTGCGGCGGGCAGCTCGCGTTGGAGCTCCGGGCTGAGCGGCCAGCTGAACGCCCCCGATGCCTGCGTGACTACGGCGGCAAAACGACCGCTGCGTGCGGCGCCGAAGACGGTCACCACACCACCCGCCGAGAAACCCATGATCGCCACCTTTCGCGGATCCAGCCGCGATGAGTGGCGACTCAGGAGGTCGTCCACGGCTGCGAGTGCGTCGCCGGTCTCTTCCTGCAGCCGGCGGACGTAGGTCGCGCCGCGACTCGTGCCCACGACGTCCGCGAAGGTCGGGCCGTCCGATTTCCCGTAGCCGCGCCGTTCGGGCACGAGCACGGCGTACCCGGCATCGCGAAACAGACGGCCGATGAACGGATACGGCTGCTCCGTGCGCGCCAGCGTCCCTCTCGATCCATGGTTGTAGACCACGAGCGGGAAGGGACCGGCTCCGGCCGGCCAGTACACGTAAGCCTCGAGACGCAGCTTCTCGTGCGTATAGAAGAAGGTGTCATACGGCTGCTTCGCCGTTTGGCTCGCGGCGGCCCAGGTTGCGGTAGCGAACGCGAGCGCCACGGCTGTGAACGACAATCGTCGTTGAAACGGGCTCATCGGAAAAACCCCCGCCACACCGCGTCGATCGACGCGTGCACGAGCGCGGGCGCCATCAACCGGCCGTTCTGCAGAAACGCACGGCCGTAGAAGAAACCGGCAATCGTCGCCAGCACAGCGTAGCGCCAGTCGGGGCGCGGACCGTTGTTCAGGTGCGCGAGTCCGAAAATGATCGACGAGACGACGAGAGCGACGATGGCGCGTCCCCATGTCTTCTGCAGGAAGTTCTGAATCAGGCCGCGGAACAGGAGCTCTTCGGGCAGGCCAATTGTCAGAAAGATTGCAACGAATGATGCGATGAAGCCGGCGAGATTGGTGTCAGGGTTGAAGCGCACGAATCCGGTCGCGAGCCCGATCGGAACCACGAGAACGAGGCACAAAGCGAGATTTACGCCGAACGCAACAAGATCCTTCTGTCCGATCCGAAATCGATAGCCCACGCCATCCAGCCGCCTGAACGCGACGAAGAGCAGCAGCACCAGATCGACTGCCAGGACGACGTTCATGATGTACGCGGCGCCGCCTTCCGGCCAGGCCCAGACGTCGCGGAATACGCGGAAGTCGAGCGGCAGCCAGAGCGCCAGGATCGTCAGCGCGTCCGGCCAGGTCAGTCGTATCGGCGCTCGTGTGGCCGGCGCAAGAAGGATGACCGGACCGAGGACGAGAAGCGCGAGCTTCAGGAGCCGCTCGAGCGTCAGCGTGCTCGTTCCGACCGCATAGATTAGGTAGGGAACGAGCAGGACCGCCGCCGCCGCGATCAGACGAGTCGGACGCCGATCGATCCAGCGCGCGAGCCGATCCGGAAGGCTGGTCAGGCCGAAGAAGAAATACGGCAGCAGCAGAAGAAACAGGCAGAAGATCGTTGCGGCAAGCGGCAGGCCCACGTGGCCGCGCTGAGCGAGTTGCGACGCGCCAAACAGCGCCGCCACCGCGGCGAGCGCCACGCCGAGAATCCAGCGAGCGGGCGATTCGACGCCGGCAGACATGTCCCCCGATTCTGGCACATGGTCAAACGTCCTTACGCGTCGCGCCCATCAACCGTCCCAGACTCTCCGGATTGAAGAACGCCTCGCGCGGAATGCGTCCATTACGGGCCAGCATAAACTGCCGCGTGGCCTCCGCATTCCCGCGCAGCGCCGCGCGCAGACGATACAGATCGTCCGGGAACGGCTGAAACCGCGCGACGGCCAGATTCTCGTGGTAATCGGCGGTCGTCGCCTCGTTCCGGCGCCGCTCGTACTCGTCGAGCGCGTTACTGAGTGGCGATCGTCCCGACAAGCCGGCGTCGAGCGCATCGGCGAGGAAATCTACGTCGCGGAACGCATCGCAGATCCCGAGCGCGAGACACGGATCCTTGTGAAGTCCAGCATCACCGACGAGCGCCCAGCCGCGGCCGTGAGGCTTGCGAAAGAAGTTGGGCAGGTCCGCGACGCCGAAGAACCGTTCTTCGCGCCTGCCGCTCCGCACGCGCGCGGAGAGTTCCGGGACCGCGTCCACCGCGGCCATGAAGTGCGCTTCCATGTTCGTCCGCACGCTGGTGAAGCACTGAATCGGCCAGCCCACGAACACGGCGTAGAGGCCGTCGCTCGTCGGGAACGGAATGATCATCTTGTCCGGCCGGACGTACACACCCATCACCGGATCGGCGACGCCGCTCCAGTACGACCAGTACCAGCAGGCGACGGCCGGGGCGGCGTTGTACTCCGCGGCGCCGACGAAGCGCGCCAGCCCGGAGTGCCGCCCGTCGGCGCTGCTCGCCGCAGTGATAAACGATGGCGACGCGCACGCGTTGTTCGAATGGCTTCGCGGCCTGTAGTTCATCGACAGCGGACCCGAAGGGCTTTTCCCGCACGACGTCGTGCTTGAAGTCCTCGACGCCGACTTTCGCTGGCGCGATCCCGACGGCTATCGCGAGATTCATCTGCGGGTGATGCAGTATCTCGGCCGGAAGATCTCGAGCACGACCGGGCGCGCGCAGCAGGCGGTGTTATTCGACAAGCTGTTCCTGCACCGGGCGAGCGAGATTGGCAGGAAGTGCCACGACTACACGACGCTCGGCAGCATCTACGCGCTTCGTGCAACCGACTGCGATCATCCGCACATTGTTGGGCTCGCACGCCGCCACGAGGGTGCCGAGTCGGCGGACATCGCGGCCGGGTGGCTGGATCGTCAGCCGGACGGCTTCAGAGTGATCCGCGGCAGCGATGACGAGGTGCGGGGTTTCGTCGCGTCCATAGACGTGCGGCCAGCGGACCAGGAACATGACCCGGCGATCCGCGCCGCCAGCACGTTCGCCCATCTGCGCGGCCGGCTGCGCGAAGGGGACGCGATGGTCCACCACCGGTTTCACGTCGACGCCTGCGTGGATCAGGCGTTGTCGCCGGTCATCAACGTGCTCGCGACGCGCGTGACGCTGGCCCCGCTCGATCATTCGCGGCTCGCATGGAGTCTCGTGGCGTTCGCCGATCCCGTGCTCTGGGGTCCCGTCATGGAGTACATCAACTTCCCGCGGGCGCAGGAGGCGGATTTCGTCGTCGGCGGCCGGAAGTACGCGGTCTTCCCGCACGACTGGCGCGCGGAACCGTTCGAGGCCTGGTGGAATCGCATGGGCGAGCGCATGGTCACGACGCTCGTACCTGGCGAACCCATCGACGACGGACCCGCGCAGATCGCCGTCCTGTCGAAGCCCGAGTTCGAGGCCGCCGTCCGTCAGGCGCTTCGCGACTACACGCATCCAGAGAAGCTGGAACTCAACCCGCTTCGACGGTCGCGGCTCTTCGTCGACGATCCTTCACCGGCGCGTCTGCAGGCGCTGCTGCGCGAAGCGCTCGACGACCTCAAGGTTGTCGGCCGCGATGAGAAGTTTTACCGTGCGCTCTTGCACACGTTTTTCGAGCCGGCGGCCACCCGCGAGCTCGCCGCGGAGCGCCTCGGGCTTCCGTTCAATACGTATCGCTATCAGATCGGCCGAGGGACGGAACGCGTGGTCGAGTGGCTGTGGAGGCGCGAGTCGGGTCCAACCTCAACCGCACAATCGTAATCCCGCCGACGAAATCGAAACCTCCTCGAGCGAGTTTCAATGAGTTACAGCGGTACCGAGACCTAGCCCTTCAATTTAAGTAGCTGCATTACATAGCTGTTATCTGCACGGCTCTGCCGTATCTTTCCCGGCTGCGTTCCGGCCCGGCAATTGCCTGGGCGCCGGCATGCTCCTCAATGCCATTCGGTTCGGCGTCGGCGTCCTTGTTCTCGTCACCTCGCCGGTCCTGCTCGGCACGGCGATTGGCCAGACCAGCCAAAACGCGGCGCTCTCGAAGCTGGATATGTCGCTCGCGGCCAGCGTGCGGGAGGGCGACTCCGGCTGGAAGCGCGTAATCATCCAGACGTCTCGCGACGACGTACCGCTTCTTGCGGGCCTTCTCTACGCCAGGGGCAATATCGTCGGACGGGTTCACCCCTCGATCAGCGGACTGACCGCACTGGTGTCGGCTAGTGAGCTCGCAGTCCTGGCGCAGATTCCGTCGGTGAAGGCCATTTCCGTCGATGCCGTCGTCACGGCTACTCAGACGACTCCGCCTTCTAATACAACGGCGACGCCGTTTACGCTTCGCGCCACCCTGGGCCTCCCGATCAACACTCCAAAGGGGCAGGGCGTCGGAGTCGCCGTGATCGACTCGGGAATCGAACCGGGACGCGAATTCGAGGATCGGATCTTCCGCTTCTACGACTTCACTGCGAGTGGCGGGACGAGCACGCCAACTGACGACTATGGCCACGGTACGCACGTCGCCGGACTGATCGCGGGCGAGGGTGCGTCCCAGACGAAGTACCGCGGCGTCGCACCCAGTACGCGACTGATCGTCCTGAAGGTCCTGGACGGGAACGGTGCGGGCTACACGAGCGACGTCATCAGCGCGATCGAGTTCGTCACGGCCAAACGGGCTGCGTTGGGCGTTGATGTCATCAATCTTTCGCTGGGCCATCCAATCTTGGAACCGGCGGAGACCGATCCGCTCGTGCAGGCGGTGGAGGCGGCGGTGCGTGCCGGCACCGTGGTCGTCGTCGCTGCCGGCAATTACGGAATTTCTCAGCAAACCGGAGACCCGGGCTACGCCGGCATCGTGTCACCTGCGAACGCGCGATCGGCGATCGCGGTCGGCTCCGCCAGGACGTTCGAAACGAACGTGCGTAGCGACGATCGCGTCGCTACCTACAGTTCCCGAGGGCCCTCGTGGTACGACGGTTTCGCCAAGCCGGATGTCATCGCGCCCGGGCACCGCCTGGTTTCAGTCGCTGCCCAGGCAAGCAGACTGTACCTGGAGCATCCTGAGTTGCGAGTGGGATCCTCCTACCTTCGGTTGAGCGGCACCAGCATGGCGGCCGGCGTCGTCTCGGGGACCGTCGCGCTGCTGCTCGAGGCGAATCCTTCTCTGACGGCGAACGCCATCAAAGCGATCCTTGAAGTCACGGCGTTTCGCATGCACGACGATGCCGGCGTCGAGTACGACTTTCTGACGCAAGGCGCCGGCGCGGTGAACCCGGCTGGCGCGATCGCGCTCGCGGCCCAGATCGACACGTCCGCGCCGTTGTCGGCGCCATGGCTCGTGGCGACGGTCGATCCCTACACCACGATCGACGGTGAGACGCTGGCGTGGGCGCAGAACATCGTGTGGGGCAACACCGCGGGCTACGGGTTCGCAATGGAGACGAACGAGCCGGCATGGGCGGCGAACATCGTCTGGGGGAACAACATCGTCTGGGGCAACAACATTGTCTGGGGCAACAACATTGTCTGGGGCAACAACATCGTCTGGGGGAACAACATTGTCTGGGGAAACAGTCTGCTCGGCGCCGTCGACGGCGCCGACATCGTCTGGGGAACGGCGGGCAGCAGTCCTGAGCTGACGATCTGGGGGAATCTCGATGGCTCGATGACGTCAGCAGGCTTCTTCCTGACCTTGTTCAGTTTCTGATTCGCGTAGTGCCCGCGGAGGTGTTCCAGTGATGCGGCTTCCCCTCATCGCTCGGCTTTACGTAGGCGTGGTCATCGCTCTGGGCGCGGCAGTCGCCGGGAGCGCGCTCGTCTCCGTCGACTTTCCGAGGCCGTGGCTCTTCGCCGCCCTGCTTGCGCTGTCGGTCATGAGCTCGGCGCTCAAGGTCGATCTGCCGCTCGGAGTTGGCAGTTCGTGCATCTCGCTCTCGTACGCCGTGGACTTCACGGCGCTGCTGATGCTCGGACCGGGCCCGACGATACTCATCTCGATGACGAGCGTGTGGTTCCAGTGCACGTTCCGCATGAACCAGGCGAATCCCGCCTACAAGACGCTGTTTAGCATGGCGACGCTGGCGCTGACCGTTGCCGCCACCGGAGCGACCTACAGATGGCTCGGCGGCACCTACGGCTCGCTGGGGGCGGCGCCGCTGCAGCCGCTGATGGCGGCCGCGATGACGTACTTCTTCGTCAACTCTGTCGCGGTCGCGACCGCATTCGCGCTGGCGACGCGGCGTCGCATCCTCAGCGTGTGGCACGACAACTTCCTCTGGAGCATCACGAGCTACGTCGTCGGCGGGATCGCGGCCGGCATAGCGGTCGAAGTGCTGCACCAGGCGGGTCACTGGCAGACGACGCTCGCGTTGATTCCGTTGTGCCTCACGTATCGAACCTACCGCATCTATCTCGGGCGCATCGCCGAGGAACGGCGGCGCGTTGCCGAGTGGACGCAGCTGCACTGGGAAAGCACCGAAGTACTCGCGCGGGCGATTCAGGCCAAGGACAACGACGGCAGCTCGCACGTCGAGCGCGTCCAGCACTATGCGTCGGCGCTGGCGGCGCGGATGGAGCTGTCGGAGCTGGACACGCAGGCGGTCGAGATCGCGGCGCTGCTCCACGACATCGGCAAGCTCGCCGTTCCGGAACACATTCTTTCCAAGCCCGGTCCGCTCACGCCGAACGAGCGGAAGAAGATGCAGATTCACGCGCAGGTCGGCGCCGAAATCGTCAGCGCCGTGCCGTTCCCGTGCCCGGTGGCGCCGCTCATCCGCAGCCATCACGAACGCTGGGACGGGAAGGGCTATCCGGCGGGACTGCGGGGCGAAGAGATTCCGATCGGCGCGAGGATTCTGGCCGTCGTCGATTGCTTTGATGCACTGACATCCGAGCGCCCGTACCGGCCGGCGGTCTCGAGCGACGCCGCGCTCGGCGTCCTTCACGACCAGGCGGGCAAGGCGTTCGATCCGGCGATCGTCGCGCAGTTCATCCAGCTCGCTCCGTACCTGACGCCCCCGTCCGATCGCTCGTCGCGAAAGATCCGCCTGTCGAGAGACGGCGTCAGGGAGGCTCACGCCGTTACGACGTCACACGGGCAGGGCACCGACGCGTTCGCGGAGATCGCCTCCGCGAACCGCGAGAGCTACACGCTGTACGAGATCGCGCAGGTGATGGGGCAGAGCATGAGTCTGGCGGAGACAATGACGCTTGTCAGCTCGAAGCTCAGCCAGCTCGTGCCGTTTTCGTCATGCGCGCTCTTCGTGCGGGAGGGCAACGAGCGGCTCCGCTGCCGGTTCGCCATCGGCATGCACGCCGATCTGCTCGAGAACGGCACGATCAGAGAGGGGACGGGCTTGAGCGGGTGGGTCGCGCGCCACGGACGGCCGCTCATCAACGGCCTGCCGCGCGCGGAATTCAGCGCCGCCGGCATCTCGTCGGCGGAGACGCGGCTCCAGTCCGCGCTGGTCTGCCCGTTGAGCGTGAACGGACAGGTCATCGCGATGATCGAAGTCTTTCACGAGGAACCGGGCTCGTACACCGAGGATCACTTGCGCGTGATCGACGAGATCTCGCAGCACGCCGCCGCGGTGGTGCACAACGCGCTGGTGTTCGAACAGACGCAGGAACAGGCGTTCAAGGACAGCCTCACCGGCCTCGCGAACCCGCGCGCACTGCAGTTCCAGGTCGCGCGCGAGCTCGGACGCGCGCGCCGCAGCGGCTCACACTTTTCGCTCGTCCTGCTGGATCTCGACGACTTCAAGATGATCAACGACGAGTACGGACACCTCACGGGCGATCGCGCGCTCCAGAAGGTCGCGAAGATGCTGCAGACCACGACTCGCCCGTACGACATGTGCATCCGCTACGGCGGCGACGAGTTCGTGGTCCTTCTGGCGGGATGTGACCGCGCCGAGGCCGAAGAACGCCGCCGGACGTTCCAGGGAGCCGTCGGCACGATCACGCTCGAGTCGGAGGACGGGCGATCGATTCCGCTCAGAGTGAGTGCCGGCGCCAGCGTGTTTCCAGAGGATGGAGACACCTACGAGCGTCTGCTCGCGAGAGCCGATCGGCGCATGTATAAGGACAAGGCGCAGCGGAAAGAGCAGCTGCCGATCGGACGGGCGGAGGCGGTTCCAGTTGCTGCCGGAGCCGGTCACGCATTGGTGCCCGTTGGCCGCGCACGAAACAGCGCCTGAGGATCAGCGGCCCGGAGGCTGTCCGCTAAGGCTGCGGGCCCGCTGATGATGTAGCATCCGTGTCCGTATGGACGACGTCAACCGGCGCGAGTTTCTGCAAATCGCCGGCAGAGTCGCCGCCATCACGACCGCGATGCCAGCCGTACCCGGTAGTGCCGGCGATCTCTGCTTCACGAGCGCCATCGATCTGGTGCGCCTCATTCGAGCGAAAAAGATCTCGGCGCGTGAGGTGATGGCCGCGCACCTGGCGCA
>DATAEE010000131.1:0-7402 GCA_036258175.1 Vicinamibacterales bacterium
TTGTCGACCGCCGGGTGCGCGACGATCGGCGCGCCCGCCGAATCGCCGAGTCCGGTGACGATGTTGACGACGCCGGCGGGGAGGCCGGCATCGCCGAAGAAGCGGGCCAGCTCGAGGACCGTCAGCGGCGTCTGCTCGGCGGGCTTGAGCACGGTGGTGCAGCCCGCGCAGATGGCCGGCGCCAGCTTCCACGAGGCCATCAGCAGCGGGTAGTTCCACGGGATGATCTGCCCCGCGACGCCGACCGGCTCGCGCAGAGCGAGCGACATCGCGTTGTCAGGAACCGGCATGACCTCGCCGTGGATCTTGGTCGCGAGGCCGCCGTAGTACTCGAAGCATGTCGCGACATCCGCGATGTCGTACTCGGACTCGACGATCGGCTTGCCGCTGTTCAGCGTTTCGAGCTCGGCGAGCTCGGCGGCGCGGTCGCGCACCGCTTGCGCCAGGCGGAAGAGGATCCGGCCCCGCTCCTGCGCCGTCGTCTCGCGCCACGGGCCCTCGTCGAACGCGCGCCGCGCCGCGTCGACGGCGCGGCCGACGTCCTCGGCGTTGCCGTCAGGCACTCGCGCCAGCACCTCCTGCGTTGCGGGATTGACGACGTCGATCGCCCGGGAAGAGGCGGGCGCGACGAACTGACCGTCGATGAACAACTGATGGGTCTTCATAGCGTCCGCCTGGATTCCGACTAGACCTTCGCGGTCGCGCGCCTGGCCATTTCCAGATCGACCGCAACCTCCGCGAAGGCCTCGAGGTGGGCGTCGATGTCCGCCTCGGAGTGCGCCACCGAGACCGTCCACTGCTCGTCGTAGAACTGGCCGCACGGGATGATGCCGCGGTTGAGCATGCCGAAGAAGTACCGCCAGAACATCTCCGCGTCGGCGTGAAGGAAATCGCGGTAGTTCCTGACCGGCCGCCTGGTGAAATACACGCAGCCATTCGCGCCGACGCCGGTGGCGTGCGCTTCGAGCCCGCGCTCCGCGATGATCCGGTTGTAGCCGTCGATCAACCGGGTGTTCAGCGCGCGGACGTGCGGGTAGACGTCCGGCGTCAGCACCTCCTTCAACGCGGCAAGCGATGCGGCCACGGGCACCGGCCCGGCGTTGTACGTACCGGCGTGGAATACCTCGAACTCCTCGATGGCCCGCATCGCCGCGCGGCTGCCGCCGAACGCCCCAATCGGCGCGCCGCCGCCGAACGACTTCGCCATCGTGACCAGATCGGGCTTGACGCCGTAGTACTCGGCCGCGCCGCCCGGGGCGAGCTTCGATCCGGTTTTCACCTCGTCGAAGATGAGCAGCGCCCCTTCTCGCGTGCAGATCTCGCGCAGGCCCTCGAGGAATCCAGGCTCCGGTTCGACGACGCCGATGTTCATCATGACCGGTTCGACGATGATGGCCGCAACGCCGCCGCGGGCGCGCGCAATGGCGCTCCGCACCGAGTCGAGATCGTTGAACGTCGCGGCGACCGTCAGAGCGGACACCTCGGGCGGGATGCCCTTCGACGCCGGCACGGAAAGGGGCGCTGCCGCGTCGCCGCTCGCGCCGGCGCGGGGCTTGAGCGCGACCAGGACCGCATCGTGCGCGCCGTGATACGCCCCCTCGAACTTCAGGATCGCGTCACGGCCGGTCGCGCCGCGCGCCACCCGCAGCGCGTGCATCGTCGCCTCGGTCCCCGAGTTCGTGAACCTGATCATGTCGAGCCCGTGGCGCGCCGTGAGCACCTCCGCCAGCTCGACCAGCGGCGCATGCGGCATGCCGTACATCAGCCCGCGCGCCGCCTGCAGCTCGATCGCGCGCACGACGACCGGGTGCGCGTGCCCCACCATGAGCGCCCCGAAGGCCAGCGCGTAGTCGATGTACTCGTTGCCGTCGACGTCCCAGATCCGCGATCCGCCGGCCCGGTCGATGTAGATCGGATAGGGGTCGAAGAACCGGAAGTTGCTCTCGACGCCGAGGGGCAACACACGACGGGCGCGCTGCTGAAGCTCGCGCGAGCGCGGCGTCCGTTCCTGATATCGCGTGAGATGGTCCATGAGTCGATCCTCTGGGTTTATGTCCCGAATACGACCCGCCCGTCGACGACGGTCATCCGGACTGGGACCTTCGCCAATCGACCCGGCGCGGCCGCGAACAGATTCTCCTCCATCACGACGAGATCCGCGAGGAGCCCAGGCGTCAGGCTGCCGGTGCGATGATCGTCGAACGCCGCCCAGGCGGCGTCGCGCGTATAGGCGTCGATAACGCGCGCGAGCGGCAGCCGCTCGGCGGGGAGCCATCCGCCCTCCGGCCTGCCCTCGAGCGTCGTGCGGGTCGTGGCCACGTGAATTCCGATTCGTGGATCGAGCGAGACCACGGGCCAGTCGCTGCCGAACGCCAGCCGCCCGCCCGCTTTGGCGATGCTGCCGTAGGCCCAGGCCCGCGACGCCCGGTCCGGGCCGATGTTGCCGGACCACACGCTCGCCTGGTTCGGCGTCGGCGTCCCATGGTACGGCTGCATGGACGCGATCACGCCGAGCTTACCGAAGCGCGGCACGTCGGCGGGATCGATCGTCTCGATGTGCTCGATCCGGTGCCGGCGCCCGCGCGCCGGATTCCCGGCTGCGGCCCGCTCGAACGCGTCGAGCGCCATCCGCACGCCCCGGTCTCCGATCGCGTGGATGAAAATCTGCCAGCCTTCGCGGTCCATCATGGCGACGATGCGGTTCAGCTCGACGGGGGTGTAATTCGGCAGGCCGGTCGTGTCGCGGGTGGCGTAGGGCTCCAGCATCGCCGCCGTGAACGCCTCGATGACGCCATCGGCGTAGAGCTTGACGGCACGGGCGCGGAACCAGGGATCGTCGGGATACCGGTGCCGTATCGCGTCGAAGCGGGCGGCGTCGGCATCGGAGAAGCCGGGCTCGATGTTGAGCGCAGAGGAGACGCGGACCGACATCTCGCCCGAGCGCCGCAGCGCGTCGTACAGCTCGAATTCGGCGGCCGAGCCGGATGCATTCTGCACGCTCGTGAGGCCGAAGCGGTTCGCCTCGCGCATGGCGGCCCGGAGCGCGCGGAGGCGATCGTCGCGCGACGGCTTCGGCATCAGCCTGGTGACGAGATCGGTCGCGGATTCCTTGAGCACGCCGGTCGGCTCGCCGGTCTTCGCGTCCCGGACGATCTCGCCATTCTTCGGATCGGGCGTCTCCCGCGTGATGCCGGCCAGGGTCAGCGCGCGCGTGTTCGCCCAGCCCGTGTGTCCGTCATAGCACTCCATGTAGGCCGGACGGTCCGGCACGGCCTCGTCGAGCTGCTGCCGCGTCGGCAGGCTGCCCGGAAACACCGCGTAGTACCAGCCGCGGCCCGCGACCCACGGCCGCTCGGGCCGCTTCGCCGCGAAGTCACGGATTGTGCGCATGACCTCCTCGAACGTCGATGCGTCGAGCAGGTTGGCTTCATCGAGCGAGAGCCCGCCGGAAAGAAAATGGATGTGCGAGTCCTGGAATCCCGGTAGCACCGAGCCGCCCCGCGCATCGACGACCGTCGTCTTCTCGCCGGCCAGCGCGCGCATGTCGGCGGTCGTCCCGACGGCGGCGATGCGGTTTCTGCGGATGGCGACAGCTTCGGCGACCGTGCCGTGTCCGTCCGCCGTATACACGTGGCCGTTGACGATGACGAGCGTAACGGGGTCGGACTGAGGTGACCCCATTGCCACGAGGACGGCGAAAATTAACCAGCGCAGCATCGGACGAACCGTCCGCGATTCTATAGCAGGGAAGTGTTAGAGTCGCGCCCGATGACCCTGCCCGTGGCGGGCCGGCCGGCACTGCCGAAGGCGCTGCGGCTGCCCGATTTGATCCTGCTGAAGGTCGTCGCGATCCTGAATATCAGCCTGGTGCCGCCGGTCGCCGGCTTCGGACTGGCTGCTCTGCCGCTCTGGCTACTCGCGTTCCTGGTGTTTCTCGTGCCTGAGATGATCGCGGTCATCGCGCTCTCGCGCCGATATCCGGGCGAGGGCGGTGTCTACATGTGGGCCCGCAGGCAGTTCGGAGAGGCCCACGGATTCCTGTCGGGCTGGTGCTACTGGACGAACAACCTGTTCTACATTCCCATGCAGCTCGTGTACATCGCGGGCGTCGCGGCGTACGCGAGCGACGCGCCGGCCGATCTGCTGGCGGAGAAGTGGTTCGTGTCGCTCGTGGCGTTCGGGTGTCTGGCCGTCATGACGATCGCGAACATCCGCGGCCTCGCGGTCGGCAAATGGGTGCAGAACGCCGGGGCGATCGGCGCCGGCCTGACGGTATCGCTCGTCCTCCTCGCGGCGTGGTATGCGTGGTCATCCGGCGCCACTCCGCCGCCGCTCGCCTCGGGCAGCGCGTGGGACATGCTCTCCGGGTTCAGCATCATGTGTTTTGCCTTCGTCGGCATAGAGCTGGCCTCAACGATGGGCGAAGAAATCGAGGCGCCGGACCGTAATCTGCCACGAGCGATCCTCGCCGCGGGCGTCATCACGCTCGCCGGCTACATCGCGATCACGGCGGCGCTCATCGTTCTCGTGCCGCCGGACGAGATCGGCGCGGTTCAGGGCGTGATGCAGGCGATCGTCGCGGGCGCCGAGCGGGGGAGGGCGACCTGGCTCATCGCGCCGCTTGCGGTTCTGCTCGCCATCTCCATCGCCGGCGGCGCCTCGGCCTGGTTCGCGGGCTCGGCGCGCGTTCCCTTCGTCGCGGGACTGGATCGCGCGCTGCCCGCCTCGCTCGGACGCGTGCATCCTCGCTGGCGGTCGCCGCACGTCGCGCTGCTGGTGAGCGCGCTCGTGTCGGCCGCGTTCGTCGCGCTGGCGCTGGCGGGGTCCACCGTGGCCGAGGCCTATCAGGTGCTCCTCAGGGCTGCGGTCGTCATCCAACTCATACCGTTCCTGTACTTGTTCGCCGGGCTGATGCGCCTCGAGCCGGCACGCGCGCCGGCGCGCGTCGCCGGATTCGTCGGCCTCGCGACGAGCGCGTTCGGCATCGTGACGGCGTTCATCCCGTCGTCGCAGGTCACGAGCGTCCTCGTGTTCGAGCTGAAGATGCTCGCGGGTGTGATCGCTCCGATCGGCGTGGGGTGGGTGCTGTTTACGAGAGCCGGCCGTCAGACCGGCGCCGCGTCCACGTCTGCGGCGACCCGATGACCTGACTCGATGGCGCCGTTCATGTAGCCCTGCCACGGCGACGTGTGCTCACCGGCAAAGAACACCCGTCCTTCCGGCGTGCCAACGTGCGGCCGCACGCCCGTGATCTCGCCGGGCGCGAAATACGCGTAAGTGCCGCCAGCCCACGGGTCGTCGCGCCAGAACTTGGTCGCGCCGCTCTCGTACTCCGTCCGGACGGATGGAAAAATCCGTGAGAGATCGTCGAGCGCCCGGCGGATGCGTGTTTCCTCCGGGTACGCGCCCATCGCCAGAGCCTGTTCGTCCGCGAGATAGCAGAGCAGGACGCCGCGCGGTCCCCGCTGCCCGTTCGTGGCATCGTAGACGCTGCCGATGGACAGATCGGTCGACACCCGCCGCGCGCCGCCGGCTGCGTCCCACAACCGGCGCCGTGCCTGGAACCCCATCTTCAGCAGCTGGCCGTACTGCAGGGTGGCAATCGCCCGGGTCTTCGGCGGCGAGAACGGAGGCGTGATGCTGACGTCACGAAGCGCGCTGAAAGGCATCGCGACGATGAGATATTCGGCGTCGAAGGTCTGACGGCTGCCGTTCTCGTCGAAGTGCGCGCGGACCACGGTAGGGCTGTGCTCGATCGCCTTCACCGGCCGGCTGTAATACACGCGGTCCGCCAGGCGGCGTGCGAGCTCGCGCGGCACCGAGTCGTTGCCGCCGGCGACACGGTAACTCCCCTCGTGCGGCCGCGGCAGGGCGTATTCGTTCAGCATGTGCAACGCCGAGATCTTCGTGGGACCGATCGCCATCAGCCCCTTCATCGAGTTTCCGAGGACCTTTCGTTGCGCATCGGTCGCGCCGAGGCTGCGCAGCAGTTCGTCGTAACTCATGCGGTCGTACTCGGCCAGCGACGGAGCCGACAGATTGAACGGGTCGACCTGCGCCGCGAGATCGTCCACGCGCTTCTGAAGCGCCTGGATGTCTCCGCCCTCCCTTCGGGCCTCCTCACGCGACATCAGCCTGCCGTTTCCGTAGACGCTGCCCGGCACGTTGTTCCGGTAGAGCGGCAATCCGAGCTGCTCGACCGTGTGCAGAATGTAGGTTTCGCTTTCATCGACGTTCTCGCCGCCGAGCTCGCAGTGGAGTCCGTCGACGAACGGATCGCGGACGCTGTAGACACGTCCGCCGGGACGCGTGCGCGCCTCGAGGATGCGAACGCGATGACCGGCCTGATCGAGCTCGGTGGCGGCCGTCAGCCCGGCCAGCCCGGCGCCGAGGATCAGCACGTTCTTCGGACGCTCGGCGCGGCGGCGATGGAAAAGGGGCGCGCCTTCCGCCTGCCGGGCGCGCGCGGCCGCCCCCCGACGAAGCAGCTCGGCCGCCGAGACGAGGGCCGTCGTTGAGAACCGTAGAAAGTCGCGGCGTGATGGGTTCATGGATCCAACCTGCGCGGATCCGCCACGGCCTGAAGGATGCGCTCGACTGTCGTTCGCGGCGTCAGGCTCGGTCGATCGGGCAGAATGTTCCAGCCGGTGAACACGGCGATGAGGTCGTGCTCGGGGAAGACGAGCGGCCGCTGCCCGCCGAAGCCGGATCCGGCCCACGCCAGCCGCGCCCGATCCCGGCCATAGGGATAGAGCCACCACTTGAAGCCATACTTCACGCCGTCGGCTGAGACGGTCACGTGCGGAGTCAGCGACGCCTTCACCCAGTCGGGTTCGACCACGCGCCGGCCGTCCCAGACACCGTCCTTGAGAAACAGATACGCGATCTTCGCCAGATCCCGCGGGTGCAGGTAGAGACCGCCTTCCGTATCCGCCAGCCCGGACGGCGAGCGCTTCCAGAAGTATCGTTCGATTCCGAGCGGCGCGAAAAGATGCCGCGCCGCGTACTCCTCGATATCCTCGCCGGTCGCTCGCTGGAAGATGTGTGAGAGCAGCTGCGTAGCGCCGCTGCTGTACTTGAACGCCGCGCCCGGCTCCTGCGCCATCGGCCGATCGATTGTGAACCGGACCCAGTCGAAGCTGGCCTCCATCAGCATTGCGGAGTTGTTCGGATCGGCATACGGAAGATCCTCGTTCCAATCGAGCCCCGCGGTCATCGTTAACAGATGCCGGATGGTCATCCGCTGCTTGCGGTCGTCAAGATTCCGGACCGCGGCCGCATCGAAGTACTTCAGGACCGGCGTTTCCAGCGCGGGGAATTCCTTGCGCGCGGTCGCGACGCCGATGATCACGGAGGTGATCGTCTTGGTGACCGACTGCATCGTGTGCAGGTCGCCGCGCCG
>DATAEE010000132.1:0-14607 GCA_036258175.1 Vicinamibacterales bacterium
CTCACCGGTGTCCTGGTGGAGCATGAGCCAGCAGTGGGCGATCTGGACGCTTCCTGTGAGACACGCCCATTCGACGGTGCCACGCCAACTTGAATCCAGACGGCCCGGCAGGAAGCCATCCTCGCGAAGCGCCGTCAGCAAGCCGTCCGCCGTCCTGCGGGCCGCGTCCAGCAGCGCGCGATCTCGAGTGAAGCGATACGCCTCCACGACGCCGCGAAGTACGTACCCGATGGTGTGAGTCAGCGGCTGAGTCGGATCCGAAATGCAACATTGTTCGAACCAACCGTTTGCTCTCTGTTGGCGAAGCGCCCACGCGACGTTCGCAAGGGCGGCCTCCGCGTACTTGGAGGCCGGCTCGACGCGTGATGCTTCGAGTAATCCCCACGCCACGTGAGTTTCGTACGCTTTTTCACCCGGTTGTGTGACTGGCGACGCATGCCGGCGCCAGCAACCGTCCCCGTCCTGAGTCTCGACCAGCCAGTCCGCCGCGCGGCGCATTGCCGGTCGATACTCCTCCCCGCACAGGCGCACGCCGCTCGCCAGGCCGATGAGAATTTGGCCGGTGTTGAATGTCACCGGTGTACCAGGAGTGGCGTCTATCGTCCCGCCCTGGAAGCCACCCCCCGGCAACTGAATCGCGGCCAGCCAATCGAGCATGCGCTTCGCCCGCAGGCGAAGGGCGTCATCGTTCCACAGGCCGGCATATGCGAGAACCGTTGGAATGATGTAACCGGTGGTCTCGGGGTATGAGGTGCTCCAGCCGTGAATCAGGCTGAAATGTCTGGCGACGCCGCCGTCCTTCGACGCCGACCGGTCCTGCGCACGGCAGAGCCAGCCGATCGCTTCTTCGACGGCGCGGTCGATTCCGGGATCGGAATTGAGTCGCCCTTCTCTATCACGCCGGCGTTCCGCCTTCGCCATCTCCGGCAGGCGCCAATCCGCTCGCGCCCGGCGAACGGGATCCAGTACGGTTCGAAAGGTGGTTGACATGAAGCTCGTCCGCAACGCCGTCCGGGGGATCGCCACGCAAGGTCCATACCGCCGGACCGGTGTCGCTGTATGATGGCGCGTCCAAATTCCTGACTCCCGCGTGGAGGGGCGCACGGTCGGTTCGGCGATCGGCGTCTACGCCGAACGTGCGCCGCTGGTCATGGTGGCGCTCGGGTTTTCTGCAGGTCTGCCCCATTACCTGATCTTCGACACGCTCTCGGCCTGGCTGCGCTCGGCCGGCCTCTCGCTCGAAGTCATCGGCTTCTTCAGTCTCGTCACGCTGGTTTCCACCTTCAAGTTCCTGTGGGCACCGTTCATCGACCGGACGCGCGTGCCTCTCCTCACCGCCTGGCTCGGGCACCGCCGCTCGTGGATGCTGGTCTGCCAGGCGCTGATCATGCTCGGCCTGTGGCTGATCGCCAGCTCCGATCCGTCACACAGCCTGGGCCGCATCGCCGTCTTCGCGGTCCTCGTCGGCTTTTCGACCGCCACGCAGGACATCGCGATCGACGCGTGGCGCATCGAAGCCGCAGAAATGACCAAGCAGGGCGCGATGGCGGCCGCCTATCAGTGGGGCTATCGCGTCGCCATCATCGTCTCGGGGGCGGTGCCGCTGCTGCTCGCGACTGCATACGGCTGGAATTTCTCGTACGCGGTGATGGCTGCGCTGATACTGATCGGGGTCCTCGGCGTCGTGGCGGCGCCGCGCGAGCAGCGGCATGCCATCCGTTCGATCCAGACCGAAGGCATACGGCCCGCTCCCGTGCTCGAAGCGCTGGAATGGATCACGCGGCTCGCGATCCTGGCGGCCGGCGCGCTCGTGCTTGGATCGGGTCTCGCGGCCAATGCCGGCGTACTCGCGCGAGTGCTCGGCGCGATCGGCGCGGACCGGTTGAGTGACGGAGTGCTTTCAGCGTGGTCGTCCGACGTGCGCGTCTGGGTTCACCTCGCCGCCGTTCTCGCCGGGTTCGCGCTCGTCGTTCTGGCGGCGCTTCCGCTCCCGGGCACCCGCACGCGTCCGGGCGTGTATCTGTCGTCGGCGCTCGCCGATCCGCTCCGCGATTTCTTCACCCGCTACCGCACGACCGGCGCGCTCATCCTCGCGCTCATCTGCCTGTACCGCGTTCCCGACTTCGTGCTGACGATCATGAACCCGTTCTATCTCGACCTCGGCTACACCCTGGTCGAGATAGCCGAGGTGCGGAAGATCTTCGGCGTCGTGATGAGCATGGTCGGCGTGTTCGTGGGGGGCGTGCTGGTGGCGCGCTACGGGCTCATGCGCGCAATGATGATTGGCGCATTCGCCGGACCCCTGAGCAATCTGCTGTTCGTCTGGCTGGCGCTGCAGGAGCACGACCTCATCGCGCTGTTTGCCGCGATCGGCCTGGACAACGTCGCGGGCGGCATCGCCGGCACCTGCCTGATCGCGTACATGTCGAGCCTGACATCCGTCGGCTTCACGGCGACGCAGTACGCGCTCTTCTCCTCGCTGTATGCGATACCGGGCCGGCTGATCGCATCTCAATCAGGACGCATCGTTGAAGCTGCCGCGCGGAGCGCCGACGCGGGCGGTGTGCTCTCGGGTCTGAAAGCCCTCGTCGCGAGCCAGGCGCCGCAGAGCTTCGCGGCTGCCGTCGAGCGCTCGGGCGTCACGCCCGCCGCGTTGGGCTCAGGCTACATCGTGTTCTTCACGTACACGGCGCTGCTCGGTGTGGCCTCGGTGATCCTCTCGATCGCCGTCTGGCGCCGCGTCAATATCGATTCGAAGTAAGCCTCGAACGTCCTGTCGGCCGAACGCCGTTCCGAGAGGAGCCGGATCGATCCGTCGACACGCCGCGTGTAGGTCACGCGCGCCGTGTTGGAGATTGACGTGAACACGAGCGTCACATCGTCCGTCCAGACACCCGTGTATTCGATCGCGATGCCGAGGCTGTTGAAGGCCCACGCACGATAGCGTTGCGACGGCTCGTCGAAGCCCACCGTACCGTTCACTTCATGCGGACCCATCCCAGGCAGGTCGAACTTCGACTCGTACACCGACCGTCTCGAACAGGCTGACTCAACGACGGGGCGGCCATCGATGTCCGGTTCGGCTTGCGCTGAGAGACCTATTGCGGAGGTAACCCGATCGCTGCCCGGAGCGCCTCGCGGACGACGGGACTGACTGCGGGGACAAAGCGTTCACGATTCGCAAGCAGGGCGACCGCGATCTGCCGCTCGGGAAGTATCGCCAGCACAGCGGTCGTGCCTTCCATCGATCCGTTGTAATTGTAGCCAGGCGTCCCGAGGTCGGCTGGGCCGATCGTCCACCCGGCGGTGAACAACCGACGTTGGTCGTCGGGAGCCGGTCGCGTCGAGAGCATCTCCCGCAAGAAGGGCTCCGGCACCAGCCGGCGTTCGAAAAGCGCGATCGCAAATCGAGCCAGGTCGTTGACGGTCGAGATCGCTCCGCTCGCCGGCATCTTGAATCTCGTGTCAACGACGATCGACGGCTGAAGGGTGCCGCCTCGCATCCGGAATCCAGGACTGAAGTTCGGCGCCGCGTACGTCGGCTCGTCGAACGTCGTCCGCTGCATGGACCCGGGCGTGAGGACGTTGCGCGTGATGAACTGAGCGTAGCTTTCTCCCGAAACGGTTTCGATCACACAACCGAGCGCCGTGTAACCCCATGACGTATAGAGCGTCTTCCGGCCCGGACGAAACCTGAGAGGCTCCCTGACAATGTTGCTCAGTGAGGACGCGAGCCGCGGAACGGCGCCGGTGATCGTCTCGTCTTCGGGATCGGACGTGTGCCGCATCCCGGACTGATGCAGCAGGAACTCGCGCACGGTCGGCGCCCCGTCCAGAGGCGAGAGCGCCGGGCAATAGTTCTTTGCGGGACGGTCCAGATCCACGCGGCCTTGTTCAACCAGCTTCAACACGCCAACGGCCGTGATCGCTTTAGTGACCGACGCGAGCCTGTACTGAGTATCGGCAAGCGCAGGCTTCGGCGTCCCTAGAGAAATCGTCCCGACACCTTTCGCATAGGCAACGCGGTTATCGACGACGACTGCGACGGAGAGGCCCGGAATCTGGTCTTTGAGACGGACGACCGCCGCATCGACACGTTGCTCGAGGTCGACGCGTAGCTCAAGCCCTGGTCCGGGAGAATGAACCAGGGTGGTCACGGCAAAGACGACCGCGAGTGGTGGCCGCATCGCCAGTTCGACGAGATCAACCGGCCCAGAGTTGCAGGCTACGCGATAGGGTCTTGGCGCCACCGCGGCATCCGCGCGAGGAACCAGGCAGCGCAGATCCAGAGGAGCGAGACCGTCAGCCATCCAATAAGGGTCGTGCTGGATGCGCTGAGGCCGAAGGTGCTCGTGCCGTCCGGCGCAGCGATGGGGACGATGCCACCGGAGTTGTTCACGGCCGAGTGCATCACCATGACGGGCAGCAGGCTGCCGCCGGTATTCCCGTAGAGCCACCCCATCGCGACCGTGAGCGCGGTTACGAGCACGACGAACAAGAAGAATGACTGTCCGTACGAGCCCCCATCCCGGATGAAGAACTGCGGCAGGTGCCAGAACCCCCAGATGAGTCCGAGGAGAAGGGTCGAGCGTGCGAGGCCGAAGCGCGCCGCCATTCGAGGGAGCGCGTAGCCGCGCCAGCCGATCTCTTCGCCCGCCTGGGACGGCGTCGACAACGCGACGGCGAACGGGATGAGATACAACGGCTCGGTCCCGAAGCGCGGCCACGCGCCGACAGCCACGCGGTGGATGAGCGCGGCGACGAGCTCGATTGCCAGGAAATAGCCGACGGCGAAGACGTACCATTTCGCGGGCACGTCCCACTGGACGACGCGACCGAGTAGGGCGCGCACGCCCGCGGCCCTTTCGGCCCGCGCAGTCAGCGCGAGGGCCACGATCCCTGGCGACCAGGCGCCCAGGTGAATCAACACCGCGCCGAGCGGTGACCGAGCGGGAATGGATGCCGCCACGACCGTGAAGTAGAGCGTCCACATCACGGCGTATGTGAGCAGGAAGAACAGGACGAGGGAGCCCGCGGGTCTTCGAGTCACCTGCTGACATTACGCGTGGGCGAGTGAAAGGGTTTCGGGTTAACGGAGGGGCCTCCGTTTTGATCTCCGTTATCTCCGTCCCCCTCCGTTACCAGCGTGGCGTTTCTCACCGGTACGCCGCCGCCTGAATCCCATACAGTTCCGCGTACTGCCCTCGCTTTGCCATCAGCTCGTCGTGCGACCCGACTTCGACGAGTCGGGCGCCGTCGATGACGACGATGAGGTCCGCCATGCGGACGGTCGAAAACCGGTGGGAGACGAGGATGGTAATGGTGTCTTCGTTCCCGCCGCGCGCCGCCGCCGCGTACCGCTCGAAGAGCGCGTGTTCCGTTTCGGCGTCGAGCGCGGCCGTCGGCTCGTCGAGCACCAGCAGCAATGGTCGCTCGCGCATGAAACCGCGCGCGAGCGCGAGCTTCTGCCACTGGCCGAACGAGACCTCTGCCCCGCCGGGCCACGTCGGCCCCAGCTGCGTCTCGAGGCCGGACGGCAGACGCGAGATGACGTCGGCGGCGCCCGCGCGATCCACGGCCGCGGCCACGGCCGGCCTGTCGTCGATGCGCGGCACGTCGCCAAGGCCGACGGTCTGACGGGCGAGAAACTCGAACCGGAAAAAGTCCTGAAACGCTCCGGCCAGGCGCGATCGCCACGCGTCGGCCGGGATCCGGGCCAGCGGCGTGTCGTCCACGAGAATCACGCCCGACGTCGGCTCGTACATCTTCGCGAGGAGTTTTACGAGCGTCGTCTTGCCGGCGCCGTTCTCGCCGACGACGGCGACGACCGATCCGCGGCGCAGCGACAGCGAGACGTCGTTCAGCACCAGGCGCGACGTCCCCGGGTAGGTGAACGAGACGTGGTCGAGATCAATGCCCCGGGTCAGCGCGGGCGGAGCGGCCAGATCCGCCGATGCGGTCGTCGACGCGACGTAGTCTTCGAGCCAGGCGAGACGCCGCGAGCCGTCCATCCAGAAGCCGCGCAGAAATCCGAGCTCGCCGACCGTCGCGCCGAGGTACGCCGACAGGCGCGCACCTGCAGCGAGTACGAGAAGGACGTCGCCCGGCGAAGCGGCGAGACCTGAAGATACGAACACGATGGCGCCGACGTATGCGGCGCCAAACCACGCCCACGCCAGCGCGTGCCAGAGCGCCGACCCCCATCGCGCAGGCGACACGATCGCGTAAGCGCGCTCCCAGGCCTCGCGCCGCTTCGTCATCAAACGATCGCCGATGCCCGTGACCCGCACTTCCTTCCCCGGCGGCGCCGTCGTTGCCAACGTGAACAGATGGCGGGCCAGCCGGTTCGGTTGCGCGGCGCGCTCCGACGCGGCGCGCTCGACGGCCGGCCGCCACGTCGACGTGATCACCGTCGGCACGGCGAAGACGACGAGCAGTATCAGCGCCGGGTGAATTGACGCGAGCAGGGCAACCGTGACGCCGAGCCGGAGGATCCACCCGCACGTCGAGAAGAGCGACATGTACATGTGATCGAGCACGAAGACCTGATCGCGGAGCATCGCGAGCCGGTCGAGGTACTCGGGCCGTTCGTGGTGAGCGATCGTCGCGACCGACGCCTGCAGCCGCGCGATGTGCGATTCGAGGGCGATCGTCACCTTGTCGCGGAAGCGCCGTTGCATGCGCGTGCTCACCGTCTGCAGGAACCAGGTCGCCGTGGCGGAAACGGCAAGGCCGATGGCCGCGACGCGCACGAGTCCGGGGTTGTTCCCGAGGACGCCCTGGCCGAGCAGCATCAGCCAAAGCGCAAGCAGCGCATCGGGCAGCGCCGCGACCTGCGACAACACGAACGCCGCGAGCATCAGGCGCGGTTCGTGGCGGTAGCCGAGCTTGCAGAGCCGCCACATGGAGGACAGGGCCGGCGGGAGGGGGTCGATCCCTCCAGGGCCCGGGCGATCAGACGAGGACGTCATACGTCCCCCCTTCCTCGTCTGTCGCCGCGCTGAAGCGCTGGGCCTGCAGGTCGAACATCGTGTGGTAGCGGCCGCGTTTGGCCATCAGCTCATCGTGCGTGCCGAGCTCGACGACGCGACCCTTTTCGAGGACGCAAATCCGATCGGCGTGACGCACGGTCGAGAACCGGTGAGAAATGAGGATCGTCGTGCACTGGCGCGTGGCGATGAGGATGCGGTCGAAGATCTCCGCTTCGCCTCGTACGTCGAGCTGCGCGGTGGGCTCGTCGAGCAGTACCAGGCCGGCGCCCAGCTGGACGGCGCACAACGCACGCGCGAGCGCGACACGCTGCCACTGCCCGCCGGATAGATCCGTTCCGCCCTCGTAGCCGCGCGCGAGCACCGTGTCCAGGCTGGCGAGGTTCGCCGCACCCGCTGCGGTCAGCGCCTCCCGGATCGCATCGTCCGGCGCGCCGGCGGGAGCGACGTTGTCGCGGAGCGGCAGCTCGAACCGCGTGAAATCCTGAAACACGGCGGTCACACGGTGGCGCCACGCATCGACCGACAGATCGCGCAGATCGACGCCGTCGATCTCGATCGCACCCGACTGCGGGTCGTAAAGCCGGCACAGCAGCTTGGCGATTGTCGTCTTGCCGGCTCCGTTCTGACCGACGATCGCGAGAGACGATCCCGCGGGGATCGTCAGATCGAAACGCTCGAGCACCAGCCCGCCTGCCCCGAGCGAAGTCGAGGGGCCCGGATACGCGAAGCTGATCTCGCGAAAGCGGATCTCGCGGGCCGGCATGCCATCGGCCGAATCGCGTGACCGTCCAGAGCCTGAAAGCGCACCCGCGCGTGCCATTGCCGGCTCGAGCCGCAGGACCGCGGCGACGGGTGCCGCGGCGCCGTCGAGCGCCCAGTTGAGGCCGCCGAACGCAATCATCGACGTGCCCACCGCGCTCTGTGCGAACACGACGACCTGCGCGAGCGTCAGGACACCGGCCTGCGCCGAACTGGCCAGCGACCAGAACACCGCCAGGTTGGCGCCCACGACCAGCAGCAGGCTCCAGGCGAGAGGCTTCTCGCGAAGCCGCGTCGCTTCGTACTGCAGCGCATACAGGCGCGTACGGCGCGCGACGAAACGATCGAGCGTCCAACGCGCGAGGCCGAACAGCCGCAGCTCTTTCGCGGGTGCCGGATCGACGGCGAGCCGGTACGCGTACTCGGCATCGCGCTGCGCGGCGCGGACGACGTCGGTCTGGCGGTCGTACCAGACGGCGCTCTCGCGGAGCAGCCAGTGGGTGGCGAGCCAGCCGGCACACAGCACCATCGGCGCCCACCACGCGTAGCCGAAGAGTACGGCGGCGCAGGCGAGCCCGCCGACCAACCCGACCAGGCCGTCGGCGATAAAATCGACCGAGATGTTCAGCGGCGGCCCGGTCATCCCGAGATCGAACTCACGCGCGACGGTGAGATCGGTCGTCAGCTTCGGATCTTCGAGGTGCCCGATGCCGTCCGGACGCACGCACGCGGCGGTGAGCCGATCGTACAACCACGCCGCCGTGCGGTCGCCGAGATTGGCGCCGAGCGCCTGGTGGATCGGCGCGAGCACCTGGAGCAGGACGAACACGCCGCCCGCGAACGCGAGCGGTCCCGCGAGGCTGTCGCCCCGCTCCACGGCGCCAACGAGCGTGCCCATCGCGATCGCGAACAGCGCCGGGAGCACGCCGCGGAGAACGAGCAGGATCCACCAGGCTGCCGCGAGAAGCCAGTCGGCCTTCGGCAGAACGGTGAAGAACTTCCACTCGTCGCGGTCCACGATTGACGTCATGAGACTGGCTCTACCGTAGCATCACGTGCAAACACGCTGGTTATAAGGCTGAGCTTTGTTTCCCGCATCTGGTATCGCTCTTGCGGAGCCCATCGGCAGGAGGGTACGCGAATGCACCCATCGGTATCCGCGGCACGGCGAATCGCCGTCGGTGCGGCAGCGGCAGCGGCGACGATGATGGTGATCGCGCAATGTGGCGGCACGCGCAGCGCCCCCACGGCGCCTAGCGGATCGACGGGACCTCAGGCTGCGCCGAGCATAACTTCCGTCACCATCGGGCGTACGCAGATCGAGGCGGGGGTGATAGTGGATGTCGAGACGGCTGTCGACTATGCGGGGGTACCGCCCGATCAACTCCTGTACAGCTGGGCCGTGCAACCATCGGGCGGCACGTGGATCGGCGATGGACCGCGCGTCCAGTGGCGGGCACCGACGACTGATCCCGTACCAGCAACCTATACGTTCACCGTAACTGTCGCGCGGCCGTGGGTCCCGAACTCCGTGCCACTCGTCGCATCGAGCCCTGCGTTGCGGGTCAACGACGCCAGGCGGGAGATGATCGGGAACAGCGAGTCGTTCCTGGGCGACTTCTCGAGCTCGAGCGCGTCGCCCGATTTCTGCGTTCGGAATTTCGCCGACTCATGCAGCGGCAAGCGGACAGCGCTCGACGAGATTACCGCCCACCGGGCGACATACTCCGTCGTCTCCGTGAAATACCAGCTGGATTCGTATCTCCGCAGCGTCGGGTGGGCGAATTGCACCGCGCCCGAGGGCTGGGCGCGCTGTGCGCTACTTGTTTACGACGTCGAGTGGGTCCGGACGCGGCGCGCCGACGGCGTTGAGGAGCGAGTGCGCGGAACCGAGTCTCTCCGCGGCATCTACGAGGGCGACCGGTGGTGGCTCTGCGAGGCACGCTTCTCACCGACGACGGCGCCTCCTTCGCCATGATCACTGTGCCGTCGCCGCCGTTTCCGGGCCGGCAAGATACTCGACGACGGCGCGGCAGGCGGGATTGTTCGTGACGTCGATCGACGTTTCGGCCCAGCCGAGCGGCGTTGCGTGGTGTTCGTCGTCCAGCGCGGCAGTGTCCGCGCCGGCGCTGACGAGCAGCTTCACCATCCGCAGGTCGCCGTTCCACGCGGCCGAGTGCAGCGCCGTGTGCCGCGACGTCGCGCTCGAGCGCGCGTTGACATTCCCGCCACGGGCAATCAGCCATTCGGTGAGCTCGTGGTGGCGGAAGTCGACCGCCCCCATCATGACCGCGTCGGATCGCGCCACGCCCGGATCTTTGTCGATCAGCTCCGCGAGCGTACGTTCGTCGCCGAGTCGCGCGTACTCTTCAGGCGCGGCGTGGAGGCCGCGTGCGATCAAATGCCGGACCAGGACCTGACCGCGCGGGCCCAACCGGCTCATCGACTCGATTGGCGTCGCGCCCCAGCGGTCCTTCACGTCGGTTGGCACTCCTAGATCAATCAAACGATCGATGGCGACCGTCGTTCGCGCGAAGTTCAGGAGCGAGCCGGCATTCGGCACCTGGGCCGGGAACGCGGCGGCGCCCGGCCGCAGCAACTCCTCGACGCGCGCGTCGTCGCCGAGCAGCAGTGCCTCCGGCAGACCGATACGCGCACCGCGGCGAATCAGCTCGTCGCGCATCGCCTCGCGCCCTTCTCCGATCGCGACCATCAGCGGCGACCAGCCATCGTATTGATCGTTCGCGCCGTTGACGTCCGCATCCGCTGCGAGCAACAGCTCGAACATGTCCGGTCGTTTCGTTTCGATTGCGACGTGGAGCGCCTGTGGACGGCCGCCCCAGAACGGATGCGGGCCGACGGCGCTGACCATGACAGGCGCGGCCTGGAGAATTCGACGTACCTCGTCTATCCGGCCGGTACCGACGAGCCGGAAGAACATCTGGACGACCTCGTCGCGCGTCGGCTGCGCAGCCGGCGCGGCGCTGGTGGACGCCTCGCGTTCGCGTTCCTCGACGTGACGCCTGAGTTTGCGCCAGCTCTCGAAGCCGTAGTCGCGGGCGACGGCGAGTTGCGCATCGGCGAGCTTGACCGATGCATCCCGCGCGCGCAGATCCTTCAGCGTTTGTTTAGCGGTTTTCTTGAGCCATTCCAGACTGGGACGGGCGGGCAACGACAAAGGCATGTGACACCTTCTCTCTCATGCGCCCGGCGTCCGCGTTTCACGGGCAGAAAGAAGGTGAATGTAGGGTCGCCGCAGGCGGGTTCAACCCTTCACGCGGACCGTGTGCTCCCTGACGAGCGGAGCAAGAATATCACGCGGAAGCCGCGGCTTCTATGGAGCTGTTGCTCGTGCGAGATCGAAGAGGCCGTCGCCCGACCAATCGTCGCGCGGTTCGGCCGCCGCCCGGGCGAACGTCCACAAACGAACCCGCTCGTAGTCGAGTTCGAGCAGATTAGCGAGCCGCCGGATTGTCCCCTTGGGGTCCGATCGCAGTCTCGAGCGGCAGTTCAACGGGTGCTGCGTCGCGTCGTAGGCCGGATCACCGACGAACGGCTTGGGATCGAGGACGAGCCACGGTTCCCGCTGTGCCCGCAGCACGTTACCGGCGTGGAGATCGGTCGCGAGCAGCACGTTCTCGGTCGCGCTTTCCGGCAATTCGCGAAAGAGCGCCAGCCCTTCGCGAATCAGTCCGCTGTCGGGCCAACGCGAAACCTGCGTCAGGGTCTCGGCGCCCCAATGCTCCAGCATCACTGACAGCGGCCTGAACGCGTGGGGCGGCGCCGGCAATCGCCACAGACGCCGCAGCAGTCCCGCGATGACGACATCCTGCACCGGCTCGGGCAGCGATCTCAGCCGCGTTCCGGGCTCGCACCGCTCGATGAGCATCGCGCGTGCGTCATCATCCGCCTCGAGGAGGCGCACGGTCGGATCGCCGTTCCAGAAACGCAGGCCTTCGATCTCGTGCTCGCCTTCCATGTGAGGCATGCCAACTTTCAGCACCGCGCTCGCTCCACTGGCGAGTGTCACCGGCGCAACCCATGCGCAGCTCACGTCGTCGCCGTCGAAAGGAACGCCCAACGCAAGCGACCATCGCTGCTGAAGGTCACGCAGAATGGCCGGCAAGCGCGCCAGCCAGGCCACACGCTCAGGAATCGCGCCGCATGTCTCTGCGAGCCTCTTGGGAATACTCGGCGCCTGCATCACTCCGGGCCGCGAACCTTCTCGAACCTATTCGAACCTACTTCTTGCTTCTTCAGGTAATTCTGATGGACCAGCTTCGCGGGCGCGCCCGGCTTCGGTTCTTTATACGCGTACTCGTAGAGGACGGTCGCGTTGCCTTCGACGGTCCTCTGACGCATCGACGAGCCCAGCGACTCCGACTTGCTGCTGCCCTCTTCAGGATTCGACAGGAATGTCAGAACAGCGTCCTTCCCCGGCGCCGCGGCCGCTGCCGGCTTTGCCTGCCGTACCAGCATCGCCTCGGTCGCGTATGAATCGAGCAGCTTGCGCGACAGCTTCTGAAACAGCGCGGGCGATGTGTAGATGTCGGCGGAAACGATCTCGCCGTTGATCGCCACCGCCATGCCGATCGCGTTCTTGTCCTTCTGCACCTGCGGCAGCAATGCCTTCACGAATGTCGCCCGATTACTCTGCAGCGCCGGATTTTCGACGATGGCGTTGTAGGTGCCGGTCGTAGACAGTGCGGATTGTCCGGCGGCCGAAACGTACGACGCGTCGATCGTTCTGACAGCATCCGCGGCCAGGGCGTCTGCCTTCGCGACCTCTTGCCACACCCTCTGCTGACTCTTCTCACCCTGTATAGCGCGCTTGAGTGCGACACCGCTCGCGATGCCGGTGTTCGTGCCGAAGGCATGACTGCTGTCGCGTGCCGTCCAGCGGCCGCGCTCGACGCAGAACGCGTCGATCGCCGTCGGCTCAGAGTGAGGCGGCAGCGTCAGGTCGGTCATGATCGTCCGGTCCTGCTTGCCGCCCTTCACGATGTCCCCCGCCTGCAGGAAGAGCCACTTGTCGGAGCGGTTCTCGATCTCGAGCGAGTTGACCTCGGCTCGATCCTGGCCCTGACGAGCGCCTTTCTCTCGCACGGCGACGACACCCGCGGTCAACCCTTCGTCGAGCGTGAGGTACTCGCGCGCGTCGTCCGCGTTTCCGCGGATCACGAACACGGCGAGGTTGTCGTGAGTGTAGGGGCCGCTAACCGTATAGGGCTTGGGGCTCGCGGCGATCGCAATCAGCCCCGTGAACGCTGAAAGAAACATCATCGCAGAGGCGCACAGACGAGGCATGGTCAGCCTCCTATGTCGTTTGAACGCACGTCGCGCGACTTCTTGCAGCGGCCAGCCTGCCTCGCCGTCGCGCGAAGCGCGAAGGCGGGAGGCTCCAGCGGTTATCGCCGGGCTATGAGTAATAGACGCCGGAACCCGAAAAGAGGTCGGGGGGCTCAGTTTTTGAGGTGATCTTTCAGCTCTATTCGATAGATGTCTCCCTGGCCGTTGCCCGGCCCGCGGAGCCATTGCGCGAGCGCGCGGTAGTCCCGGCGATCGGCAGGCACGGGATCTCCCGCGCGCGTGCTCGCGAAGAAGAGTTCCTTCCCGTCCGCGCTCAGGTACGGCCCGACTTCGAAGGCGCGTGAATTGATAGGCGCGCCGAGGTTCCGTGCCTTGCTCCATCCTTCGGCGCCTCGCGTACTGATATAGAGATCGCCCGCACCTAACCCCTCAGGACGTCCGCTCGACATCAGGATCATCGTGCGCTCGTCGGGTGTGACGAACGCCTCGTATTCGTCGGCTGGCGTGTTGATGGCGTCTCCAAGGTTTTCAGGATCCGAACACGTATCATTCTTTAAAGTGCAGCGGTAAATATCGGTTTTGCCCTTGCCGCCAGGACGTCCCGATCCGAAGTACAACCTACCGCTGGCCGTCAGCACCGGAAACCATTCCGAAGCGGGAGAATTCACCGGTTCCGGCAGCCTGCGCGGCGGCCCCCACTCCGTGCCTTGGCGGTCCATCACCCAGATGTCGAGATCGTCCCGGCCGGCGCCCGTGCCTTCGTGCGGCCGATTCGAGATGAAAAGGAGACGTGAGCCATCCGGCGTGACGAACGGATCCGCATCGTTGTATTGCCCGGAAAACGGCGCGACCTGCGGCTCCTGCCACGCGCCTGATTCGAGGCGCGAGACGACGATCGTCCACCATGTGAACTGCAGGTTGCTCTTCAGAAAGTAGAGCGTCTTTCCGCCATCGGCGAACGCCGGATGCGACTCGAAGTCGCCCGTGGAGATCTGCCCCGGCGCAAAGATCTGTGGTTCCGGCGGCGTCGGCTGGCTTGGCGCAGCGGGTGACTGGTCGACGACAACCACTGCGCACGCGAGTGCGAGCACCGTTCGGGTTGCAGGTGTCAGGAGCATTGGACTAGGCACTCCCGCGAACGAGTGTGAGTTCTTACCGCTGCGTGCTCAGGCGCGCCGGCCAGTTGATCAGCAATGGCCGCTTCAGGTCCGGGGAGGATACCGTGCTTCTGCCTCCGCCAGCCACCCGCGCCTGAGGTTCGTCTCCGGCACGCTCGATAGATACGGTTTGATGTCGACGACGGGTGTGCCATCGAGCATGTCGACACCGCGGATGCGCAGGCGATTCCCCTCACGGCCCAGCAGCTCCACGACGCTAAGCCCGAGGGGGTTGGGCCGTTGCGGAGACCGCGTGGCGAAGACACCGTGCGGACGATCGTCGGTCGGCGGCCTCGAGACGAGCGTATCGCCCGGCTCCGCGCGGTCGAAGATCCAGATCACATACAGGTGCGAGAAGCCCTCGATGTCCCGGAGGCCGCGCTCGAACT
>DATAEE010000133.1:0-15113 GCA_036258175.1 Vicinamibacterales bacterium
TCTGCTGAATCCAGGGCCCCGTTGTAGACAAGCGTCGCCGTTCCGCCTGAAGTGTCGCCCTTGCACGTCCCCGTGACGCTCTTGCCCTCACACAAACTCGATTCCATATTTTGGTCCCGCGCCCACCATGCGGGCAATCAACGCGTCTGTAACTGGTGGTATCGCGGCGGAGCGGTTCTGAACCGGCTCCAAAACCTCCTCAAAGGACGTATCCATCCCGGCGGGCGAGAAGAAGATCAGCATCCTGGCTGTCGTGCTCCCGGCGTTGCGAAATGCGTGGACTGTTCCGCGAGGAATGTGCACGAAGTCTCCGGTCGTAGCCTTGAGCTTTTTCTCGCCCAGCGAGATGTCGAGGGTGCCTTCGAGCAGGTAAAAGCATTCTTCCTCGCGGTGGTGAATGTGCGGTGGCGGCCCGCCTCCGGGAGGTATGACTGCTCCATGATGAAATAGGCACCGTTGGTTTAGGCGCCGGTGACCAGGAAGGTGTATCGGTCGCCCGGTCCCCAGTAAGACGGACCGGTATCGGCCGGTAGATGAAATGCGATGTGGTGATTTGTCATGTGGCTCTTGCGTGCATCGTGGTGCGCCGTGTGCAGCCGCAGATGATGACGGACCGCCCCTGTGGTGTCTGTTCAATAGCGAACACTGGACCGAAAACCGGAGGTTCACGTGAGACAACTTCTCGTGCTGACGGCGTGCCTGGTGTGCCTACCTGCCTGCGGCGACCGTCCGGTCGCACCCGCGGCGACGGGCACGAGCTATCTGGATTACACGGGACGGACCGATCTGCTCGGCGGCGGCGTGCGGATGATTCCCATCCGGACGCCGAAGGGTGAGTTCCGCGTCTGGACCAAGCGCGTGGGCAACAGTCCCAGGATGAAGGTGCTGCTGCTGCACGGCGGGCCCGCGGCGACCCACGAGTACTTCGAGGCATTCGACAGTTACTTCCCGGCCGCCGGCATCGAGTACTACTACTACGACCAGCTCGGCTCGGCCTACAGCGACCAGCCCAACGACCCGGAGCTGTGGACGCTCCCGCGCTTCGTGGACGAAGTCGATCAGGTGCGGCAGGCGTTGGGACTCGACCAGAGCAATCTGTACCTGCTCGGACACTCCTGGGGCGGGATGCTCGCCATCGAGTACGCGCTCGCGCACCAGCAGCACCTGAAGGGGCTCATCATCTCGAACATGATGGCGAGCATCCCGGCCTACAACGACTACGCGAGGACGGTCCTGATGCCGGCCATGGACCAGACGGTGCTGGCGGAAATCAAGCGGCTCGAAGCGACCGGAAAGACCGAGGAGCCGCGGTACATGGAACTGCTGATGCCGCATCATTATGAGAAGCACCTGCTGCGGATGCCGGCGGCCGACTGGCCGGATCCGGTGAACCGGGCCTTCGGACATCTGAACAGGGCGATCTACGTGCCGATGCAGGGACCGAGCGAGCTCGGCGCCAGCGGCACGCTGGTCAACTGGGATCGCACGAGCGACCTTGGGAAGATCGCCGTCCCGACACTGGTGATTGGCGCCCAGTACGACACGATGGATCCGGCGCATATGAAGATGATGGCCGGCAAGGTGCAGAAGGGGCGATACCTCCTCTGCCCGAACGGCAGCCACATGGCCATGTACGACGACCAGAAGGTCTATGTCGATGGAGTCATCCGATTCGTCCGGGATGTCGATGCGGGGCTCTTCTGATGGATTACTGGCTCGGCCGAGCGTCGGGACACACGAAGGGCACCTGAGCCAGGCGGTAGTTCTCGTCCTTGAGCGCGCGCACCAGATGCAGGCGTAACTGGAGCTGGTCAGCGCTGACCTGCGTAACCTCCGCCTCGATCCGCGCGGTGTCTTCCTGCCATTCGATCCGGCGCTCGTTGATGGCCCGCCAGCGCGCCAGCCGATAGGTCTCGCCGCACGAATCCATCACGAGCGTGCCGTCCGGCAGAAAGATGCGCAGCGTGCCCGGCGCGGCCGATGGATCTGTCGACATCCACACCTTTCCGACGAATGACGGCTGTGCGTCGCGCGAAGCCGTTCGGACCTCCTGATCGGCGGAGGGGCCGCGGCAGGTGGCCGCGAGCACGCATGCCATGACGGCAACGGCACCGGTGATGCGAAACCTCACCCTCTCGGTCATGATGTCGACCCTGTTGAGCCGTATGCTATCTCCTTCTGCTATGCTGCGAGCCTCGTGAAAAGGAGGCCGTCATGGCGATCCCCTCCTCGATCAGCAACTATCTCGAGCGAAACGGCGTCCGCTATTCGGTGGTCGAGCATCCCCTCGCATACACGGCGCAGGAGGAGGCGGCCGCGGCGCATGTGCCTGACCGCGAGTGGGCCAAGGCCGTCGTCTGCATGGTCGACAATCACCCGACGCTCGCCGTCCTGCCGGCAGACCGTCTCGTGGATCTGGAGCGGTTCCGCGCGGCGTGCGGCGCTGTCTCGGTGCGCCTGGCGAGCGAGGATGAGCTGCGGCCGCTTTATTCGGACTGCGAGGTAGGCGCGATGCCGCCATTCGGGCCGTTGTACGAGCAACCTGTCCTGGTCGACAAGAGCCTGACGTCGGATCCCGAGATTCTGTTCAACGCCGGATCGCACCGCGAAGCCATTCGCATGCGATATCGGGACTTCGAGGATCTCGTGAAGCCTACGGTCGCGGAGTTCGGCGTTCCGAGCCGGTAGCGACCGCGTCCGCGCCGACCTCGGCGGCGTTGAGCCGGAGACCGAGTCGAAGGGCGGCACGACGCCGCCCCTCAACCGGTCGAACCGCTACCGCCAGCCAGGCGGAACGTGAAGTGCCAGGAGCTGGCCGCCCGCCACGAGCTCGACGTCGCCGATGTTGTAGGGCGCCTGCACGTCGAACAGGAACCAGCCCTCGCCCAGGATGTCCGACACGTCGATGATTCCCGACGATTCCTCATCACGGGTCAGGAATCCCGGCCGGTCCATCACGAAACGCTCGGCATCGTGCCGTGCCACCGCGTCCAGCGTGTGTGTTTCGATCGAGTAGCGCCAGATCGTCGCGAGATGATCCGGGTTACCCGCCGGAACGCCCGGATCCTCCTGAAGAAAGATCTCTCCGCGCCGGGTGATCGTCAGGTTGTCGAACATGTGGTGTCCCTCCGTGCCGTCGACGACCATGGCAATCGTCCCGCCCCGTTCCGGAGCCGCGCCGTCGTCGAACCGCAGGCGCCAGAGCCGGCTCGGGCCGGTGTAGGTTGCCGTCGTGACGAAGTAGAAGTCGTTCGGGTTGGACGGATCCCAGGCGCCGTCTTCCGGCCGGAGGAACGCCGTGACGCCGTTGGCGGCGCTGACCGATTCGATCGCCGCCCCGGTCATCGTCGAGGCGTTGCCGAACGCGAACAGCGAAATCGCCCGGTCCTCGCCAGTCGTGCCCGCTGTTTCGATCGGAACGCCGTGGACCTGAAGCCCGAACAGCTGTCCGTGCGAGAGCCCCGCCGCCTCGACGGGATTCGCGGACGCGTTCTTTTCTCCGACGTAGATGTACACCTGTCCAGCCACCGCGCCGGAGCTGTCGTCGAGGCCGACAACAACGGTTCGTGTTCCGCTGTCCGGACGAGCGAGCAGGTTCTCCCACGAGGCCTTGCCGAGCGCCGGCAGCTCGTAGCTCGTCCCGTCCATCAGGTGTCCGAACACGCGCCCTTCCTGATTCGGACTGACCTCTTCTCCATTCAGATAGATGCGCCCCTCGTACCCGAGCCCCGTCTCGGCGTCATACAGCGCCGACACTGGCGGCAGGTCAGCGGAACACAGGCGCGCCATCGCGACACCGGTGACGGGAACATTCCAGGATCCGGTCGACGAATTCCACGTCGCGATGTTCCGGACCAGGTCGCTCCCCTCGACCACGGCGAGATCGTCCTTCCGGATGATCCACCTCGACACGAACGCTCCCTTCGCGCCGTGCGCGCGCATGACGCCCGCCGTCGCGAGGATTTCGTGATTCATCAGGAGCGTGAACGTCCCGTCGCCGTTATCGAACGCCCCGAGCCCGTCGGGAATGCCGACCATGCGGTACCCGCCGACGGAATCACCCACCGTCAGGATCGCCTTGGTCACCACGCCCGGTCGGGCGGGCAGGACGTAGGGCGACGCGGAGCTGCTCGGACCCGTGATCGCATGCGCCGACAGCACGACAGCGACGAAGGCGGCGGCGACGACACCCATTGCGAGAGACCGACCATGCGTAGACATGGCACCCTCCTTTAAGATGTGCGTGTGTCCGCCGCGCGCGGCGTTACAAGTGAATGCGCAAGACCATGGGAAACCGGCTCACCTGAAGGATGCAGGCGCCACGAGACGATCGAAGAAGACTACGTGGAGCTGTGAGGCAACTCTCATGAGCCGAGGCCGTCGAGTCCTGCGCATTACAGATGCAGCTGGACTCGCGCAATCGTCAGTTTCAATAGAGTGAGGTGACAGATGCGTCCAATTGTCGTCGCAACCACGTTGACCCGGTCGGGCGGCGACACACTTTGGCGTTATGTAGCGCGTCCTCGGTACTCCCACTGTCTATCGCTATCGCGTCGTCCCCTCAAGCGACGCGTTGGACAAGGAAATGGGCGACTTGGTGTCAACGGGCTCCGGCCGATTGGTGTGTTCACTCAGCAGTCGGGGATGGCCGCGTCGCTCGGACGACCGGGGCGCCTGCACGTCGTAGTCGAATGAAGATCGTCTTCGTGCTTGAACGCTCGGATGAGAGTCCGCATGCCTACAAGTACACGCTCGTGGATGCCGATGGTTCGCTCGTTGTGCTCGAATCGACGTTGCAGGACGGATTCGTTCCCGCCGCGCTGGTCCCGCACGGGGGATACACCATCCTGCTCGAGGAGGAGCTGCGGCCCTGAGAGCGCGTTATGGGAATAGTGTTTATCCCGATATCTCGATATCCCCGATGGCCCAATGACATGACTCGATCGCGCGATCGCCTATGAGCCGATCCGCCGGCTCCGCATCGGCCTCGTAAAGGGTTCGGCGGGCGAAAGGTAGATCGTGTACACTGTGGTGTCGTCGAACTGAGCCTGCCGTCTTCCCTCTAGTCGTCTATAGCGGGGCGCGCCGACCGGCCCAATTTTGGCTTCGTGCCGAGCGTGCGTTGCGCCACTCACACTCGAAACTCCCGCTTCACCAGTGGCGATTGAGGACATCTATTATGGAGGGCAAGATCAAACGGCTCGTCAGCGAAAAGGGATTCGGCTTCATCGTGACCGGCGACGGGACGGAGTACTTCTTCCACCAGTCGGTCTGTACGCAGATCCCCTTTGACGAGCTGCGTGAGGGGCAGTCGGTGACGTTTGACAAGGGTCAGGGCCCGAAGGGCCCGCGCGGCGAAAACGTCCGACCCGCGTAGCGTCAATGAACACCCTGCAGGTGACGGCAATCGTGAAGGACGTCATCGTCCATTACGCGTTGCCGTTCACCTTCGTCTCGGTGACCAGTTCGGACCGCCGCTGGGACATCGTGGTGCGGACGGAGTCGGGGAAAACGATCCCGCTCAGCGTGGCGGATGGGCGTCCCCACTACGTGCGGGAAACCATCCAGGAAAAGCTCGAAGCAGAGCGCTAACGGGCCACGCGTCGATCTGGCGATATCCCGATATTCCGATATCGCCGATGAACAGATAGCCCGATCAATTATCCCGATACCGAGATCCCCCGATGACCCGATGACTTGGTCCGATGGCCCGATCATCCCTGGCCAGATGTCATCCTCATCGAGCTATCGCGCGTAAACTGGGATCCGTGCCTCCTCCCTGCGACCTCCTCCTCACCAACGCGCACGTCCTGACGATGGACGAGCGCTTCACGGCGTACGACCCGGGATGGATCGCCATCGAGGGCGGCAGGATTCTCGCCGCGGGCGGCGCCGGCGTGGACTACGACGCGCGCGAGACGATCGACTGTCGAGGACGCGTCGTCATGCCGGGCTTCGTGAACGCCCACACGCATGCGCCCATGACGCTCCTGCGGGGGCTCGCCGACGATCTGCGCCTCGACGTCTGGCTGATGGGCTACATGATGCCGGTCGAGCGGCATTTCGTGCGGCCCGACTTCGTCGCGCTCGGCACGAAGCTCGCCTGCGCGGAGATGATCCGGTCGGGGACCACCTGCTTCGCCGACATGTACTACTTCGAGCACACGGTCGCCGAGGCGGTGGCGGCGGCCGGCCTGCGCGCGCTCTGCTCGCAGACGGTGCTCAAGTTTCCCGCGCCGGACGCCGCCAGCTACGAGGACTCGCTGGCCTCGGCGCGCGAGTTCATCGTCCGCTGGAAAGGGCACGCGCTCGTCGCTCCCGCGGTAGCGCCGCACGCGCCGTATACGTGCACCGAGGAGATCCTACGGACCTGCGCGGAGCTCGCCGTCGACCTCGACGTGCCGCTTCACATCCACCTGTCCGAGACGGCGCTCGAGGTGGAACAATCCCGGTGCGAACACGGCATGCCGGTCGTCCCGTGGGTGATGAAGCAGCGGCTGTTCGACGCGCGCGTGCTCGCCGCTCACTGCGTGCACGTGGACGAAGGGGAGATCCGCACGTTGAAGGATGCAGGCGCCGGCGTGGCGCACAACCCGACGAGCAACCTGAAGCTCGGCTCCGGCGTGGCGCCGGTGGCGAAGATGCTCGACCTGGGCGTCCCCGTCGGCATCGGGACCGACGGGGCCGCGTCGAACAACGACCTCGACATGTTCGAGGAGACGCGGCTGGCGGCGCTCGTGGCGAAGGGAACGACCGGCGACCCGACCGCGCTCCCAGCGCGGCTGGCGCTGGCGATGGCGACGCGCATCGGCGCGCAGGCGGTCCACCTGGGTGAACTCACCGGATCGGTCGAGCCGGGCAAGCGAGCGGACCTCATCGTCGTGGATCTCGATCAGACCCACACCATGCCGCGCTTCGACCGCGACCCGAACGCGGTGTACTCGCAGCTCGTGTATGCGGGGAAATCGACCGACGTCGTCGACGTCATGTGCGACGGCCGGTGGCTGATGCGCGATCGCCGGCTGCTCACGCTGGACGAAGAGAATCTCCACGCGGCGGCGCGGGACGTCGCGCGGCGCATCGACGCGTTTCTCATCCAGCGGGAGCAGAGCGTCCTGCAGAAGCTCATCGCGATCGGCGGGGCGGCGGAGCAGGAGAGCTTCGAGGTCCAGGTCAAAGCGCGCGTCCGGTCTGCCGACACGGTGCTCAAGGCGCTCGCGTCCGACGACCTGACGGTCATCCGCGCTGTCCACTATCACCAGTACGACACCTACTTCTTCTTCGACGACCCGAGCCAGGGACGGCTGCGCTATCGCGAAGACGAGTTTCTCGACGAGCAGGGCACGGTGGTCAGCGCCCGCGCGCGGCTGACGTTGACGGGGCCGTCGCGCGAGGCGGCGTTCGGGTCGGTGCTGCTGTTCCGCTCGCGCTACTTCGCGCCCGCGACCCACTCGCCGCGCTTCTATCGCGAGTACTTCAAGCCGTCACGCGAGCGCGAGATCGAGAAGGATCGCCGCCGCTGGCGGGTGGCGTATCGGGGCGCCCAGTTCTACGTGCACGTCGATCGGCTGCTGAAGCCGCAGACCGACGGCTACTTCATCGAGGTCAAGTCCCGGACCTGGTCGCGGCGCGACGCGCAGGACAAGGCGGCGATCATCACGGAGCTGCTCGAGCGTCTCGGCGCGCGGGCCGACGAGACGATCGAAGCGGACTACGTAGAGCTATAGCCTCGTCAATCGGGCCATGGATGATCGGCTGATCGGGCCAAGTCATCGCATCATCTGGGGATCTTTTCTATCGGGGTAAATGATCGCGCTATCGAGATATCTCGATATCACGACACCTCGATATCGCGATATCGCCGATAGATAGACAGTCCGATCATTTACCCCGATAATCAGATTCCCCGATGAGCGGATAACATCGGTCGATGGCCTGATCGCACATGGATCGATCCCTTTATGTTCGTCATCGAGCTTCTCTACAAAGCCGACCTCACGCAGATTGACAAGCACATGACGGCGCACGTCGTTCCTGAAGAAGTACTACGCGTCCGGCAACTTCCTGGTGTCGGGCAGAAAGATACCCAGAGACGGCGGGATCATCCTGGCGGTCGGCAAGAGTCGAGCGCAGATCCAGGCGATCGTCGAATCAGATCCGTTCGTCGCCCGCGGCCTCGCCGACTTCCGGATCATCGAGTTCCGAGCCAGTCAGCGCGCGGGCGACATTCAGAAACTGCTGATCAAGGGTTGAGGGCCGTGAACAGACGCGACTTTCTGACGGCGACAACCGCGGCCGGCCTGGTGAGCGTGGCAACGAGGAGGGCCGCCGCGCGCCGGCCCGTCGAGCCTCTCCGCCGCGTTGGTCTTCAGCTGTTCACGATCCCGAAGCTCCTCGACCGGGACTTCGCGGGAGCCCTGAAGCTCGTGGCCGACATCGGGTACAACGAGCTCCAGCTCTTTGGCCCCTACCCGTTCAGCGCGCCGACGGCGCATGAGCGCTGGAAGCCGGTGTCGTCTGCCCTTGGCCTGAAAGCGAGCGGCTTCTACGGATTGTCTCCCCGGGAGCTGAAGGCGGTCCTTGATCGCAACGGACTGTCCGCCCCCGCCATGCATGTCGACATGGATACGCTTCGGACGCGCTTGAGCGAGGCAGCGGATGCCGCGCAGGCGCTGGACACGAAGTACGTCGGGCATCTCGTCGATTCCAGCGGACGAGCGGCGCACGCTCGACGGCTACAAGCGGGCCGCCGACGAGTTCAATCAGATCGGTGCGCGCGCCAGCAAGCTGGGCGTTCGCTTCACCTACCACAATCACGGATATGGATGGACCGAGCTGGAGGGGCAGATCCCGCTGCGCGTCGTGCTCGATCGCGTCGATCCCCAGCTGGTAGCCATGGAGATGGACCTCTTCTGGACCGTCGCCGGGGGCGCCGACCCCGTCGAACTTTTGGATACCTATCGGGGCCGCTACCGGTTGATGCATGTCAAGGACATGAAGCAGCGAGTTCGATTTAGGGGCGACGGCGGGGACGCGGCGCAATGGGTGGAGCTGTTTCCGTACATGACCGATGCCGGCAGCGGTGTGCTCGACCTTCCCGCGATTCTCGGTCACGCGAAGAGGTCAGGCGTCGAGCATTTCTTCGTGGAGCAGGACCTTGCCACCAATCCCGAGGAGTCGCTGCGCAAGAGCTATCGGTTCCTGAGCGGCCTCGATCTCTAGACGTGCCCTTCACCGCAACACCCAATGGACGCCGGCGATCACCATCGCGGCGTTGACGCCGAGGTTCTCACCGCGCGTGCCGGCGTTGGAGATGTGGTGATTGCGGAACTCCAGCATCAGCCCGGGCCCGCGGCGCGTGATGCGCTTGACGCCCACGCCCCACACCACCTGGAAGTTCCAGATTCGGTCCACCTCTGGCACGTCGAGCGACGTCCAGGCCAGGCCGCCGCTGAGCGTGTAGTACGGCGTCCACTGCCGGTCTCTGAGAAAGTAATGCCGGCCGCCGATGCCGACGACGCCGCCGAGAACGGCGGTGTTGGGGCGGTAGTACACATGCACCGTCCCCTCGCCGTACAACTCGAGCCAGTTGGTGACGAACCAGCCCATTTGCGGATAGAAGCCGACGTACTGAATGTCGCTGATCGCCTTGCCATAGCCGGGCCAGCCGTGCAGCCACGAATGCCCCCAGCCGCCAGCCAGCGCACGGGTGCGGTAGCCGCGCGCCAGCGGGGCGGGCTCGGTCGTATCGGCCTGCTGAATGGTGACGGTGACGTCCGGGGCAAGCAGCAGGGGCACCAACACGGCCAGCGCCATCGCAGCCCCATTCATGCGAGCACTCAGTTCATGCCACTCCGCTCTTGCGGAGGATTGACATCATCGGGCACCAGCCGGTGAACGCCGACTGGAACAGGTTGAGGCCCACGAACAAGGTGAACCACAGGAACGCCGGGTGAATATACATGCCGGCCAGCACGCTGGCGGCGACGAACGCACCGGCAATCAAACGGAGCATTGGTTCGAGAGTCATACAGGTTCTCCTCCAGCGGATTCCGGGACGAACAGGACGGGTCGCGTGCAGCCGCGCACGAGCGGTTCGCCCGCAGCCACCAGCCACGCCGCCGTGCGCGGGACGGGGCACGCCACGGCCACGAGCGTGCCGAACAGATCGGCGACGATGGCCGGCGCCACGCCTCGCCGGTCCTCTACGATGCCGTTGAAACGCCTCGCCAGCGTTTCCGCGTACCGTGCCGTCGCGTCGCCGGCGAGCGGCGGCATCGCCTGGACCAGGACGTGACGGAACTCCGCGCTGCCTGCATTCGATCCATTGGCATGCTCGATCAGGAGCGGGACAGGACTTTCGCGCAGTACACGTTCCGCAACGGAGCCCAGCCACCATCGCGACGCTCCGCGGCGGCCGTGCGTCCCCATCACGACCAGGTCGGCCGTCGCCGCGGCGTGGAGAATCGCATCGACGGGCGCCCGGTCTTCTACTTCCGCGATGAACGGATAGGACGTGTGCTGCCGGCCGAACTGCGTCACCGCGACGCGCGCGCGTTCCCGGTTCTGCGGCTCGTCGCCGCGGAGCGCGTCGAGTTGCTCGGCCGTGAAGTACACGGGCGCGTCGAAGGGTTCCGCGTGGAGCAGACGCAGCGTGGCCCCGCAGCGCTCGGCGATGGCGCCGCCGGCCGCGACCGCGCGCGCCGATGCACGCCCGAAATCGACGGCAACGACGATGGAGCGTGGACACTCAGGCATGCGACCCTCATGCAGCGGCGGCGGGCGGCGCGAGCGGCAGGCGCCGCAGGTGCGTCAGGTAATAGGTGATCGGGACGGTCATCCGTGACAGCAGCAGCGACGCCACTTCGCCCGCCATCAGCGAGATCGCCAGCCCTTGAAAGATGGGATCGAACAGAATGACGGCCGATCCGACGATGACGGCCGCCGCCGTCAGCGCCATCGGCCGGAAACGGACCGCCCCGGCGTCCACCACCGCCTCGTGCAGCGGCATCCCGCCTCGAACGCGCAGCTCGACGAAGTCGACGAGGATAATCGAGTTGCGGACGACGATGCCGGCGCCGGCGATGAAGCCGATCATCGACGTGGCGGTGAAGAACGCGCCCATCAGCGCGTGCGCCGGCAGGATGCCGACGAGCGAGAACGGGATCGCCAGCATGATGGTGAGCGGCGTCGAGAACGACTGGAACCAGCCGACGACGAGGATGTAGATCAGGACCAGGACCGCCGCAAAGGCGATCCCGAGATCGCGGAACACCTCGTAGGTGATGTGCCACTCGCCGTCCCACTTCATCGCGTACTTCGAGCTGTCAAACGGCTGCGTCGTGTTGAACACGTCGAGGCCATAGCCTTCCGGCAGGCGCAGGTCCCGTAGGCGCCGATTGACCTCGAGAATGGCGTAGACCGGGCTCTCGATACGCCCCGCGACGTCCGCTGTGACGTAGGTCACCGGCTGCAGGTTCTTGTGATAGATGCTCGTCTCTTCGGCCGCCCGTCGCGCGGAGGTCAGCTCGCCGAGCGCGACGAGAGGCGGCCCGCCAATCCGAAGCGACCGGACGGTGTCGAGCGACCCACGTGCGTCACGCGGAAGCCGCAGCACGACCGGGACGGGCTCGCGTGCGAGCGGATCGTGCAGAAGGCCCGCCGGAGCGCCGGCCCCTGCGAGGCGCGTCGCGACGCTCACCTCGGTGGCGGACACGCCGGCCGGCGCCATCCGATCGGCGTCGCCCAGGAGCTCCCACTTGTCGTGCGGGGACTCCACGTACCAGTCCACATCCACGACGCCGTCCGTCTGCTCGAGCGCCGTCCGGACCTGGCGGGCCACCTCGACGCGCCGCTGCGGGTCTGGGCCGTACACCTCCGCGACGAGCGTCTGCAGCACCGGCGGCCCCGGCGGCACCTCCACCACCTGGATCGCCGCGCCCAGACGCTGGGCGACGGGAACGAGCCGCTCCCGGATGCGCTTCGCGATGTCGTGGCTCTGCACGGACCGCTCGTCCTTCGGCGTCAGCATCACCTGCAGATCCGCGAGGTGCGGCTCGCGGCGGAGGAAGTAGTGCCGCACGAGACCGTTGAAGGTGTATGGAGACGACGTGCCGGTGTAGCTCTGCACGCTGACGGCGTCGGGATCGGCGAGCACTTCGTCGGCCAACGCCGATGCGGCGTGGGCCGCGACCTCGAGCGGCGTGTCGTCCGGCATGCGGACGATCACCTGCAGCTCGCTCTTGTTGTCGAACGGCAGCATCTTGACCGTGACGAGCCCGGTGGGCACCAGCAGGGCGGCCCCCACGAGCAGAACGGCCACCGCCGCCAGAGCCCACGCCCGGACGCGCCGCCTGCCGATGAGCGACGCCATGACGCGCCGATAGAGCGCGGTCAACCGATCCTCGCGGCTGTCTACATGCGTGTGGGCATGCCGCAGCAACCGCACGGCGGCCCACGGCGTGACGAGAAACGCGACGGCGAGCGAGAAGAGCATCGCGGCTGAGGCGCCAATCGGAATCGGCCGCATGTACGGCCCCATGAGGCCGCCGACGAACGCCATCGGCAGGATCGCGGCAATGACGGTCAGCGTCGCGAGGATCGTCGGATTGCCGACCTCGTCCACCGCGCGCACCGCAATCGCCTCGAGGCTGCGTGACTCGCCCTCCATGCGCGCGTGCCGCACGATGTTCTCGACGACCACGATCGCGTCGTCCACGAGAATCCCGATCGAAAAGATCAGCGCGAACAATGTGATCCGGTTGAGCGTGTAGCCGTACAGGTAGAACACGAACAACGTGAGCCCCAGCGTGACGGGGATGGCCGTGAGGACGACAAGCGATTCGCGGCGGCCGAGCGCGAACCACATGAGCGCGGAAACGGAGATCACCGCCAGCAGCATGTGCCAGAGCAGCTCGTTCGACTTGTGGGCCGCCGTCTCCCCGTAGTTCCGCGTGATGGACACCTGGAGGTCGCTCGTGAGCGTGTACCCGCGAAGGGTCTCCAGCTTGCGCTCGACGACTTGCGTCAGCGCGATGGCGTTGGTGCCGGCCCGCTTGGCGATCGACAGCGTGACGGCCGGAAAGGACCGGCCGCGTCCGGGGTGGAACCTGACGTAGTCGACGGGCTCTCCACCCTCGTCAGTCACACGCGCGACGTCCGCCAGCCGAACGGGACCAGCCACCGAGCCCACGACGAGCGACTGCAGCTCCCGCGCCGTTCGCGGCCAGGTGCCGGCTTCCAGACGCATCGTGCGGTTCTGCGACACCAGGTCGCCCGCGCCGGTGCGTGCATTCGCGCGGCGCAGCGTGTCGAGCAGCCTCACGGGATCCACCTGCCGCGCGGCGAGAGCCGGCGGATCGAGCTCCACCGTGACCTGGCGCGGGCGCCCGCCGATCACGTTCACCTCGGCGATGTCCGGAATCTCCTTGATGGCGTCCTGCAGCTGCGACGCGATCTGCCGCAACCGCACGTCGTCATAGCCGTCACCCCACAGCGTCAGCGCCATCACCGGAACGTCGTCTATCGAGCGGGCCTGCACCACGACGGGCGAAGCGCCCGCCGGCAGCATGGCGGGATTGGCGGCGAGCTTCTGATTGACGCGGACGAGCGCGCGCTCGGGATCCTCGCCGACGTAGAACCGAACGATGAGCAGCGCGCGCTCGCGGCTCGAGGTGGAGTAGAGGTACTCGACGCCGGGAACCTCCCACAGCAGCCGTTCGATCGGACGCGTGATGCGCTGTTCGATCTCCGTCGGCGTCGCGCCGGGCAGCTCGACGAAGACGTCAATCATCGGAACGATGATTTGCGGCTCCTCCTCGCGCGGCAGCGCGATGACGGCGTACAACCCGAGGAGCAGAGAGGCACCGATCAGGAGCGGCGTCAGCTTCGAGTGGATGAAGGCCTTCGCGAGGCGCCCGGCGATGCCGTTGGGTGCGTTCATCGGGACGCTCCCTGAATCCGTGCGCCGTCCTGAAGCGCCGGCGACGGATCGACGACGACGCGGTCGCCAGCAGCGAGACCGCTGAGGATCTCGACACGGTCGGCGCGAACGTCCCCGGGCGCGACCATGCGCAGCCGCGCGATGTTCTCCCGATCGATGGTGAAGGCGAACCAGAGCTGGCCCCGGCGCACGAGCGCGGCGAACGGGGCCGCGAGGGTGCGCAGGGCGGGACCGAACAGGCGGGCGCGCCCGAAGATCCCGGAGCGCACTCCAGGCAGCGCGGGGAGATCCAGCTTCAGCACGAAGCTGTGCTGCCGGGGATCGACGCTGGCGATCTCGGCGATGCGCGTCCCGATCCACGGAGGCGTCGCGCCGAACGTGTCGAGGCGGACCTCGGCGGCGTCGCCGACGTTCAGCAGATTCCGGCGGGACTCGTCGACCTGCACCTCGAGGCGGTAGCCGCTGCCGCTTTCGATCGCGAGCAGCTCCATGCCGGGCATGGCGAGCGATCCCGGATCGACCGTCCGGCTGGACACCAGACCGTCGAACGGCGCGGTCAGCACGGTATAGGACAGACCGACCTGAGCGGCCTCCGCGGCGGCCTGCGCGGCCTCGAGGGCTGCGGCGGCCGCGGCCGCCTGCGCGCGCGCGCCCGCGACGCGCGCCGTGGCGCCCGACAAGGCGGCGACGGCATCATCGAGCTCCTGCGGCGTGGCCGACCTCGTGTCGTGCAGCCCGCGGACGCGGCCGTGGCTCGCGCGCGCGAGCGTCAGCGCCGCCTCGGACGCCGTGTGATTCGCCGTCGCGGCGATGGACGATTCGCGCGCGGCGGCCAATGCCGCCGTCGCCCGATCCGCGTTGGCGCGCAGCTCGCGCGCGTCGAGCTCGACGAGCGGCTGGCCCCGTCGGATGCGATCGCCCGCGCGCACGTGGACCGCGACGATGGGCGCGACGATGCGGCTCGAGACCGTCGCGGTCAGAGCGGCGCGCACCACTCCGCCCGTCTCGAAGGTGGACGGCCACTCGACCGCTTCCACCGACGCGGCGGTCACGTCGACCGGCTTCGCGGCGTCGGTTGCCGGCTCGGGCGCGGAGCGGCACGCCGCGAAGGACAGCGTAGCGATCAGGGCAACGGCGAGGTTCGCTCTCATCACGATCACCTTACGGGAGC
>DATAEE010000134.1:0-3273 GCA_036258175.1 Vicinamibacterales bacterium
CCGCCTGGATGGACGCCTGCGGCAACTGCACCTCGCACGATCCTTCACGACAATTCTTCAACGCCGTCACGTCGTCAGCGTCAAGACTGAGCGGAGTCAAATCGCTCACGGTCGCGTCGTCTGGAAGTTCGCCGACCCCCAGGTACCCCGGCGTGCCCCGCAGGCGACTTACGGAACGCGCCGCGTTCAAGTACGTCTCTGGCGCGCCGTCCACGTGCACGGCGCCGAACACGTACACCTCGGACGGGCCACCCCACGGCAGCACCTTCGCCATCGCCCGACCGGACTCGATGGATGCGCTCTGCTCGGACGTCAATCCGAGGGCGGTGAGGATCTCCGTGGGCGGTGTCCGAGAGGGTGTCTGCGAAATCAAGCCGACAACGAGCACAAGCACATGCCATCGCACGATCGATTACCTCACGAGTGAATTCTGGCGGCGGCTCGGTCCTGAATCAGCGCGCCTCCCGGCTGATTCGCGAGATAGCCGGTTCTCGTTCGCGGTACGCCTTGCGCGGGAGGGAGGCGGCGAATCGAGATGCGACGCAGCGCCTGTTGCTGGCCTGCGGCAGGAGCGACGTAGGCCAGCGTGTATTGGCTCATAAGCTCCCGCGCAATGGTGTCGTAGACGGCCTGCAGCTCCCTTACTTTACTCGGAAAGAACGCCCGCCCGCCGGTATCAAATGCTAACGCGCGCATTGCCCACATCGCCCGCCCCACATCCTTGTTCCGCGCGATCACCTGCGGCAGCTGTCCGTCGTGTAGCGTGATCGTGTAAATCGTCACGTCGAGGGCGCGCTCCAGCTCGCTCACATCTTCGAAGCGGATGTGACTCGCGTTATCGAGCCCGTCCGAAAACACGACGAGTGCCTGACGTCGGACTTCGGGACGCTGCCGACGTTCGCGCGCGAACTCTTGCAGCGACATGTACAGTCCGTCATGCAAAGCCGTGCTGCCGTCGGTCGACAGACGGGTTCATTGACGCGACGACATGCGACAGATCTGCGTTCAATCCTGCACGAACGTGAACCCGTCCCAGAACGCGCGCATCGTCGGTGTAAGTTGCATGTTCTTCCTCCCTGCCTCGACGTGCCGTGGCGGCTTCCGGCGCGATGACACCTGCCTTGTTTCACGGGTCATGCCATTTCGCCGGGCGGCGACTTCCGGATCAGCCGAGAAGTGTTTCGGCGAAGACGCTGGGCACGCGCACGCCACGCATCAAGGAGCAAACGCGCTACACGAGCGATGTTCGTGTCGACGCTGCGAGGGACATAGCCGCGGTTCCTGGAGCGCGAAGCCCTTAATCCATCCGCGTGTTGATACGCACACTGCGCTGATTCGCGCAACCGCCGTTTGGCCGACCACAGCGAAACGCCTTGTTCCGCGGGTTTTTCGCGCCAGTTCACGTCGGCATCACCGTTGCCCTCTTGGTGAGCGGACGCGTGTTGTGTAGCGACGTCCAGGGCGTTGACGTGGCACATCGGATGGCTGTTTTCGTCAGCGCGTTGGCCGGTGTGCCAACCGGTCAGCGGACGCGGCTCATGTGCCGAATGATGCATGGGCCGCCCCTCGGTAACGCACAGGATGGTCTCATGCGTAAGTCTCTAGCGAGCGCAGCGATCGCAGCCGCCGCCGCGTAGACGTCGCTCAACTGCCCCGTCGCGTTCGAACGGCTGCAGTTCGAGCTCGAGGACGCGGACGAGGAGGATTCGACCGGCCTCAACAACCACTACTGGACTGTGGTCGTCAACCGCGAAGGCACGGTCTGCGCGGTCGCGTACTCGGGGCGCTATCGCGACTCGCAGTGGCTGTTGATGACGACATCCAGGCGCGGCAGAACGAAGCCGCGTCGGCCGAAGACGCGAGCGATTCACCTCAAGCCAATGCGGGCACCCTTCGGCGATGGCTCGCAGGAGCAACAAATGACGAAGATACTCGAGTTCGTTGTCCTTGGCGTCGTCGAGAGGAGCCGCAAATGAATCCCGAGCTCCACGCTTCATTCGAATCGATCGGAAAGATCTGATACGGAACCACAGGTCGAGGCCCCGTCGCTTGCAGCGCATTTTGTTCGGACACAACGCGCTTACAAGTTCGATTCGTCCGTCGCCGCCTTAGAGACCGCGCGCCAGTGCTTCCATGATTAATACGCGTGCGGCCGAGGAGAATCCTGAGTACGCTGCGTCATGGTAATGAACGCCACACCACCGAACGACGCGCCTCTGATAGTGACGGCGGCGGCGCCTCGGCAGGAGACTGCGTTCCTGTTCGATCTTGATGGGACGCTCGTCGACAGCGTTTACCATCACGTGTTGGCATGGCGTGAGGCTCTCGAGACCGAAGGCATCGATCTGTCCGTCTGGCGGATCCACCGAAAGATCGGCATGAGCGGTGGATTATTCACGAACATGCTGCTGCGTGAGACCGGCGCTGAGTTCAACGCGGATCGGATCGAGCGCCTCCAGCGGCTTCACGCTGAAGCCTACAACCGGAATCGCTCGAATATTCGGCCACTCCCCGGTGCGCGAGCACTCCTGGCTGCGTTGACAAATGCACAGATCCCGTGGGCCATTGCAACAAGTGGGCGGCTGGAGACCGCCGGCCCGGTACTCGAAACGCTCGGCATCGACCTGAGTCACACGCCAGTCGTGACGCGCGACGAAGTCAAGTACGCCAAGCCGGAGCCAGACCTGTTTCTCACCGCCGCGAGCCGCCTCGGAGTGGCGATAGAAACATCATCGGTCGTGGGCGACAGTGTCTGGGACATGCTGGCCGCCAGACGCGCCCGGGCGCTCGGGATTGGTCTTCTGTCGGGCGGGTATGGGATGGAGGAGTTGGAACGCGCGGGCGCCTACCGCGTGTTCGAGGATCCGGCTGATCTCCTCAAGCACCTCGATGAAGTCGGAGGCCGTCGATAGTGTGCGGCCTCGTGGTGTCACGCTCGCGCGGAGCCGGCGCCTCGGGGAAAAGAGTCGAGAAGATCAAGGATCACGGGACGTGGGCACAGCCGCAGGCGCCAAGTCCCGTCTCGTCGAGCCACGACGTGATTCCAGTGTCGGAAGGACGAGGCAGATGAGATCTCTACCTGCGGTGGCGCTGTTATCCAACGGCTCGTATGGCGTGATGATCACGAGCGCTGGCGCTGGCTACAGCACCTGGCGCGACCTGGATGTAACCCGCTGGCGCGAAGATGCTACCCGCGACTGTTGGGGGCAGTTCTGTTACGTCCGTGACCTCAGCAACGACAGACTGTGGTCGATTGGCAGTCAACCGCTCCGC
>DATAEE010000135.1:0-3901 GCA_036258175.1 Vicinamibacterales bacterium
CGAATGCCGTTCCACTGCCGGCAGTCGCCGCTGGCGCGGATCACGGTGATGCCATCGAGTTTCTCAACCTGGTTGGTGTCCATTGTCATAATCCGCGGTGATCCGTGGCTAAGATCTGCGGGGATCCGTGGCCCGCGGTGATCCGTGGCTACACCGCCACGCGGCGTCCGCTCGGCGATTCGGTGTAGAGCCGCCCGCCGACGTACGCCCCCGCAAGATAGCCGACGAGCCCGCCTATCGTTGACATCACGATGACGCCGGTCGGGTACATCCCCGTGAACGCCAGCGAAAAATACGCCGCGTACGAGATCGCCCACGCGACCATGCCGGCGCACGCCGCGGTGGACGGCCCCGGGCCGAAGCGCGGGCGGATGGCGGCGTAGATCCACACGATGGCCAGGCCCATCAGAAAGCCGCTCGTGATCCACCCCGCCAGCATCGGTCTCTCGATCGCAGCCGGATCGACGCCGCGCGCGACGGTCGCCGCCTGCCATTCCTGGCCGAGCATCACACCATTCACGACGAAATTGACCGCGTTTATCACGACGCCCGCGACCAGACCGCCGACGACCACCTTGGGCATGTTGATGCCGGACATAAGGCTCCTTTCGATCAATACCGAATGTCGAAGGCCGAATGCCGAAGGCTGGGAGTATACGCCCTCAGAACCGGACCCGCACGCGGTACCGCAGCACCGACGCCCCGCCTGCCGCAACGGGCACGTCGAAGCGCGCCGCCCACGCCTCGGTCTTCGTCGCGTTGTGGCTGGTCTGCACCATCGTCCAGTCGCCGGCGATCGGCTCGTTCACCTGGACGGTAATCGGCGTCTTTTTGTGATTGCGCAGCGTGATCTCGAAAGCCATTTCGTAGGTCGATCCGCCGAGCACGGTGTAGTCGGTCTGCTTGCGCTCGCAGACGACGTCGAAGGCGTTGCCGATCTGGAGCGAGAGCTCTTCGTCGACCGGCGTGTGGCCGATGCGGTCCTCGCCGACGAACTGCACGCCGCCGGACGCGTCCGACTGATAGACGCGGACGGTTCCTGCCGGCATCGGCTGACCGAGGTTGCTCTTCTCGGCGTTCTTGAAGACGTAGAACACCTGCACCGCATCCTTCAGGGGCGAGCCGGGATGTTGGCGGTTGCGGTAATAGAACTGCTGACCGTGCACGACGAACCGCTTCGCAACCGGCACGCTCGTGCCGGAGAGGAAGGAGATCTGCTTCGTCTCCTTGTCCAGGATCGTGGTCTTGCGGCCCAGCGTGTAGAGGTGGTACTCCGAGAACGCTTCCTGCTGAAACGCCTTCGGCGCTGCGGCGGCGCGCTGCGCCATGTCGGCCATCTGTTCCAGCGCGACGCGGTTCTCGCGCACGCGGTGGAGATCACCGGCAACGAGTTTCAACGACGCCTGCTTGAAGCTCGTCCCGCTGCTGTTGGTCACGGTCACCCAGCCGTCGAGATCCGCCGCGCGATCGTCGCGGCCGACGGTGAGCACGTAGTCGGCGATCCAGTTCATCGAGTTCGCCAGGTACGAGGTTTCGACCTGGTGCTTTTGCGCCCCGCCGTTGTCGAGCGTCATGACGAGGGTCGGCCGGCTGTGGAGGTTCTCGGGGATCTGTGGGAAGCGGTACTCGTCCGCCTGCAGGCCGGTGACGATCTCGTTTCCGATCTTCCACACGGGTCCTTCGTTGAACGCGAGCAGCGTCGCCGTCACCTCTTCGCTGCGCGTCGTCCCGTTCTCGGTCCGCCGGCGCACGAGCCGGACGTCGCGACCGACGTATTTCTGCAACAGCTTCATCGGGTTGAGCAGGTCGTACTGGTAGTTCTGCTCGAGGATGCCGAGTCGCGAAGGATCGGTCAGGGAACGCAGGTGCACGGTCGCGGGATTGACGGTCGCGGCGATGTCGCTCATCTTGAGATCGAAGGCGCCCGTCGGCAGCGACAGCTGACGGACGTCGCGGACGAGCGCGACGTTGGAGTTGTAGATCGTGATGCCGAGATCGGTCTGATCGCCGGCGGTCGACGTCGGACCCAGGGGCTGTGTCGTGGACGTCGATCGTTCAGGTTCGGTGCGGGCGGCGCGAGGCGCATCGGCGCGGCTTCCGGTCATCGCGAAGCCGACGCTCGCGGCTAGCGCGAACGCAGAAATGTAACGGACCATGAGGTCCTCCCTTCAGGCTCTGAACGGGGACCTCGGGGTTTCTTGCAGGCGAGTCTTGGGGCAGGCCTGAAGGCCTGCCGCTACGTTCATTTCCAGGTAGCGCCGCCGTCGGTCGTCGTGAACCGGCGGGTGTCGGCGGCGGTGATCGTCGCGTTCCGGCCGTCCGAGGCCTCAATCGCGACGAACGCGATCTGCGCGGGTGGAGCCACACGCGTCCAGCCGCGGCCGGCCTCGAATCGAAGAATCAGACCGTTGTCGCCGACGATCCAGCAGACATCGGCAGTCGGAGACACGACGGCGCGTGCCCCGAGCGCGTCGACGCCGGCTTCGCGCGTCCAGGTCGCGCCTCCGTCGGCTGATCGTTCAACCACGCCGGACGCCCAGACGCGCCACGTGATCGCGGGGGCGTCAGCCGCGGCCTCGGCTCGGGCTTTCGGGCCGGCCGCAATCATGTATTCGCGATTCTGTCTGGCCATCAGCGTTGCCGACGCCGTATCCCGCGCGCTCGAGTCCACTTTCGCAGTCGGCAGTGGAGGGGCCGGGGGTGGTGCCGCAATAGCGGCTGGCGTTTCCGTCGCGGGTGGCGCCGCCGGTGATGACTTGGCGCGCCGCCGCTCGCCAAACTCCTCGAGCTTGCGTTCATCCGAACGTTTGTCGGCGAACCGGTCGGCCTCCGCGACCGCGTGCTGCTCACGGCCCTGCGGAACTGTCGCTGTCGGCTGGGTCGCTCGGCGGGAAGGTGCCGGCGCCTTGTTCGCATCTGCTTGCTCGGATGGCTTCGGCGCCCCCGCCACGACCGACGGCGGCTGGTCGGCCTTTTCTTTGGCGAGATCCGGTACGACGATCTGCGCGACCTCAGGCGCTCGCACATCGGACGGCGGCAGTTTCAACCAGATCACCGTCGCGAGCCCGGCCGCCGCCGCGGCCGCGAGCCACGGCCAGCGATAAAGGGGACTGCCACCTTTTTCCGGTTTTTGTAAAACGGTGGCAGTCCCCGTTTCCGCCCGATCCATCAGCAGCAAGGTCTCGCGGCAGCGCGAGCAGTTGCTGAGGTGCCGTTCGACACCGCGCCGCTCCGCGCTCGTAAGCGCACGTTCGGCGTACGCCGCGATCGTCCCGACGTCCGGACAGTCGGTCCGGCTGGCCTGCAACGTCTCCCGGATAACGGGACCGAGCGGATCGTCCCGATCTGGTCTCACTCTGACCCTCTTTCAAGGAACGCGCCGGCGTCGATGTCTTGCACGCGGCCGAGGCACTCGCGCAGCTCGGCCTCGGAAAGCTTGAAGCGCTCACGCAGCGTTCGTTCGATGGCGTCGCGAAGCCGGCGCCTCGTCCGTGCGAGCTTGCGCGAGACGGTCGCTTCGTGCTCGCCGCCCATGCGTGCGATCTCGGCGAGCGTCAAATCGTGCGCGTAGTACCACGCGAGTCGCAGGCGGTCGTCCGGTTCGAGCGCGTCGATCGCCTCCCGCACGGCGACGCGCAGCGCGGCGATCTGCCGCGGCGCATCCGGATCCGGATCGCTTCGCGGCGCTGGCGGATCGACGACCTCCTCGTCTGGCGCGGGATCGCTGCCAATCCGGGCGTACGCGCGGCGCGTGCCGGCGCGGAGCGCGTCCACGTGCCGCTGCGCCAGCACGGCGCGCAGCCAGGTCATCAGGCTGCTGCGTCCCTGATAGTACGTGAAGAGCGATCGACGCTGCCCCTCGCGCGTCTCGAGGCCGTAGAGCTCGGCGTACAGCGAATCA
>DATAEE010000136.1:0-1595 GCA_036258175.1 Vicinamibacterales bacterium
GACGGGCAACTGAGGTCAAGTGGCCGTGATCCGATCTCGTGGACAGGTAATGTAAAGTCTCCGCAGAATACTCTCAGTCATCAACGGTCGCAGAAAGTTGTGCAGGCGCTTGTCGGCGGTCGCGTCAGGCAGAGTGCAGACACGTGGATGCCGACGAGCGCCCCGCCGTGAACGTGGATTGGCGGTGGACTGAGCGCGATGCCGTGCAAGCTCGGCCTCACAGAATGCCCCAGGGACAACGAACGTCAGTTGTCGCGGGCTGAAGTATCCCCGCGGTCGGAGCCTCGTGGCCGCGGATCACCGATGCACGTTCCGCCATCGCCGCGCGTTCAAACGCCGCCGGACTGACATAGCCGATGGTGGAATGCCGGCGACGCTGGTTATAGAACACCTCGATGTAGTCGAACAACTGCATCTTGGCCTCACCGCAACTGTCGAACCGATCCGCAAGCTCCGTCTTCAGGGTCGAGAAGAACGCTTCCATCACGGCGTTGTCGTAGCAGTCGCCGGTACGACTCATACTGCCGGTGATGCCGTGGGCTTCGAGACGGTGCTGGTAGTCTTCGCTGGCATACGTGCAGCCGCGATCGGAGTGATGCACCAGCTCGCCACGTCGACCGCGCCGCTTCAGCGCCATCTCGAGGGCTTTCAGCGTGAGATGCCGATCGTTGACCGCGCTGACCGCCCACCCCACCACGAACCGCGAGAACAAATCGACGATCGCCGCCAGGTACAGCCTGCCGCTCTCGCCGATCACGAACTCGGTCGTGTCGCCGACCCACCGCTGATTCGGTGCGTCCGCCGTAAATCGCCGGTCCAGCAGATTCGCCGCGACCGGCTGGTCATGGTCGCTGTTGGTCGTGCACTTGAACCGCTTGCGCGCTCGGGCCTGCAGCGACTCCTCCTGCATCAACCGGATCACACGCTTTCGACTCACGCGCTCCTGGTGGTCTTCGAGCAGGTCGCGGTGAATCCGCGGGCTGCCGTAGCGGCCCTTGCTTACAGCAAACGATACGCGGATGAGCACCTTCAAGTGCCGATCACGTTTGGCCCTGGCCGATTCGGGCCGGCGTTGCCATGCGTAGAAGCCGCTGCGCGTGACCCGCAGACAGCGGCACAACAGGCCGAGCGAGTGCTGCGCCTTCTCCGCCGCGATGAATCGGAACTTCACCGCCGCTCGTTCGCGAAGAAGGCTGCCGCCTTTTTTAGGATCTCGCGCTCTTCCCGGAGAATGCGATTCTCTTTGCGGAGGCGGGCGAGCTCGTCGCGCTCAGCCGTCGTGAAACCCGTCTTGCCGTGGCTGCGATCGGCGCGAGCGCGCTCCACCCAATTCCGGAGCGCAGACTCGGTCAGATCCAGCTCGCGGGCGACGGCGCCCACGCTCTTGCCCTCGTCGAGCACCAGCCGGACGGCTTGGGTTTTGAACTCGTCATCGAACTGCCGGCGGGACCGCCGGCGTTTGGAAGTCTCTGCCATCGGTCTGGACATCGTATCCACCTTTCGGAAGATGTCCACCGAACCGGATCAAGCGCAGAGGCCATCGCGCCCTGGAGCGCTCGCAGCCGCATCTTGCGTCGCCGCAGCTCTCAAACCGG
>DATAEE010000137.1:0-107974 GCA_036258175.1 Vicinamibacterales bacterium
ACGTCGAGCTTCGACTGCAGTGATGAGAGGTCGGTGCGCCCGAGGGCCATCGGCTTATCCGACTCAGGTGTCCGCGCGAGCGTAAAGGTCATCGGCGGATTGGGGCGCAGCGTCTGGATCGAGGCGGGCGCGGAGACTTCGTCGTATCCCGGCGCCTGCACCGTGAACTTCCAGATTCCGCGGCGCAGGCCGAGGATCCCGAAGCGCCCTTTTTCGTCCGTGACGGCGGTCAGCGTACGGGGCGCAGCTTCCGCGTTTTCCGCGGTCACCGTGGCGCCCTTGATCGGTTCGCCGTCGAGATCGCGAACGGTTCCTGAGGCGCGGCCGACGCTCTGCGCGCGCGCCGCGACCGGCGAAATGAGCACTGCGGCCAGCGCCAGACATGATCCGCGGGTTAGCCACGACCGGAAGGCCGGCATGCGGCCAGTATAATCCACGCCACGGATTACAGGCCGCGGATTACACGCAATACAAACCACGGATTACACCGATTACAGGGATGGCTGTGACTCATCACATACGAATCGTTCAACGCAGTTGGCTCACGTGCATTTTTGTCGCGTTGTCGACCGCACCGGGCCTGGCTCAGGTCGGCCCCGGGCCGTTCGACCTCGCACGGCTTGCTCGTGTCGATGCGGTCATCAATGAGGCGATCAAGGAGCAGAAACTGCCTGGCGCCGTGCTGCTCGTCGGCCGCGGCAACCGCACGGTCTACCTCAAGACCTACGGGCGGCGCGCGCTGACGCCAACAGTCGAGACGATGACGCCGGACACGATTTTCGATCTCGCCTCGCTCACCAAGCCTGTGGCGACGACGACGAGCGTCATGATCCTGATAGAGCAGGGCAAGATCCGGCTGAACGATCGGGTGGCGATGTTCATCCCGGAGTTTGCGAAGTACGGCAAAGAGGCGATCACCGTCAGGCATCTCCTCACGCACGTGTCCGGCCTGCGGCCGGACGTTGATCTCGCCGACATGTGGTCTGGGTACGATAAAGCGATCGAGCTGGCGGTCGAAGAGGTCCCGCTCGCAGCGCCGGGCGAACGGTTCATTTACAGCGACATCAACTTCTTTCTTCTTGGCGAAATCGTTCGTCGTGTGAGCGGAAAACCGCTCGACGCGTTCGCCACCGAGCGAATTTTTGCGCCGCTCGGAATGCGCGACACGATGTTCACGCCGCCCGCGTCACTCCGCCCTCGAATCGCGCCGACCGAACCGTGCACACTGTACGGGTGGCCGTGCGGCGAGCCAGAAGGTCCGCCTGGATCCGCGGTGATCCGTGGCCAACAGGGTCCGTCTGGATCCGCGGTGATCCGCGGCCAGGAATCCGCGGGGAGTCGTGGCATGCTGCGTGGCGTCGTCCACGACCCGACCGCCCGTCGGATGGGCGGCGTAGCCGGTCACGCCGGACTCTTTGGCACGGCCTCCGATCTCGCGATCTACTGTCGAATGCTCTTGAACGACGGCGCGGTCGCCGGCCGCCGGATTCTGTCTCCGCTTGGCGTGGCGCGCTTGACCGCCCCGTCCACACCCGGCGGTGAACGGAACGTCCGCGGTCTTGGCTGGGACATCGATTCGAGCTTCTCGGCGAACCGTGGTGAGCTGTTACCGCTCGGATCCTTCGGTCACACGGGTTTCACCGGTACATCACTCTGGATCGATCCCTCTACCGGAGTGTTCGTCGTGTTTCTCTCGAACCGGCTCCACCCGGACGGCAAAGGCGATGTGACGCCGCTTCGCGCGAAGGTCGCGACGGTCGTTGCCGCCGCATTTACCGGATCGATCCGGACCCGGGGTGCCATGACGAACGCGGGAGCCGATTTCGGCGCGGCTGGACCGGCGCCGACCAGGCCCGCTGGGCCGACGCCGACGCAGCCGGGGATCGACGTTCTGCGCAGCGAAGGCTTCGCGAGGTTGAAGGGGAAGCGCGTCGGTCTCGTAACGAATCACACCGGCCTCGCGCGTGACGGGAAAACGACGATCGATCTACTCCACGAAGCGGGCAACGTCACGCTCGTCTCGCTCTTCAGCCCGGAGCACGGGATCCGTGGGATCCTCGACGACATGGTGCCGTCGGCGAGAGATGAGAAAACGGGGCTCCCGATCAACTCGCTGTATGGCGAGTCACGACGGCCGGCTCCAACCATGCTCGACGGCCTCGACGTCATCGTTCTCGATCTTCAGGACATCGGGGTGCGCTTCTACACATACATGACAACGATGGCGTACATGATGGAGGAAGCGGCGAAGCGGAAACTGCCTGTCGTCATCCTCGATCGGCCGAACCCGATCAATGGATTCCAGATTGAAGGCCCTGCGCTGGACAAGACCATACTCGGCACCTTTACGGGGTATTTCTCGCCGATGCCGATCCGTCATGGAATGACGATGGGGGAGCTGGCGCGACTCTTCAATGAGGAGAACAAGATCGGCGCGGCGCTGGAGGTCATTCCGCTACACAACTGGGGTCGCGACGACTGGTTCGACGAGACCGGCCTGCCCTGGATCAATCCGTCGCCGAACATGCGGAATCTGCTGCAGGCGACGCTTTACCCGGGCATCGGCGCCATCGAGCAGACGAACATCTCCGTCGGGCGCGGGACCGACACGCCGTTCGAGCAGATAGGCGCTCCGTGGATCGACGGTGTGCGCCTCGCCGAGGAGCTCAACGCACGGCAGGTTCCGGGAGTCCGGTTTTATCCCGTCAGCTTCACCCCGACATCGAGCAAGTACCAGGGTGAGTTGTGTCAGGGCGTGTTCATGGTGGTGATCGACCGCATGGCGCTGCGGCCCGTCCGCCTCGGGATTGAAGTCGCGTCAGCGCTCGTTCGTCTTCACGGCGACAAGTACGACATCGCTGCCGCGGAGCGGCTGTTCGGATCAAAGGAGGGTCTGGCGCGAGCGAGATTGGGAGAGGATCCGGCGCAGATCGCCGCGAGCTGGGCGGCGGACGAGGCGCGCTGGCGACTGCTCAGAGCAAAGTATTTGCTGTATCGCTGATACAAAAACTCATGAATGGTGGCGTACGACTTTAGTCGTGCGACGCTTTCGTTTTCCTCCTTTCTTCGCGTCGTACATCCGCTCGTCGGCACGCCTGATGACATCCATGACGTCGCTGTCTGGAAGGACTTCAGCGCAACCCACGCTGAGGCCGACGCCGGTCGGCAGCTTGGCATGCTCGGCACTGGACTTGAACGCCGCGCCCAGCTCGGCGCCCTTCCGGAGGGCCTGGACCTCCGTGCAGGACAGCAGGATGAGGAACTCGTCTCCGCCCCAGCGGAACAGGTAATCCGCCTCGCGCACGTGCCGCGCGAGGAAAGCCGCAACCTCCGCCAGCACTCGGTCGCCGGTTTCATGACCGTAGGTGTCGTTGATCGCCTTGAACCGATCGACGTCGACGAATAGCACCGAGAGCGGAATCTCATAGCGTCGATGTCGATTGAGCTCCCGCTTGATGATGGCGTCGAAGAAGCGCCGATTGTGGCATCCGGTCAGGGCATCGGTGATGACCATCTGGCGCAGGTCTGCCTGCGCCTTCTCGAGCCGTTTGTTCGTATGCTGGAGCTCGATCGTCATTTCCTCGAATGCAAAGAAGTGCATGCTGATAGCAGCGAGGATCGAGAGCATGACGACGGAAAAAAGCGCACGCAGTTCGATCTCGTTCCACGCGGCGATGTTGGCCGACACGCGCACGGCCGTCGAGACCTGGCCGAACGCGACCAGCAGCAGCGCGAGGCCTGTGAACCCGGCGCCCACCAGCTTCTCGCGCTGATAGAGCAGAAAATGCGCGCCCGCCGCGGTGGCGAGCGCAGCCGATGCGATCACGTGACCCGGCACCACAACCGCGCGAATGCCGAGCGCGAGTGGCGCGAGCGTGAACCAGATCGCAAGGGGCAGCAGGATCACCGCGTGGAGACGGGTGAAGCGCGACCGCCGTCGGTACGCGTCGGCGCCGGCCACGAACGCCAGCGCGCCGAGAATGGGGAGCAGCTTCGACACTCCGACCGCGGCTCGCCCGAGGTGCTCGCTCGCGTAGCCGCGCGCGAGCATCAGCATCGCGAATGCGGTCAGGCCCCAGCCGATCGCCCAGGCCAGCAGATAGATCCGCCGCCTGTACATGAAGAGGATCAGCAGGAGCATGGCAACCACGAGCTCCACGCCGCCTGCCAGCGCTCGCGCGTTGAACGTCAGCCCGAGCGGATCCGGCGCGCGATCGAACGCGGGCCAGTCCTGTTGCACGGACTGACTATAGCTGGTAGAGCATCAGGTAGACGACGACGCCAGTCACCGACACGTAGAGCCAGATCGGCAGCGTCCAGCGGGCGATCCGCACGTGCCGGTCGTACTGCGCGGTCAATCCGCGTCTGAGGGTCACGATCGACAGCGGCAGTATCGCCGCGGCGAGTACGATGTGCGAGATGAGGATCGCGAAGTACACGAGGCGAATCGGCCCTTGCCCGCCGAACGGCCGCGACCCGGCGTTCGCATGGTAGGTGACATAAGACACGAGGAAGAGCGCCGAGGTGCAGAACGCCGCGAGCATGCAGGCGCGGTGCTGCGCGATCCGGCCACGCTTGATGAGCCGCCAGCCGGTCACGAGCAGGACCGCGGCGGTCGCATTCAACGTCGCATTGAGCGCGGGAAGGTCGGAGATCGTCATGCCGCCGGTCTGTTTCGGCAGTCGCCGGGTTCGCCTCAGATCCGGTTCGCGATCATGAGGGCCCAGAGCGCCGGTAGATAGAGCAGAGAGCCGAAGAACAACGCCCGGGCGCTGGGGACGGTCCGTGCGACGGCGAAGCGCGCCGCCAACGCGAGGAAGAGAAGGCCCAGGACAAGCGCGCCCGCGGCGTAGACCGGCCCTGCCAGACCGAGCGCCGCCGGAGCGAGGCTCGCGGGGATCAGCGCGGCGGTGTACACCACCGCCTGACGCCCGGTGCTGCGGCCATCGGGTTCGAGCACGGGCAACATCGGAAATCCCGCCCGCCCGTAGTCTTCGCGGTAGATCCACGCGATCGCGAGGAAGTGCGGGAGCTGCCAGCAGAAACCTATCGCGAACAACGCGAGCGCCGGCAGATCTATCGATCCCCCGCCGGCCGTCCAGCCGATGACGGGCGGAAGCGCGCCCGGGACGGCGCCGACGACGGTGGAGAACGACGTCCGGCTCTTGAGCGGCGTGTAGACCACGGCGTACGTAAGGAGCGTGGCGAGCGCAACCGCCGCCGCCGTCGTATTCGCGCCGACGGCGAGAACGACCAGGCCGGCAAGCGACAACGCGAATCCGAAGAGCGTCGCGTCGGCAGATTGCAGCCGGCCGTCGGGCAGCGGCCGGTTGCGCGTACGATGCATGCGGGCATCCGCCTCGCGCTCGATGAGCTGGTTGAACGCCGCCGATCCGCCGGCCACCAGGGCGGTCCCCGCCCCGGTGACGAGCATATCAGTCAGATTTCCGTTCCGGCCAGTCGCCATGTAGTACCCGCCGAGCGTCGTCGCGACGACGAGCGAGTTCAGACCGGGCTTGGCCAGCGTAAGAAAGTCGCCGGCTCGGGACCGCGCCGCCGTCAGTGTAAAGGCTTCGGATCTCATGCGGCGGTTGCCGGCGTCGGCCGGGTGGCGACGTTCGTTGGCGAGTCTGTCTCTGTCGCGTCAGGGAACTGTTCTCGATACGTGCGCAGCGTCAGCACGAGCGACGTCACGAGCACGAGCGCGCCGATCGCGACGTGCGCGCTGTTGACCGGCACGGCGCGGCCGGTCAGAACGACGAAGGCACCCAGCGCGATCTGGATCGCGATGAGGAAGACGAGCAGCGTCGCCGGGCGGACCAGCGCGCGAATATCACGGTGGTGAGACCAGACGTGCGCCGCGGTTACGATCGCCATGATCCCGGCGACGACCGCCCCGACGCGATGCATGAAATGTGTCGCGATACCGGCGTCCCAGTGAGAAGGAAGGAGTCCACCGAAGGCGAGGGGAAAATCTGGAATCGCGAGACCGGCGCCAGTGTGCCGCATCGTGGCACCAAGCAGAATCTGAAAATAGATGAGCGCCGTCGTGGCGATGGTCAGCTTGCGAAGCGTGCCGTTATCGCGAACGGCCGGCCCTCGTCCGTAATGCTGCTGCCATCCGCGCGACGTGAACAGCGCGATGCTGACGGTCAGGCAGAAAAACAACTGCGCAAGGCCAGCATGGCCGATCGAAATCGGAGCGGGCAAAAAGAACCGGACAGTGAGGCCGCCCAGGATCCCCTGAACGATTACCGCCGCGAGCGCGAGAAACCCGAGCCGCCGGACCCAGGCGCGGGGCTCGACCCGCCACACCCAGACCGCCAGGATGATCGTGAGAAACCCGACGGTCGACGCAATCAGCCGATGCCCGTGCTCGTAGAGGATTCCTCCCACCCATTTCGAGGGTGGGAACGTGAACATGTTGTAGCCGTAGGTCGTCGGCCAGTCGGGAACCGCGAGTCCCGATCCCGTGCTCGTCACCATGGCGCCTGCCACGATGAGGAGGAGGGTGCAGGCCGCCACGAGGCGGGAGTAGAGATGCAGCATGAGAGCGGGATTCGTCGGGCCTCGTGGTTCGTGCCTCGTGCCTCAGGCGGTGCCTTGCTGCCTCGTTCCTAGCACTTTCGAGGTCCGAGGCTCGAGGCACTGCCCGAGGTACGAGGCACGAGACCCGAGGTCCGATTAGGTGATCTTAAACGTAAAGGTAACTTCCTTCGATTCCTTCTCGCCGACCGTCACCGACTGCGACTGCGGCCCGAGCCGCTCGTGCCAGGCTTCGACGGTGTACGTACCCGGCGGGACCGACTTCAGCTCGAACGCGCCGGTTTCGTTGGTGACCGCAAAGTATGGATGATCCAGGACGCCCGCATAGGCATTCATCCAGCCGTGGACGTCACACTTGAACGGAACCATCACTTCCTTCGCCGTGAAGGTCGCCGTGAACTTCATTCCTTCGACTGGCTGCCCGTTGTTGAACTCTTTGTTGTTCTTGGGAACCGCGTGCACGTTGTGCAGCGTCGGATCGCTGTTCACGATCTCGAGCGGCTGACCGACGCGGATGCCGAACACGTGCGGGTGGTAGCGGCAGCCATCCTGATCCATCTTGACCGGGTCCGTCGGAACGTCCCAGACGTAGTTGCCAAGCCCGTCTTTGACGTAGACGAAAACGTTCCCCAACCCGCCGTCTTTGCCGATGAAGGCCTCGCTCGTCGCGCCGCTCTTGTTCTCCCGCATGCACACGGGATCGGCGCTCATCTTGATCGGTTCCGCCTTCGGAAGCGCTCCTTCGACCGCGACCTTGCCCGTGATATTCCCGGCTTTGGACTCATCCACTTTCTGACCCGACGGCGCGCCCGCTGGAGAGCTTGGAGCCGCGGACTCGTTCGACGGCTGCGACCCGCCGCAGGCGACCGCCACGGCCACGGCGGCCGCTGCGCACAACACAAGAAGCTTCCTCAGATGCATCAGCAGTATCTCCTCAACCGACAATGAATATCACAAACCGCGCAGCTTCCGCAGCACCCGGTCCTCGATCCAGTGCGCATCCCACCACTCGACCGGATTGACCGCGCGCCCCTGGACGAGCTGCGTGAAGTGCAAGTGATCCCCGCCCGCCAGCCCCGTCATGCCGCTCCGGCCGAGCGTCTGTCCCTTCTCGACCGTCTGGCCCGCCGCGGTCTCGAACGACGAGAGATGCGCGTAAAGCGTTTGAACGCCAAGGCCGTGATCGAGGATGACGCAGTTTCCGTAAATGCCGAGGTAATCCGCAAACGCGACGCGGCCGCGGTTGGCTGCGACGATGGGTACATTCGCGGTCACAGCGAGGTCGAAGCCGAGGTGGATCTGCTGGTCGACTTCGCGTCCTTTATAGAAGTATGTGCGATGGTCGGCGAACGCCGATTCGACCTTCGAATTTCCGAGCTGCTGGAACGGACCGGTCCACAGTGCCTCAGCCGCTGTCTGCGACGCGAGTTTCTCGATGGTTTCGGCGTTCTGCCGCCGAAGGTCGCGATTGATGACGAGAAACTTGGCGATGTCGTCGCCGTCCGGCTTGAGGTCCGGCGTCCGCTCGAGGATGGCCGGCACGACACGGCCGACGAAGCTGTCGTCCACCTCGATGCGGCTGCGCCGGAACGGCTTGGGGAACACACGATGGTCGAAATCGGCCCGCGCCGTGTTTCCCGCCTCGTCGCGCGCGAAGACGTGCATCGGCGTGTTCAGCTCCTGATCGTGCAGGAGCGCAAAGAAGGCGACATGCAGGGCCGGGTCGGTGATCTTCACGCCGGCGAGCGCGCCTGCACCCGAGGCCGGAAAACCCCGGTACTCGACGTCGCCGACACGCACGCCGGACGCCACGTCGGGGGGCGTGACCCGATACACAACCATCTCGGCGCCGCCAAGGTTGATGTAGTGATGGGTTGAGACGACCGACGCGCGAGGCGGCTCCAGCCTGACCGCCACGTCGCGCGTCGCCGACGATTCGATGGTACGGATTCCATAGACGACCGGCCGCGCCGCCGTGACGACGATGCGTGCAGGACCTGATTGAAGCCCCGGTACGCTCGATCGGTTCAGCGGTCGTTGGACGCGAATACGGTCCGGACCGTCCTGCGTGAGCGTGGCGTCGGTCCCCGTCAGGGCGGCCACGACGGTTCGCTTTCCCTGCTGCTCGAACGCAACCTCCAGACCTGACAGTGCACCCTGCGGCGCGTCGATGGCGACCTCGAGCGTTCCGTTCGCGCCCAGGACCTTCGCCGGCTGGCGGATGTCGATTGCGGGACCGGACATCGTTCCGGCGAAGATCCAGACGCCACCCGCGATAAGAAGCAGAGCGAGGACGAACCCGACGATGAAGCGCATGCGCGTAATAATCGCACGGCTGACGCCGAGCGCCATCCGCGCGGTGCACTGGCCGCGGTTGACCGGCCTCGCGAGCGCTTGCTAAAATTCGAGGTTCCTGTCGGCGATGCCGGTATCGTCTAGGGGTCAGGACACGTGGTTCTCAGCCACGGGACCGGGGTTCGAATCCCCGTACCGGTACCAATTCTCGACCGCGTCGCAGCCAGCCGCCGCTCCCGCTATTTCGGCGTGACTATCTCGAGCCGTGGCTCGAGTCCAGTCAGCCATGTCGCATCGCGGCCACGAGGTCTCTCGAGCCTGAGCCCCAGCGGGAAATGGACCTGATCGCCTGTGAAAGGACTGTCGAGGACGTCGAGCTGACGAACCGGGCCGCGCCCATCCCAGGACTGAGCGCGGCCCGGCGCCGAGGAGCGAACCGCTAGCGCGTGGCGCGACGCCGCCTGGCGGACAGGCCCATCCCCGCAACGAGCGAGGCGAGGCCGACGAGGCCAAGAAACGGCAGGGGCTGGCGGTCTTCGGCAGCTTCCTCGGCGCGGCGCTCGAGGTCGCCGCCGGCGCCCCTGCCGCCTGTCGCGCCGAGGAGGGCGACGTCGCAGGGGCCGCGGGCGTACCCGCACCGCTCCTGGCAAGCGTTGCCTGCACTTCCTTCTCGGTCACGACCTTGGGCGGCATCGTCGTGATGATGGTCGCCGTCAACCGGTCGTTGGCCCGAAAGTCCGAGATTTCTGCGGGCTTGCCCCCGCGCATGATCTTTACACCGCGCTTGTCGATGTCGCTCTGCGTGAACATCTTATTGCCTTCGTCCGTGCGGACGATGATGCTCCCGCCCGCGGCGTGCAGCACGATCCCGTTCTTCACTTCGGTCACGGTCACGGGAGTCACGGTGGTCTTCGTGGTAACGGTCGCGGTGCCTGTCATGCCAGCCTTCAGTTCGTGCACCGACAGCTCCTTCCCGTCGACGTTGAACCGGAAATCCTCGGGCACCGTCAGTTCCCTCGTGCCTTCCGGCAATTTGACGACGAGCTGATTGCCGTCCACCGCGATGACCTGGAACTTCTTGGTTTCCGTAGCCGTTCTCGTCTGCGCCAACGTGACAGCGGCCGTCAGGCACACGATCACACTACCCAGTACCACCCGAATCATTGCACGCGTCATACAGCCTCCACTTCCGTTACGAATCCCCACTCTTGATTGCGGCACGCCCGGACACATGACGCCGGTTCAGCGGCCACGGGCAACGGCCGTTGCCGCGTCGTCGGCACGCACGGCACGGACGATGTACCGTTGCGGCGCTGGACCGACGTGATAGAACGGGTAGCACGTCACCAAGGTGAGCGAGCGTGTGGGCGTTGCGTCGAGCACAGATACGTCCTCTGGATAGACGACCCAGGTCCGTTCGACGCGGTAAACCTCCGTCCCGCGACGTATTTCCAGTTCGATGACATCAGCGGGGCCGACATCTTTCAGGCCTCGGAAAAACCCGTCTCGGTGCCCGGCGATTCCGGAATTGCCATCCGTCCCCGGCAGTGCCGTGTCCTCGATGTGACCCACGGCGCGGTTCAGCGTGAAGTCGTCGGTCCCCGGCAGGACGGCCACTTCGAGGCGGATCTTCGGGATGCGTAGAACCGCGAGCGGCGGCGGTGCAGGTTCGTTCACCGCGCTCCGCCAGGCGCTGATGCGTTTGGGTCCCAGAGGCTCAGGTCCGGTGCGGCGGTCTGCTGCTCCGCGCCGGCCTGGAGGACCGAAAAGCGTTCGAGTTCGTGCCGGGCGCCCGTCACGCCCTCGATGTGCAACGCGGCCCACGTCACCACGCACACAAGGCCGCACACCCAAGCCGAGCCTTCTGCGAAGAGCCAGGCCTCCGGTAGCGTGGGGTCTGCGGAAGCATCCGATTCAGCAGAGCCACGTCGCGTACCAGACTGCCGGGCTCAAGATCCCTTGCCATTCGCGCGTGCGTGCACGGTGCAGCTCTGCGCGTCCCCCGGGTTGACGGAGCAACTCCAGAGTGCCGTGCGCTCGTCGCCGGCCAGCTCCGACAAGGCTAGACGCTCGGGTGACCGGCGCAAGACAATATGGCTATCCCGCTAATGATTCCCGGTTCGCCGGTGCTGCGTCGCATCTCGTCCGGTGTGGCGATTGGGGTGAGCGTTTGGCTCATCGCACTCGGGCTGGCCCGAGCCGAGTTCCTCAGGACGATTGAGCTCAAGACGTACGACCTGCGCATGCGCGCGACGGTCCGGCCGGAAGCCGCACGACAGGACATTGTCCTCGTCGAGATTAACGAGAGCACGATCCGGACGCTTGAGCCGGTCGCGGGCCGCTGGCCCTGGCCGCGTGCAATCTATGCCTCGGCCCTCGATTTTCTGGCGCGCGCCGGCGCGCGCGCGATTGCGATCGACGTCCTGTTCCTCGAGCGGGATACGCGCGAGGGATTCGACTACGGCGGCGCTAAGTGGAGCGGCGACGAATCGGATGCCGCTCTCGTCGCCGCTACGCGTCGCGCGGGCAACGTCGTGCTGCTTGCCGATGCCGTCTTCGAAGGCGCGACGGGCAAGATGGCCTCGCCGCCGCCATGGCCGGGGATGCTGGCGTTCGGGCCCGAGGATGGTCCCTGGCAGGCCGAGGCTCGTCCCACGTTGACTCCGCCGTTTCCGCAGCTGGCAGCGTCCGCCGCCAACGTCGGACATAACTTCATGTCGTACGACGCCGACGGTCCGTGGCGTCGTTGGGCGCCGTTCGTGCAGAGCGACGGTCGCGTCGCCCCCTCCCTCGGTCTGGCCGCGACGATGGTGGCGGAAAAGATCCGGCCCGAAGAGCTGAAAATCGAAGAGTGCACGATCACCGTGCGGGACCGGCATATTCCTCTTCTACGCGATCACGTCGCGTCGTTCGGCGCGGCGCAGGGCGCAGACACCGTCCGCGCGCTGATCAACTATCAAGGGCCGGCCTTGCTGGAGGATGGCAAGTCGCGGCCGTATCCGACTCATTCCTTCTATGACGTCCTCTACGCGGCCGAGCAACAGGCGGAAGGACTGACGCCCGATCTGAATCCCAAGATCTTCAACGGGAAGATCGTGTTCGTTGGCGCGACGGCCCCGGCGCTGTTCGATGTGTTCCAGACGCCGTTTGAACGTGGCCGGATGCCGGGTATCCAGGTGCACGCGAATACTGCCGACAACATCCTGTCGGGCCGCTTCATGCGTCCCGCTGGCGATCGCATGCGGCTTGCCGTGACGGCGATCGCGGCGCTTGCCGCGGCGATTCTCTTCGCTGACCTTCCGCTCCGATGGGCTCTTCTCGGGAGCGTATTGCTCGTCTCGGGATATGCCGTGATGTCGCTCCGGCTTTTCTCGAACGGCGTCTGGATTGCCGTCGCACAGCCCGCGGTCGCCCTGATTCTTGCGGCCTTCGGCGGCGTCGGGTATCAGTACTTCGTTGAAGGACGTGAAAAACGAAGGGTCAAGGGCCTGTTCGGCCGATACGTGTCGAAGGACGTGTTCCAGCAGCTCATGTCGGATCCGGCGCTTGCGAAGCTTGGAGGGAAGCGCCGTGAGATGACCGTGCTGTTCTCGGACATACGCGGGTTTACTGCGCATTCGGAGAAGGGCGAAGCGGAAGAGATCGTCGCAACGCTGAACGAGTATTTCTCGCGCATGGTGGAGATCGTGTTCAAGCACCATGGGACGCTCGACAAGTTCGTGGGCGATATGGTCATGGCGCTCTTCGGCGCGCCGCTGAACGACGCGTCGCACGCGGATCACGCGGTCGAGGCGGCTATCGAGATGGTTACGGAGTTGAACGCGCTGAACGCGAAGTGGGCGGCGCAAGGAAAGCCACCTCTCGACATCGGGATTGGGATCAACTCCGGCGACATGATTGCCGGCAACATCGGATCGCGCGCAATCATGAGCTACACGGTGATCGGCGATGCGGTGAATCTCGGGTCGCGGCTTGAAAGCCTGAACAAGGAATACGGTACACGGATTATCATTAGCGACGCGACGCGCGTCCGGCTGACGAAACCGCAAGCGATCCGTCCGCTGGGTGACGTCGTCGTCAAAGGCAAGACCAAACCGGTAGCCATCTTCGAGGTGCAGACGTGAAGGTCGTTATTGCCGCGCTCGCGCTCGCGACGGTCGCGCAGCCTGCTTATGCCCAGCTCGGCGCTTTGGAAAAAGGCATCAAACGCGCCAAGCAAGTCAACGACATGGTCTGGACCGAGGAGAAGGAGCGCGCGCTGGGAGAGTCGGTCAGCGCGCAGCTGCGGACACGGTTCGGCGTCGTTCAGGATCCGGCGGTTCACAAGTACGTCACGCTGGTTGGGACGGTCGTCGCGCAGCAGACCAGCAAGCCGAATCTGAAGTGGACTTTCATAGTGCTCGACACGGACGGCGTGAACGCCTTTGCGTCGCCCGGCGGGTTCGTCCACGTCACCCGGGGCGCGCTGGCGCTCCTGCAGAACGAAGCGGAGCTGGCCGGAGTGCTGGGCCACGAGATCGGCCATATCGTAAAGCAGCACACGATCAATGCGATTCGCAAGAGCAAGGCGGTCGAGATCGGCGTGGAAGAAGGCGCAGCCGCGAGCGAGACGGTTCTCCTCGATCGCTTCGCGCAGCTGGCGTATACGAACATCATCGAGAACAATTTCGATCGCGGCGACGAGATGGACGCCGACAAGGAAGGCGTGACGGCCGCGAGTAAAGCGGGCTATGCGCCCAACGCACTCTCCACCTTCCTGACCCGGCTCGCGGAGCGCAACAAGAACATGACGCAGCGTAACGGCATGTTCGCCTCGCATCCGGACCTGAAGGCGCGGCAGGATGGGGTGGCGAAGACCATCCAGACTGGCAACCTGAAAGCCGCTGCCGCCGTCGAGGCGCGCTACAAGCAGAACATCACGTACCCGCCAGTGGAGGTAACCCTGGTCCCGACCGCCACCGAAGGATTAGCGGGCCTGGTCGGTGGTAGCAAGCCGGCGGCGCCAACCGAGGAAGAGAAGAAGAAGGAGCAGGAAGCCGGTCAGAAGAAGAAGGGATTCGGGCTTGGAAGCTTGACAAAGCCCTTCGGCGGAGGCGGCGGCGAGAAGCAGAGCGCGCAGGTGTCCGCATCGGCCGGCGCGCGCGGCGTTGCACCGGACCGCGACGCCAAGGGAGGGTCGAATGCGGCGCTCGTGGCCATCTCGCTCACGGCGGCCGATATCGCCGAATTCAAGAAGGGGATTGCCTGAGCCATTATCCCGCCCACGTCCTCGTCGGTGTCGCCGTCTTCCTGACGGCGATTCTCATTCGCGGCATCACGCCGAATCGCCTCATCCAACGGAAGCTCGGCCTGTCGCTGCTGCTTTCGGCTGCCTACGTCATGATCAATCTCTGGTTGACGTGGGCCGTGATGTCGACCGATACGGCTGACCGCCTCGTCTCGATCGAACAACTCCTCATCATTCTCGCGGCGCTGAACGTCGTGATTCTCGTCCTGGTCAACCCGCTGCGGGTCGATCGGGTTCCCGATCGCTTCCCTCCGATCGTTCAGGACGCGTTCCTGATCGGCGCGTTTCTCATCGTCGGCACCGTCATCTTCGAGGAAAAGTTGCTGACGACGTCCGCTGTTGGTGCCGTCGTCGTCGGTTTCGCGTTGCAGGATACGCTTGGGAATGCATTCGCCGGGCTCGCGATCCAGGTCGAGAAGCCGTTCCACATCGGCCACTGGGTGGCAATCGGTCCGCACGAGGGCCGCGTCTCGGAGATCACGTGGCGCGCCACGAAGCTCCGCACGAAGACGGGGAACTTCGTCATCGTGCCGAACAACGTGGTGGCCAAGGAAGCGATCGTCAATTACTCGCAGCCCGCCGTGCCGAGCATGATCGAAGTCGAGGTTGGCGCGAGCTATCTCAGCTCACCCGGTGAAGTCAAAGCGGCGGTGCATGAAGCGCTTTCGAATTCGAAGCGGGCGTTGACGGAGCCCGCGCCGGACGTACTCGTCAAAGCGTTTGCCGCTTCGTCCATCGACTATCGGGTGCGCTTCTGGATCGAGGATTGCGAGCGAGATGAGGAAGCGCGCGACGAGGTTCGTGCAGCTATCTACTACGCGTTCCGGCGGCATGGGATCGAGATTCCGTACCCGATTCAGGTTCAGTACGACCGTGAGGAGACCATCGTCGGTCGCGATGAGGAAGTGCGCGGCCGTGCTGCGCTACTCTCGAAGCTGGATCTGTTTGCGGGTTTATCAGGCCAGGATCATGTTCGCCTTGCGGAGGCGGCGCGCGATCGACTGTTCGGCGATGGCGAACGCATCGTCCGCGAGGGAGAACCGGGTAGTTCCCTGTTCGTGATTGCGGCGGGGCGCGTCGTCATTCTGTCCGGCGTGACTGGTGCCAGATCGGGCCATGAGGTAGCAACGCTCGACAGCGGGAAATACTTCGGCGAGATGTCGCTTCTGACGGGCGAGCCGCGCAGCGCAACGGTCGCCGCTCGCGGCGACTGCCGGGTCCTGGAAATCGATTCAGAGACGTTCCGCACGGTCGCTGAAGCGAATCCACTTGTGCTCGAACAGGTGGGTCTCGCGGCGGTGACGCGCCGCGATGCCCTGGCCGCCGCGCGCGCCGCGGCCGCGAGCACGGTCGCGACCGCGGATCACGCGCGGTCCTTTATTCAGCGGATGAAGCGATTCCTGCGCCTGCCCTAGTATCGGTATCGCGCGCCAGCCTCGCGGAACGCTCGATCGTATCCTTCGCGGAATCCGATTCGATATTCGTTCTTGTACGCCTCGCGCGAACCGTAGCGGTTGTTGAAGTGTCGATCGCCTTCGCGGTACCACTTGTGACGTGCCGGCTCGTACGGATCGCGGTCGCGCACATCCTCGATGCCCTTTTCGTAGCCCTCGCTGAGGCCGTACTGATATGCCGGGCCGACGTACCCGCGGTTGCCGTACGCGCCGCCCGGATAGCCATAACGGGAGTTCGGATTGTAGCGGCCGTTGTTCGGGTACCGGTTGCGATCCCAGTAACCGTACTGTGAGTAGCCTTCGCGATATCCGGCTTCGTAGCCACGCCGGAACTCACGCCGGTACCAGTTGATGTCGCCTGAACGACGGTCGTACCCCCGCTCGGCGCGGCGGTAATCGTTACTGTCGTTGATGTCGAACGGCCGATTCTGACGCGCGTCCCGCTGACCCTCCCGCAGCCCCTCACGATACCCGTTGTCGAACCCGTAGCTTCCATTCGTGGCGTAGGGGTAGCCGTCGTGCCGGCGAACCTGCGCCGACGCCGGCCCCGCCGCAGCCAGGATCGCCAGCACGACGCCGACACCCAGACTGATCCGGACCATGGTTCTGCTCCCTATGCAGGCGCGGGAAGGGCGTCTCCCAGGGAGCGTTTGTGCAAGAACAGGACCAGCGAAAAAGGTCGAAAAAGGGCCGGATAATCTACTGCGTCCAGACGAGCACGCGATCGCCGCGTCGCCCCCGGTGGTCAATCACCAGGCGGGGCCCCATCCGCTCGATGTCGTCGACGGTGATCCGGATGCGTTTGCCATGGATGCCGCTGTCCGCCAGGATGTCGAGCGGATCGTCCTTCAGTCGCAGGAGCCAGAACGGAATATTGACCCGCACGAGACGTTCGTCGTCCGAATCCCATGCCATCACGCTCAGAGACTCGAGCTTCCGTGGCGTGCCGGCCGGCGGCGGATCGTCGAAGTGGGTCGCGGTGATGTTGTCATCGCCGTCCAGCTCGATGAGCGGTTTCTGATCTTTGAAGCGCACGCGTTCGCGCTCGAATGTCTGATCGGCAGTCGCAGGCGATGCCTCCACCGTATCAACCTGTCTCGCGACGAAATAGATGCCGGTGACGGCCACGCCCACGAGGGCGATCGCACACACGACCACGATGCCGATGACGACCCAGACCCAGGTAGGGACTCGGCTGGCCATTCAGGACTGAATGAAAGGATAGCGCATTCTTTACTTTGCCACTCGCGCGAGCCGCCGTCTCGCGTCTTCGACGCAGGCCGGATCGTTCCCTCGTTCGCACAGCGCAACGGCCTGCTGGTACTCGCTGCGAGCGCCATTCGGGTCACCGGTCCGCTCGGCAGCCTTTCCGAGTTCGACCCGGGAACGGCCCGCAACCCAGTCGGCGGGGCTCGAGTCGAGCGCAGCACGCAGGTCCGCCACGGCTTCGTCACGCCGGCCAGCGCCGAGACGGGCGGCTCCTCTCTTGTAGCGCCACAAGGCTTCTTCGCCGGGAATCCGCCGCCGGCTGTCTCGGGCGAACTTCGCGAGCCCATCGGACAGGACACGCTCGGCGTCAACGTACCGCTCGCCCCGAAGCATCGTGGATGCCTTCTCTAAGATGATCAGACGGTTCCTGGGGTACTCGCGTTCGAGAGTTTCGAGTACCCGCACGGCGGCGTCGTACTGACGCTCGCGGTTGTAGACAAGAATCAGGGCGAAGCGCGCCTCGACCTGCAATTCGCCGGGATAGTCGGCCGCTTCGGCAATCATGCGTATACCCTGCTCGCGGCCGCCGCCGAATCCGGCCATGTACGCCATCCAGCGCATGGGCAGCGAGAGAGCGGACACGAGATATCGATACGTCCCGACGATCAGCCCAGCATCCTTCCGGCGCGAATCGAGCTCGAGCACGCGCTCGTGCGCATCGAAGGCAGCCTTGGCGGCGCGAAAGCCGGCAACCAGTTTGCCCTCCACGGTTGCCGTGTAGGAGGCTCGGAGGCCGAGCGCCGCGCCGTGGTCGTAATGGGCTTGCGGGTCGCGCGGGCGCGTCGCCACCGCGCGCTCGGCAAGCGCCACCGCGCGCTCGACGTTCAGCCGGAACCGCTGATCGAGTGCCGGGTCCGGCTGCCGGAGTTCGATACGCGCGCGCGAGATACCGCCGAGATAGTGGTCCACGGTCACCGCGCCGCGCTGGTAGAGGATCTGGAGCCACGTCACGGCGGCCAGCGCGCGGTACGAAGCTGGATCCTCTGGCGCGGCGTCGCGTGCTTTTTCGAGGATCGCGATCGCCTCCTCACGATCGAGGTTATAGGCCTGGTCGAAAGCTTGTTTCCGCAACTCGGCGGCGGTTTGACCCGCCGCCGGAGAAACAATCGTGAGGAGCAGCCAGCTGCTACAGAAGAACCGCACGCCCAAGGCCCTGTTCGGCAGCCCTGCGCCACGCGAGCTCCGCCGCTGCGACGTCCTCCACCGCCATGCCGAGAGACTTGAAGATCGTGATCTCGCGAGGTGAAGTTCGTCCTGGCATCCGCTTCGAGACGACCTCTCCAAGTTCGCCGGCGATGTGATCCGGTCCGCAGCATCCTTCTTTAATGGCGAGTACGAGGTCGCCGGCCTCGGCCAGCGCCCCCGCCCGCGAATCGACGATCAGCCGTCCGGCTGCGACGAGAGGTCCGTCCATCTCCCGGACATCCGGACGGCATGCGCCCACCGCGCAGATGTGCGCGCCGTCCGCGGCCCAGCCGCGCTCGACGACTGGCGTGGGCGACGCGGTCGCCAGCACGATGATGTCGGCGCCGTCGACAGCGGCGCGCGCGGATGAGACCGCGCGAATCGAAGCGGGCGCGTGTGAGGCCATCCCGCGCGCAAACCGGTCGCGGTTCACCGGCGTCGGGCTCCAGACGCGGATTTCCTTGAGACGTCTGACGAGCGCGATTGCTTCGAGATGGCTGCGCGCCTGCACGCCCGAGCCGAGAATCGCCAGCGTCGTACCGTCCGGCGGCTCGGGACGAGCCATGTGTCGCACTGACACAGCCGAAACCGCTGCCGTCCGAGCCTCGGTTATGAACCGGCCGTCCATCAAGGCCGCCAGAGCGCCGGTGTCAGGGTCGAGGAGGATGATCGTCGCCAGGTGCGTCGGCAATCCGTGCGCCGTGTTACCGGCGAACACCGTGACCAGCTTTGCGCCCAGCGCCGCGGGCGCCGGCTGGTAGGCCGGCATCACCCCGAAAAACGCCTTGGACGGTCCGACCTGCAGAACACTCCGGACCGGCTGAACGATTTCGCCAGCTGAGAATTTGGCGAGCGCCCCCTCCATCGCATCAATGAGATCGCGCATGGGCAGGACCGCCTTGACATCCGTTTCGTTCAGGACGATAGCCATATCTCGTCACGCATTCTAAACTTCCACGCAATGATCCACAGAATCCGCACGATCGACGCTCATGCCGCCGGCGAGCCCCTACGGCTCATCATCGAGGGCTTTCCGCACATCGAGGGTGCGACCATGCTCGAGAAAAGAGATTGGGTGCGGCAGCATCACGACCACTTGCGTCGCGCCTTGATGCTCGAACCTCGCGGACACACTGATATGTACGGCGCTCTGCTGACAGAACCTGAACGGCCGGATTCCGACGCGGGCGTTCTCTTCATGCACAACGAAGGCTACAGCACGATGTGCGGTCACGGAGTGATCGCGGTCGTGACCATCGCGCTCGAGCGCGGGTTGCTGACTCGGCGCAACGGTCAACAGGTGATCATTCTCGATTCGCCGGCCGGTCCCGTTCGCGCTCGGCCCGCACTGCGCGAACGAGGTGATAGCCAAGCCGGATCGCCACGCGTCGAGGCTGTGTCGTTCTCCAACGTCCCGTCTTTTGTGTTTGCGGCCGGCGTTCCAGTGACGCTCGGATCGCGCGAGCTGCGCGTCGACGTCGCCTTCGGGGGGGCGTTTTACGCTATTGCCGACGCCGAGGCTGCCGGCCTTGCGATCGATCCCCGGAAGCTGCCAGAACTCAGACGCGCGGGGATGGCGATTCGAGACGCAGTCGAGTCGACCGTGACTGTCGTGCATCCACTGGATCCCGGGCTTCGCGGACTGTACGGCACGATCTTCACCGGACCCTCCACCGGAACGGCCGACTTGCGGAATGTCACCGTGTTCGCGGATGCGGAAGTCGATCGCTCGCCGTGCGGTACGGGCACGTCCGCCGTCATGGCTGTGCTCGCGGCGATGGGGTTATTGCCGCCGGGCGGCACGTTTACACACGAAAGCATCGTGTCCACGGTTTTTCGCGGCCGTATCCTTCAGGACACTGTCGTCGGAGATCTGCCCGCGATCATTCCGGAGATCGAAGGGTCAGCGTGGATCACGGGAGAGCACACCTTCTTTGTGGACGACGAGGATCCTTTGCGGGCCGGCTTCCGCCTGTATTAGACTGCGAACTCCTCTCACTTTCCGAGGTCGCACAGGGGTCCCATGCTCGGCAAGACGATCGGGAAGTACCGCGTCGTCGAAAAGATTGGCCGCGGCGGCATGGGTACCGTTTACAAGGCCATCGACGAAACGCTCGACCGCGAAGTGGCCGTCAAGGTCCTGAATCCGGATCTTGGTGAGAGCGCCATTGTCCGCCGCTTCCGTGCCGAGGCGATGACGCTCGCGCGCCTGAATCATCCCGGCATCGCCACCATATACGAACTCTTTCGCAGCGACGACGACCTTCTGATGGTAATGGAGTTTGTCCGCGGCGAAACGTTCGACTGCATGGTCGAACGTCTCGGTCCTCTTGAGCCTGAGCGCGCAGCGAGCCTGGGCGCGCAAGTGCTGGATGCGCTCGGTCACGCGCACCGCCTCGGCATCGTTCATCGCGATCTCAAGCCGGCGAATCTGATGCTGAGCGAGTACGGCGCGGTCAAGATCATGGACTTTGGAATCGCGCGAGTCGTCGGCACCGAGCACTTGACGTCCGATGGATTGATGATGGGGACGCCTGCGTACATGGCGCCCGAGCAGGTGCTGGCAACCGACGTGGATGGCCGCGCCGACCTCTATTCGGTAGGCGTGGTGATCTATCGCTTGCTGAGCGGCAATCTGCCGTTCAGCGCGGACACCGCGATTGCCATGGCGCACAAGCAGCTCAAGGATCCTCCGACGCCCCTGCGGCAGTACCGGTCGGAGCTCCCGCCATGGTGCGAGGACGTCCTCTGGCGCGCGCTGGCCAAGTCTCCCGCCGATCGTTTTCAGACAGCTGAAGAGTTCCGCGACGCGCTGCTCGGTTGCGGCGGCTCGCTCGTACCAATGGCGCTGCCGGGATCCCTGGAGACAACGCTGCCGCCTGATCATCCGGTTGCGTTGATCGACCGACCGGCGGAACCTGCACCCGTTCAACAGGTCAACAAGGGCCGCTCGAACGGTTCGCCCGCGCTTTCTGCCGATGCAGCCGGCGACGCTGCGTTCGCCGCGACCGTTCCTGTGGCGACGCCGGCAGGGGTGCGGGTCGTCAGCACTCCGATTCGAGATCCGAGCCCAGTACTCGCCGCGCCTCATCCGAGCTCAAACCCAGGGGCTGAACCGCTGCCGGGGACGCCGGCAGCGACTCGTGAACCCACTACGGTCATTTTGAAACCGCGACACTTAGCGGTTGCCGCCGGGCTGTTCGGGACCCTTGTGGTCGCAATTAGCGGTCTCGCTCTGCTGGTCGTGCGGCGACCTGACGCGGCGCCCGCGACTTCCGCAACAAGTGCTGCTCCAGCTCCCGCGACGTCGTCGGCAGCAACGTCTCCGGCTCGTCCGACCGAGCACGCCCCGGCCGCAGCGACCGAAACGATCCCGCCGGCGCGTCCGGTTACGGCCCGAGATGCCACGCTGCCGCCGCTGACAATCGTGGATATCCGGTTCGTGGCTGCCGAAGGAACGCGCGTGCGCGAACGCGACGCGATCATGACATTCTCGTCCGGCGTACTGACAATCTCCGAGCGCAACGGCGCAGTCCTTCGGTCCATACCCTACGAGCAAATCCGGAGCGTGAACTATTCGCGGTCCCGGCAGCCGATGTGGAAGTCACCGCGCGGCCCGGCGCCGGTGATGCGCGTGGGCGGTGGGGCGTTCGGGATCTTTCGCTCGGATCCGCATTGGGTGTCGATCCGCACGAAGGAAGCCTTCTCCGTTCTTCGCGTTGCGCCTGAGCACCTTCGCACCCTGCCGGCAGCGTTTTCGCAGCGCACCGGCGTCACGATGGACAGGGTTCGCGCCCCAGCCCGCTGATGTTTAGCCTGTCGTTCGTCGACAGCGGTACGTCACGCTCGCAGCGACTGCGTGACGGGCTGACCATCGTCGGTCGTGCGCCTGGATGCGACCTCGTCATCAACCACCCTACGGTTTCGCGTCAGCACGCCAGGATCCGTTTCGAAGCCGGCCGGTGCTACGTCACCGACGCGGGCAGCCGCTACGGCACGCGCGTGAACGGCTCGACGCTTGACACTGAATGCGAGCTAGTGGCCGGCGACGTCGTCACCGTCGGCGCGATCTCGATCACGATCGAGCAACGGGTTCCAGAGCGCGAGCTGCTATCGGAAGGGCACCAGCTGCTCGAGGATTCCGGCACCGTGATCCGCCCGGTGACGGGAGCGGCCGTCGGTGGAACGCCCACTTCGAGTCAGGGTGAGCGGCGAAAAGAGGGCGACAGGCGGAAGGTGAATCTCGGCCGAGCCGCGGGGGAACGCCGCTCCGGGCGAGACCGCCGCGGCGGCCGTTTCGTGAAGCTGCTGACAGAGATCGCAAAGACCCTTGTCACGGTCCAGCCAATTAACGAGATGCTCGGCAAGGTCGTGGATCTCGTGTTCGAGATCGTTCCGGCTGAGCGCGTGTTCCTCCTGCTTCGCGATTCACCGGACGAGCCGCTCACCGGACGGGTTATGCGGAATCGAGATCGAAGCGCGCCCGGCCGGACGTCGCTCAGCCGAACCGTGGTCAACCGCGTCATGCGGGAGCGCGTCGCGATGCTCGCCTCGGACGCAATCGTCGATTCGCGCCTGGACAGCGCGACGAGTATGCAGGCAATGGGCGTCCGCTCGTTCATGTGCGCACCCCTCTGGAATCGAAACAATGTGATCGGGGTCATGTACTGCGACACCCCCCGGGCGAAACGTTTTGCGCCCGATGACCTGGACGTCTTCATGGCGTTCTGTGGCTATGCGGCAGTCGCTATCGAGCAGGCCCGGCTGTCTGCCCAGCTCGTCGAGGAGGTGAAGCGGCGAGAGCGGCTTCAGCGGTATCACTCGCCCGCCGTAGTCAACCGGATCCTTCACGGCGGCACCGGGACCGACGCGCCGTTCCTCGCGCAGGAGCGCGAAGTCACCGTCATGTTCTGCGATCTGGTCGCGTTCAGCAGCTTCGCCGAACGTCATCCGCCGCTTGCGGTGGCCGCGTTTCTGAACGCGTACTTCACGCGCATGGCCGAGGTGCTGTTCGAGCACGAAGGCACGCTCGACAAGTTTGTCGGCGATGCGATTCTGGCCGTGTTTGGGGCTCCGTTCGAGCAGCCGGATCACGCCGCCCGGGCCGTCGCCGCGGCCCGCGACATGCGCCGTGCGCTCGCGGCGATGAACGCCGAGCCGGGCGCGTCGGCCTTCCGCGTGCGAATCGCACTGAATTCCGGCCGTGCGCTGACTGGCGACATCGGCTCGCCTCGACGGCGGGAGTTCACGGTGCTCGGCGACGTCGTCAACACTGCCTCGCGGGTCGAGGCGGTGACAGAACCGGATCAGATCCTGATGACGGGATCTACTTGGGCGATGGTCAAGGACCAGTTCAAAACGCGGAAGGTTGCAACGAGCACCTTGAAGGGACGTGCCGAGCCGACCGAGCTGTACGAATTGATGGGGTAACCCCGGCGTCAGTAGCCGACCGCGACTCCGTCCTTTCGCCGATCCGATCCACCGCTGAGCGCTTTGGTACGCGGATCGATCAGAATCGCCTGGTATCCGCCGTGGGTGCCGCCACGCTCGGCCAGACTGTGGCCCATTGCCGCCAACTTGGCGCGGACGTCCTCCGAGATACCGTCCTCGAGCGCAAGACGGGCGGCGTGGTTGAAGCGCGGCGCATCTCCGGCGGCCTGGACGTCCATTTTGAAGTCAATCAGGTTGAGCAACACCTGGACGTGTCCCTGCGCCTGGTGGTCGCCGCCCATGACTCCAAATGACAGCCAGGGCCGGCCATCTTTCAGGACCATCGCAGGCACGAGCGTGTGGAACGGTCGCTTTCCCGGTCCAATCACATTCGGATGGGACGGCGAGAGCGAGAAGAGGCTCCCGCGATTGTGGAGCGCGATTCCGGTGTCGGCCGCGACGATGCCGGCGCCGAAGGTATTGAAGAGCGACTGGATCAGCGAGACGACATTTCCGTGCTGGTCCGCTGCGGTCAGGTATACCGTGTCGCCCGCAGCGACGTGCCACGGTCCTGAGCCCAGAGGATTGGTGGCGCCATCGCCGGCCTCTGACGATCGGCTCGCCGGAGCGTACGTCCCTGCCTTGGACAGGTTGATCTCCTTCCGGCGCTCGGCAGCGTAGTCCTTGGAGATCAGCCGCCGAAGCAGATCCCCTGGCAGCGAACCGGGATCGGCAAGATATGCGTCCCTGTCCGCATAGGCGATCTTCTTGGCTTCGACGAGCAGGTGCAGGTATGCGGCCGAATTGTGGCCCAGCCCCGCGACGTCGTAGGCCTCGAGGATGTTCAGCATCTCGAGCGCCGCGAACCCCTGCGTGTTCGGCGGCAGCTCGTAAACATCGTGGCCACGGTAAGAGGTCGAAATCGGATCGACCCAATCGGACTTGTGCGCCGAGAGATCCTCAGCAGTCAGAAAGGCGTCGCGCTTTGCCATGTCGGCCGCGATGGCCTGGGCGATCGGTCCGCGGTAAAAGGCGTCACGTCCTTCGCGTGCGATCGTCTGCAGCGTCGCGGCGAGCTTCGGGTTCGACACAATCTCTCCCGGTCGCGGCGCCCGGCCATTGACGAGGAATGTCGCTGCCGCAGCCGGATCCTTTGCGAGCCTGTCCGCTGCTGCCTCCCACTGTTCCGCGATGACGGGCGTGACGGCATAACCGTCGCGCGCGTACCCGATCGCCGGTTCGAGAACACGCGCGAGCGGTCTCGTCCCGAACCGTTGAAGGAGCTCGGCCCAGCCGTCTACCGCGCCCGGAACGGACACGGACAACGGTCCGCCGTTGGGAATGTCCGCGAGACCACGGGCGCGGAACGCTGCCGGCGTGGCTTTCGCCGGCGCTCGGCCGCTGGCGTTCAACCCCACGAGCTTTCCGCTTTTTGCGTCGTACACGATCGCGAACAGATCCCCGCCGACGCCAGTCATCGTCGGCTCCGTGACCGCCAGAACCGCGGCGGCAGTCAGCGCCGCGTCGATGGCGTTTCCTCCCTCCTGAAGGACTCTCAGTCCGGCCGCCGACGCTAGTGGCTGGCTGGTCGCGATGAGACCGTTGCGGACGATGACCGGAGGGCGAGTGTCAGCCACGAGTGCGAGCCAGCATATCGCGGCGGCGGGAATGGAGATCAGTCGCATGGCGGGCATCTTACCGCGCCTAGCTTAGTAGCCGCACGTTTCCGACGAACCTGTATCCGCGTTTGGGAACTGTTTCGATGTACTTCTGCGAAGCGCCGTCGCCCAACGCTTTGCGAAGCACTGAGATGCGTTGGGCGATCGTGTCGTCGCCGACGAATGTTCCAGCCCACACGCGGTCGAGCAACTCTTGCTTCGTCACGAGACGGCCGCTGCGTTCGACGAGGAAGCGAAGCGTCTCGAATTCTTTCGGCGCGAGTGGAATCGGTACGCCGGCGCGCGACAGCCGTTCGTCGGCAACATCGAGTCGGTACTCGTCGAACTCGTACACCGCCTGCGCCGAGCGGCCGGTCGCCTGGATCAATGCTTCGATGAGGACATCTTCCGGACGTGCGTTTGTCGGGTCTTTATCCTTATCCTTGCCGGCCATATCAGGACATCTTGAGGGATTCGTCAGCCTTCCGTCATGACGGCGCGTGACCCCCAACGTAACTTCTCCATAGCTGGGGGGGCGCCCGGTTCAGTTCAGGCAGGCAGTTTAGCCGCCGAGCGGGGCCGGGCGCAATTACTACCACCGCTCATCCCGCCTCGCATTTCCACTAAACCGCAGACCGTGTTCCCCCGTCTAAGCCTTTAAGAAAGGGGACACGACAATGTTTGAACTTGATTTCTCCAGCACCGCGGAGAGCGTCGTCGGGGCGCTGCTCGTGGTCGCGATGATCGCGGCGATCCTGGTCTAGGACTAACGTGAATCAGTGGCGGTCGCCGGAGCCGCCACATAGCTCTTCCGCGCGCGGGCCGTCATTCCAGGCCGCTTCACCCGCACATCGAGCTTGTGCACCTTCCCATCGAGCTTCTCAGGCGAGAAGCCGAGAACGTACTGCGAGTGGAGCTCCTGGGCCACGCGCGTGAACGTGGCGCCAAGCTCATCGGTTTTCTTCAACTCAAAGAACCCGCCGCCGGTTTCTTCGGCGAGCTTTTTCAATCCACGATCGGGACGCGTGCGCACCCGCTGCACGCCGTTGAAGTAGTCCGACTCCAGACCAATCGCGTACACCATCACTTCGAGGAGCCGCGCGCGATCCAGGACGTCGCCCAGCCCTGCCTTACTCGCGGTGTCGTCGCCGTCTGTGAACACCACGACCACGCGGCGGCCGTCGATTGGTTCGAGCTTGTCAATGCTCTGATCGACGGCGTCATAGAGGCGCGTCGGATAACCGAAGTCCAGCTCCTTCAGATACCCAATCAATTCGTCCCTGTTCCCGGTAAAACGGTCTGACGGGAAGAATTCGATCTTGTCGTTGAAGGCTCCAACACGCCCGCGGTCGTCGGGCAGGAGCCGGATCACGAACTGCTCCGACGCCTTCTTCACCAGGTCGAGCGCGAGCGTCATGCTCCCGCTCGTATCGAGCATGACGACGGCGGTAATCGGGCGTATTTCGTCGTCGAACAGCGTAATTGACTGTGGCTTGCCGTTGTCGAGGATCTCGAAGTCTTCCTGCGCCAGTTCCGGGACAAGGCGTCGCGTCGCGTCGGTTACTGTGACGTACAGCGGGACGGTCTGGGTGCCGGACTTGAACTTCTGAGTTTCCTGGGTGGCCGCGGCGCCGCCGAAGCTCTGTGACGCCACTATGATCGAAACGAGTGCGGCGAGGACTGAACGCATGAAAGGGGATCCCCAGCCAGAAGTGTACCCCGACTGGCTGAGGATCCGCCACGCGATGCTTATCGTTCGGGTCCTTCGTCCGCTTCGATCGCCAACGGTCTGACGAGCTCCGTTCCGGCCACCGAGAGTTTGACAACGTAGCTGCCCGGCTCTGCCGCAGGGCCGAGGAGCTGTCCTCCGAATCCGCCCCCCCCGCCCGTGAAGCCTGCGGGTCGCTGTGGCGGCTCGCCACGCAGGTTCCAGCGAACACGATTCAGTCCGGCCTTCGCGGGGCCCTTGAGCGTTCGAATCGTTTTTCCCGTCGCATCGCTAATCGTGATCGTTGCCTGATCCGCGTCCTTTGCCAGGTGATAGTTGATCACGGCGCCGTCCGGGTTCTGCGCCCGAAAGTTCTTCGCGTTATTGACACGCGCTGTCTGCGGGTCCGTCTGCCACTGCGTCGCGTTGCGAATCGAGAACAGGAAGGCGTTCGCATGCAAGGCTTCGTCCGAGAGCTCCTGCAGCGGGGAGATGTCATCCACGATCCAGATGCTGCGTCCGTGTGTCCCGACGATCAGGTCGTTCTCGCGCGGCTGCACGAGCAGATCATCGATCCGGACGGTCGGCAGGCCGGCGGAGAACCGTTTCCACTCGCGCCCGGCGTTCATCGAGACGAAAAGCCCGAATTCGGTTCCAACGAACAGCAGATTCGGATTGCGGGTGTCTTCCTCGATGACGTTGACGTTGCCCGCTGCCGGGAGGTTGCCGGAGATTGACGTCCACGTCTGCCCGTAGTCGCGCGTCACGAAGACATATGGCTTCCAGTCGTCGTTCCGGTGGTTGTCGATCGTCACGTAGCACGTCCCGGCCTCGAACCGCGACGGCTCGACCCGCGACACGAGGTACTCACCAGTCACCCCCTGGATTCGCGGCGCGACGTTGCTGAACGTGTCACCGCCATCGCGGCTCAGCTGCACGTTGCCGTCGTCGGTGCCGACCCAGATGACGCCCCGCCTCGCCGGCGATTCGGCGATCGTCGTAATCGATCCGAAGACGAGCGTGCCGTCATGATGCGAAGGGACCGGTACGTCCGGTGCGACACCCATGATCGGGAGCTTGAATCGGCCGATGCTCTTCGTGAGATCGCCGCTCATCGTCCACGTGTCGCCACGATTCGTGGACTTGAAGAAGCGCTCGGCGCCCGTATAGATAACGCGGGAATCGTGTGGCGACATCGCCAGCGGCGTGTTCCAGTTGAACCGAAACGTCGTCCCCGGGGGCGGCTCGGGCACGATATTGCTCGTCTGCGGCTGCTGGCCCAACCCACCGAATCCCGGTTGTGCCGGTGGCTGTTCCTGTCCTGGCGGTTGGCCTGGCGGCGCAGGCCGCGCCTGTCCGGCAGGTGCAGGTGACGCGGTCTGACCAGTGGTCCCCGACGTCTGATCTTCGCGAGCTGGATTCGGATTACGTCTCCCTTCGGCCGGTGCGCCAGCTTCGGCCGGAGTCGTTGTCGTTGTTTCCCGACGCGGCCGCGCGCGCGGCCGAATGCTGACGGTCCGTCCCGCCCTGAGGTCCAGGCGGTTCATGTTCCCGTTCTGCGATTCGGAGTACACGATCGACCATGCCGAAGGATCATTCATCGTGTAGAAGCCGTCGCCGCCGCCAACGCGGAACCAGTCGGCGTTCGTGCTTCCCTGACCGCGCGTGGCGCTGGGTCCGCCCCAGCTCCCGTTGTCCTGCAGTCCTCCGTACACGAAGTACGGCTTCCGCATATCGGCGCTGATAGCGTAGAACTGCCCGACCGCCATGATGTTGTGGTAGTCGAACGTCTCGGCCTGGTCGTAACTGATATCGAAGCCGCCATCGTGTCCGAGCAGCAGGTGCCGGCTGTTGCGGGGATTGATCCAGAGTGCGTGATGGTCGCCGTGGCCCATGCCGGTGACAACACGGAAGGTCTTGCCGCCGTCGACCGACTTATAGAAGGATGCGCCCATCGTATAGATGATCTGGTCGTTCGTCGGATCGATTCGGATTTGGCTGTAATACATCGGGCGGTTGTTGTTGTTGCTCATGATCCGCCACGTCTTTCCACGATCATCCGAGCGCCACACTCCGCTTTGTTTCGGATCCGGCGGACGGTCCTGCTGCTGTTGCTGCTGACCGGCGCCTCCGCCTCCGCCTCCGCCGCCGCCCTGTCCGGGTTGCGCATCGCCGGCTTTGCCGCCCGCATGCCTCACACCAGCGCCTGTTCCCGGACTTGGACCGACTTCGACCTGCGCGTACACGACGTTCGGCTTCGATCGTGAGACCCCAACGCCGATCCGTCCCAGCGTCCCTTCGGGGAATCCGCTACCTGTCACCTCTGTCCATGTCTTCCCGGCGTCGGTCGTTTTCCAGAGTCCGCTGCCCGGCCCTCCGCCGCTGAATCCCCAAGGCACCCGTCGACGCTGATACGAGCTCGCGTACAAGACACGGCTGTCCGACAGATCCATGGCGACATCGATGAAACCCGTGTCCTCATCGATGAACTTCGTATTGGCCCATGTGGCGCCGCCATCGACGGTCTTGAACAGCCCTCGTTCCTTGTTCGGCCCAAACAGATGTCCGACGGCTGCGACGTACACCGTGTTCGGATCCTTCGGATCGACGACGACACGGCCGATGCTTTGCGTATCGGCGAGCCCGACGTGCATCCAGGTCTTTCCGGCGTCGATCGACTTGTACATTCCGTTGCCAATCGTCGAGCTCTGGCGATTGTTCGGCTCACCAGTGCCGACGTAGATCACACTCGGGTTCGACGGCGCAATCGCGACGTCGCCGATCGACGACACTGCCTGCTCGTCGAAGAGGGGTGTCCACGTCGTCCCGTTGTTCGTCGTTTTCCAGAGTCCGCCGGTCGCGAAACCGACGTACACGGTGAACGGATCACTTTCGACGGCCTCGATGTCGTCGACGCGGCCGCCCATGCTCGCCGGACCGATCGAGCGGTATCGAAGCTCGCGCAGCAGTGGATCGGTCGACTGATTGACAACCGAACCGGAATCGCGAGGCGGCGGCGGCGGTTGTTGTGCCGCCAGGGCCGTCACCGCGACGAGCAGCAGCAGGGTCAGCGCGAACGAGCGTCTGGACATGTGAACCTCACAGCTATCTTGTGACGAGGATTTCCTCCAGCGCAGGCCAGATCGCCTCCGCCATGCGCCTGTAGCCTGAAGGCGATGGATGAAGCCCGTCGGGAGAATCGGCGAGGCGATCGGCATTGTCGATCGCCGCGACGGCCGCGCGAGTATCGACGAACCGCACGCGGTGCTCTCGCGCCGCCACATCGTTGATCCAGGTGTTGATCTCGTGCATTCGCGCGTTCTGATCCGGCGTCGCGGTGTTGTACGGAACGATTGAGCCGGCGACAACCCGAATGCCGGCTTTGCGTCCTGCTTCGTACAGCATTCGAAGCTGCTCGATGACCGATGCCGCCGAGCGTCCTTGGTACACGTCGTTTACGCCGGCGATGATGACGATGGCGTCCGGCTTCGCCGCGAGGACGTCGCGATCGAATCGCGCCCGTATCTGATCGCTTCGCTCGCCGTTTACGCCGCGATTCAGCACCGTCCAACCGGGGCGTGCTTTCATCAACCAGTAGGCGAACTGACTCTCGATGTTGCCCTGCCCGTCGGGCGGCGATTCGAGCGGCGACAGAAAACCCGGAGTGCCGGCAGTCGTGGAGTCGCCCAGCGCGACGATAGTCGCGCGACCCTCAGTGTGCATGACCGTTCCACAGAGCAGCACGGCCGCGGTAATTCGTGACCCGCGGCCTATTTGGCGTCGAGCTGGGTGATGATCGCTGCCGACGGCCCACGTTCCTTCTGCAGACGCTCCGACGCCTTCTCGACTTGTCGCATCACCCGCAGGACGTTCAGGCCGATGATCTTCCGGATATCCTCGTCCGAATAACCGCGCTTGAGCAGCTCGGCGGTCAGCGCCGGGTAAGTCGAGACGTTCTCGAGCCCGACGGGCGTGCTGTCGATGCCATCGAAGTCACTGCCGATTCCGATCGAATCTATCCCGGCGACTTTTCGGATGTGATCGATGTGCTCGGCGACTTGCGCGAGCGTCGCGCGCGGAGAAGGATTGGCCTTCCGCCACTCGTCGATCTTTGCGTTTACCGCCGCCGGGTCGTTCGGATACGCGGCCGTCAGCTTGTCGCGCTCGGCCCGCTCGAGGCGGTCGTGCGCCGCGACGCCGTTCGAGAGGAACCCTGGCACGAACGTCACCATGACGACGCCACCGTTCTTCGGTATCAGCTTCAGCACGCTGTCAGGGACATTACGCGGCACGTCGCAGACGGCTCGCGCTGAGGAGTGCGAGAAGATCACCGGCGCCTCGGTCACGCGAATCGCATCCTCCATCGTTTCCGGAGACGTGTGGCTCAGGTCGACGAGCATGCCGAGCCAGTTCAGCTCGCGCACGACCTCCTCGCCGAACCGCGAGAGGCCGCCAAGTTTTGCGGTATCGGTTCCGGAATCGGCCCACGGGACGTTGGTCGAATGGGTGAGGGTCATATACCGCGCGCCGAGACGGTGGAACATGCGAAGCGCACCCAGCGAGGAGTCGATCGAGTGCCCTCCCTCCATCCCGATGAGCGATGCGATCTTGCCCTTCTTGAAAATCCGTTCGACATCGTCGGCCGTCAATGCCAGCTCGAACGTTTCGGGGTAGCGGCGCATCATGCGGTGCACGATGTCGATTTGTTCGAGCGTGGCGGTGACAGCTTGCTGACCGGCCATCGCGGAGGGGACATAAACCGACCAGAACTGTCCTCCAACCCCTCCGGCCTTCAGCCGCGCGATGTCGGTGTGGATCGCCGGCTGAGGTTTGCTGATGTCGAGCTTCTCGAGGTCGCGGTCAGGCGTGGACTCCCGAAGCTCCCACGGGTAGTCATTATGACCATCGATCAATGGCGCCGATTTGTGCAGCCGTCGCGCGCGTTCCAGGAGGTCGTCCTGACGGGCTGAACTGTCCAGAACGAGAACGGCGAGCGCCAAGGCAGTCAGCAAAGCGGTCTTCGACATGAGGGCTGCATTATCCACCACGCAACCTGCCATCTGTGGTGATATCCGACTTGATTTGTCGGATATGTGGAGATAGACTCGACTTCTCAAATTGAGATCGTTCTCATTTTCGGGCGAGGCTCCCTAGGGACCCATCGATGCTGCAGTCATTCGTCATTACCCTCCGCGAGGGGCTCGAAGCCTTTCTCATCGTCGCAATCAGCCTGGCCTACCTCCGCAAGACCGGACGAACGCAGCTCGTCCCCGCCGTTCGTTGGGGGATCGCCACAGCCGTGGCCCTGAGCATCGGCCTCGGTATTCTGTTGCAGCGCGCGCGTAATCAGGCCCTCTGGGAAGGTCTTCTTGCGTTGGTTGCTGCCGTGCTCGTCGCCTCGCTGATCGTTCATATGTGGCGGGCGGCGCGGCACATCAAGCGCGACATCGAGACGAGGCTGCACGAGTCGGCGATAAAACGCGGCGCGGCGGCGTTCATTGGGGTTTTTGCGTTCACGGTTCTGATGATCTCGCGTGAGGGGATGGAGACCGCGCTCCTGATGAACGCGCTGCTGTTTCAGGTGCGATCCGCTCAGATTATCGCCGGCGCCGTTGCCGGAACGCTCGCCGCGGCGCTCGTCGCGTGGCTATGGTCCCGCTACGGGCATCGCGTGAACCTCGCGCGATTCTTCCAGGTCACCGCCGTCTTCCTGATGGTGTTCGTCATTCAGTTGCTCATCTACGGGTTCCACGAGCTGACCGAAGCGAACATCTTCCCCTATAGCGAGCCGTTGCACTGGGCCACGGAACCTTACGGGCCTGACGGCCGATACGGCCAGTACTTCTCGTACCTCCTCGTTGCGTTGCCGCTTGGCTGGCTCGTGATCTCGAGCCTCATGCCGACCCGGCGTGCGGCGCCGGCCGAAACGCGCGCCGCTTGACAATCAGAGGTGCCTAATGCCCAATGCCACGTCGGGCAATCGGCATTGGCACAGCAAACACCTTCTCGTCCTCCCACGACCGTCGAACTCGAGTGGCAGTCGGACCTCCGCCTGCTCGCGAAGGCCGGCGACAACCAGCTGATTCTGGACAGTGACGGCGTCGCCGGCGTGTCGCCGATGCAGGCGCTCGCGGTGGCGCTGGCCGGCTGCATGGCGATGGACGTCGTTCACATCCTTCGCAAAGGCCGCCACAATCTTCGTGGCCTTCGCGTCCAGCTCACTGGTCAACGGGCTCCAGAAGAGCCCCGGCGTTTTACGTCGATCGCCCTCCACTTCCTCGTGAGCGGCACCGTCGCGAGCGAGCAGATTCAGCGGGCGGTCAGCCTCTCCCGCGAAAAGTATTGTTCGGTGTGGAGTTCGATGCGCCAGGACATTGCGCTCGACGTGACGCATGAAATCACGAGCGGCTGAAGCGGCGTTCATCGCGGCGCTCTTCGCGACGCTGAGTGCCGGAGATCCGCCGGACCTGCGGCGTCGCGCGGAAGCGGCGCTCGCGCAAATCAACGGCGAGATCGCCCTCGCCGGGCTTCAACGTCCCGTCGAAGTCATTCGCGACCGGTGGGGCGTTCCCCATGTTTACGCCCAAACGGTCGACGACCTGTTTTTCGCGCAGGGGTTCGTCGCGGCTCAGGACCGGCTCTGGCAGATGGAGATCTGGCGGCGGACGGCGGAAGGCCGGCTCGCCGAAGTCGCCGGGCCCGACTACGTCGATCGCGACACGCTGGCGCGCCTACTTCGCTACCGCGGTGACATGGACGCGGAATGGCGGAGTTACGCACCGGACGCCCGTAGGCTGATTGAAGCGTTCGTACGCGGCGTGAACGCGCAGATCACCCACGTTCTCGCCGATCCTGCGCGGCTGCCGATCGAATTTCAGCTCGCCGGGTTCGGCCCGGAGCCCTGGACGCCGTCAACCGTGCTCGGACGGATGGCCGGCTACATCATGACTCGCAACGTGCGATCGGAGGTGCAGCGCGCCCGTCTCGCGGTGCGCGTCGGCCTCGAGCGCGTGCCATCTCTCATGGCGCTCGATCCGCCTGTGCCGTTGACGCTTCCAGACGGACTCGATCTCGCCGATTTCACTGATGACGTGCTGCGACTGACGACCGGCGTGGATGCGCCAGTGCAGTGGCCCGGTGTAGATACCGAGAGTTCGAACCCGAAAGACGATGAGCCAGGCGCCGGCGACGCGGGCTCGAACAATTGGGTCATCAGCGGCGCCCGATCAGCAACGGGCCGACCCCTGCTTGCCAACGATCCGCACCGCACGATTCAACTTCCGTCACTGCGATACACCATCCACCTGAACGGGCCGGGATGGAATGTGATCGGCGCCGGTGAGCCGGCGCTGCCGGGTGTGGCGGCCGGTCACAACGATCGCGTCGCTTTCGGGTTCACGATCGTTGGCATCGATCAGCAGGATCTCTACGTCGAGCGCCTGCACCCGAATGACAACGAACAGTACTGGTATCGCGGCGGGTGGGAGCGGATGCAGGTCGAACGGACCACGATCGCTATTCGTCAGGATACGCCGCGCGCGGTCGACCTTCGCTTCACGCGGCACGGCCCGGTCATCTATACAGACAAGGCGAGGCGCCGCGCCTTCGCGTTGCGCTGGGTTGGCCTCGAACCAGGCACGGCCGGGTATCTCGCTTCGCTGTCCCTCAACACGGCGCGCAACTGGACGGAATTCCTCAGCGCGGTCGAACGCTGGAAGGTGCCGTCGGAGAACCTCGCATACGCCGACGTCGATGGGAACATCGGCTGGGTCGCCGCCGGGCTTGCGCCGGTGCGGCGCGGGTGGGCGGGGCTCCTTCCCGTGCCGGGCGCCGACGGCAAGTTCGAGTGGGACGGTTTTCTGCCGGCCCGGGACCTGCCCCAGCTTTTCAATCCGGCGAGCGGGTTCATCACGACGGCGAACCACAACATTCTTCCGGACGGCTACACGCACTCGCTTGGCTATGAGTTCAGCTCGCCGCATCGTTTCGGCCGCATCGTCGAGTTGCTGCGAGATGCCGGGAAACTGAGCGTCGCAGACTTCGAGCGCATGCAGCACGACGAACAGTCGCTGCCTGCGCGCGCGCTGGTTCATGCACTTCGAGAGTTCTACGCTGCCTCGGATCCGCCAGAACCGGACGCCCGCGCAGCCTTCCGCATGCTCGTCGGATGGGACTTCGTGCTGTCCAAGTATTCTCCGGCCGCCGTGTTGTATCGCGCATGGACCGAACGGTTGGCCGTCGCCCTCGGTCGTGAGGTGCAAGGCGCGCCGGCGTCTGTGGACGCCGTCCTGGACCTGTTGGCTCCCGAAGCGCTGACGACGCCGAATGGATGTTGGGTCGATGGCTCACCTCGAAAGCCGTCCGAGCGACGCACACCACTGTTTCCGCCAGACCGCGCTCGAACCTTAAAACAGGCAATCCTGACCGGTCCGTTGCTCGGCGACGCATGGCGCGAAACTGTCCGGCAACAGGGGCCGGATCCTGCGAAATGGTCCTGGGGACGGTCGCATCGCGCGGTCTTTGATCATGCACTTGCTACGACGCCCGAGCGGCGCGCGGTTATGAACCTGGCCGACGTGCCCCGCGGGGGCGACGGTACGACGGTGAATGCGACGGCAGGCGGCGAGAGGCAGACCAACGGCGCCTCGTTCCGCGAAATCGTCGATGTATCGGACTGGGATCGCTCGGTGATGATCAACGTGCCTGGGAATTCCGCGCAGCCGCTGAGCCCGCACTACGGCGACCTGCTCCCGCTCTGGGCGGACGGGCGCTACCACCCGATGTTGTTCTCCCGGGCCGCAGTGACCCGCCACGCTACAGCGCGCCTCGTACTGCGGCCGGCTTCGTGACGAGCCTGGTCAGGCGTCGATACCTCGACTGGCTTCGCGGCATAGCAGTCGTCATCATGATCGAGGCGCACACGCTGGACGCCTGGACACGACCCGCCGATCGCGAACTGCGCGTCTTTGGATGGAGCCTGATTTTCGGAGGGTTCGGTGCCCCGCTCTTCCTTTTCCTGGCGGGTGTGGCCGTTGCCCTGTCCACATCCGCCAAAGTCGCGCGCGGCGCTTCCACTCACGCCGCTTCGGCCGCGGTCCGTCGCAGGGGCTGGGAAGTTTTCGGTCTGGCGTATCTCTTCCGCCTGCAAGCGTATGTTCTCGGCGGGTTCTCATCGCTGCGGAGCCTGCTGAAGGTCGACATACTCAACGTCATGGGCCCGTCGATCGTGGCGGCCGCGACGTTGTGGGGCGCCACGCCATCGTTCCTCAGTCGCATTTCTGCGTTCGGGACAGTCACAGTCGTCATCGCAATGGTAACGCCGGTCGTGCGGGAGATGAGAATCCTCGATCCGCTGCCTGACCCCATCGAAGCGTACCTGCGGCCCGTGCCCGGACTCACCAACTTCACGCTCTTTCCGTGGGCAGGGTTCGTCTTCGCCGGGACAGCTGTCGGGCTCTTCATCGACCGAGCGTCGGACGAAGTCCTCGAACGCAAGCTGATGCCGCGCCTGGCGGCTGGTGGCGCACTGATTGCTGCGGCGGGCTACGCGGCGTCCTACTTGCCTCCAATCTACGAGCGGTCTAACTTCTGGACCAGCTCGCCGACGTTCTTCTTCCTGCGCGCAGGAATACTGACGCTGGCTATCGGTGCCGCATATGCCTGGGAGCGGAGTCGGGCTGGCGGGGGCTGGAGCCCGATGGTGCAGCTCGGGCGCACGTCGCTTTTCATCTATTGGATCCACATCGAACTGGTGTACGGTCTCATCGCCGAGCCGATCAAGCGCAAGCTGCCTTTCGGCTGGGCCATCGCCGCGTTCGTCATCTTTACGGTAGCGATGCTGGGCGTATCGATCGCCAAGACACGCCTGGTCGAACGTTGGAAGGGAAGGGACCGATGAACCGCCGAAGATTCGCTCGTCTCCTCGCCGGGTCGTCTGCTGCGGTCCTCCTGGATCGAAAGCCGACGTTCGCAAGTCCCGGTGTTGGACTGGACGCGGGCTTGTCGCAGAAATTTCCGCTCGAACCAGGGCTGACGTTCATGAACGCCGCGAACCTGTGTCCGTCATCGTTGCCGGTCATCGAATCGCTGCAACGCTGGACCACGGCGCTGGATCGCGATCCATCGCAGGCCACCAAAACGAAGCTCGCTCAGGCGAAAGAAGACACGCGCGCGGCGCTCGCGAAAATGCTCCGCGCGACGCCGGAGGAGATCGTCGTCACCCGTAACACGAGTGAGGCGAACAACCTGGTCTCGAGCGGACTGGGTCTAAAGGCAGGCGACGAAGTCGTCATCTTTGCCGATAACCATCCGAGCAACCACGCCGCCTGGCGCGAGAAGGGAGCACGTGCGGGCGTCGTCGTCAACGTCGTGCCGGCGCCCAGTCCCCATCCCGGCGCTGACTACTATGTCGAAGCGTTTCTGAAGAAGACAACACCGAAGACGAGGGTGTGGGCATTCACGCACGTGACGAACACGGTGGGAGATGTCTTGCCGGCGAAGGATCTCTGCCGCGCCGCGCGCGAGCGTGGGATCGCGACTATCGTGGACGGGGCGCAGTCGTTCGGCGTGCTCGATGTTGACCTCGCGGACCTGGCGCCGGACTTCTACACCGGCAGCGGCCACAAGTGGCCGTGCGGCCCGCGCGAAGTGGGAGTGCTGTACACGGCGAAACACGCACCGGCGCTCGCGCCAAGCGTCATCAGCCTGTATGCGGGTGCCGTCGGTGCATCGAAAACGCTCGAAGCGTTCGGCCAGCGCGACGAGCCGGCTGTCGCGGCTTTCGGCGCCGCGGTCACGCTTCGGGCCGAGATCGGCGCCGCCGCCGTCGAACGCCACGCGCGCGAGCTCGCTCAGGCACTCCTCGCCGGACTGAAAAAGATCGACGGCGTAAAGATCTGGACCGACGGCAATCCAGAGCGGTCGGCCGCCGTGATCGCGTTCCAGCCGGCGGCGCTGGACGCGCGTGCGCTCGGAACCGCGCTTTATGAGAGGGATCGAATCGCCTGCGCGACGCGCGGAGGCTCAGATCGGCCCGGCCTGCGGTTCTCGCCGCACATCTACAACACACATGCGGACGTAGAAAAGGTCCTGGCGGCGATCGGCCGTTACGTCAAGAGTGGACCGAGTATCTAGGAGACGTCTCCCACTTCGAACAGATGCGCCCGGCCTCCATCCAGCCTCACGTAGAGGCCGCGCGCCAGCAACGTCGAGCGATCCCACGGGTAGCGACCGCCGCCGACCAGGTCGGCAAACATGAGCCGCGCCGGTCCACTTGCCGAGAGCTCACCCGCCAGACGAACGTGCCCGCTTGCGGGCGCCGTCGAGTTGTTCACGACCACCACGCGCAGATCGTTTCCCAGTCGCCACCGCCAGGCGATGAGCTCCGAGGCGCTATTGTCGCCTGTCGGAGCGATCTCGAGCAGCGCCCAGTCGCCTTCGTGGAAGACGCGGTGCCGGGTCGCCTGCCGCAGCCGCGAGTAGAGCTCTTCGATCGCCGGCTGACGCGGTTCGTCGATCCAGTAGGCGAGTTGCACCGGCGCCCGTACACGGCGCCCTTCGAACTGGCCGTCGAAGTAGAACCGCATTCCCGGAAGCGTCCCGCACGTCGTGGCGGCGGCTTCGACCCGGCCCGGCCCGAACTCTTCGAGGCTCCGTGGTTCGTCGTGGTTTTCGAGAAATCGTCCGAGCCGTGACTGATACGAGAGGTCGGCCTGCAGATGGGCGCGGACGCTCTGCGCGTTCTCGTGGAGGAGCCGATCGCGAAGACGCTTGTCGTACGTGAACGAGAACCCGAGTTCCTGCAGTCGCCATTCCAGGTCCCAGTACACTTCGGCGAGAAAGATGAACCCGGGCAGCCTGGCTGTTGCGTCCGCCCAGAACTCCGCGTGGGGTCGCCTGCGTCGCACCAGGTCGCCCCACGTTCGCTCGAACACGTCGTTCAGCACCAGCATCGCCATGTCGCAGCGCACACCGTCGCAGTGCTCGCCGATGGCCTGGAGCTGAACGATCATGGCGGCGCGCGTGTTGGGGTTGAAGTAGTCGAGCTGTGCGACGTCGGACCAGGGAGCGAAGTGCGGGTCGCGACCACGGGCGATGTAGCGGCCGGCGTCCGCCGCTTCGACGTACCGGAACGCACGCGGATCCGCACGAAAATCGTCAAGTTTCCCGTTGACGTAGCGGTCCGGATGATCGTGGATCCACGGAAAGTCGAAGCCGGTGTGGTTTGGAACGAAATCGACGATGAGGCGCATGCCGCGCGCGTGAAGCCTTTCGCGCGTGACGTCCAGGTCGCGCCAGGTACCGAATCGCGGATCCGGTTCATACGCCCCGATGGAATACGGCGAGCCGGGCACGTCCTCGACCTTCCAGTCCGGCAGCGCATGATCGAGCTCTTTCATCAACCGCGTATCGCTGCGCGCCATCTGTCGGCCGATCGCGCTCCGCCGCCAGACGCCCATCAGATAGATGATGTGAAATCCCTGATCCGCGATCGCATCCCACACCCGATCGGATACCTCCCCCAGCCTCAGCGTGCGGCCATGCACGCGCGACTGGTGCTCGAGCCATGGCCACAGACTGATCTCCAGAAGATGCGGATGCTGCGACGCGTTCATAAGAGGGACGGAACTATCCGCGCGCCACCCAGATGTCATTCATCATCCAGGTGCCGGAAACGTTCAGATAGGCGTTCGCCCCAAACCGGTACTGTCTACTTGGCATCCGCCGCGGTCGTGGTTTGAGGCCGTGCGGCGGTGGTACCGAGGTCGTTGAAATTCATCAACGCGTTGAAGACGAGGTTGAACTCTCCCCAGTTCTGCCACCGGTAGACCGGGTTGGTCGCATAGAGGAGGATGCGTCCCCTTCCGGCCGGCACGTCGACGATCGCGGGGCGGTTTCTGATCTCGTTCGGGTTTCGCATCAGGCCGCTCAGAACTCCCGCCTCGCCGCCCGTGTACTTCAAGAGGAGAACTGGCGCATCGGGGCGCGGCGGCGCGTCGGAGTCCGGCGGCGGGCCGAACGGACCGCCCGCGCCCTGAACCTGCAGAAGCGGTCCGTTGACGTACTTCACCGAGATCGTTTTCGCGGTGTAGCCATAAAAGATGGGATGCTCGGGTTTGAGCACCTCGGCCTGCACGATCGGGCGCGGCGCGTAGAACTGACTCGACGGCCGGCTCGCGTCGACACTGCGCGCCACGCCGAACTCCGGTGGGAAATAGCTGGCCGTCCCGAGCGTCATCAGCAAGCCGCCGGCGTCGAGGAACTTCTGGATCTCGACGACGCCCTCGAGGCCCATGCCGCCCGTGATGTCCTCCGACGATCCGTACTCGCCCAGGAACTTGAACTGATCGGTCTTCGTGTAGGCGATCGGTTTTCCTCGCGAGGGAATGTCGTAGACGATGAACTTGCCGTTGTTACCCTGATTCGGTATCAGCAGCACGTCGTAATCGGCGCGCAGATTGCCCTTGCGCACCCGTTCCTTGAAGATCAGATCGAACGGCACCTCGAACTTGTCGAACGCGTGCCGGACCCACCCGACTTCCTGCGTACTCCCCCAGGTACTGAACATCGCGATCCGCGGAAGGTCCGCTTCGTGCATCGGCACCGTCGGCGGCGACGGCAAACCGGCAGCAACGAGACCGAGCTCCTCGACGGCCTTTTTCACCCGGTCGCCCGCGGAGCCGACGCTTATTACGAGCGAACCCGGCGGAAACTCGCGGCCTTGCGCGTTGAACGACTTCTCGACCACCTGCGAATTCAGGTCTTTGAGGCGCCACCGGAGCGTGACGACGTTGTTCGAACCGACGTGCGCGACGGCGACGTGTGGACCGGCGCCCGAGATGCTGCCGGGCACCTTCACCTGTGTGACCGGCTCGACGGCAACGTCGAGGATCCCTTTGTCGGCCACCTCCTTCACCTCGGCGTGCGCCATCAGCCCCATCGTCCATCCGCTGTCGTCGTACGTGCGCAGCGCCGGATCGGGATAGTTCTGCTTCTCGAGGAGGATCTTCGCGAGGCGCCAATACGGCTGCCCGGCCTTGACGACGAAAGAACCGGGCGGGAATGAAGCGTCCTTCAGCTTGATCTCCGCGATGGAACGCCCGACTTCGATGCCCTGCAGGCGAAGCACGTTGATGATGAAGGCCACGCGCGTCATGTCGCGCTGGCCCGCCGGCAGCACAAAAGCATGCGGCGGCTCTTTTTTCCCGGCTTCGATCGAATTGCGCGTTTTGAGATAGAAGTTCTCGAGGACCGTCTGCGGAAACATCGCGGCGAGCTGCAGGCCGCTGAGCACGCCGGTCTGCGCATAGTTGATGTTGTTCCGCATCGACCAGACGACCTCACGATACGGCGGCAGCGGGCGGTACCACTCACGCGTTGTCTGAGATCCTCCGCCGCCCTCACCGCCGCCGGGGCCGCCGCCGATGCGGCGCTTCATGGTCGTCGCGCCGCCGTTGTTGAAGACCTCGTACATGCGCATCAGCGCGTTGTGGTTGTAGGCCATCGAGCCCAGATATCCGGGCGACCAGCCGTCCATGAAGCCGTGCGTCCACACGCCAGGCATCCCGTATTTCGTCAGCTGCGCCATTTCGAAGTTCGAGAACCACGGCAGCTCGGCGAACAGGATGGGATCGTAGTTGGGATTCTGCGGAGCCTGGCCAGAGTACGTGTAGAGGAACGGAATCGACTCGTGCAGTTCATGGATGATCGGCGCCTTCCACTGCATGTACCAGTCGAGCAGCGCGCGCATCGTGACCTGCGAGAAGTTGATGTCGCGGTTGTTGTCGTGAAAAACGTACTTGCCCCAGTACGGCGGACCGGCGACGCGGTCCTGTTCGTTGTCGATGTCGATCAGATGCCGGTAGTACCAGTCCACGTAACGATCGCGTCCGTCCGGATCGGCCACAGGCGTGATGGTCACGATGAGGTTGTCGCGAATTTGCTTGATGAGCGGCGACGATTCGACCGCCAGGCGGTACGCGAGCTCCATCAGCATTTCGGAGTGTCCGGTCTCACCGCTGTGGAGTCCGCCCATCAAGTGATAAATCGGCTTCGCCTTGCCGATGATTTGGCGGACTTGATCCTCCGTGAGCGTTCGAGGATCCGCGATCTGGTTGAGGTACCCGCGATGCTGTTCGAGGTTTTTGATCGCGTCCTCGCCGGCCACCACGATCACGACGTACTCGCGTCCTTCGTCCGTCTTGCCGATTGACAGGACCTTCACGCGCGGGCTCTTGGACTCGAGCGCGCGGTAGTACTTCAGGATGTCGGCGTAGTACGTCAGCTTTTTCGGCGTGCCTATGTGGTACCCGAGCACGTCCTTCGGGGACGGGATGCCGCCGGTCGCTTTGGGAAGGTGATCGACAAGCGGACTGCTGAACTCGGGGCGCGTCGTCCACTCCTTGACGAGGCGGGCGAATTCCTCGTCCTGCAGTTGGGTGGGGTCGCGGGGCTGGAGAACGGAGTGCTGAGCCCCCAGCGCAACGACCGCCGTCGTCACGAGGGCAAATGCCCAGAAGAGACGGCGGTGCATCAGAGCACGCAGGCGAGCCATTTCATCCAACTCCTTGATTTGTAGTCGGTTGTGGGCTGTTGGAAAAGCGGCGCGAAGCCACTATACAATCGCACGCATGATCAACGTCGCCGCGATCCGCATGCAGCAATTCGGCGTGGCATTCTATCAGGCTTCCCTGACGGCGAATGATATCGACAAGCTGGTCCGGTTCGAAGTGCTCAGCTACGGTGAACAGGCCCATCCACCGGTACGCGGGGGCAAGAAGCGCGGGACGCCGTCGAAGGTCAACTGGGACTTGCTCGAACGCCGGATCGCGTCGAATGAAAAGGCGTATCAACGCCAGATCATCAGGCGAAAAATCGACGAACTGGTCCAGTACTACGAACAATGCCGCCAGGCGCGCGATCTCCCCTCGATTCCCGGCGCCGTGATCATTTCCGCGGACGAAGCGCTGAAGTTCGAGCCAGCCGAGCCCGGTTCTGATGTGGGAACGCTCAAAGTGCCCGAGCGCGAAGGCGTTCTGCGGGCAATCGATGGTCAGCACCGGCTGCTCGCACTGCACGCGGATATCGATAAGTTCGGCGGAGAGCAATTCAGCGTACCTGCCATCATCTTCGACCGCCTACCCGAAGACCACGTCGTCCAGATGTTCGTCACGATCAATGCGAAGCACACACGGCTGAACGCGTCGCACTTGGTCTCGCTCTCCGGTCGACAGCTCTACCGCGATGACAGCCTCGCCGCGGCTCACGACATCGTCCGGGCGCTGAACGACCGCGACGATTCGGCGCTTGCCCAGGAGATCAAGCTTCTGGGCGTCGGCGGGGGCCGCGTCGCCCAGGCACCGCTCGCACAGGAGCTCAAGAAGCTGTTCGCGACGGAAGCGTTCGGGCCGGGCCGCAAGACCGACAGCTTCCGGGAAGAAGGGAAGAAGTTCTTCGTGAACTACTTCAAGCAGATCGCGCAGGTCTTCGGCGGCGCCTGGAATGGCCGGAAATACAGCATCAAGAGCGCGACCGCGCTGCGCGCCTTCATCCGGGTCGCGCCCGACGTGGTTAGGCGGCTGGACCAGGAGCACGCTGAACGGAGCGACTTCCGGGCTATCGGCCGGGTCATCGCACCCTGGGGGCGCCGGATAGGGGATCTCCGGTTCGAGACCGAAGGCGCCTGGAAGCGGACGGGAACGACCGTCGACTCGCTGGCGAAAGAGCTGCGCCTGGCGTTGCAGTATCCTGAGGGTGCCGCGGTCTAATTACGTTAGGGCCCCACCCAAAAAGAAAGGGGCACCGCACAATTGCGGTGCCCCCGGTCTTCGCGGGCGACCCGGCTCCCCAGCAACTCACGGCTCCCTGCCGTAAATATTCAGGCCGCCAGCGTTCCGTGATTACGCAACCGGCATGCCCGCGCACACCCTCAAAAAAACCAGAAAAATCAAGGGAGTTACCTCTGCGGCGCGATTCAATCGGTACTCTTTTGATTGCGCGATCACAATTTTGTCGCGGCCTCTTCGACGTCGGTCGCCCACGTATAATCCGCGCGGTATGACGCGCGCGCTGATCGCGCTCTTCACGCTTTTCCTGCTGGAAAGTTTCGGGGGTTTGACCAATCAACTTTCCGCCCAATCAGAACTCCGATCGGCGGTGCAAAAGCACGTGTCGGACCATCAGCGAGCCATCGTCGGGGAGCTGGTCGACCTGCTCGCGATCCCGAACGTGGCGGCTGATCGCCAGAACATCCGGCGCAATGCAGACCGCCTGCGGGGCATGCTGGCCAAACGCGGGTTTGCGGCGGAAATCCTCGAGACCGACGGAAATCCTCTCGTCTACGGCGACTTGAAGGTGCCAGGGGCATCGCGCACCTTGCTCCTCTACAGCCACTACGACGGCCAACCTGTCGATCCGAAGGGCTGGAGACAGGCCAGTCCCTTCACGCCGGTCCTCAGGGACGGGCGGCTCGATGCCGGCGCCAAAGAACTCGGAAGCTTCGAGGCCCAGACGCACTTTCAGCCGGACTGGCGGATTTACGGCCGCTCGGCATCAGACGACAAATCGCCAATCGTGGCGCTGTGTGCGGCGCTCGACGCCCTGAAGGCCGTCGGGAACGCGCCCACGGCTAACCTGCGCGTCATCCTCGACGGAGAAGAGGAAGCGGGCTCGACAAGTCTGGTTCCAGCGATAGCCAGGTATCGCGACAAGCTCGCCGCCGACCTGATGGTGATTTTCGATGGACCCGTTCATTCGAGCGGGCGACCTACCGTCGCTCTCGGTGCGCGCGGAATCCTGACGATGGATTTGACGGTCTTCGGTCCGAGGTCGGGCGTCCACAGCGGCAATTACGGCAATTGGATTCCCAATCCCGCCTGGCGACTCGTGCATCTCCTGGCGACGATGAAGGATTCCGAGGGTCGCGTGCTGATCGACGGGTTCTATGACGGCATCGCGCCGCTCACGCCGGAAGAGCAGAAAATCGTGCGGGACGTACCGGACGACTCCGATCGAATGCTGCGTACGTTCGGCGTCGCGCGACCTGAAACGCCGGGGCGGACGCTGCAGGACGCCTTCCAGGCACCGACGTTCAACATCCGCGGGCTCGTCAGCGCGCACGTCGGTGCGGGCGCGCGGACGATCATTCCCGATCGGGCCACCGCGGCGATCGACGTGCGGCTCGTCAAGGAAACACCCGCTGCGGCGATGCTCGAAAAGATCCGCGCGCACATCAAGCGGCAGGACTACGTGCTCGTCGACGACGATCCCGACGCCGAAGTTCGCGCGAAGCACTCGAAGATCGCGCGGCTTACCGAGCGTGGCGACGGGACGAATGCCTTTCGTACGTCGCCAGGCGACCCGCAGGTTCGCGCGCTCGTCGCATCCCTCACGCGCATGTACGGCGAGGCGCCGGTCCAGATTCGGACGCTCGGCGGAACGGTGCCCATCGCGCCATTCATCGACGCGCTCGACTTTCCCGCCGTGCTGGTGCCGATCGTGAATTTCGACAACAACCAGCACGAGGAGAACGAGAACCTGAGGCTCGGAACGTTTTTCGAGGGAATCGTCACGATCGCTGCCGTGCTGACGATGTAGTTGATGCGGATCGACTTGAACTGCGACCTCGGCGAATCGTTCGGCGCCTGGAAGATGGGAGCCGACGAGGACGTGATGCGAAGCATTACATCCGCGAATGTCGCCTGCGGCTTTCACGCGGGTGACCCGTCGGTGATGCGGCGCACGATCCGCCTGGCGCGCGAACGCGGCGTCGCCATCGGCGCGCATCCGGGCTTCCAGGACCTCGCCGGCTTCGGTCGCCGAGACATGGCCGCCACGCCCGCGGAAGTCGAAGATCTCGTTCTCTATCAGGTTGGAGCGATCGCCGGGGTCGCGCAGGCCGAAGGTGTCCGCCTTCAGCACGTCAAGGCGCACGGTGCTCTCTACAACATGGCGGCCCGCGACCGCGGCCTCGCAGACGCCATCGCGCGTGCGACCGCATCATTCGATCGATCGCTCATTCTGTTCGGACTGCCGGGTTCAGCGCTTCTCGATGCCGGACGCGAGTCTGGCCTCCGCGTCGCCGCCGAGGCATTTGCCGATCGGTCGTACGAACCCGACGGCTCCTTGACCTCCCGGCGTTTGCCGCACGCCATCGTCCACGAGCCCGATCGCGTGGTCGAGCGGGTTCTGCGCATGGCGCGCGACGGATCCGTCATCGCCTCGGATGGATCGATCGTGCGGTTGAGCGCTGAAACAGTCTGTGTGCATGGCGATACACCGGGTGCAGCCGATCTCGTGGCGCGGCTGCGGACGGGTCTCGAGCGCGCAGGCGTGCAGGTGCGCCCGATCGGTCAATGAGCTGGTGGTCCGCCGCGTCGCAGGACGGCCGCCGCGCGCTGATTGCGGCATCGCTGGGGTGGATGCTGGACGCGATGGACGTCCTCATCTACTCGCTGGTACTGAACGACGTGAGGCGCGAGTTCGGCATCGACGATCGCGCCAGCGGCATTCTCCTCGCCCTTCCGCTGGCCACGTCCGCGTTCGGCGGGATGTTCTTCGGCTGGCTCGCTGACCGGTTCGGCCGGACGCGGGCGCTGATGGCCTCGATTCTCTGGTATTCGATCTTCACCGCCGCGTGCGGTCTCTCGCAGACGGTCTTCCAGCTCGGCATGTTCCGCGCTCTCCTGGGATTCGGCTTTGGAGGCGAGTGGGCGATAGGCGCGGCGCTCGTGGCGGAGACCTGGCCGGCGGAACACCGTGGCAAGGCACTGGGCTTCATGCAAAGCGCCTGGGCGGTTGGGTACGCGGCAGCGTCGCTCGTGACGGCGATTGTGCTCCCGCGCTGGGGCTGGCGCGCCGTTTTCTTCGCTGGGATCCTGCCGGCGCTCGCAACCGTGTGGATTCGACGCTCCGTCGCGGAGTCGAGAATCTGGCGCGAATCGCGCACGGCGGGTCCGAACCGCGTCACGCTTGCAGCGCTCGTCCGCGGCGAGCTCGGCCGGCTCACCTGGCTCGTAGCGGCGATGAACGCCGCAACAATGTTCGCGTGGTGGGGTCTATTTACATGGATCCCGTCATTCCTCGGCCGGCCAGTCGAGGAAGGAGGAGCGGGACTGTCGATCCTCCGGACATCGACGTGGATCATATTGATGCAGGTCGGCATGTGGCTGGGCTACGTGACGTTTGGTTTCATCGCCGACTGGATCGGGCGAAAGCGGAGCTATGTCGCCTATCTCCTGACAGCCGCGGTCCTCGTGCCGATTTACGGCGCGACGCGCGAGCCGGCGGCGCTCCTCGCGCTCGGTCCGCTCGTCGCGTTCTTCGGAACCGGCTACTTCAGCGGCTTCGGCGCGGTGAGCGCGGAGTTGTTTCCCACTTCCATCCGTGCGACCGCGCAGGGGATCACCTACAATCTCGGACGTGGCATCAGCGCAGTCGCGCCGTTCGTCGTGGGCTCGCTTGCCACCTCACGCGGGCTCGGCGCGGCCTTCTCCATCACGTCGACGGCCTTCCTCGTGGCGGCGGTGTGCTGGATCTGGATTCCGGAAACGAAAGGACGGGCGTTGTCGTGAAGCGGACGTCACGCCTCCTTGTTCTCGCGTACGTCGCGCTCGTTTCATCCGGGTGTCTCGTCTTGTCGCTGCATCCGGCGCATGACGACGCGAGCATCACGTGGGATGCGGGACTGGTAGGCACGTGGGTGAACGAGGACGACCGCGTCACCGCTGTCGTGGGCCGCGGTGAGTGGCGCTCCTATCGAATTGACTACGAACATCCGATCGAAAAAGGCACGCTCACCGGGTACCTGACCACAGTGGGTGCGCGTACTTACCTCGACATCAGCCCCGTGCGAGGCCAGGACTACGGGTCCTTTCTGATTCCGGTGCATGCGCTGGTGCGCATCGAGCGGGAGGCAGACACGCTGACGGTTCAGGCGCTCGACTACGATCGGTTCGCGCTCGCAGCCAAGCAGGGAGGCCTGCCCGGTCTCACGATGACGATGGACCAGAAACAGAACACGATCCTGACCGCGTCCACGGCTGCTCTTCGAAAGTGGTTGAAGACCGGCGCCGTCGACGCGATGTTCGGCGCGCGCGCCGTGTTCAAGCGAAAGGCTAGCGCAGCTCCAGAAGGCGAATCTGCGCGGAATGCCCGTCTGCTGAAACAAAACTGACGAGACCGCCGCGACCCGGCGACGTGAGGGCCATCGGGAACGCATCCTCCTCGAGCACGACTGCGATGTGTTGCGAGGGCCGGACGATTAAAGGCCGGGTCCAGTCCGCCCACAGGATGAGTGAGCCATCCGGGCCGTTCGATTCGAAACTCGAAGACTCCGCGACCGTCGTCACGGCTTCCAGGCGTCCCTCGGGAATGTCTGCAGCGTAGATGATCGTTCGCTGAGCATCCGTCGCAACGCACCAGGCCATGCGGCCGCCGTCAACCGTGTCCGTGCAGCGGGCCGTCAGCGCCGTGTCGGCGATTCTCCGGGGGCCATCCGCCGTCAACGCCCAGACCGTCGAATCCGTCCACAACGCCATCGTCGCAGAACGTCGAAAAGCCCACAGAAGCGGGACGGCGCCTGGGATCCGGTGAGTAACGGCGAGAGCATTCCCGTGGGGTCCGGCCGTAACTGCCTCTACGTACCCGTCTCGCGGAACATCCCACTCCGTTTGCTCGATTGTCGCGCCGCCCAGTGTTCCCGTCAGGCGAATCGCGCGGCGTTGCAGAGCAGACGTCCAGCCGACAATCGTCCAGCCTCGACCGGCATCCACTGATGTCAGACGAGGCGCTACGAGCGCCGGGAGGGACCATGCAGTTGATACAGATTTCAGACGCGACGTGGACGGAGTCTTTCCGGTGCGAGCGTCGAGAACTGAGAGGTGCGATCCACTGCGGTCGCTCGCTTTCAAGATGAGCAACCGATCGTCGTCCACCCATGCGAGATCCAGCGCGTGAACAGTTCGCGCCCCGCTCCCGCCGAACTCGCCGATTCTGAAATCGACCGGCGTATCCTCATCTTCGGCCTGCGATCCGATGGCGTACCGGCGCCCCGATGGTGAGATGCGCAAGGGTCCGTTGTACTCGAACTCGCCGACGTCGGCGACGTGAAGCAGCGTCGACTGCGCTTGCATCGTGGCGGCGACTGGCGTCCGCGCGAGCAGGGGATCGCGCTCGAGCGAAAAAAGCAGCGCCGGAGAGGCGACGGCCGCGGCTGCAATCGCGACGACCGCGGTGAGGGCGCCCGCCGTGCGGCGCGGACGGGTTTGTGCCGTCAGCAGGACAACGGCCAGCGCCACGGCGAGCACCGCCACCGCCGGCGTCGCCTGCGCGATCTGATGCGCGCGCACGAGACCGGGAGCGCTTGCGAAATCGGCCAACGCAATCGCCCAGGCGGCGACGGCGCCCACTCCTAAAACCGCCAGCATGATAGGCGGACCGTCATCCCACCGCGTACCCAGCTCACGAAACTGCCGAAACGCCAGCCAGACACTGGCCGAGGCCAGCAACACTTCCAGCGGAATCAGCATCGACAGCGGAAGCGCGCACTCGAGCGACGCAGGTTGTTGCAGTGAGAGCAGCGCGGAGGTCGTTGCCGCAGCGGCCAGCATGATCAAGGAGGTTGGGCGCAGTCGAACGATCGCGGCGCACGCGCAAAGCACCAGTCCCCAGGCGCTTTGGAGAAGCCCGAGCATGATTGCGAGCATCACGAGCGCTTGCCCGGCGCCGGCCGGAATTCTCGATACGAGTCGCGGCGCAAGCAGCGATTCGATTGCGTCGAGCGTGCGCTGAAGCCGTGCCGTGTCCCGTTCGTCAATCGGCACGCTCCAGCGATGACCGGAGATGTCGCGCGCGATCAGCCGGGCCTGGCCCGCGACACCCGCCTCGACGCGCAGCTCGCGAACGCTCGAGAACGAAACCGAGCGCGCCTTCGCCGCGCGGTCGAAGAGTGCTTCCGCATCGCCCTCGAGATCCGCAAGACCTTCCAGCCAATGTGCTCGAGTAGGGTCGAGAACCACCGCGCCATCCGGCGTCCTGAAAACCTGACGCTCGGGAAGAACCGTCTCCGGCTGCGCTGTGGCGAGTTCACGCAACGTCCGGATGCGATTGGCCAGGCTGGGATGCGTCGCTCCACGCTCCACGTTCTCAGCCCACCGGCGCGGCAGCCGCATTGCCGCGTGCAACTTGATCAAGGCACTGACGAGCGCGTCGGCATCTCCACACAGCTCGACGGCGCGTAGATCGCTTTCGGTTTCGCGGCGCTGGTGCCCATAGCCGCGCGCGGCAAGCAACAGCAAAAACGTCAGGCCCCATGCGGCGAGCAGCCAGAAGCGGCCAGACTCCGGAATCATGAGGGACGCGGCCGCCACGCCGAGGGTGCCCAGTGTGATCAGCGTGACGTCGACGGCCCGAAGCCGCCACAGGAACGCATCGTTGAACTGTTCGAGATGTGCGACCTCATGGGAGAAGATCGCAAGCGCCTCGTTAGGAGTGAGCCGTTCGAGCAGCGTCTGTCCGAGCCACACGCGGCGGTCGCGGAAAGAGGCAAGGGCGAGCGCGTTGAACCACACGCCACCTTTCGGCGCGAGGACGTCGATGGCAGCCTGGGACAATCGGCTGCGCGAAAGAATCGTTCCGAACGCCGCAAGGCGGTCCGTATCCGTCAGCGGTTGCGGGCGCACGAGCCAGCAGGCTATCCGCATGTACCGTGTAACCCAGGCAACGAACACTGCCGCAGCGGCGAAACTGGCGGCGATGCGCCAGACCGGATGATCGATGGCGAGGATCAGGAAGGGGGTCAAACCCACCGCAAGCCAGAACGCGCCGAACGCGAGAACGATTCGGGTGATCCAGGATAGGTACGCGAAGTACGTCCAAGTCTCACCGTGGATCGCGATGCGCAGCGGATAGGCCGCCCCGCTCAGCGCGAGAACCAGCGTACCAATCGTTACGGGGGCGAGAGCGGGCTTCATCCCGACTGCCACGCCGCCCAGCAGAAACGACAGAAAGAGAATGCGCCGCCGGTGCGCCTGCAGCCGCTCTGGAAACGCGGCATCGTCCAGGCGAAGACGAAGTTGGCGGCCGCTCCACCAGGAGAGACACGCGGGCACGAGCGCGAGCGCCAGGCACAGCGCGACTTGGATGAAGGACAACTCGATTGTCGGGGGAGCGACCACCATTATACTCTGCCGCATGGTCCGATTAGCCGTTCAGTTTGCCGCCCTCGTGGCTGCGGCCGTGACCGTCATCCCTTCAGCCGCGTCGGCGCAGAACACGAGCGAGGACGAGTACACGCGCTACGAGCTCCTGGATCCCGCCAGCGCGAGCTTCAAAATCATCTACGACGTGACCGCCGCCTCGCCTGGTGCGCGGTTTTATTTCAACCCGATTCGCCCTGGCAGCGAGGCGAGCGACGAGTCGGTCGTCGATCTGATGACCGGGGCACCGCTCAAGTTCGAGGTCGTGACCGGCGCGAAGGCGCGCGAGGACGGTTTCACTCGCGCGGACCTCGAGACGAGCTACATCAAAGTGCACCTCACTCGTCAGGTGCCGCCGAACGGCGGCGGGCGCATTCGCATTCTCAAGACATACAAGGATCCAAAGAGCTATTTCACCGAGCAGGACGCGATAGTGTTCACGCGGTCGCTTGGGATCCGCCGCAACAGCGTCGTTCTGCCTGCCGGCTATGAGCTCACCGGATGCAACGTGCCGTCACAGATCATCGAAGAGCGCGACGGGCGCGTGATGCTCAGTTTCATGAATACCTACCCCGGGCCCGCTGCGCTGACGCTGCGCGCAAAGCGTGTGGCGCGCGCGCAGAAACCAGCCAGCACATCGCCGCCCCCGCCGGCTCCGCGTGCCGCCGCTGCACCAGCCGCCCAGTCCTCCGAGCCGCCGCTTCGCAGCGTCACCCCTCCGGAGCGCGCCACGCAGGACCGCGAAATCGTTTATTTCCTGCAGCAGCCCGAAACCCACGGGTTCCGGCTCTATCACGACTACACAGAATCCCGCGAGGGCACGGACCGTTACCTGAACATCGTCCGAGCGGGCAGTACCGTTTCAAATCCTTCAGCGGTCGTCCTCGACACCGGCGAGCGTCTTCAGGTCGAGACCCTAAAGGGCCCGGCGATCACCGCCGCGAAGATCGATATCGGCGAAGCGGTGCGACCCGAGAGCGAAGTCGTTGTCATCCGCTTTCCGTCGGTCAAAAAAGGTGAGTCCGTTCGCCTTCGGATCGAGGAAACGTATACGGATTCGAATCGCTACGGCGTCATCGGCGACGAGCTCGTGTGGAATCGATCGTTTGGAAGGCCCCGGAACGATGTCGTTCTGCCCGAGGGATGGTTCGTGACCGCGAGCGCGATCCCGGCCGTGGTGACGCAGGAGAGTGATGGCCGAATCAGATTGGCGTTCGTTAATCCACGGCCTGATTCGATTGACGTATACGTGAAGGCGAGGCGGAGAGCTACTCCCGGGTCACACTAGTGACCGCGCCGAGCAAGTAATGCAGCATGACGCGGTCTCCCGGCTCCAGTCCGCGCGGCACCGATTCTTCGCCGATGCGCGCGACGCGAATCTGTGCCTGCGGATCCTCAGGATCGCTGAAATGAAGATCGAGCGAGATCTGACCGTGAATACTGACCGGCTGGATGCGCTCGACGATCCCGGGCCGTGAGCCTTTTAGCATCGTGGTAGTCTAGCAGTCATCCTCCATTCTCTCCTTCTTATCGTTTCGTTCGTTGCGACCGGTCAGGCTCCAGCGCCGGTTCAACCCGCGCCGGCGAAATCGCCGCTGCCGGCGGCGTCCGAGATCGTTGCGCGGTACGTGCGCGCGATCGGTGGCCGCGACGCGGTGCTACGTCACTCCTCGCTTCGCGCGGTCGGCACCTTCTCGATGCCCGGGCAAGGCATCGCCGGCACCGTAGAACGATTTGCTGCGCGCCCCGATCGATTCCGTGAGAAGGTCTCGATGTCCGGCGTTGGGGAAATGCAGCTGGGCTTCGACGGATCGGTGGGATGGATGGTGACGCCGATGACCGGCCCGATGGTCCTGACCGGCAAACAGCTCGAGCAGCTGAGACGCGACGCCGAATTCGACGCCGCGCTTCACGATCCAGCCGGGTACACGGCCCTCGAGACTGTTGGACAGGTTGAGTTCGAAGGACGTCCCGCGTACAAAGTTCGCGCGCTCCGCACGAACGGCGACGAAGACTTCGAATTCTTCGACGCCGACAACGGCCTGCTCATCGGCTCGATCGTCACGCGCGAATCACCGCTTGGGACGATGAAGGCCACGAACGTCATGAGCGACTATCGCGCGTTCAGCGGCCTGCAGCTACCCACGCGACAGGTGCAACGCGTTCTCGGCACGGAGCAGGTCGTCACGATCACGAGCGTCGAGTTCGGCGGCATCGAACCGGCGGCCTTTGCCCCTCCCGCTTCGATTCTTGCGCTGGTGAAATGAACCAGATTCTGGTCGCGTTGGCGCTCGCGGCCGGCATGGCTGCGGGGTCGATCTTCGATGCCGCCTGGGCGATCGTTCGCGACACGCATTTCGATCCGACCTTCAACGGCGTGGATTGGAACCAGGTCAGAACCGACCTCAGGCCACGCGCCGAAACGGCACAGACGCCCGAAGAGCTGCGCGCGGCTATCGAAGCGATGCTGGCGCGGCTGGGGCAGTCACACTTCGCGCTCGTACCCGCTGCGGCCGGCGGTGAGTTCGCCGACCTTTCCGGGTCGCCAGGTTTTGATTTCCGTCTCACGGATCGAGACGCCATCGTCGTCGCCGTCGACGCGACTGGGCCCGCCGCTGGACTCGTAGGTCCCGGTTGGTCGATCGGCACGGTCGACGGTGCGAGCATCGAGGCGATTCTCGGTGGGATCTCCGCCGGGTCGGCCTCACCGATGGTTCGCTTCGAGGCCTGGCGTCGGGTCACCGCGAAGACGCGCGGCCCGGTCGGAGCGTCCGTCGCGATCAAATTCACCGATACACAAGGCGCTGAGCACGCGGTCAGCATTCGCCGCGAGCCGGAGCCGGGTCAGCGGGTACAGGTGGGGAACCTGCCAACGCTCACCGTCCGCACCAGCGTTCGTGCCGTCCCGACGCCATCGGGGCGCACCGCCGGACTGATCCACTTCAATGTGTGGATGGCGCCCGTCGACGGGTTCGTCCAGGCGGCGGTCGACCGCTTTCGAAACGCGGCGGGCATCATCCTCGACCTTCGCGGCAATCCGGGCGGACTCGCCATGATGGTGATGGGGATCTCCGGCCACTTTGTCGACGAGCCCGTGCTGCTCGGACGAATGAAGACGCGCGAGACGGAGCTGCGGTTGAGCGCGAATCCCCGCCGCGTCAACGCCGCCGGCGCGCCGGTGAAACCGTACGCCGGTCCCCTGGCGATCCTCGTGGATGACTTGACGGGCAGCGCGTCGGAGTGCTTTGCCGGCGGGTTGCAGGCGATAAGCCGCGGCCGCGTCTTCGGCACACGGACGATGGGACAGGCGCTGCCGGCGACGTTCAGCCGGCTGCCGAACGGCGACACGCTCGTACATGCGTTCGGTGACTTCGTAACAGCGGCCGGCGTTCGACTCGAGGGGCGGGGTGTGGTGCCGGACGTGGAGATTCCGATCGATCGGAAGGCGCTTGCGGCGGGCCGGGACCCCGCGCTCGAAGCCGCGCTGCGCTGGATTGACGATTTGCGCCCCGGCCGCGGGCTCTGATAGACTCTCCGACACCTACGCAACTCTAGTTTCTTTCTCCTACCAAAGGTCCGTCCCGGGGGTTTCGTGGAGCAGCGCCGGCTGCGGGTCGGTGATACCGTCGACGACTACTGTCCGCGCGAGCGGCGTGTGACGAACCACGCCATCGTCGCGATGATCGAGGACGAAATTCGTCAAACGCGATGCACGACGTGCGATGCCGAGCATCCGTTCAAGGGCGGCAGCGCGCCGCGGCGCCGCCGCAAAGGTGCCCCTGATGCGCTTTACAACGAGGTTCTGTCGGGAATGAGCGACCAGCAAGACACCCGGGTCTCCACCACGCCCCCCACGGTGCCCACGGACATCCCGCCTGACGTGCCCGCGCTTCCAGCCGCCGATGCGTCCGCCGGGGATGTCCCGCCGCGCGATGAAGGGCCTGTGCGCCGCCCCCTCATCCGCGCGACGCTTCCACGCCCGGACGGCCTCCCGAAAGAACGTCCGCTGCCCGAGTTCACGATCCGCCAGCCCGGTCAGCGCGGATATCGCGATCAGGGCCGCGGCGCTCGCGGGGCCATGGGCCGCCCGGGTCCCGGCCAGGGGAACGGCCAGCGTTTCGGATCCCGGCCCTCGAGGGGGCCGCAGCGGTTCGATCGCCAGCAACGGCAGCACGGCCCGAAAAAGCGCTCGCGCTGAATCCAACGATGCGCCGAATCGTCATTCCGTTCCTGTGCGTCGTCTGCCTCGTACCTCCCAGCGCTGACGCCGACGTCATCAAGTTCGAGCCCACGCAAGGCGTCCAGACCTTCGCGGTACGTCAGCCGGTCCTGCGGATCAAACCGGGCGATACGGTCGAATCTCGAACCTTCTCGAAGCCGGGCGACTATTACGAGAAGGACGGCGGGGCATGGCCCGGCGAGGTCGGGCCGTTCTTCGTCGAAGGGGCTGCGCCCGGCGACACGCTCGTCGTCCGCATCATCAAAGTGCGCCCGAACCGCGACACTGCCGTGTCGAACGTACGCCCCAGCGGGATCAGCGCCGTCGCGCCGGACAGCCGTACGCGCATGCTCACAGATCCGCTTCCAGCGCGCCGGTTCGTGTGGACACTCGATCGCGCGCGGAACATGGGCATTCTCGATATACCCAACTCGGCGTCGAAACGAATCGAGGTTGCACTCAGCCCGATGCTCGGGCGCCTCGCGGTCGCGCCCGCGGGTGAAGAAGCATTCGGCGGCCTGTGGCCGGGCGACTTCGGCGGGAACATGGATTCTCCGGACGCTCGAGAGGGGACCACGGTGTATCTCCCGGTGTTTCACGAAGGCGCGTACTTTTACTTCGGCGACGGCCACGCGTTGCAGGGAGACGGGGAGATCTGCGGGTCGGGCCTCGAGACGACGATGGACGTGACCCTGCAGTTCGACCTCGTCAAAGGAAAGCGAATCCGCTGGCCGCGTTACGAGGACGCCGAGGACATCATGGTCGCGGGCAGCGGCCGTCCGCTCGTCGATGCGTTCCGGATCGCACAGGTCGAGCTGATTGAATGGCTCGTCAGCGAGTACGGCTTCGAGAAGATGGAGGCCTACCAGATCGTCTCGCAGGTCGGCCGATCGCGAATCGCCAACGTCGTCGATCCGAATTACACCGTCATGGCGAAGTTTCCCAAAAAGTACCTCCCTCCGCGCAAAGCGGATCCGCCGAAATGACCGATCTGTCGGGCAAGATCGGGTTGGTCGTCGGCGTTGCCAATAAGCGCTCGATCGCATGGGCCATCGCGCAGGCGGCGGCTGCCGCCGGGGCGCGGCTGGCGATTACGTACCAGGGCGAGCGTCTCGAGGAGAACGTGCGAGAGTTGGCGGCTGGACTGAACGAGCCGCTGCTGTTGCCGCTGGACGTCACCAGCGATCAGCAGATTGACGATACGTTCGCCGCAATCGACAAGACCTTTGGAGGACTCGACTTCGTCGTGCATGGCGCCGCGTTTGCGCCACGCGAGGCGATTGCGGCGCCGTTCCTTCAGACGAGCCGCGAGGCCTTTCGCGTGTCGCTCGACATCAGCGCGTACTCGCTCGTCGCCCTTGCTCGAGGCGCGGCGCCCTTGATGGAACCTCGCGGCGGCGGGAGCATCCTCACGCTCACCTACCTGGGAAGCCAGCGCGTGTTCACCAACTACAACGTGATGGGCGTCGCCAAGGCGGCGCTCGAAGCGACCGTGCGATATCTTGCGTCGGAGCTCGGCGCCGCCAACATTCGCGTCAACGCGATTTCCGCAGGGCCTATCAAGACGCTCGCTGCATCCGGCATCTCGGGCTTTTCAGCGATCCTCCAGCAGTACCGCGACCGCGCGCCGCTCAAACGAACGATCGATACGAGCGAAGTCGCAGACGCTGCGCTCTTTCTCCTCAGCAACGCCGGCCGCGCGGTTACGGCCGAGGTACTGATGGTCGACGCCGGATATCACGCGATCGGCATTTAGCTTGCACCGGATGTTTCCGGAGGGAAGCTGATGTACAGAAGTGGCTCCAATCGCGCGATCATTCTCGCGCTCGCTTTCATGGTCACCCTCAGCATGTTCGTCGCCGCCTGCGGCGAGTCGGTCGGCGAGACGGTCGATGACTCCGGCATTACCGCGCAGGTGAAGACGGCGCTTCTCAACGACCCTGACGTCGGTGGCCTGCGCATCGACGTCGACACCAGCAAGGGACTTGTGACGCTCTCAGGCATCGTCAAGTCGAAAGCTGAGGCAGACAAGGCTGTCGCGATCGCCCGCAAGGTCGATGGCGTCAGGGATGTGAAGTCGACGCTCCAGGTCAACCCCGCGTCGTAGTCACCACGTTTCCATGCGAATTCGCGAGCTTGGGACGCCGAGCGCAGTGAGGATCGGCGGGACTTCCACGAGCATCGACGGCGGACCGCAAATGAAACACAGCGTGGCTGGATCGGTTACGAGCGGCGCGAGCCGCGGCTGACCGACCCGGCCTCGCTCGCCGCGCCAGCGCAGCGGCGCTTCACGTGTCACCGTCAGTTCGAGACGAATTTTGCCCTGACGTGCCAGGCGCCGCAGCTCTGTACTGTACGCGAAATCCTGCGGCGTCCGGGCACTGTAAGAAACCGCGAATGCCCCTGGCACCCGCGAGAGGAGCGCGTGCCGGAGCATCGATCGTAATGGTGCGATACCTGTTCCGCCGGCGATGAACAGAAACCGCCGTTCCGATGGCCGAGTCGGGAAGACGAACGATCCGAACGGTCCCACGACCTCGATCTGCAAGCCCCTCGCGAGCCCGCGAAGATGCGGACCAGGATCGCCCGACGCGTCCACCTTCATCAGGAACTCGAGCACGCCGCTCTTGGCCGTCTCCTCCGGCGCCGACGCAATCGAATAGGGAACGCGGTGCTCTTGACCTGCTGCTCCGAGCAGAACCGCCTGTCCCGCCTTGAACTCGAACGCGTGGCCGTCGAGCCCCGCGCACACGACACGCGTGCTGGGAGTTGAGGCGCGAACGCCGGTTACACGCAGCGCAAGTGTCGCGGACACGTCTTGATCCTAGGGGCTTCTGATCTCAGAATCCAGAATCCAGCTGCAGTGGATACACCTGGTGAAAAATGAAAAGGCTGCGAGGCGCACTTCTCCGAACCGTCTACGCGCGGCGCGCGGCGCTCACGATTGGCGTGGTGCTCGTGACAGCGGCCATGTGGCTCTGGTTTGGCGATTACGGTTGGGAGACGGGGGTGACCGAGGGCCTTGCGCTCGTCCTGGGCGCGACGGGTGTCGCGTTCGTCGTGGCCGGGCTTCAGGGTCGCCGGGGCGACTGGGCTGAGTAGGAACCCGCTAGAGCACGCCGGCGGCCGCGCGCTGGAGTTCGATCTCGGTCGGCTCCTGGAACGCGAAGAGCGGCCGGATGTCTCCGTCGTGGACTGTCCGCGCCGCCGCCGCGCGGCGCTTGCGTCCGGTCTTGTCTTGATACATCCGGCTGTCCGCCGTCGCGAGCAGCGTTTCGTACGACTCGCCGTCCTGCGGGAAGACCGCGCTGCCCACGCTGATGCCGAGCGCCAGTTTCTTGCCAGGCCGCGCTTCGAAGTAGACTTCGTCGATCGCCCGCTGCAGCTCCAGCCGCTTGCTGTCCGCCTCGTCCGCTCCGCATCCCGACAGCACCACGATGAACTCGTCGCCGGCGTAGCGGACGCAGATGTCGTACGGCCGGATCGCCGCGCGGAGCACACGGGCCACCTCGCAGAGCGCGCGGTCGCCGACGTGATGGCCGTGGTGGTCGTTGATTTCCTTGAAGTGATCGAGGTCCATGACGAGGAGCGAAACCTCGGACTTCAGCCGCTCGGCGCGCGCGAGTTCGCGGCTCAGGTGCATGAAGAGGAAGCGCGTGTTCGGCAGACCGGTCAACGGATCGGTGAGCGAGTCTTCCTGCGTCTGCTCGAACACGATCGAGTTGTTGATAACGGCGGACGCCTGCTCCGAAACACGGTCGAGCAGACGCCGGTGATCCTCGCGGTAGAACGCCGCTTCCGTGTGATACACCGAGATCGTTCCGATGAAGCGCTCGTTGAACACGAGCGGGCACACCAGCGCGGACTGCAGACCCGTTGCGAGATGCGCGAGCCCGGCGGCTTCGAGATCCGCGCTCGGCCGCGCGTTGACGAGCGGCCGGCGGTTGCGGGCCACCCATCCCGTCAGCCCTTCGCCGCTGTGCACCGTGACCTGCTGGATGACTTCCGCGTCCACGCCCGTCGCGAACCGGCAGCGGAGCGAGTCGGTTTCCTCGTCGTGCAGGAAGAGCGCGCAGCAGGAAAACGGAACCAGGTTGCTCAACTTCGCCGAAATCAGCGCCATCGTGTCCGCGACGCCGAGGCTCGTGCCCATCGCCTGAGCGATCTCGTACAGCGCGTAGATCTCGCGATGCGCGAGCGCGATGTCTTCGAACACGTTCTTGCGCGCCGGCTCCGGCGAGAGGCCGGTCGCGGGACGGCCGACATCGGAAGGCTTGTCGTCGATCGTGATCCGGCGGACCGCGGCGTGTCCCTGCTCGAGGGCGGCCGCTTCGGCCTGCAGTCGCGGCAGCATCTCGACGAATCGCGCCACGATGACTGGGTCCAGCCCTTTCCCGGCCTCCTGTTGCAACAGCCCCACCGCGGCCTCGAAGCTCATCGCCTTGTGGTACGGCCGCTCTGCCATCAGCGCGTCGAAATAGTCCACAACCGAGAGGATGCGCGCGCCGAGCGGGATGTCCTCGCTCTTGAGACCCGCAGGGTAGCCCTTGCCGTCCCAGCGTTCGTGGTGGCACAGGATGAGCGGAGCGACTGGGTACGGGAACGGCACGGCGCTGATGATGTCCGCGCCGACCTTGGGATGGGCCCGAATCTTCTGGAACTCCTCCTGCGTGAGCGGACCTGGCTTCGAAAGAATGTGTTCCGGGACAGCGAGCTTGCCGATGTCATGCAGCAGCGCCGCCGTCTTGACGCCATGAATCTCGTTCTCCGACATCCCCATCGATCGGGCCAGCTCGGCGGCATAGAGCTGCACGCGGCGGATGTGCGTCTGCGACGTTTGATCCTTCGCGTCAATCGCGAGCGCGAGCGCCTCGATCGTCGCGAGGTGCAGATCTGAAATCTCTTGAACGTGGCGCTGCTCGTCCTCGATGCGTCCCAGATACACTCTGTAGGTGCGGTACGTCAGAAAGAGTGGCGCAACGGCCAGAGGTGCGAGCCAGATCTGGGACCGGCTGATCATCCAGGTCGACCCGGCTGCCGCCAGGGCGCCCACAAAGTAGCTCGGCGCGCTCCAGAGAAAATTCTCGTTCCAGACTCGAAGAGCCGACTGTCCGCTCGACAATGCGATCGCCGTCGCGATCATCGCGGTATTGACGACGAAGTAGGTCGTCGCCGCGCCGACGAGCGGCTTGGCGAGGTTTCCGGGATCTGCAAGCCAGCCGTGCACGTACCCCGCAGCCTGCACCGTCACGATCAGGCAGGCCATGCTGAACAGCGTCCGGTGTAGGGGATTCCGCTCTTTGATGCGGAATGTGCACTGGCCCCATGCGCTCGCCGCTGCGACCACCATCGTTTGATCCTTGCCGAGCAGCAGGAGCGATGCGAAGTCGACCGCGTACGACACCGACATGGTCGAGGCGCGGCGGGCGAGTGGAAGGTTGACTTTGAAGACGGAAGTGATCGAGGAGAGCGCCAGCAGAACCACGAAAGTCCATGGGTCGCTGATGGTGAACGCTTCCTCGAAGAACTTGAGGAGGAGCCCCAAGCCCAGTCCGATGACCGCGCCGACATACAATCGGGCGGCCATCGGCAATTGTTTGAACAAGGCTAGTTGCCCCAGACTGCCTTTCGACGAATCCGTACCGCCGCCATCGCTCCTACCTCGTCAGAAGTTCCGCAGCCGCTCTCTCAGCTCCGGACAACGTTTCATCCGCGCTCAGCGTGTGCCCCAGACGACGTTTTCCAGGTCACGGAGACTCGTCCCCCAGACGATGTTCTCTCCGCCGATCGTTCCCCAGACGATGTTCTCGCCCCGCGCCGTACCCCACACAATGTTCTCGCAGTCCCCCCCGCCACAGGCGGTACCCCAGACAATGTTCTCGGCGTCAGCTGTTCCCCAGACCACGTTTTCGCACGCGGGCCCGGCGCACACCGTGCCCCAGACGATATTCTCGGCATCAGCAGCGGTGCCCCACACGACGTTCTCACACCCGGCGGCCGCGCACACCGTGCCCCAGACGACGTTCTCGCCGTCACCCGTGCGAGCCGTGCCCCAGACGACGTTTCGGCTCCATGCGTTCGCTGTGACAGAGAGAGCGCCGCCGCCAATCCGCTGATTGCCCCAGATGATGTGTTTGTTCCAGGAGCTCGCGTCAATCGATTCAGGAGCTCGATTCCAGTCGCCGCCCATCGCGGCCGCGAGTTCGACCGCCCCGCGGGCATTGAGGAAGCCGGCGCCCTGCGTGAGATGGTCGTATCCGGCGTAGGTCTCTGACGTGTACTGGAGGATCGCCTTGACCGCGTTCGGCGTCAGCGACGGGTTGGCTTGCAGCATCAGCGCGACAGTGCCACTTACGACCGGCGCCGCCATGCTCGTGCCCGACAGGCTGAAGTACGGTGCCGGCCCGAAGGACCACATGCCCCAGATCCGGTTCAGCGGCCGCGTTTCGTAGAGGAAGCTCCCAGGCTCGCTCATCGACACGAGGCCGACGCCCGGCGCGACGATGTCCGGCTTCGCCGTGTAGTCGAACCGGGTCGGTCCATGCGAGCTGAAGCCCGCCATCTCGTCATCGACGCGGTCCGCCGTGCCCATATGGCTGGAGGCGCCAACCGTCAGCACCCACGGCGCGTTCCCCGGTGCGGTGATTCCACCGTATTGCGCGTCACCCTGGTCGTCGCGCCCGAGGTTGCCCGCCGCTGCCACGACGACGATGCCGGCCTCGACTGCGCGCTTGGCGGCGAGCGTCAAGGGATCCGTTTCGTAGGATTCGTAGACACCCGCGGCCACCGACAGATTGAGCACGCGGATGTTGAAGTAGTCCTTGTACGCGATGGCGTAGTCGATCGCGGCGATGACGTCGCTGATGTAGCCGCGGCCGTTCCCGTCGAGTACTTTGAGCGCGACAATTGTCGCCCGCGGCGCCACTCCCATGTTGTCGCCGCCGGATGTCTCGCCGTTGCCCGCAATGACACCCGCCACGTGCGTGCCGTGGCCGTAGTCGTCATAGGGATCCGGATAGCCGCCGACGAAGTCGGCGAAGTGCGTCACGCGCTGGCCGGTGCCGGTCCAGTCGAGATACCACTGGTCGCCGTATCCAAGATCGTCGTGCCAGCCGGTGACGCCCGAGTCGACGATCGCGACGCCGACTCCGCTGCCGTCGAGGCCGAGCGTGTCGCGAACCGCGCTGGCGCCGATTGCCGCGCTCGTCCGATCCATGGTCGGAAACACGTCGCGATCGAGTTGAACCTTCGCAAACTCGCGGCTCGCGGCAAGCGAGCGGAGCATGGATTCGGGCACTTCCGCCGTGACGGCGCGCAGCGCCGACAACCGACGGCCTGCGCGGCCGCCGAGACGCCGTACTAGACGAGCGTTCGAATCGGCCGAGGCGCCATCGGACGTGTGAAGAATGACACGGACCGAGCCGCGCGGCGCGCGCGCGCGCTGCCGAAGGGCCGGATCGAGTTTTTGATCGCCGCGATCGGCGTACGCCGGGAGCGCGGTCAGAGCGACGAGAGCGATTGAAGTAAGCAGTCGTGAGAGCATTTCGCAGGGTTCCGGGCGCTGATTCGCGGCCCGCCTTTGTGCAAAACCTTTGCCCGTGCGCCAGGACGTAAGGCCTACTCCGCTAACCTGGCGTACTTGCGGTTGTTGTCGTTCGTGAACACTCCGACGCCAGAACTGCCAGCTAACAAACTGCGTGAGTGTTTGTTCCGTCCTGCGACATCGCGCGCAGGGATGTGTAACTAACCCATTGATTTCAAAGGACTACGAGCTAGTCAGCCGTGTCTCGTTCTTGAGCAGTCGCTAACTGACGAGGTATCAGGCACTTGAGGGAATTTCACGTCCCTTCGTTCGGACGTCGTGTTCTGCTTCGGGACGGCCGCGGATCCTGCTCGAGTCCGTACTCGACGATCTTCCGGTAGAGCGTGCCCCGGCTGATTTCCAGGACCGACGCGGCCTGCTTCTTGTTCCAGTTGACGGTGTCGAGGACGCGCGCGATGTGCGCGCGTTCGGCGTCGCGAAGCGAGGGGAGCCGTTCCTTCGCGGTTTCAACGGGCGCTTCGCTGGCGTGAAGAAATTCGATGTCCGAGCTGCGAATCAGCCGGTCGGGCGACGAGAGCGCCGCGCGTGAGACCGTGCTTTCCAGCTCGCGGATGTTGCCCGGCCAGTGGTACTGCATCAGCAGCTCCACGCCGTCCTTCGAGAACGCCTTGCCGTCGAGGGGCAGGCCGTTGCTCGCGCAGTAGCGTGCCAGAAAGCGCTGGGCCAGCACCGGGATGTCTGAGGTGCGTTCGCGGAGCGACGGCAGCCGGATGGAGAACGCGTTGACGCGATAGTACAGGTCCTCCCGGAACCGGCCGTCGCGGACGAACTGATCGAGCGGGCGGTTCGTCGCCGATATCAGCCTGAAGTTCACCTCGATCGACTGATTCCCGCCGAGACGTTCGAATCGACGCTCTTCGAGGACGCGCAGGAGCTTCGCCTGCGCGACGATCGACAAGTCGCCGATTTCGTCGAGGAAGAGGGTGCCATTGTTGGCCAGCTCCAGCCGTCCCGGCTTGCGATCGTGGGCGCCGGTGAACGCGCCCTTCTCGTATCCGAAGATTTCCGACTCGAACAAGGTGTCTGGCAGCGCTGCGCAGTTCACCGCCTGGAACCGGTTGGTGCCCCGCCGACTCAACTCGTGAATCATCCGGGCCACGACTTCTTTGCCCGAGCCCGTCGGACCGAGGATGAGGACCGAAATGTCCGACTTGGCGGCGGTCCGAATCCACTCGAAGACGATCAGCATCTTCTCGTCGCGGCCGATCATTTCGCGGAAGCGCTGGACCGCCGGTGAGCGGTCCTCGTGCGTCATGGTCGCGCGGCTGTGGACGAACTCTTCGATCAGCGCCTGAAGCGCCTCGTTGTCCGGGCGCAAGTACGCGTACTTTCCGGCGGCGCCCGGGAGCCGATGCACGAGGCCGAACCCGACCAGCTCGCGGACGCAGTTCTCGACGTCGAGCCGCATGCGGCCGAACGTCTGCATCAGCGCTTCGACGTCGAAAGACTCGGACGGACGGGCGTGGAGGAATCGCAGAAGACCGGCCCGCAGCGGGGACTGAACCAGCGCCGTGAAGCGCGATTCGACGTCGCTCGGCTGTTCGGGCGGCGCGTCCTTGCGAGCGGGGATCGAGACCTTATCCACGGCTTGGCAGGCCCTGATAATACTCCGTGGGGAGCGCTACTGGGGAGGAAGCAAGCGTGGCTGACTCTGCCTTCTGTGTCAAGAGCCGTCCCTTGATTCCGTGCAAGTGCGTGTATCCTACCCCCGAAAGGAGTTACGCTCCGTGCCGCACCGTGCTCCCGGGGCGCCGGGCCACAACGCCGGCGACTATCTCAAAGGCCGTCCCATCCGCTACTACCGGCCGCGAGGCAGCGCGGAGGTCAGGGATCTCATCGAACACGGATTCCAGGCGTTCAACGCCGGACGGCTCGGGGAGGCATGTCGAATCTTCACCGACAAGATGCTCGCGCCCGAGAACGACACGACCATCGGCCTGACGATCGCAGGCGCGATGACCCCCGCCGGCCTCGGCGGCTGCGTCATCGAGATGATGGAGCGGGGGCTCGTCGACTTCATCATCAGCACCGGCGCGAATCTCTACCACGATCTCCACTACGCGTTGAACTTCACGCTCCGCCGCGGCTCGCCGTTCCTCGACGACGTTGAACTCTACGAAGCGGGCGTGATCCGCATCTACGACGTGCTCTTTCCGGCCACGGTGTTGCTCGAGACCGACGAGTACATCCGCGACTTCCTCGTTCGCGAGCGGCTCGAAGGACCGATGGCGACATCCGAGTTCCACTACCGCCTCGGCAAGGATCTGCTCGCCCGTTATCCGGGATGCGAAGAACACTCGGTCGTCGCGCGGGCCGCGACACTGGCTGTTCCGATCTATACGTCGTCGCCGGGTGACAGCTCGATCGGAATGAACATCGCCTGGCACGAACTGATGAACCAGGGCACGCTGATGATTGATCCCAACCGCGATGTGAACGAGGTCTGCGCCATCATTCTCGCGGGGCACAAGAACGGCTGTGTGATTCTCGGTGGCGGGTCGCCGAAGAACTTCTACCTGCAGGGACAGCCGACGCTTTGGGAAGTGTACGGAATACCAAAAGGCGGAAACGAGTTCTTCATTCAGATCACGACCGATCAGGTCGTGTGGGGCGGGCTTTCCGGGGCGACGCCGTCGGAGGCGGTCAGCTGGGGGAAGGTCAACCCGGGCGTGCTTCCGGACACCGTCGTCGCCTACTGCGACTCGACGATCGCTTTCCCGCTGTTCTGCGAGTATGCGATCGCGTCGCCGCACGGCCGCCGCGCGCGAAAAGGACTCTACCTCAAACGCGACGCGCTGCTTGCTGATCTCAAGCGGCAGGGCCAAGCGGCGCACGAGGAGCGCGCCGCTGCCGACCCGACGATGGACCGGCATCGCTAGCGGAAGTCCAACGGAGGAAGGACGGCTCTCGTTCCATGGGCACATTAGCTTCGGAGTTGGGTCCCGTTGTCGACGAACGCGCGGCGCAGCCGCGCGTGTACGCCGACGCGAACATCCCGGCGGGCGTCGTGGCTTACATGCGTCAGGAGTTGGGCTGGGACGTCCTGTTCGTACTGGAACATGACGACCTGCGCCGCGCGCGCGACGGCGAGCACTTTCGGCTGGCGCGCGAGCTGCGCCGGACCATCGTCACGATGGACCGCGACTACTTCGACGACCGCCGCTTCCCGCCTGACGAGAGCGCCGGCGTCATCGTGTACTGGGCGCCTGATGAACGCGCGTTAAGAGAGCTGGCCGCGCGGACCGATCGCGATCTTTTCAAGGCGCACGCGGTTGCGCTGCCGCTGGCGGGCCGCAAGGTCCGGTGCGATGTCGGCACGGAGTTCGAATGAGCGCGTCGGGATGATCATCCTTTCGGGCGCCGACCTCGTCCTCCCGGATCGTATTGTCAGCAGCGGCACGCTCGTCATCGAAGCCGGCCGGATCGTCGAGATCGACGACCGTCAGAGGCCGAGCGACGCGCGCGTCTCCCGACATGATCTACATGGGCATCTGATCATCCCGGGTCTCATCGATGTGCACGTGCATGGCGCCGAGGGAACGGACACGCTCGGCCCGTCCGATGCCATCCGGACGCTGGCGGCGCTCCTGCCGCGACATGGCGTGACCGCGTTCTGTCCGACCAGCCTCGCCTGCGATCCCGCGACGCTTCGGCGGATGCTCGCCGCGGTGCGTGACGCGCGCTCGGCGCCGGCGCCCCGAGCCGCGCGTGTCCTGCCGGCGCACCTCGAGAGCAACTTCGTCAACCCCGCATTCGCCGGTGCGCAGCCGATTGAATGTCTTCGCCAACCCCCGGCGATACTCGAGACGCTGCCGGGTCCGGACGGACGCGATGCCACGTCGGGCCACTTCACTGGTGAGGACATCCTCGCGGAGATTACGCGCGCACGGCCGGACGTGGGGATCGTCACCGTTGCGCCGGAGCTCGACGGCGCGGTCGATCTGATCAAGCACCTGACGGCCGCCGGCCACTTCGTCTCCCTCGGTCACTCGGGGGCGACCTACGAAGAGGCGCGAGCGGGCATCGACGCCGGCGCACGTCAGGCCACGCATCTCTTCAATCGGATGCCGGCACTGTCGCATCGCGCGCCGGGGCTCGCCGGCGCGGTCCTCCAATCTGACGAAGTCGCCGCCGAGTTGATCTGCGATGGCGTGCACGTGCACCCGGCGATCGTCCGCGTCGCGATCGGCGCGAAACACGCATCACGGATCATGGCGATCACGGACGGGACTGCCGGCGCGGGACTTCCCACCGGTACGCGAACATCGATTGGCGGCCGGCCGATCACGGTCCGCGACGCCGCCTACCTCGATGACGGCACGCTTGCAGGCAGTGTGCTCACGATGGATCGCGCGTTCGAGCGGCTGGTCACGCTCATCGGTCTGACGCCCGTCGACGCGGCCCTCGTCTGTTCGACGACGCCGGCGCGCGAGCTGGGATTGCACGGTCTCGGCGTCCTCGCGCCCGGGGCGATCGCCGACCTGGTGGTGCTCGACAACAAGTACCGGCCTGCGCAGACCTGGATCGGCGGCAAGCTCGTATATGATCGCTCTCCCTGACCGAACGCAATAAACTCCGGAACCTTCAAAGCGACGCCCCGTCTAGGTATTTGAGGGATTCATGCCAAGGCCAGCCACGCGCGCCGCGCTTCTTCTTCCGGCGATCATCGCCGCCGCCTGCGTCCATCTCGATTCGCAGGGCCACAGCGTGCGCGAGGAACACCGATTCAAGGTGACCGGACAGCCCGATCTGCGGCTGACGACCTTCGACGGACCGATCGAAATCCGATCATGGGATCAGCCCGAAGTGCTCGTCGAGGTCGAGAAACGCGCGCCTGCGCGGGAGTCGCTCGATCGCATCGAGGTCAAGGTCAACCAGCAGGGCAACCGCATCGAGCTCGAAGCGCGCCGGCCGATGTCGGGCGAGAGCTTCATCGGAATCGGCATCAACGTGTCGCCGCAGGTTCGCTACATCGCGACCGTGCCGCGAAACGCCGCGATCGTGGCGCGCAGCGGCGACGGATCGATCCGGATCGAGCGCATCACCGGACGCATTGAGCTCCGAACCGACGATGGCAGTATTCGCGGCGACGAGCTGTCAGGCGAGCTGACGTTGACGACTGGCGACGGGTCGGTTGTTCTGGACGACGTCGAAGGATCCGTCGAGGTGACGACTAACGACGGCGGCGTCAGCGTGACGGGCAAGCTCGCGGGCGCGCGCGTGCGAACTGGCGACGGATCGGTGACGCTGCGCGCCGAACCCGGCAGCGCGATGACGAACGATTGGGCCCTCAGCACCAGCGATGGATCGATCGTCCTGTATCTGCCGAACGACTTCAGCGCGGACATCGACGCTCACACGGGAGACGGCCGCATTCGCTCCGAGTTCAAGTTGACCGAGGACAGCGAAGGCGAGCGCGAGAACCGGACGGTCCGCGGCCGCATCGGCAACGGCGGCCATACGCTGAAGGTCAGGACAGGTGACGGGTCGATCGTGCTCAGGGCCGGTGTATGACGTAGTCGGTCGGATCGGGAACGCCAGCCTCCACGAACGCGTCGTGACGTTCCCGGCACTTGCTGCACCCGCCGCAGTGCCGCCCTCCGTCGCCAGGATTCATGCAGGACAGCGTCTGACCCAGCGGCACGCCGAGCTCGATGCCGAGCTTGATGACCTCCGCCTTGCGCTTCGTCACGAGCGGCGTCGCAATGTCGATCGGACGATCGAGACCATGCGACAGGGCCTTCGCCATCGTTGAAAAGAACCGCGGTGTGGCATCGGGAAACGGATTACCGGCCAGCGGGCCGAGCGCTATCCGTCCGATGCCGACTCGCGCGGCGTAGACCGCGCCCTTCGCGAGAAGAACGACGTTCCGCCCGTCGATGTACACATCTTCGTCGGGCGTGTCGTATCCGGGCGGGATGCCGCGAATCGCCCAGTGCGAGGGCGGATAGACATCATGCATGTCGAAAGAGAGGATGACGGGCGGACGAACCCGGCCGCTGAACAGCTTCGTCTTCATCAGCGCGTCGAGCGCGGCGCGTTCCGCAGCCTCCCAGGCCAACCCGACTGCGATGTACGCTGGTGTGACCTCCGACGTTTGCGCTTCGAGCGCGACGAGCACGGCGCTGTCGAGGCCCGCGGAACAGAGAACCAACGTCTGCGCTACCATCTAGACCGTATGTATCTGGTGACGAAACGAATCGACTTCTGCTACGGGCACCGGCTGCTCGACTACGACGGCGTCTGCAAGCATCCGCACGGACACAATGCCGCCGTCGAAATTGACATTCGCACCGATCGGCTGGACAACCGGAACATGGTGGCGGACTTCAGCGACATCAAGCGCCTCGTGAAAGGGTGGATCGATCGCGAGCTGGATCACAAGATGATCTTGCGTCGCGACGACCCGCTGGTGAAACCGCTGCAGGCGCTGGGCGAGCCGGTGTATCTCCTCGAGAGCAATCCGACCGTCGAGCGAATCGCGAAGCTGATCTTCGACCAGGCGCGAACGCTCGGGCTCGACGTCACCGGAGTGCGAGTCTGGGAAACGCCAACTTCATTCGCCGCCTATTCGGTGAGTGAGCCTAGCGCTTGAAGGGCAGCTCGTACGAAGCGTAGAGAAACGCTCCGGTCTCGGTCTCGTCGTCACCCCAGGTGGTAGGGATCGCCAGGCCAAGGATCAACTGATGATCGCCAAGGTTCCAGCCTCCACGGACACCCGGTGAGAGCGTGAACACCGTTTCGCGAAATGTGGAGGGATCGCCGACGAGCTCTTGTGAGAGCAGCACACTCTCGAGCATCAGGTTGAACATCGGCCGCACGCGATAGATCGCGCTGCCAGCCACGAACGGCGACGTGAGGTTTTCCTCGTGGGTGTCATCGAGATCGGCCTGCGGCAGCCACGTGAGGCCGGCGTTCCAATGCCAGTACCAATCGCCCATCTGCTTGCTGAACGGCAGATTGATCTGCAGTCCCCACGAGCCGTCGCCTAGGCCGCGCGGCACGCTCCCGAACGGCAGCACGGCGCTGACACGCGGAGAGAACGCCGGGCGGCCGGGCCCTTCCAGCATCGCCTGATAGCGATAGTTCACCAGTCCGTCGCCGAAGCCGACATTCGTGCCGCCATCCAGCCACTGCAACGTGTAAGACAGTTGATGCGTCTGCCCGCCGAGCGGCCACTCCTGCGTGACGCCCGCCGCCCATGCGTCGCCAATGAAAAGCGCACCAAAGATGTTCTGGAAGATGTTCGCTTCCTGGTTGAACGCTTCCTCGACGAGGAATGAGTTGTCGGTGATCTCGAACGGACGATCGGACGACGCCGTAGCGGGTGTCTGCGCAGCGGCGGTGCCGGCGAGCGCCAGCGCCACGAGGATCGCGCGAGCCGCCTGAACTAACACCTTCGCCGCGGCGCGCGCCCCAACCGTGATGACTCGGTCCTCGGGTCCACGAACGCTGACGCGATCGGCAGCGGGATCGCGACGCTCTATCCGAATCGTCTGTCCGGGTTTCAGATCGCTCTCCTCGATGAACCGCAAGAAGTCGGGATCCTGATCGAGCACGCGGCGGATGGTGACTGGCGTCCCCAGCGGACAGGAAAGGAGCGTTTCGTACGCTGGCTGTACGACCTTGCCCTCCGGACCCGGGATGGGGTCACCGTGCGGATCCACCTCGGGCCTGCCGAGCATTTCGTCCATTCGCTCGATGACGCGATCGGACACGGCATGCTCGAGCTGCTCGGCCTCTTCATGAACCTCAGTCCAGCTCATCCCCATCACTTGCACGAGGAACAGCTCGACGAGGCGGTGGCGTCTGAGGACTCTTGCCGCCAGCTTTTCGCCAGCCGCCGTCAAACGAACTCCGGTATACGGCTCGTAGCGGACGAGGCCGGATTCCGCCAGCGTCTTCACCATCGTCGTCGCCGTCCCCGGAACGACGCCGAGCGCGGAGGAGAGATGCCCCATCGGTACGAGCGCCTTGGGGTCACTCTGAGCGACCTGCGCGTGATAGATGGCCTTCAGGTAGTTCTCAACTGTTTGAGAAGGCGCCATTTGACTTTGGAACGATACACCTTTATATTTTGATTTGTCAAAAATACCGATTAGGACTGTCGAGATGAAGGGCTTATCCAGACGCACGTGGCTTCAGGCGGCCGGGCTCGGAACGCTGGGCGCGGGAGTTCTCGCACGCCGCGGCGCCCGGGCGCAGGCGCAGGGTCCGGCCGGCGCCTTTTCGCACGGCTCGCACGCGATGGGGGTGGTCGGCCGTGTCTCGACCGAAACGTTCGATCCGATGGCGTACCTCAAGGCCTGGAACTTCTCGGACCTTGCGCCTGAGCGGCGATCGAAGTTCTACCGGGAGACGCCACGGCCCGACGGTTCGCTCTTGCGCGAATACGAAATCTTCGCGGTAGACCGTGAGATAGAGATTGCGCCGGGCGTCTTTTTTCCGGCCTGGACTTACAACGGACAGGTGCCCGGCCCGACGATCCGCGCCACCGAGGGGGATCGGGTGCGGATCCGGTTCGCCAACGGCGGGTCGCATCCGCACACGATGCATTTCCACGGCTGGCATCACCCGGACATGGATGGTTCGCTGCACGAACATCAAGTGATGCCGGGCGGGACATTCTTATATGAGTTCGATGCTGAGCCGTTCGGGCTGCACTTGTACCACTGCCACGCGGTTCCGCTGAAGCGCCATATCCACAAGGGTCTCTACGGCGCGTTCATCGTCGATCCGAAAGGCGGCCGTCCGGCTGCCGACGAGTTCGTGATGGTGATGAACGCGTTCGATACGAATTTCGACGCCGACAACGAGGTGTACGCAGTCAACACGGTCGCGCACCACTTCATGCACTCGCCGATTCGCGTCAAAGTCGGTGAGCGTGTGCGCATCTATTTGATCAATGTCACCGAGTTCGATTTCGTGAACAGCCTACATCTCCACGGCATGTTCTTCGACGTCTTCCGTACCGGTACGTCGATGACGACGAGCGAAGTGACCGACACGCTCATGCTGTGTCAGGGGGAGCGTGCGATCGTCGAAACGCGTTTCCGCTATCCGGGCGACTTCATGTTTCACGCGCACCAGAGCGAATTCGCCGAGTTGGGGTGGATGGGTCTGTTCCGCGCTGAGGGGGGCCGCAGTGAAACCTGAGGCGCTCGACAGCACGGTTCAGCGCGACGCAACCGCCCGACCTGAGTCGAGATCTCGGTCGAATCTCTGGCTGATCGCGATCCTTCCGCTCCTCCTGCTCGCAGGGCTTGTCGTGTTGCTGTTGCGCTGGGGGCCGGCGGATGCGCTGCGGGGCGAAGGGGCGCCTCCGGTAGAGATTCTGACTTTTCAGCGCGTAACGCTCGGGCCTGACGGCATCACCGCCACGGTCATGAACGACGGACCGGATCCGGTGACGATTGCGCAGGTCGTCGTGGACGATGCGTACTGGCAGTTCACCGTCGAGGGTGGGAACGTTCTCCATCACCTGGGTCGAGCGACGCTCAAGATTCCGTATCCATGGGTGCAGGGAGAAGCCCACGCGCTCAAGATCCTCTCGGCGACAGGCACGGCGTTCGAGCATGAGATCGCCGTCGCGGTGGAAACGCCGCGTGCCGACCTCAAACACCTCGGCATCTTCGCGTTGATTGGCCTGTACGTCGGCGTGATCCCGGTTGCGCTTGGGCTGTTGTGGTTCCCCCTCGTGGCGCGGCTCGGAAAGCGGGGCCTCGACTTTCTGCTGGCGTTGACCATCGGACTGCTCGTCTTCCTGCTCGTCGACGCTACGGACGAAGGGCTGGAAATCGCTCGAGGCATTCCGGGATCTTTCCAGGGCACCACGTTGTTCCTGTTCGGCGCTGCCGCTGCTTTCTTTTCGCTCGAGGCGCTCGGCACGGCGCTGAAGGCGCGCAGAAAGGCGAGCGCTGGCTGGGCCACGGCGCTCCTTGTCGCAGTCGGTATTGGATTGCACAACTTCGGTGAAGGGCTTGCGATCGGCGCGGCCTTCGCGCTTGGCGAGGCGGCGCTCGGGACGTTGTTGATCATCGGATTCACGCTGCACAACACGACCGAGGGGCTCGCGATCATCGCGCCGCTGGCGCGCGAGCGCGTGCCTGTGCGCGACCTGGTGTTCCTCGGGCTGATCGGCGGAGTGCCGACAATCCTCGGAGCGTGGCTCGGCGGGCTCGTCTATTCGCCGGTGTTGTCCGTCCTGTTCCTGTCAATTGGCGCTGGCGCGATCGCGCAGGTCGTCAACCTGATCGCGCGACAGATGGCGGGCGGTGAAGCCGTAACGCGGTATTTCACGCAAGGAACGGTACTCGCGGGATTGGCGACGGGTTTCGTCATCATGTACTCGACCGGAATGCTGGTGGGCTGATGGGATTCCTTGGAAACCACAGGCGCTTCGCCTGGATGTTCGTCAGCTTCGTGGCCGCGACCGCCATTGGCGCGATCGCGTTGCTGCCTCTGGGCGCGGATACGCTGGGCCTGGGTCGAGTCGCATCCTCCGGGAAGGCGCCGCGCGAGATCGTCCTCGTCGCACGGGACATGGGCTTTTACCTCGACGGCGGCCGCACGGAGAATCCGACGCTTCGCCTCAAGGCGGGCGAGAACGTCCGTCTCGTGCTCCGAAACGAGGAGCCCGGCGTCGTCCACGATTTCGCGGTATCCGCGTGGAAGGTGGGAACCCGCCGGCTGCAGGCGCAGGAACGCGACACCGTCAGCTTCCGCGTTTCCGAGACACCCGGTCAGTACGAATACCTCTGCAACCCGCACGCCTCGATGATGCGTGGCATCATCGAGGTGGAATGACCGGGCGGCCGGACCTCCGATCTTCGCTCGACACGCCCGCCGGGAAGCGGCGCTACGTGCGCCGGCTCTTCGCCACCATCGCCGATCGCTACGATCTGATTACGGTGTTGCTGTCGTATGGCGGCGACGCTCGGTGGAAGCAGCGGCTCGTGTCGATGTCGGGAGCGGCGCCGGGCGTCCGTGCGCTCGACCTCGCGTGCGGCACTGGAGACATCGCGTATGCGGCGGCTGCCCGCGGCGCGCGAGTCACGGGGCTCGACATCACCTATCGAATGGTGGAGCTCGCGAAAGAAAAGGGGACAGCCACCTTTTTACAGAACTCGAAAAAAGGTGGCTGTCCCCTTTTTCTCGTCGGCGACATGCTCGCGCTGCCATTCGCGGACTCGAGTTTCGATCTCGTGACCACCGGCTACGGAATCCGGAACGTGCCGGACATCGATGTTGCAATCGGGGAAATTCGCCGGGTGCTGAGACCGGGCGGTCTTTTTCTGTCGCTCGACTTCAACCGCCCATCCAACACGCTCCTCCGCTCGGTGTATCTCGGCTATCTCACGGTCGTCGGATCCACGCTCGGTTGGGTTCTCCACCGCGATCCGGATACGTATCGCTATATTCCCGAGAGCATCCGGCGCTACCCGGGCGCGGAAGCAATCGTTGATCGGCTCGCGGCTCATGGATTCGGCTCGCCACGGTATCTGCCCGTGCTCGGTGGACTCATGGCTATCCACGCCGCGGTAGCATCCTGAACGTATGGAGCCCGACGTCTCGAAGTGGTCCGGAGAAGGAACGTTCACTCAAACCCTTGTGGAGTTATTGAAGACCGTGGAAGGGATCGCGTTCATACGCGTGGAGGACGCTCCGGCAACCCGGTCGGATGCCGACTACAACTTCATCAGCAACGAAGTCTATGTCGCCTTTGCGACACGTACGCGGCGCGAGCGCATCACCCGGTTCGGGTTTCTGCCCGGATCAAAGGATGTGACTGAAAAGGCGATGAACCTCCAGGATCTGGAGCGTGTATTGGAGGCGGCGCCCGGCGTTGGCGCTCCAGACTTCGCAGATCACGGCATGATCCAGTATCTTCGATCAGAGCGGATCGTCCCGGCTTACCAGACACGCGGTTACAAACTCGTCGAGCTTGTGCGCATTTATGAGGTGAGTCCGACCTAAAGACGGAGCGTAACGGTTCCGACAACACAGTGGGAGCGGTCCGGCACGCTCCATGCGATCTCACGGACCTGCACACGATGTCACTCATCGACTCGCTTCTTTCGGCGGTCATCCGGCTCGATGGTGACGCGCTCGTCATGCACGTCGGTGAAAAACCGTACGTCGTCACATCCTCCTCGACCGAACTGAATGCGTTTCGCGGTCCGCTGGCCTGGGGACAGGTCGAACTCTCCTCGAAGCTGCTGACGACTGAAGCCGTCTCTGCGATGCTCGACCAGCTGCTGCCTCAGGAGGTTCGCGGCTCGCTCGAGGAAGTGGGCGCCGTGGAGCACGAGCTGTCGCACGGCCAGGACGGCTCCCGGTTCGTCGTGATCGCCGCGCGGGGCGGCCCGGATATCTGGCTCGAGATCCGGCACGTCCGCCCGCCAGCGGCGGCCGCGGCGGCGCAACCGGCGCGACCGGCGGAAACGGTACCTCAGGCATCCGAAGCGCCACGGCACGTCCAGGAAGAGCCTCACACCGCGCAGCCGGCGCCGCAGGCGGTTGAAACGGCGGCAGAAGACGTCGTCCAGCAGGAGCCATCCGCGCCGGAACCGGCGCCGGTCCCGGCAGAGCCCGCGGTGGCTGCCCAGCACGCACCAGCTCCGGAAGTCGCGCTGGAAACCTTTGCGGAAGAAGAATCGGCCGTTGCACCCGCGCCGGTCGCATCGGATCCCGCTCCGTCAGCCGAGGCGCCGCCCGCACCAGCTGCCGAACCACTGAGCGCACCTTCGCAGCCAGAACCGCAGGCCGTGCCTGTCGCGGCCGCTTCGCCAACCGCACCGATTGCGATGGACACCGAGATTCCCGAGCTCGAACTCGTCCCCGATGTTGACCAGGAGGCGCCGACACAAGCGGACGTGGATGCGATGCTGGCATCCACCGCAGCGGCGCTGCTCGAAGCTGAAGGTCAACTGCGGCTTCAGGAAGTGGAATCGTCCAAGCCAGCCGAGCACGCCGAAGCCGTCCGAGCCGAGGTGGTGCGTGACGTTCAACTCGATCTGGCGGCCTTGACGAGTGCCGCGCCGGCCGCTCCGCCCGTGCCAGAGGTTCCGGCTGCTGAAGAGCAGCAGCCCGGGCCGGTTGCCGAGCACGAGCCCGTATCGTCGGATGCCGACGTCGCCGCGCGCGAGGAGGAACGCACGTCACCGGCCGTCGTTGTGCCGATCGCGCGGGTCGTCCGCGAGACGCCGCCTCCGCAGCAGGTCGCCGCGCCGTCCGACCTGGATCGTTTGCTGCGCATTGCGGCCGCGCGCGGTGCGTCAGCCTTGTACACGGTCGCGCGTGCGAAGCCGGTCGTGCGCGTCGATGGCGAAATGCAGGCGCTCGATTCCGAAGATCTGCTCACACCCGAAGTGGTCGAGGCGTTCACGATGAGCGTGGCGCCCGTGACGACACGAGAGGCCGTTCGCGCGGGCGAGACGACCGAGTGGATGTGCGACATGGCGGACGTGGGACGCGTGCGGTGTCTGAGCTTCCGCGATCACCGCGGGCCAGGCGCGATCTTCCGCATGCTGCCGCCGCGCGCGATTTCGGCCGAGCAGCTCGGCCTGTCGAAGGAAATACAGACGTTGTCGGCGCTGCCCGATGGACTCGTCCTGCTCGCCAGCCCGCGTGGCAGCGGCGCGTCCACGCTGGTCGCCGCGTTCGTGGATCTCGTGAACCGGACGCGGAGCGAGCACGTCGTCACGATCGAGTCCCAAATCCTTTTCCTCCATGAAGCAAAGCGATCGTTTGTGAGCCAGCGCGAAGTCCGCGGTCGCGGCGACGAGATGGCGGCGGCGGCGCGGGCCGCGCTCCGCGAAGATCCCGACGTGCTGGTGATTGAGGAGCTGGCGTCGGCCGATGCCGTTGCGGCAGCCGTCGAGGCGGCTCAGAGCGGACGCCTGGTGTTCGGAGGCCTGCGTGCGTCCACGGCGGAGGCAGCGATCGAGCGGCTTCTCGAGCAGGCGCCATCCGAACGCCGCCCACAGCTTCGAAGCGCGCTCGCGTCGACACTTCGCGGCGTCGTTGCCCAGGCGCTCCTTCGGAAACGGGGCGGCGGCCGCGTCGCCGCGCGCGAGCTTCTGCTCAATACCCCCGCAGTCGCTGCGCTGATTGCCGAGGGAAACCTGTTCCAGATCCGTGCGGCGCTGCAGAGCGGCCGCAAGCTCGGCATGGTCCCGCTCAACGACGCGCTGACGGCGCTCGTCCGTGCGGGCGTCGTCGATCCGGGCGAAGCTCACCGGAAGGCGATCGACCGCGAAGGGCTCGTGGCGCAGCTGCGGCGCGAAGGGATCGACACGTCGTTCGTCGAAAGGCTGGCGTAAGTGGCCGAGATCGCGGATGTCCGCCGGCGCGTGCGCCAGCGGATCGAGGACGCCCGCCGGCGCGCCGCCGAACGGCGCACGCAAGTCGACACCGCCGAACGCGATTTCGCGCAGTTCCTCTCGGCGGTTGCGGCCCCCATCTTCAGACAATTCGCTCAGGCGCTCGTCGCGGAGGGATATCCATTCTCGGTCAACTCACCGGCTGGGCAACTGCGTCTGGTCTCCGAGCGGTCCCGGACCGACTACATCGAAATGGAGCTCGATCCACTCCTCGATCCTCCGCAGGCCATCGGACGCACAAGCCGAACCCATGGCACCCGCACCGTGACCTCCGAGCGGCCCGTGCGGACCGACGCGAAGGTCCACGAACTGACCGAGACCGACGTGCTGGATTTTCTCACCGCGGAGATCGGGCCGTTCGTCGAACGGTGACCGTGGATTGCACGGGTCTGCTACCTAAACAGTTCCCGCGGCGCGCAACCGACCGATCTCCTCTTCTGGAAATCCAAGATCGCGCAGGACCGCATCCGTGTGTTCGCCGAGCCGGGGCGGCGGCGTGCGGACGCCGCCCGGCGTGTTGGAGAGTTTGATTGGCACCCCGAGCGTGCGGATCGCGCCGGCTGCCGCGTGATCGAGGTGCGCGATCATGTCGCGCGCCGCGAGCTGCGGATCGGCGAGTACTTCGCCCACGCTGCGCACCGATCCGCATGGAACGCCAGCGGCGGTGAGCGCCTCGAGCCACGCGGCGCGCGGACGTTCAAGCAGGCGGGCCGCGAGGAGCGGACGCAATTCGTCATAACGGGTCACCCTGTCGCTGTTGGTGGCGAAGCGCGCGTCGCGCCCCAGATCGTCCAGGCCGATCGCGCCGCAGAACCGGCGCCACTGCTCGTCGTTGCCGACCGCGATGACGAAGTCGCCGTCACTGGCCGTGAACGTCTCGTACGGCGCAATGGTGGGATGACGGTTGCCCAGACGGCCGGGCGAATTCCCGGTCGCGAAGAAGATGCCTGCCTGATAGGTCAGAAGCGCGGCGGTCGCGTCGAGCATGGCGATGTCGACGAGCTGCCCACGACCGGTCCGCTCCCGCGCCAGCAGGGCCAGGACGATTCCATGTGATGCGAAGATGCCAGCAACGATGTCGGAAATGGCGACGCCGAGCCGGTAAGGCGGGCCGTCTGCATCGCCCGTGATGCTCATCAAGCCGCCTTCCGCCTGCACGACCGCGTCGTATCCGGGGAGATCGCGGCGCGGGCCGGTCTGGCCGAAACCTGAAATCGCGCAGTACACGAGCCGCGGGTGCGCTGCTGAGACTCGCTGGTAGCCGAGACCCATCCGATCCATCGTTCCGGGCCGGAAGTTCTCGACGAGCACATCCGCTTTCGCGAGCAGACGGTCGAGAACCTCCCGCGCGTCGCGCCGCTTCAAGTCGAGCGTGATGCTCTCTTTGTTCCGGTTGATGCTCAGGAAGTAGGCGCTCTCTCCGCGGACGAACGGCGGTCCCCAGGCGCGGGTGTCGTCCCCCTTCCCCGGCTGCTCGACCTTGATGACGCGCGCGCCCATGTCGGCGAGCAGCATCGTGCAGTACGGCCCGGACAGGACGCGTGTGAAGTCGACGACGACGGTCCCGGCGAGCGGCCCCTTCGGATCGGCCATAATCAACTTGTGATTATCGTCTACACCACCGGCCCGAGCTGACAGAGCTGCCAGAAGGTGAAAGAGTTTCTTTCACAGGCCGGCGCCGCGTTCGTCGAGAAGAACGTCGAAGAGGATGACGCCGCGTACCGCGAGCTGCTGGCTCGCGGGTTCCGTACGGTCCCCGTGACGGTCTTCGGGGACCGGATCGTGAAAGGCTTCAACGAGCCGGAGCTCCGGCGGCTCCTCGAATCCGCCGCGCCACCGTCACCAGATCGCTGATCAGCGCGTAGGCCGTCTGCGTCAGTCCACCGCCCAGCTGGGTCACTGCGATGTCGCCGAGGACGTCCGTCTCGAAGACGATCGCATTCTGCATCCCGCGGAGTTGCGCCAGCGGGTCAGTCGCCGCGAGCTCCTCCGGGCTGACGCGTGCCCGCCCGCTTTGGACCGACGCGACCAGACGGATCCGCTTGCCGCGCGCAACGGCGGCACGGGCGTCAGCGCCGCGGAGATCGCGGATTCCCGTCCGGTCCACCTTCTCAGGCGTCAGGTTTGCGGCCATCAGGACATTAGCGAGTGCTGCCACTTTTGCCGCCGCGTCCCACCCGTCCACATCGAGCGACGGATCGGCTTCGGCAATCCCGGCCCGCTGCATCTCCTCGAGCGCCGGCCCGAACTCTCCGCCGTCTTCCATCATCGTCAGAATGTGATTTGTCGTGCTGTTCACGACGCCGCGGAAGCCTTTTACCTGCACGCCCGGCATCGTCTCGCGCACCAGGTTGAAGATCGGGACGCCGTCCATGACGGCTCCCTCGAACAGAAATGAGACGCCCCGGTCGCGCGACAGGCGATTGAGCTCGTTCCAGGCGATCGCGACGGGCCCCTTGTTCGCGGTGACGACGTGGAGTCCAGCGTCGAAGGCCGTGCGGATGTGATCAATCGCAGGTTGACCCGAGTGGACGTTCAGGGGTGTCGTCTCGACGAGAACCGCGCTGGGGGCGAGCGCGGCGGCGCGGCGGATCACTTCAGCTGCCGACCTCGCCTCGCCTAGCGTGCGACCCGCTTCAGCGGCCTCGGCGGCGGCGATCGCGTCGACACCCGCTTCCTCGAAAGTCGTACCGTGCCGGGCGGTCACGATGCCGCAGACGCGAAGCGTGAGTCCGTCCTCGCGACCGAGCGCGTCGCCCTTTTCGCGCGCGAGGCGAACGAAGCGCCGGGCAACGTTGCCGAAGCCGACGAGAACGAGGTCGAGGTGCATGCGGAGCAGGCGGTACGACCCTTAAGAGTCGTACCACGGGCGGCTAGACCGGTGCGGTCTCGAGAAGCAGATGCAGCCGCCGCAGACCTTCGATGAGGTGCGGCGTTTCCGATCCGAACCCGATTCGCAGGTACCCATCCATGTTGAAGTGATCGCCCGGGACGATCAGAACGCTCTGCGTATCGCGCAGCCGTGTGACCAGTTCGGTCGAGTTGATCCCGTGCCGGTAGCCGACGTACACGATCGCGCCTGCTTCGGGCGCCGCGTGCGAAAACGCGTCGCCACGCGAGGCGAGCCAGTCCCTGATGACGGGATAGTTCGTCCGGATGATGCGCTGCGTCCGCTCCAGAATCGACGGCCGGCGGGTCCGGTCCAGCGCAAGGCGTGCCAGCAGGTCGCTCAAAGCGCCCGGCGCGATCGTCGTGTAGTCGTGATAGGACCACAGCGACGCCGCGAGCGACGGCGGCGCGACGATCCAGCCGATTCGAAGGCCGGGCAGCCCATAGGCTTTTGACAGGCCGCTCGTGACGATCACGCGATCGGACCGGTCCCACATCGATGCGGTCTCCCGCCCGTCCAGTTCGGCGCCCCGGTAGATCTCGTCCGCCAGGATCCACGTCCCATGACGTGCCGCAACGGTGGCGATCCCGTCCAGATCCGCTTCTTCGAGTCGTGCGCCGGTGGGGTTGTTCGGATTGCAGATCAGGATCAGCTTCGTCCGCGGCGTCACCAGCCGCGTCAGTTCGTCCAGGTCGGGCCGCCACCGCCGGCCGGCAGCCGTTTGCTGCTCGCGGAGCGGCCAGGGCTTCACGACGCCGCCGAAGCCGCGTACGAGGCCCCACGCCTGCATGTAGTTCGGCGTCATCATCACGACTTCGTCGCCCGGCTCGACGAGGTTCCATATGGCGAGATAGTTCGCCTCGGAGCCGCCGTTGGTCACCTCGATGTGTTCTTCGGTCGTTCCGGGGTAGAGCGCCGCGATCGCACGCCGGAGTTCGGGCGTGCCATTCGACTGCGTATAAACGAGCTCCTGTTTGAGCAGGTGCGTCAGGTTTTCGCCGGCCGCCTCGCTGGCAGGTCCGGCACCCAGCAGTTCCTCGAGCCGGAGTGGGTGCACGCCACTTTCCGACAGATTGAACTCAACCCGGTTCTCCCACGTCGATTGCAGCCGCTCCATCGCAAACGTTTCGATGCGCATGGCGGTAGTCTAAGGTATCTTTTAGGCCCAGGACAGCGGAGCGTGTCGCAGGAACCAGCACCCGAGATGGTCCGGATCCCCGCCGGCGAGTTCGTCATGGGCTCGGATGACGGGGATGAGGACGAGCGTCCAGCACACACGGTTCATCTCGACGAGTACTTCATCGGCGTTCATCCGATCACCCACCGTCAGTACGCGCACTTCGTCCGCGAGACCAACCATCGCGCACCCGCGGTCTACGAGCTCCCGCTCATCGTGACCAATGGCGGCCGCGATCGCGAGCGGATGTTCCGGCGCCTGAGCGCGCAGTACGTCTGGAGCGACAGCCAGGCGCCGAGCGCGCGGCTCGACCATCCCGTGACGCTCGTCCGGTTGGAAGACGCCGAGGCGTACTGCAAATGGTTGGCGGATACCAATGGACGCCCGATCCGGCTGCCCACGGAGGCGGAGTGGGAGAAGGCGGCACGAGGCGGGCTCGAGCGGGCGCGCTATCCATGGGGGAATGAGCTCGATCCGCTGCGAGCAAACTTTCTGACCGACCCGTCGCTCAAGATGTCGCACGGCACGACACCGACACGGACGTTCGCGCCGAACGGATACGGGCTCTATGACGTCATCGGGAACGTATGGGAGTGGGTATCCGATTGGTACGCAGCTGACGCGTACCGGTCTGCCGCCGACCGCAATCCGCCCGGACCGCCCGATGGACGACTGCGCATCCTGCGCGGCGGTGGCTGGCCCGTTTCCGACATCCGGATGCTGACGTGCACTCACCGGCACGAGGTTCCGCCCGACACGTACTCCTACAGCATCGGCTTCCGGATTGCATGTTCCGAGTCGTCATGAAGCCAGAATATGTTGCGGTCGTGCTTGCGCTGCTGGGCGCTTCGGCGCCGCTTACGGCAACCTCAGTGACGGCACAGGAGGCTGCGCGCGACACCCGCCGCGAGCCCGTCGTCGTGACGACTGGATCGGCAATCCTGAAGCGCGCGCCGGATCGGGCGTTCGTCAACATCGGCGCCGAGGCGCGCGCGGTCGCGCCGAAGGATGCGCAGGCTCAGAACGCGAAGACGATGACCGCGGTACGTGAGCGGCTGAAGGCCCTCGGTATCAACGACTCGTCGATCGAGACGCGATCGCTCGATCTGCAGCCCGAGTTCGACTATGTGAACAATCGCCAGAAACTGCGCGGCTATGTCGCCCGCAATATCGTCGAGGTCAGGGTCGATGACGTGACGCGCGTGGGCGAGATCATTGACGCGTCGGTCCAGGCAGGCGCGAATTCGATCAATGAAGTGCGGTTTGACCTGAAGGAGCGCGCGACTGTCGAGCAAGAGGCTCTGAAGGCGGCGGTCGCCGACGCGCTCGCGCGCGCCTCGGCCCTGGCGTCAGGCGCAGGCAAGACCGTCGACCGGATTGTGACGATTGAAGAGCAGCGCGCGGAGATGGTGCCGATGCAGCGGTCCGTGATGTTCGCGAGGGCCGAAGTGGCGCAGGCTCAGACGCCCGTGGCACCGGGTGAGGTCGAAATTCGCGCGACGGTCACGGTCACTGCGGCGATCAAGTAGGCCCGACCTTCAGGTCGGGCGATGGGGCTCGCCTTTCCCTTCTTCAATCTCGCTCAGCAGCTCTCCATCCAGCGCGTTGTCGAAGAGTCCCGTCAGCTCCGGCGCGCGCGTTGGGCGCACGCTCGTATCGATCGGCGGAAGGGCCAGCGGCTCGTCGCCCGATGCGACGCCGAGATCCTTCAGCCGCCGCGCCGAAACGAGCACGCGGCTTTCCATCGATCCGACCGCCTCGTTGTACGACTCCACTGATCGCTTCAACGAGCTCCCGAGCTTCTCGAAGTGATCCGCCAGTTTGCAAATGCGCTCGTAGAGTGTCCGGCCGAGCTCGCTGATTTCCAGCGCGTTCTGCGCCATCTTCTCCTGTTGCCAGCCGTACGCGACCGCCCGCAGGAGGCCCACGAGCGTCACGGGACTCGCGAGCAGGACGTTCCTGCCCAGACTGAACTCGAGAAGTCCCGGGTCATGTTGAAGCGCGCTCGTGAGCAGCGCCTCGGCCGGCACGAACAGGACGACGATGTCGGGCGCCGGCTGAAAGTGTGTCCAGTACGACTTGTTTCCCAGCCGCGTCACATGCTCTCGAAGCTGCCGTGAATGATCCCGCAGCCGCGCCTGTCGCACGGGCTCGTCGGTCGCGTCCTGCGCGGCGAGATACGCGGTTGCAGGAACCTTCGCATCCACCACGACATTGCGGCCGCCCGGAAGCCTGACGATCAGGTCCGGCGTGAGACGTCCCTCGTCTCCGTGAATGCTTTCCTTGAACGAGAAGTCGCAGTGCTCCACCATGCCGGCTGCTTCGACGACGCGCCGCAGCTGCAGTTCACCCCACTGCCCCCGGACGTTTGGCGAACGGAGCGCCTTGACGAGGTTCGTGGTCTCGCTCTGAAGCGAACGCAACTGTTCGTCGAGCCGTGCGTGCGCCCCAACCCGTTGACGCTCGACGTCCTGAATCTGCGCGTCGAATCTCTTCAACGTGTCTGCGATCGGCTGCACCATTGCGGAGATGGCCTGCTGACGCGTCGCCAGCTCGCCGGTGGCCTGCGACTGGATTTCGCCGAGCTTTGTCTTGGCGAGCTGGAGGAACTGGTCGTTGTTCGCGCGGAGGGCATCTGCCGACAGCGCCGCGAAGGCGTCGCGGAGCGATGCGTCGGCGGCGCGTGAGGATCGCAGGACCAGCCCGACGGTGACGGCGCCGATCGCCAGACCTGTTAGAAGATAGAGGAATTCCACGGCACGAATATTAGGCGAAGGTTACGGCTTTCTCAACAAAATAGCGTCGTTCCCTTCGACTTCATCGGTTTAGTGGCCTCTTGCCCAGCGAAATGGCATAATATAGGACTCCTTTGGTCGGAGATTTCGTGAAGGGGATCGCATGCTGAGGCTCTCGAAAAAGGCCGACTACGCGCTCATGGCGATGAAGCATCTGGCGCTGCAGGCCGATCGCGGCTCGGCGAGCGCGCGCGAGATCGCGCAGTACTACGAGATCCCCGTTGAATTGCTGGCGAAGGTGCTGCAGCGGCTGGTGCGACGCGGGCTGCTCGCCTCACATCAGGGCACGCGCGGCGGATATCACCTCTCGCGCCCGGCCTCGGCCATAACGATTGCCGATGTCATCCAGGCGATCGACGGGCCGCTGACGATGACGGCATGCTCGACGGACGATCACCGTTGCGATCAGTTCTCGTCGTGCAGCGTCCGCGATCCGCTGTGGCGGATCAAGGATCGTATCGTCGCGGCGCTGGCGACGTGCACGGTCGCGGACCTGACCGTGGATCCGCCCGAGGCGACGCCGGTGACCGCGGGAGCGCTTGGGAAAAGGGGACAGTCACCTTTTTCGAGCGTGAGTTCGGAAGGAAAAGGTTAAGAGTCGTTTCATGGTGCAGATGAGTGACAACGCGGCGGCCGTGATCGCGAAGATGCTGGAGAAAAACGGCATCCCGGGCGGCGGTCTGCGGATCGCCATCCGTGCAGGCGGCTGCTCGGGATACAGCTACGTGTTCGCGTGGGAAGCGGAGCCGAAACCGACCGATGAAGTGTTCGACGGACCGGGCGGCGCCCGCCTCTTCATCGATCCGAAGAGCCACAAGCTGCTGGACGGGACGGTGCTCGACTACGACACGGCCCTGATCAGCCGTGGATTTGTTTTCAACAACCCGCACGCGAAGAACACGTGCGGCTGCGGGACATCGTTTTCAACATGACTACTGCAACACGAACCATCGAAGAGCTCGCGAACCGCGAGTACAAGTTCGGCTTCGTCACCGACGTCGAGCAGGAGATTGCTCCGAAGGGGCTGAACGAAGACGTGATCCGGATGATCTCGGCCAAGAAGGACGAGCCGGAGTGGCTGCTCGAGTGGCGGCTGAAGGCGTACCGCGCCTGGCTGCAGATGGCCGAGCCGACCTGGCACAACGTGCAATACCCGCCGATCGATTACCAGGCGATCAGTTACTATGCTGCGCCGAAGCAGAAGCCGAAGCTGAACAGCCTGGACGAAGTGGATCCGGAGATCCGCTCGACGTTCGAGAAGCTCGGGATTCCGCTGGAGGAGCAGAAGCTGCTCGCCGGCGTCGCCGTCGACGCAGTCTTCGACAGCGTGTCGGTTGGTACGACGTTCCGCGCGAAGCTCGCGGAGATGGGCATCATCTTCGGCTCGTTCTCCGAAGCGGTGCGCGATCATCCCGACCTCGTGAAGAAGTACCTCGGGTCGGTTGTTCCGTACACCGATAACTTTTTCGCGACCCTCAACTCGGCGGTCTTCAGCGACGGATCCTTCGCGTACATCCCGAAGGGCGTGCGCTGCCCGATGGAGCTGTCGACCTACTTCCGCATCAACGCGCAGAACACCGGGCAGTTCGAGCGGACGTTGATCGTCGCCGACGAGGGAGCCTCCGTGAGCTACCTCGAGGGCTGCACGGCGCCGATGCGCGACGAGAACCAGCTGCACGCCGCGGTCGTCGAGCTGGTCGCGCTAGACAACGCGACGATCAAATACTCGACGATCCAGAACTGGTACCCGGGCGACAAGGAAGGCCGCGGAGGCATCTACAACTTCGTCACCAAGCGCGGCCTCTGCAAGGGGGTGTCGTCGAAGATCACTTGGACGCAGGTCGAGACCGGCTCGGCGATCACCTGGAAGTACCCGAGCTGCATCCTGCAGGGGGATCGGTCCGTCGGCGAGTTCTACTCGGTCGCGGTGACCAATAACCGCCAGCAGGCGGACACCGGTACCAAGATGATCCACCTCGGGAAGCACACGAAGAGCACGATCGTCTCCAAGGGGATCTCGGCGGGCCGAGGGCAGAATACGTACCGCGGCGCCGTGAAGATCGGGAAGAACGCGACGAACGCGCGCAACTATTCGCAGTGTGACTCACTGCTCATCGGCGACAAGTGCGGCGCTCACACGTTCCCGTACCTCGAAATCAAGAACACGTCCGCGCGCGTCGAACACGAGGCGTCGACGTCGAAGATCGGCGAGGAGCAGATCTTCTACTGCCGCCAGCGCGGCCTGTCGGCCGAGGACGCGGTCAACATGATCGTCAGCGGATTCTGCAAGCAGGTCTTCCGCGAGCTCCCGATGGAGTTCGCCGTGGAAGCCCAGAAGCTCCTGGGTGTCTCGCTCGAGGGCTCGGTTGGATAAAGACCCGCGTAGCGCAGCCCTTCGGGGCCCGTCAGGGGTCATGAACACGCGTAGCGCAGCCCTCTAGGGCTGCCAGGGGTCACGATGCTGGAAGTCAAGGGTTTGAAAGTCCGAGCGGAAGGCAAGGACATCCTCCACGGGGTGGATCTGAAGGTGGAAGCAGGCGAGGTGCACGCCATCATGGGTCCGAACGGGTCCGGCAAGAGCACGCTTGCCCGCGCGCTCGCCGGGCACCCGCAGTACGAGGTCACGGCGGGCGAGGCGCGGTATCTGGGTCAGGACCTCCTCGCGATGGATCCGGACGAGCGCGCCCGCCAGGGCCTGTTCATGGCCTTCCAGTATCCGGTCGAGATCGCCGGGGTGAATAACGCCTACTTCCTCAAGGCCGCGCTCAACGCCAGGCGCAAGCACCAGGGGCTCGAGGAGCTGGACGCGATCGAGTTCATGACGCTCATCCGCGACAAGGCCGGGCTGCTCGACATCGATCAGGGCATGTTGAGCCGCGCCGTGAACGAAGGGTTCTCCGGCGGCGAGAAGAAGCGCAACGAGATTTTCCAGATGGCGGTACTCGAGCCGACGCTGGCGATTCTGGACGAGACCGACTCGGGTCTCGACATCGACGCGCTGCGCGTCGTTTCCCACGGCGTCAACGCCATGCGGAACAAGGACCGCGCTTTCATCGTCGTGACGCACTATCAGCGGCTGCTCAACTACATCGTGCCGGACGTCGTGCACGTGCTGAACGACGGCGTCATCGTGCGCTCGGGCGGGAAGGAGCTGGCGTTGGAGCTCGAGGAGAAGGGCTACGCCTGGCTCGAGGCCGCGGGAGCGAAGGCGTGAAAACCGCTCCCGGAGCCGTCGCCGAACGGAACGACTTCTATCTGACCGAGCACGACCGCTTCCTGCACGAGCGCGGCGCGTCGGCGCCCTGGCTCCGCGAGCTGCGCGGCCGCGCGCTCACCCGCTTCGCGGAGATGGGGTTTCCGACCACGCGGGACGAGGAGTGGCGGTTCACCAACGTCGGGCCGATCGCCGAGACGCCGTTTCGACTTGCCGGGGTGCCGGCCGACGGAGCCGCGGCGCCTGGCCTCGTCGGCGGCGTGGCTTTCGGCAGCGTGGCGGCCCGCCTGGTCGTCGTCAACGGGCGGTTTGCCGCCGATCTGTCCACCGTCTCGGTTGAGTCGCGCGTCAACGCCGGAGGTCTCGCGGCGGCCATCGCGAAGGACATTCCGGAGGTTGGCGACGACCGGCTCGCGACGCTGCGATTCGACGGCCGGCCCTTCGTGGCGCTGAACACGGCGTTCCTCGACGACGGAGCGTTCATCAGCATCCCGGCTGGAGTGGTCGTGCCGGATCCAATCCACATCATCATCGTGACCGCTCCCGGCGCGGATCCCGCGGTCGCGCACCCGCGGATCGCGGTGGTCGCCGGCGCGAACTCGCAGGCGACGATTGTCGAGACCTACATTGGCGTTCCCGGCACGCCGTATCTGACGAACGCGGTCACCGAGGTCGTCCTCGGCGATCGGGCCGTAGTCGAGCACTACAAGGATCAGCGGGAGCCGGTGACGGCTCACCACATCGCCACAATGCAGGTGCGGCTCGGTCGTTCGAGCACGTTCACGTCTCAGTCGTTCGCCTTCGGCGGTCATATCGTGCGGAACGACATCCTGGCCGTCCTCGCGGGCGAGGGCGGGGAGTGCACGCTGAACGGCCTGTACTTCAGCGACGACCGGCGGCTCGTGGACACGCACACGACGATCGACCACGCGCTGCCGCACTGCGCGAGCCACGAGCTGTACAAGGGCATCGTCGCCGGAAAGGCGCGCGCCATCTTCAACGGGAAGATCATCGTCCGCCAGGACGCGCAGAAAACGGACGCGAAGCAGACCAATCGTGCGCTGCTTTTGTCCGACGGAGCGCAGATCAACACGAAGCCGCAGCTCGAGATCTTTGCCGATGACGTGAAGTGCACGCACGGGGCGGCGATCGGTCAGCTCGACGATGAAGCGATGTTTTATTTGCGGGCGCGCGGGCTCACCGCCGTCGAGGCGCGCGATCTCCTGATCCACGCGTTTGCGGGAGAGATCTTGAATCGGGTCAAGGTGGAATCGCTTCGAACCCAGATGGAGAGCGCGCTGTTCGAGCAGCTCGCGCGAGACCTGGAGGATCGGGCCTGACGGTCCGGCCAGCACGACCATGATCCCCGGTACGGTCCCGACGGCGACAACCACCCGCTTCGACGTGGACAAGGTGCGGCGGGATTTTCCCATCCTGGCGCAACTCGTGCACGGAAAGCGCCTCGTCTACCTCGATAACGCCAACACCAGCCAGAAGCCTCGCGCGGTCATCGAGGCGCTCGATCGGTACTACGAGGAAGCGAACGCGAACATCCATCGCGCGACGCACATGCTGAGCGAGCGCGCCACGGGAGCATACGAAGGCGCGCGGCTCAAGGCGCAGCAGTTCGTGAACGCGCCCGAAGTGCGCGCGATCATCCTGACGCGGGGGACGACGGACGGCATCAATCTCGTCGCGCAGAGTTACGGCCGCTTGGTGTTGAAGCCCGGCGACGAAGTCCTCATCTCTTGGATGGAGCACCACTCGAATATCGTCCCCTGGCAGCTCGTGTGCGAGCAGACCGGCGCCAGGCTGCGCGTGGCGCCAATCGACGATCGCGGCGAGCTCGTCGTCGAGGAGTTCGAGCGGCTGTTGTCCGATCGGACGAGGATCGTGGCGGTCGCGCACGTGTCGAACTCGCTCGGCACGATCAATCCCGTGCGCCAGATCGTGGAACTCGCGCACGCGAAAGGCGCGGCCGTCCTCGTTGATGGGGCGCAGGCGGCACCGCACCTTCCGATTGACGTGCAGGCGCTCGATTGCGACTTTTACGTCCTGTCCGGCCACAAGATGTACGGGCCGACCGCGACCGGGCTGCTGTACGGGCGAACGGAGCTGCTCGAGCGGATGCCGCCCTATCAGGGTGGCGGCGACATGATTCAGTCGGTGACCTTCGAGAAGACCACTTACAACGTTCTGCCGTACAAGTTCGAGGCGGGCACACCCAACATCGCCGGCGTCGTCGGGTTCGGCGCGGCGATTGATTATCTTCAGAGCTTCGACCGGGCCGCGGTGCTCGAGCACGAGGATGCGCTCCTTGGAGCCGCGACGGCGCGCGTCGCCGAGATCCCCGGCACGCGCATTTACGGAACGGCGCGTGAGAAGACCGGCGTGCTTTCGTTCACGCTCGACGGCATCCACCCGCACGACGCGGGGACCATCCTGGATGCCGAAGGCGTGGCCGTCCGTTCCGGCCAGCATTGCGCGCAGCCGGTCATGGATCGGTTCGGTGTGCCGGCGACGATCCGCGCCTCTTTCGGCATCTACAACACGATCGAGGATGTCGCCGCGCTCGTGGCGGCTCTGCACAAGGCGCGCACGATGTTTGCGTGATCATGAGCGACCTCAACGATCTCTACCAGGAAGTCATCCTCGACCATAACAAGCGGCCGCGGAACTATCGGACGCTCGAAGGGGCGAACCGGCGCGCGGAAGGGTTCAATCCACTCTGCGGCGATCGCCTGACGTTGTTTCTCACGATCGACGATGGCGTCATCCGCGAGGTCGCCTTTCAGGGTTCGGGCTGCGCGATTTCCAAGGCGTCAGCGTCGTTGATGACCGAGGCGCTCAAAGGGAAGTCCGTTGCCGAAGCCCAGGCGCTGTTCGAGCGGTTTCACCGGATGGTCACCGCGCCGCCCGACGCGCCGGTCGAACCGCTCGGCAAACTGTCGGTCTTCGCCGGCGTGCGCGAGTTTCCGGTCCGCGTGAAGTGCGCCAGCCTCGCATGGCACACGATGAAGGCGGCCGTGAAGCAGGACAAGCCGGAGGTCGTTTCAACGGAGTAGCGCGCAAATCAGATGAAGGACATTCCTCTCGTTCCGGAAGTTCCGGCCGCAGAGGCCGGCGGCGAGCCGATCAGTCAGCCGGTTGGCGATCTCGTCGCCGATCCGTTGAAGACGCTCGAGATCAAGCCCAAGGTGATCGAGGCGCTGTCGACTGTCTACGATCCCGAGATCCCGGTCAACATCTTCGAGCTCGGCCTGATCTACGACATCCTCGTCGACAGCTCAGGCGTCGTCGGGATCAAGATGACGCTGACCGCACCCGCCTGCCCCGCCGCGCAGACGCTGCCGGTCGAGGTGCGCGACAAGGTTCGCCGGGTTTCCGGCGTCAACGATGCGCGCGTCGAGATCGTCTGGGATCCGCCATGGTCGAAGGATCGCATGAGCGACGCGGCGAAGCTGCAGCTCGGGATGTGGTAGGCGGACGTATCCTTTAGTAGTTACCTGTGAAGCAACGCCCCATCTATCTCGATTCGCACGCCACGACACCGGTCGATCCCCGCGTCCTCGAGGCGATGCTGCCGTTTTTCTCCGAGCGGTTCGGCAACGCATCGAGCCGCACGCACGGGTACGGTCACGAGGCAGCAGAGGCAGTCCGGACGGCACGGGAGGAGTTGGCTTCGCTGCTGGGCGCGACCGCGCGTGAAATCGTGTTCACGAGCGGCGCGACCGAGTCGAACAACATCGCTATCAAGGGATACGCGCGCGCGCATCGCGATCGCGGACGGCGGATTGTGACCACGGACATCGAGCACGACTCCGTGCTCGATGTCTGCGGACGGCTCGAGCGCGAGGGATTCGAGATCGTCCGGCTTCCGGTGTCGTCGGACGGATTGATCTCGCTCGAGGCACTCGAGCGCGCGGTCGATCGATCGACGCTGCTCGTGAGCGTCATGGCCGCCAACAACGAGATCGGCGTGCTGCAGCCAATGGCGGACGCGGCGCGGATCGCGCACGCGGCCGGCGCGGTCTTTCATTCGGACATCGCCCAGGCCGCCGGCAAGATCCCGCTCCCGCTGGGCGAGTGGGGCGTAGACCTGGCGTCAATCTCCGCGCACAAACTGTATGGCCCGAAGGGCGCGGGCGCGCTGTATGTCCGGCGTCAACGGCCCCGACTGGAGCTCGAGTCAATCGTCGAGGGCGGCGGACACGAGGCAGGTCTGCGCTCCGGGACGCTCAACGTCCCGGGGATTGTGGGACTTGGCCGGGCGTCCACGATCGCGCGCGATGAGATGGTGGCCGAGGGCGAGCGTCTGGCCACGCTTCGCGATCGCCTGCTCGAAGCTCTGACGTCGCGCGTCTCCGGAATCACGGTCAATGGATCGATGTCGGCGCGGCTGCCACACAACCTGAACGTGAGCTTCGAGGGAATAGAAGGGGAGAGCCTGATGCTCGCGCTCGGCGATCTGGCCGTTTCGCCCGGGGCCGCGTGTGCGTCGGCGACCGACGCTCCTTCACACGTGCTGCGCGCCATTGGAGTTCCCGCGCCTCTCGCTCGCGCCGCGATCCGTTTCGGCCTCGGCCGATTCAACACCGCGGAAGAGATTGATGAGGCAGCCGAACGGGTGGCGCGGGTTGTGCACCACCTTCGGTCGTCAGGCCGTGACAGCCGCGCGGTCAATTCGAGCGTCCAAACCTCAGCATGAGGCCTCTTGCACTGGTTCTCGTCGTGACGCTTTTCGCAGGCGCTCCAGCCGCCTACGCTGGTCAGCCATCGAACAAACCTGCGACGAAGCCTGACACACAATCCGCGGCCAAGGCGCCGCCGCCATCGAACGAGCTGCCGGTGTCGCTCGATCGCATCCGGCGCAAGCTCTCGCAGGCGCCCCCGTCGAAATCTACAGGTCTGAAGCTCGAGTACTACGTCGAAGTGTACGGAAAGTCCCCGCGGCTCGATTTTCTTGCCGAGTTCGATGCGACGTCAGGTGCCGTCCAGTACGGCTCACCTACACACCGGGAGTTCCTGGATCTCGTCACGCCTCAGGAATTCAAATCGCCGCCTGCGGATCTGTTGGGCGGAGCGATGGCGCTGATGAAATGGCTCGCCGAGAAAAGCAGCGACAAGTCGAAGAAGTCCGATCCTCGGCGATAAGTTGCGAGAGTTACGCTTTGCGCGCGAGATCGGCCGGAATGTAGTGGACGTACGCGTTCAAGAGGTTGATCGCTTCGTCCTTTTCGTCCGCGTCGACCGCCAGTAGATCGCGAAGCGAAAGCACGCCGGCGAGGCGTCCCTCATTCAACACGATCAGATGCCGGACGCGCGCCTGCTGCAAGCGGCGGAGGCAGGTGTCGCACGTGTCCCGAACATCGGCGGTCACCAGGTCGGGGCTCATGACGTCGCCGACTTCGGTGTTCTTCGGATCGAGCCCGACGGCTACGACCCTCGCCATCACGTCGCGCTCGGTGAATATACCGACGAGGCGTTCGTCATCGACGACCGGCACCGCACCGATGTTCCGCGCGGTCATGATGCGCACCGCGTCGACGACAGACGCCGTCCGCGGCACCACTGCCGTATCCTGACCTTGAATCACCGCGCTGATTGGCTTCATCGCAGCGCTCCTGAATGGATCGGACCTAAGAAGATCGATTCTACCCCTGTGGTACACTCCGGTCCATGTCTTTGCGGAGCGCGGCTGCGGCGGCGGCCGGGCACAGCATGCGCGCCTACTATCTGGCGATCGCAGGCGGCGCTCTGCTAATCGTCAGCGCGTTTCTGCCATGGGTGTACATCGGCGAGACCCCGATCAGCGTGCCCCGCATGGCCATGATGTGGGTGCTGGCGCTCGGCGGTCTGGCCGTGCTGCTGGCCTCCGCCAGCATCGCGACGCGGCGCAATTCCCGCCACCCGCTGCTGCTCGTCGGTCTCGTCGCACTCGGCGTGCACCTCTTCGGACAGCGCGTCCTGATGCGCGCCGCCGAGGATCGCGCGTGGGTAGACGCGCAGAAAAGCGCCATCGTCTATGGCCTCGACGCGCGGCCGCCGGCCGAGACGAAGATCGGCGCGGGCATCTACCTCGGCGCCGCCGCCTCGGCGCTGATTGTTCTCTTCGGTCTCACGATCGTCGTCCGCCGCGCGTCGCGTCCGTACCTGCCGCCAGTCGACGACGACGTGTGAATCCCTGAAGGATAGCGCCCCGAGCGAGCGAAGCGAGTCGAGGGGTGGCAGGCGCTGGCTGGGGGTGGGGCCCCAGCGCAAATTAAAGAGATGAAAATCACCGTCGCGCACAGTCCAGATTCCGACGACGCGTTCATGTTCTACGGCCTGGCGAGCGGCGCCATCGACGCCGGAGATCTCGAGGTCGACCAGGTGCTCGCCGACATCGAGACGCTGAATCGCGCGGCGTTCGAAGGGCGCTACGAGGTAACCGCGGTCTCGTTTCACGCCTACGCCCATCTGGCTGACAAGTACGCCCTTCTTCCGCACGGCGCGAGCATGGGCGATCGGTACGGCCCGCTCGTCGTCACGCGCGTGGGCGGCCCGCGGGCGGTCAAAGGCCTCAAGGTCGCGATTCCCGGCACGCTGACGACCGCCTACCTCGCGCTGCGTCTCCACGAACCGGATTTCGAGTATGTCGTGACGCCCTTCGATCGGATTCAGGCGGAAGTCGCCAGCGGCCGCGTCGACGCAGGGCTCCTGATTCACGAAGGCCAGCTCACGTACGTCGACGAAGGCTTCGCGAAGCTCATCGATCTCGGTGAATGGTGGGCCGACCGGACTGGCGGCTTGCCGCTGCCACTCGGCGGCAACATCATCCGCCGGGACCTCGGGCCCGAGATGATGCGGCGCGTGTCACGCCTGCTTCGCGACAGCATCGCGCACGCGCTCGCGCACCGCGCGCCGGCGGTTGCCTACGCGCAGCAGTTCGGCCGCGGGCTCGACCGCGATCGGACGGACACGTTCGTGGCGATGTATGTGAACGACCTGACGCTCGACTACGGACCACGCGGCCGCGCCGCACTCGAGCGCCTTTACAGCGAGTCTTTCGAACGCGGCCTCATTCCGTCAAAAGTCAGCGTCGAGTTCGTCGGGTAGTACATCCGCGAATACGAAGCCTTCCCGCTCGACGATCGTGCCGTATGTGACCGCGATCTCGCGGTTGAACATCGGACCAGCCGTGACCACTGTGTGAAACTCTCCGCGTTCGCCGCACGGGTCCACGCCGGGCGGCAGCTCGTTGAGAAACGCCGCGTCGAACCGCCGTCCGGCGAAGCGCCGATCGAGCACGCGCGGATCCACGCAGGTGACCGTCGCTTTCACGCCGGCACCGACCATCTCGCGCGCAAGTGCCGCGGTGTTGCGGCCCCACAGCGGGAAGAGCGGTGTGAGCCCGGTGCCTGCGAGGTGCCGCTCCCGATAGTGACGTACGTCCTCGAGGAAGAGGTCGCCAAAGGCCGCGGTCGTGAAGCCGTCGGCCACTGCCTGTTCGACAGCGGTCCGCATCCGCGCTTCGTACACGTCGTTCGAGCACGGATGTGGCAGCCGGATCACCCGCAGCGGCAGGCCGGCCGCCGCGGCCTGCGCTTCCAGGAGCGTTCGCCGCACGCCGTGCATCGCCACCCTGTCGGCCGACTCGTTGATCGTCGTCAGCAGCGCCGCGCCATCCAGGCGTCCCTCCTGTCGCAGGAGATGCAGCATCCAGGCGCTGTCCTTGCCCGAGGACCAGGAAACGAGGACTTTCATGTCCGCTAGCGAAACGCTTCCGGATGCAGCGTCTTGGCGATCGACTCCGTCGCCTGCGCCACCCGCGGACCGGGAACGGGGAGCGAAGAATCAGTGAGAATGTAGATTCGTGCGGTCCGGACGGCAGGTAGAGAGCTCAGGGTTGACCAGACGGCTCGCTCGGCGGCGATCTCGTCGGCCTTCACCGACTGGCGCATCTCGATGATCGCCTCGGGCGCCCGTTGCAGTATGAGCTCTGTCGTCGCCTGGACGGACTCCCGTGTGACGTCCGTGAAAACGTTGTCTCCGCCCGCGGTCGTCAGCATGTCGTGAATGAACCCGATACCGCCGCTCGCAAAGATGCCGCGCAGCGCCAGCGCATCGCGGCCGAACACGAGAAGCGTCTTTGGCCGGACGCGTCCCGACACCTTGCCGCGGATGGCCGAAAGCCTGTTTTCCAGATCTGTCGCGACTCGGTCGGCCCCTTCGGCTCGTCCCAGACGGATTCCGAGCGCGCGAATCGTTTCCATGACCCCCGCCAGGCTTCCGTGTTTGTACGAAAACTGATTGATGCCGGCGCGCTCCAGCTGCAGCCGCAGATCGTTCTGCGTGCCATAAACGATGACCAAATCGGGTTTCAGCGCGAGGATTCGCTCGACATCCGGATCCAGGAGGCCTCCGACGCGCGGTAGTGACGCGACCTCCGATGGATAAGTGTCGAATGACCCTACTCCTACGAGCTGCGGTCCGGCGCCAATCGCGTACACCATCTCGGTAACCGCAGGAATCAGAGAAATGATGCGTTTGGGATGGTTGACTGGCTGGCTCGAGCTTGCCGAGGGAGAAGAGCGCGCGAAGAAGAGCGTGAGCGCGGCAACGCAGAGACACAGAGAGCGAATGCTCATCGTCGCACCAGCAGCCAGAGGAAGAACGGCCCACCGAGGAGCGCGGTGATCACGCCCACCGGCAGCTCGACGGGTGAGATGACGGTCCGTGCGAGGGTATCGCACGCCACCAGGAAGGCCGCACCGAACAACGCCGACGCCGGCAGCACGAGCCGGTGATCTGAACCAACGAGAAGACGAACCAGGTGCGGCACGATTATCCCGATGAAGCCAATGGGACCGCCAACCGAAACTGCCGCGCCGGTCGCGAGCGACGCGCTGAAGAAGGCGGTCCGCTGCGCTCGCGTCACGTCGATCCCACGCGTGCCGGCGCTGTCCGGCCCGAGGCTGAGCAGGTTCAACGCGCGCGGCAGCGTCGCGAACAACCCGAACGCGCCCAGGGCGAGCGGGAGCGCGGCGACGATTGGCTGAAAGCTGCTGACATCGAGATCCCCCATCAGCCACCGCAGGGTCCGGAACGTCTCAGCGAAGTCGGCAAAGTACTGCACAAAGAGAATGAGCGCGGAGAAAAACGCGTTCAGCGTCACACCGGCGAGCAGCAGCACGCTCGTCGAGAGGCCGCGCTGCCGAGCCACGGACAGTGCGTACACGATCGCGACAGCGCCGACCGACCCCGCGAAGCTCGCGATGGGCACCGCAGACAGACCGGCAAACCCAATCGTCCAGTCGAACGTAATCGCGAGCATCGCCCCGAGCGCCGCGCCAGACGAGATACCGAGCGTGAACGGCGTGGCCAGGGGATTTCGCAGCAGACCCTGAAACACGACCCCCGCCGCCGCGAGCGACGCGCCGACGAGCGCGCCAGCGAGCGTGCGGGGCAGCCTGGCGATAAAGAAAATCTGCGCGTCGACGTTCTCGCTGATCGGGACCGATCGATCCAGGACGCGCCGCAGGTCGATGGTCGTCGAGCCGACGAGCGGCGCAGCGACGATAGCGGCGACCGTCGGGATCCCGAATGCGATCATCGTGATGATCAGGCGCCGGCGGATGTCAGGACGACGACCCTGAAAGGTCGTACCACCGGTGGTGTTCACGGCGCCGCCTCCCGGCCAACCGGCACCACGACCAGGTGGCCCGTCCGGGGGTGCATGGCGATCTCCGCGTCAACGCCGTAGAGACGGCGGATGAGCGACGGCGTCAGCACATCTGCGGTCGGCCCGGACGCGATCACTTCTCCCGCCTTGAGGACGACGAGCGTACGGCACAGGCCAGCGGCGAGATTCAGATCGTGTGTTGAGAGGACCAGGCCGATCCCCCGCTCGTCGCCCAGCCGGCGCACGACCGACGCGACCTCGATCTGATAGCCGAGATCGAGCGAAGCCGTGGGTTCGTCGAGGAGGAGGAAAGAGCCGCACGGCTGAACCCGCGCGCCACCACGATTGGTGTCCGTTTCCAGCTGCGCCAGCGCTGAGGCGATCACGACCCGCTGCTTCTCGCCGCCCGAGAGCGTCGTGAAAGGCCGATCTTCGAGGCCGTCCGTACCCGTCGCGGCCAGCGCGGCGCGCGCAATCGCGATGTCCTCCGGCGCCTCGAGCGCGAAGCGGCCCAGATGTGGATATCGGCCCATCAACACCATCTCGAGGACGGAGTAGTCGAACGCCGGATGCGTTTCCTGGGGAACGACTGCGATTCGGCGCGCCAGAGCCGCGCGCGTCAATTGCGACAGCGGCGTCCCATCGATCGAGATCCGGCCGGCCGCAGGACGCAGCAGTCCGGTGAGCAGCCTGAGCAGCGTCGTCTTGCCGGATCCGTTCGGACCGAGGAGGCCGACGAGATCCCCGGGCGCGCAGGTGATGGATACACCGTGCAGCGTGTCGGTGGAGGGGCCGATCTTTCGACCGACCCGTCCGTACGCGAACGACAGATCACTGGCCGAAAGCAACGCGCACCCCGGCGAATCCACCCCGACCCGGCGACGGAAAGCCGAACGCCTCCTCGTAATCCTCGTCGAAGAGATTCGTGATGCGGCCGTGCACGCTCAGTCGAGGCGTCAAGCGGTACGACGCGCCGGCGGACATGACGAAATAGCCCGGCGCCTCGAACAGGCCGCCGCTCGCACCAAACGAGGGCTCAACGTCGAGCACCTTCCCGCGCGCGTTGCCGATCGCGTACGCCGTCACACGTCCGTAGCTCACGGTGACGTCGACCGTTCCCTGGTGCCGCGGCCGTCGCAGCAGTGGGTCGCCCACCTCGAAGGGGGATGGCGCCTGGTCAGGTACGCGATCGACTGCGAGGATTTCGGTGTCGAGCCAGGTGTAATTGCCGGTTACGGCGACGCCGCGGCCGCGCCAGGCCCCGACGATCTCAGCGCCGAGCGCGCGCGCGTTGGCGATGTTGTCGGTTCGGAAACGGCTCGCGTCCGCGAACGACCGCCCGACGGCGACGATCAAATCGTCGTAGCTGTTGTAGAAGAGCGTCGCCGTGAAGACTGCCGCGCCGCCGTCGAACGCCTGCTCGACGCCGGCGTCGAAGCTCCGGCTGCGCTCCGGCTTCAGCCGGGGATTGTCCGTGAACGCGATTTCGAACGCCGTCGGCGGACGGATACCGGTCCCGGCGGATCCGCGGATCTTCGTCCACCCGCGTTCGTCCGGCGCGCGGAGAAACCACAGCGCGGACGCCCGCGGGTTCGTCGACCAGACCGTCTCATCGTCGAAGGGCGGCCGTGCGCCGAACGGGCTCGGATTCCCTTCGAGCGCGTCACGCCGGATCTGTTCGACGCGCAGCCCGGCGGTCGCTGCGAACCGTCCCGCGGCGTAGCGCGCTTCGCCGAAGTAGCCGGCGAGATCACGATCGATCGGGATTTCCTGAAATGTCTCGCCCGTGATGAACGTGCTGGCGGCCCGTTCGCTCTGGAACTCCGCGCCGAGGCTGACGCCCAGCGGAGCAGAGACGTCGACGTCCGACTGAAAACGCGTCGTAAACCGGCGGCTTTCAGATGTCGTGGGATCGTTGGGCGAGAACTGGCTCACGAATTCGCCGTCGGAATCGGCGTAAGTGACCTGGGCACGATGGCGCCAGCGCTGGCCTGTGGGAACGCGCCCGTCGATGAGGAACAGCACATCGTCGTTCTGGCCGCGCGACACGCGGTCGACGGCAGTGTAGTTGCCAACCGGGTTCGAGCCGAACGGACCCGGAAATCCGCGCTCGTTGCCGGCAACGCGGACGCGGCCGCCAATACCCGCGCCGCGGGCGCCGGCCCAGCCGCCGCCGAGCGTGACGAAGTGACGCTCGTAATCGTCGTTCGAAACCTCCTCGCCGGTCGCCGGCGCCGTGCCGGTAAAGCCATCGCTTTCGAATCGTTCCGCCGCGAGACCGCCGCTCCAACCGTCGTGCGCGCCTGCGGCGCTGCCTGCTGCGTGCCAAGTGCCGCGGCTACCTCCTTCGAAGAGTCCGTCAACTCCCGGCCGATCGCCGCGGCGGGTCAGTACTGACACGACGGCGCCGATCGCGCCGCCGCCGTAGAGCGCGCTCTGAGGCCCGCGCATGACCTCGATCCGTTCGACACCAGCGGTGCCAAGGTGGCCAAAGTCGAAGCCGCCTCCAAAGGCGTTGGCTGCAACGCCGTCGATCAGTACGAGCGTGAAGTCGGACTCGCCCCCACGTGGGAAGATCGACGTCAGTCCGCCAGGGCCGCCCGACTGGCTGACGGCGACGCCGGGTACGAGCCGCAGCGCATCCGCGATCGCGTCGATCTGCCGCGTTTCGAGCGCCTCGGCATCCAGCGTCGTCACGCTGTCGGCGACACGCGTCAGCGGCACGTCGACCTGCGCCGCCGACACGACGACCGATTCCTCGATCGCACTCACACGAAGCGTCAACGTGACGGCGTTTCGTTCCGTTTCGCCGGGCGTAACGCGCATCGGCGCCGCGCGCATACCGTCGCGCGACGCCGTGACCTCGAGATCTTCAGCGGGCAGATCGGCAATCTTGAACTCCCCGCGTTCGTCTGTGATCACGCGGGCGACGACGGCGGCGCCGCGCATGACCAGGACCTGGGCTCCAGCGATCGGTCGGCCGTCGGGATCGACGGCGCGGCCGCGCAGCTCGGCACCGGCTGCTAGGCCTGCCGCCGCGACGAGAAGAATGAAGGTAAAGAGAAAGGCGCGGTAACGAGAGACGAGAACCACTGGCCTCCTTCCGGCGTGCTGCGCGCCGTGTCATGTCGACCGCCGCAAGCGCGGCGGACGCAATGGAGATGTGCCAAGTGGCCGGGTATCCTGGCTCGCGCGACCGCGGATTCAGCGTAATCCGTGAATCCGTGGCTCGCGCTTACAGTGGCGGCACCGCGTGGGCTTCGCACCCACTTCCCCCGGCCGCCGGGCGCGCGTCGTTTGTAACCGCGAAGTATAGCATGCCAGAATGATCCGAGATGGACGTCGCGCGCGCTCGAATCGCCGCTGCGGGATTGTCGGACGTTGCGGAGAAGCTCGACGCCGGCGTGCGTCTCGATCTCGAAGACGGCGTACGGTTGTTCGACACGCCCGATCTGCTGGCGCTCGGCTGGCTCGCGAACCGCGATCGCGAGCGGCGCCACGCGGCGCGCACGTACTACAACTACAACATCCGGATCGAAGCGACGAACGTCTGCGTCGCGAGTTGCCTGTTCTGTGCGTTCGCGCGATTGAAGCCGGGCGATGCCGACGCCTACACGATGTCGCTCGAAGAGGTGTGGGGCAAGCTGCGCAGCCGCGCGGACCAGCCGCTCACCGAGATCCACGTGGTCAACGGTCTCCACCCGGATCTCCCGTTCGACTACTACACGGAGATGCTTCGAGGCTTGAAGAGGATCCGGCCGTCGATCCACTTGAAGTGTTTCACTGCGGTCGAGATCGCGTTCTTCGCAGACCTGTACGGAATGACCGACGAGCACGTGCTGCGCGAGCTGATGGCGGCGGGTCTCGATTCGCTGCCCGGCGGCGGCGCGGAGATCTTCGCCGAGCGCGTCCGGCGGAAGATCTGCCACGACAAGGCGGACGCGGATCGCTGGCTCTCGATTCACCGCCTCGCGCACCGGCTCGGCATGCGATCGAACGTGACCATGTTGTACGGGCATATCGAGACGGCAGCCGAGAGGGTGGATCACATGATCCGCGCACGCGATCTGCAGGAGGAGACCGGCGGCTTCCAGGCGTTCATCCCGCTCGCGTTCCATCCCGACAACAATCAGATGCGCAAGCTGCCGGCGCCGTCAGCGGCCGACACGCTGCGCGTGCACGCGGTGGCGCGGCTGGTCGTCGACAACATTCCGCACGTGAAGGCGTTCTGGATTGCGACGGGCGTCGACGTGGCGCAGGCCTCTCTCTGGTTTGGCGTCGACGACCTGGACGGAACCGTGCAGGAGGAAAAGATCTACCACATGGCCGGCGCGCGGACGCCTGAAGCGATGACGACGGGAGAGATTCGTTGCCTGATCCGGGCCGCCGGGCGCGAGCCGATCGAGCGGGACACCCTCTACAACATCGTTCCGAGTGCGGCCGAGGTGGAGCTCGACTCCGCTCGGGGCAAGCGCACTGCATCGTCGGGCGTGGTACAATAGAACTGCTTGCGAAAGTTTTCACAAGCAGCACAAACGGGCACGTAAGGGCCCTGTACCACGATGAACGTCAACCTCCTCACGGAGTTCGAAAAAACGCAGATCGGCGAGCGCCAGCCGCTCCCTGACCGCTATCTCGGTCTGCCCGACGAGGAGATGGACCTTCGGATCGCCGCGGCGAAAGCCGCGCTCGGTGATCGGCTCGTCGTTCTCGGACACCACTATCAGCGCGACGAGGTCATCAAGTTCGCCGATTACACCGGCGACTCGTTCAAGCTGGCGCGTCAGGCGGCCAGCCGCGGTGAGGCCGAGTTCATCGTCTTCTGCGGCGTGCATTTCATGGCGGAGAGCGCCGACATCCTCAGCGCGGCGCATCAGAAAGTCATCCTCCCTGATCTCGCGGCCGGCTGCTCGATGGCCGACATGGCCGCATCCGATCAGCTCGAGCTGTGCTGGCGCGAGCTCCAGCAGCTGGGTGCGCGCTCGGTCGTCCCGGTCACCTACATCAATTCAGCGGCTTCGATCAAAGCGTTCTGCGGCGAGCACGGCGGCGTCGTCTGCACGTCCTCGAACGCAGCGGCGACATTGAAGTGGGCCTGGGAACGCGGCGAAAAGCTGCTCATGCTCCCCGACCAGCACCTCGGACGTAACACGGCTTTCTTCCGGATGGGCCTGCCCCTGGACGAGATGGTCGTCTGGGATCCCGCCGAACCATGGGGCGACCTGTCACCGGAGGATCTTCAGCGGGCGCGGCTGATTCTCTGGAAAGGGCACTGCTCCGTTCACACCCGCTTCAGCGTTCAGCAGATCGCCAATTTCCGAAAGCAGTACCCGGACGGCCGGGTCATCGTGCATCCTGAATGTACCTTCGACGTCGTGAAGGCCGCAGACGACTCCGGATCGACGGAACACATCATCAAGACGGTCACCAACAGTCCCGAAGGGTCGGTCTGGGCGGTTGGCACCGAGATCCACCTCGTCCATCGCCTCACCCAGCAGCTCGCGCCGTCGCGGACCGTCGTCACGCTCGATCCGTTTGGCTGCCTGTGCTCGACGATGTTCCGCGTGTCGCCGAACCATCTCCTGTGGGTGCTGGAAGGCCTGCTCGACGGTGAGATCCACAACCAGATCGTCGTTCCCGAGCCGACTCGTCATTGGGCGAAGGTCGCGCTCGATCGGATGCTCACGATCTCCTAGTTTCCTCGTATAAGATCGTCTCTTTGTAGCGTCCGGCTCGAGCCGGACCAAGGAGAATTATCGTGGCGCACGAGCTTCCTCCCCTGCCGTATGCCTACAACGCGCTGGAACCGCACATCGACGAGCAGACGATGCGGATTCATCACGACAAGCACCACGCGGCATACGTAAACAACCTGAACGCCGCGCTCGAGAAGCATCCCGATTTGCAGAACAAGTCGATCGAAGATCTGCTTCGCGGGATCAACAGCGTGCCGGAAGACATCCGGACCGCCGTGCGCAACAACGGCGGCGGCCACGCGAACCACACGATGTTCTGGGAGATCATGGGCCCGGGCGGCGGCGGAGCGCCGAAGGGCGCGCTCGGCGACGCGATCAAGGCCACGTTCGGCGGCTTCGATCAGTTCAAAGAGCAGGTCAACAAGGCGGGTGTCGGACGGTTCGGCAGCGGCTGGGCCTGGCTGGTGGACGCCGGCGGCAAGCTCGTGATCGAGAGCACGGCGAATCAGGACAGTCCGCTGATGGAAGGAAAGAAGCCTATCCTTGGCGTCGACGTGTGGGAGCACGCGTACTACTTGAAGTATCAGAACCGCCGTCCGGACTACCTCGCGGCCTGGTGGAACACGGTCAACTGGGACGCGGTGAATACGCGCTTCGGAAAGTAGCGCCCATTGCTGAATGCTGAATGCTGAATTCAGCATTCAGCAATCCACCTTCAGCATTGTTCATTCTTTTTCTTTTCCTCACCCACCTCGCCATCGGCATTGCGTGGACGCTGATACTCGTCCCGCGCGCCGCCGGCATCAAGTTCTTTCGCTTCAACGCGGGCGTCGTCGTCGCCCTGCTCGCGGTGGCGGCCGCCCTCAGGCCTGATCCGGCGGGCCTGTCTGGAACGTGGACCACAGGGTTGTGGCTGCTCGGAGTTGCGATTGCCGCCCTGACCCTTTACTGGGCGACGATCGGTCGCATGCTCGCGTCGCTCAGAGGCCTGTTTCTGTGGACCGGCCTCATCGCGGGCGCCGGGGCGCTCGGCATGCAGGCGCTCGCGCTCGCGCCGAGCACGGACCGGCTCGGCCTCGCGCTGACGGCGCTCAGCTTTGTGACCTCGGCGGCGCTCCTCGGCGGTGCCTGTACGGCGATGGTCCTTGGCCACTGGTATCTCATCCTTCCCTCGATGGACATCGCGCTGCTGAAGCGCATCGTCAAGTTTCATCTCGCGTCGCTCGTCACGCGGATGCTGATCGTCGGTGTCGTCGTGCTTTGCGTCATTGGCGGACTACTGATGGCCTCGGTGGATTTCTCGCGGTATGCGACGTCCGTGGACGGCGTGTTCCTCTGGCAGCGCGTGCTGTTCGGCCTGGCTGGCCCTGCGGTGCTCGGCTGGCTCACGTGGGAGACCGCCAAGATCCGGTCGACGCAGTCCGCGACCGGGATTCTCTACGTGGACTTTTTCGCCGTGATCGTTGGCGAAGTGCTGGCCAAGTATCTGCTGATGGAGATCTCTCTTCCGCTGTAGGGACTAGGGACTAGGCGTGCAGATCATCCTCAAATGTCCTGGCTGCGGCGCGAAGCTGGAGCTCGACGTCGTTCAGGCGCCCGGCGGCGTGCGATGCGGAAGGTGCGGCCGCGAAATGCCGGTGCACCTGACCCCGGCAGTCCGCGAGGATCGCGTCGTCGACGCCTGCCCGCTCTGCGTCGGTTCGGACTTCTACGTCCGCAAGGATTTCGATCCGAAGGTTGGCTTGACCGTCGTCATCATCGGCGCATTGATCAGCGCGGCGTTCTACTTTTTCGGCCTCGACCTGATCGCCTATGCCATCCTCGCCTGCGCCGCGCTCATCGATCTCGTCGTCTACAGCCGGCTGGGTGACGTGACGGTCTGCTACCGCTGCCACGCGGAGTTCAGGGGGGCATACCGGCGCACCGGGGGCGCGTTCGATCTTCACACCGCCGATCTGCTCGAGCCGGAGTGGGAGCGGAAGATTGGACGGCGTTGATCCTATTCACATCGCAGCGCCGCAATGGGATCGACACTCAGCGCCCGGCGAGCCGGGAACCAGCAGGCCAGCATAGCCACGGCAATCAACGTGACTACCGTGCCGGCGTAGCTGGGCGGATCGAACGGCGTAACCTCGAACAGCAGCGTCGAGACCAGGCGCGCCAGAGCTAACGCGCCAGCGAGGCCGAGCAGCGTTCCAGCGACGACCAGCCTCATGCCCTGGCCGATGACCATTCGGAGAACGCGGCCACGTGATGCCCCGACGGCGAGCCGTACACCGATCTCCTGCGTGCGCTGACTGACGGAATACGCGATGACGCCGTACAACCCGACTGCAGCGAGCAGAAGGGCGATCATCGCGAACAGGCCGAGCAGGAACATCGAGAAGCGGCGCTGCGCAAGCGAATCACTGACGACATCGGTGAGGGGACTCAGCGAGTAGGCCGGAATATTCCTATCCAGGTTTTTCAGCAGGCTCCGTACGTCGGACGCAATCGCGGTCGGTTCACCCCCCGTTCGCGCGACGATCCACATCGTGCCGAAGACGTCCTGCGGGTATGGGACGTACATCGTGGGATCTTGTCCCGCGTCGAGTCCCCCGTAGCGCACGTCGCCGACAATGCCAATGATCTCGAAGAACCCCTCGGTCCCGTTGCCGAGGGAAAGCCCCCGGCCGATAGGATCCTCGCCCGGGAAGTGCCGGCGGGCAAAGGCTTCGTCGACGACCGCAACCAGCGGGGATTTGGACGTGTCCTGATTCGTGAACGTGCGTCCGCGGCGAAGCGGTATGCCGAGCGTCTCGAAGTATCCGGGTGAGACTAGCCGATAGTTCTCCGACAGCCGGCTGCCGGGCGGCGTTGGTCGACCTTGGACGCTGAAGGCCAGCCGGTACTCGTCGCGAATCGGAAGCGACTGGACCATGCCGGCCGATCTCACAGGCGGCAACTGTCGCAATTTGTCGAGAAACTCGTCGAAGAAGATGATGCGCTGGGCGGCATTCTTATAAGACGTCAGCGGAAGCGCGACGCGGAACGCCAGGACGCTCTCGGCCCGGAAGCCGGGATCTACGGCGAGAAGACGGCTGAAGCTGCGCAGCAGGAGCGCTGCAGCCACGAGCAGCACCAGCGACAGCGCCACCTGGGCGACGACAAGCGTATTCCGCAGCCAACGGCCGCCGAAGGCTGCGGACCCTCGTCCGCCTTCCTTCATGGCCTCGATGACGTTGGTGCGCGACGCCTGCCAGGCCGGTACGAGCCCGAAGACGATACCCGTCATGACGCAGAGCAGGAGCGTGAACGCAAGCACGCTCCCGTCGATTGCGACGTCGCCGATGCGGGGGATGCTCCCGGCATTGAGCGCCCGGACAGGTCCGATCGTGGAGTAAGCCAGCAGAAGGCCCGCCGTGCCGCCGGCGAGTGCGAGCACGAGGCTTTCCGCAATCATCTGGACTGCCAGCCGGCGCCGGCCGGCGCCGAGCGCCGTGCGGATGGCGATCTCCCTGGCTCGAGCGGACGCACGGACCAGGAGGAGATTGGCGACGTTGCCGCAGGCGATGAGAACCACGACACCGACCGCGGCAAGGAGCGTCAGCAGCGCGGGCCGGATTCGTCCGACCACCTGCTCGTGCATCGCGACAACCTCCGCCGACTCGCCTTTGCTGTATTCGGGATTCTGTTGCGCCAGCACCTCCGCGATCGTCTTCATCTCGGCCGTGGCCTGGTCGATCGACACACCGCTTCTCAAACGCGCGACAACGCTCAGATAGTGTGCGCCCCGTGGCAGCTTGCCCGTATCGAGCCCGATCGGCTGCCAGTACTCGACCTCCTGCGATGGAAACGCGAAGCCCGGGGGCATCACGCCGACGATTTCGCAGCGGGTTCCGCCGAGGATAATCGTCCGCTCCAGGATCCGCGGATCGCCGCCGAACCGGCGCTGCCACATCCCGTGGCTCAGGATGACGACGTTGGTCTTCATCGGTGCGTCCTCGTCCCGAACGAAGGCGCGGCCCAGAACCGGCTTGACCCGAAGCACATCGAAGAGATCCCACGAGACGAACGCCGCGGTCACACGCTCCGGTGTGTCTTGCTCGGCAAGCGTATCGCCGCCGACGATGAATGCCGCCATGTGTTCGAATGTCTTGTTCCGGTTCCGCCAGTCGAAAAAGTTCGCCGGCGCCACCGGGAAGCGGCCGATCTGCGGCACCACTTCGTACACGCGGACGAGCGCCTCGGGCTCGGGGAAGGGAAGCGGCCGGAGCAGCACGCCGTTGACGACGCTGAACATCGCGGTGTTCGCGCCGATGCCAAGAGCGAGCGTGAGAACGGCGACGACGGTGAAGCCTGGACTCTTCGCGAGCTGGCGAACGGCGAACCGCATGTCGTGCAACAGGTCGGCCAGCATTCGTAGTGCTCCCCATTTGTCGTTTGCAATCTCTTCGAGCGCGACGGCGGCGCGCTCGAGCCGCGGGCGTGCGTGTGATTGGTCGATCCGCGACAGGACCCGCGCCATGTCCGGCCAGTCGCCCACCTGGCCGCACGCGACGCGATCGGCGTCGGCGTCCGAGAGCCCGCGGGCGACCGAGTCACGATAGAAGTCCTCGAGCTGCGCCGCGATCTCGCGGACGATCCGGGCCTCGCGCTCCTGCGTCAGGCCCGGCACCGACAGACGCGCGCGAACGTACGCTTCCCAGTCACGCATCGCCTGTCCCCATCACTTCATTGATTGCCGCGATGTAGGCCTTCCACGTCCGCCGCTGCTCGCCCAGCACGCGCCGGCCTGCGGGAGTCAACTTGTAATAGCAGCGCTGGCGCTCGCCGACCTTCTCCACCCAGCGGCCTTTGATCCATCCGCGGTTCTCGAGGTGCAGCAGCTTGGGGTAGAGGGAGGGAAGGGCGAACTTCAGCTTTCCGCCCGAACGCTGCTCGATCAGCTTGCCGATCTCGTAGCCATGCCGCGCACGCGCCTCGAGCAGCGAGAGGATGAGCATCTCGGTGCTGCCCTTTTTCAGCTCGACACTGAACATCACGTCCTCGGCTGTAACTAAGGCACCCTACATATAGGAAGGCTTAGCAATATCCGAGGACGGTCGTGCTGTCAAGGGAGAACTGGCTAGAAGAGTCGGACGTCGACGAGGGCGCCAGCCTCGACGCTGTCAGTCTCGGCCGGGATCTCGATGTAGCCATCGGCCTGCGACATGCTCGTGATGTCGCCGGACGCCTTGAACGCCGGATGCGCGACGTCGCCTTCCAGGCGGACGGTGTAGAACTGATGCCGGCCCGGCACCGACGCGATCCGCCGAGCGAGGCGC
>DATAEE010000138.1:0-6800 GCA_036258175.1 Vicinamibacterales bacterium
GATCGTCGCGGGTGCCGCCGACGCGCAGGTCGCCTTCCTTGAACGCGTTGGCGAGGACGAGCGTCTGCCGCAGTGCCTGAGCGTTCATGGCCGCCTCGGTCAGAAGGAGCGGCTGAAACCGAATTGAAAGATCGCGGAGGAGTCCAGCTGCCGATTGGAGAGAGATCGATAAACGGGCAGCTTCACTTCGCCCTGCAGGTTGAGGCCTTTTCCGATCTGGACCGCGATGCCGGGCGTCAGGTACAGCCAATGGCCACCGCCGACGAGCACCGGCGTGCCCTCGAAGCTGTCCTGCTGCCGGTGCAGCCATCCAGCACGCGCGAAGCCGATCACGCGGTGGGTGCCCAGGCCGCGCGCGACGCCGCCATTCATTTCCCAAGAAGCGCCCGTTCGCAGCCCCCACTCGTTCTCGTAGAGCGGAGTCCGCGCGGCAACGCTGCCGAAGATCGTGAGCTGGTCAACTCGCCGGTCGACGTTCACACCGAACAACGGATCGACCGTGCCTGTCCCGCGCTGGAGGCGCGACATGGGCACGAGACTTCCACCTTCCAGCTCGGGACGGAACCGCGGCTGTTCGGTTCTGCCGGTCGGTAGCGAGGTTCCGAAGTTCAGCACGACGTTCCAGCGGTTCATCGGCCGGAGTCGGTACCAACCGAGAATCGACGTGTCACCAAGACCGCTGAAGGTTTCCTTGAAATTCACCGGCCCCCCTGGAAGCGGGACGACCGCAGTCCGCGTGATATCGGGGATCGTCGTCGCGGCCTGTAGGCCGAACTGCTCGGTGAGCCGGACGTCGACGGTGAACAGGGGCACGCGGATCGTCGTGCGTTCCTGGAGCGGATTGTTGGTTTCGCCGGATCCGTCGTACGCAGTGTCGCGGTCCTCGGCGACCAGCCACACGCCGATCCGGACGCGGTTACCGACGACGCCCTCGGTCAGGACTCCCCGCCACCCGGGCAGGTACGCGTTCGCGCAGCCCGCTCAGGTCTGGCCGCTGGCCGGGGCGGCTGCGAACAGGATCATCCAAGCGAAAAGCGTCGGAAGCATCCACCGCACGATCGGGAAAACTCGCGGCATTTGCTTAGGATAGCGCAGTAAGGGAATCGGACCTCAGCGCTGCACTGGCCCAAGGTAGCGGTCCAGCCAGTCGAGAACCTCACGAATCAGTTCGAGCCGAGGAGGCACGTGGCCGGCGTTTTCGAAGATCACGAGACGCTTGTGCTGGGCAGGCGTGGCCAGGAGATTGAACATCGGCTTCTGCGAGGTCTCTACGGGGTAACCGAAGTCGTACCTTCCTCCGAGCATGAGAACCGGCAGCTTCGCTCGCGGCAGGAAGTTGACCGGATCGACCTCCGGGGTAAAGGGGTCTGTGACGAGACCGCCTGTGAGAAGGATCGCGGTCCTGAGGCGTTGCTCGACAGCGAGGATTGGCAATGACGACACGGCGCCCATGCTATACCCGTAATAGCCGATTCTGCTGACGTCGATATCTCCGCGAGATTCCAGATAATCCACCGTGCGGCTGAAGTCCTTCACCCATCGGACGACCTGGTCTCGCTCCTCGTTAATCGCGGGAAGTTGTGCGCTGCCGACGGCCGCCGGCGGCACCGAGCGGCGGCGCTCGTACGTGTCGCTGTAAACGGGATACACGAGCGCGCGGCCGCTGCGCGCGACGAAGTCGAAGTACACGGAGAATGGTAGGTCGCCGTCACTGGATTTGAGCTGCAGCGCGTACGAGCCCGGAAACCAGATAACGGCTTGGTAAGTGGGCCGCACGTTCTTGGGGAGGAGGATGTTGGCAAGGACGCGTTCGCCGCCGTACGCGGCAGCAAACGACACACGCTCCCGCCGCCAATGTTCCTGGTCGTCGGCGCGTTCCACCTTGGCGTCGAGCGCCGTGCGATCGTACGCATAAAAGCGCCGGAACACGGCGAACTCGCTGTCCGACACCGGCTTCAGTCGGGTCGCGTCCACGCTCGGCCGCGCGGTCCCCCACGAGGCGAATGCAGACGCGTCGGACGGTCCGGTGTCCTTCACGCATCTGAAACCGTTCGTTTCGGCGCGATCGAGCGGCGGTCGCCGATCGTTAGCCGTGGCCATATAGACCGGTTCGTTCCATCCGCCGCCGAAGATGTACCGCAGGCCCTCATGCTCGTTCCACACCCACTCTTTGACGTTGCCCGACATGCCCAAGGTGCCATGGGGTCCCAGATCTTTCAGACGCCCTACGGCTTCGGCACCCCGGCCGTTGAAGTTGCCGAGCGTCACAACTTCCATGAAAAACGATGCGCCAAATGCCCTGCGCCAGTGAAAAACCGTAGGCAGAGTCTTCTGTTGTGATCCGCAGTACGCGGCGGCCTCAAACCAACTCACGCCGCTTACGGGATAGTCGCCCTGACCCTCGGGGTACGATCCAAGCTCCCACGTCGAGGGACCCGGCCGATGCGTGCGATCGCTGAATTCGTCGGCGCGGCCCAGCCGGCCGAAGAGCGCCGGTGAAAACCGTTCGAGTTCGGTCCAGAACGCCTGATTCTCGTACCCGCCGCGATCAATGAAGGACTTGAAGTCTCGATTGCTGACCTCCGTACGATCGATCCAATAGTCAGGAAGGTCCTTCCCCAATAGTGACCACTGGGAACGAATACTGCGCCGGGCAACCCCTCGCCGGCACGGCGCAGGCGGATCGGTCGCGCCTCGGTATCAGGACGCCCGACTGCGGCAGAGGGGGCGCCGACTTCGAGCCTCGCTTCCAGCGGGTCGAAGCCCGCTTTGGCGATCCTCCAGCGAAGCATGCCGAGTGGGGCGCGAACGGCCTTCAGAGGAGACGTTCCGAGCGGAATCCACTCGCCATCGACGTCGGTGTATGCCTTGAACATCACCTCCGCACCAACCGGATCCGTGGCGATGGTGACGACGTCGGTCGACGCCTGCATGGCACGCTGAAGCCGAGTGTCATCGGGCCAACGCCGCAACCCGGCACCCGCAACGCGCCAAACATCGACGAATCGTCCGGCGTCGACGAGCTTCTCAACTTCATCGACCGCCGCTATGTGGTCGCGTTCAGACTGCGCACGTTGGCTGAAAATCCACGCCGCGGCTCCGGCGGTCAGCAGCACCAGGGTCGCCGCGGCCGCGAGAACGGCGAACGTACCGAACCGGACTCGCGCGGGCAGGTGGACGGCAGCCGCGATTCCTGACACGCCACCAAGGTCGCGCTGGAGTTCGATCGCGGAGTCGTAACGCCTGGCGGGCTCCTTCTCCAGACAGCGCGAGACGATGCGGGCGAGCGTCGGCGGAACATCCGCCCGCAGCTCGAGGAGAGATCTCGGTGACTCGCGCAGCAGTGAGAGCAGATCATTGTCGCGGAATGGCAGCGTGCCGGAGGCCATCTCGAAGAAAACGACACCGAGGGAGAAGACGTCACTGCGTGCGTCAACCGTCTGCCCGGTCGCCTGCTCCAGTGACATGTAGCCCGGACTGCCCATGACGATGCCGCGCACGGTCTCGGGGCCGGAGCTGCGCGTGACCTCGGTGCTCGTGAACTCGGGGCGTGTCAGCTTGGAGAGGCCGAAGTCGACAATCTTGATGCGGCCGTCGCGCGCAACGATGATGTTCGACGGCTTCAGGTCGCGATGGACGATTCCGGCGCCGTGAGCCGCCGCCAGCGCGCTGGTGATCTGCCGCGCGTAGTCGAGCACGCCATCGAGCGGCAAACCCCCGGCACGGATCAGCCGATTGAGCGGCGTCCCGTCGACATCCTCCATCACGATGAAGTCGACGCCGTTCGCCGAGTCGACGTCATGGATCGTGACAATGTTGGGATGGTTCAGGCTCGAGGCCGCCTGGGCTTCCTGCAGGAAGCGGCGCCTGCGGTCTGGGGACTCGTGGCCTTCTGGCAGAATCTTGATGGCCACCTTGCGCTTCAGGCGGACATCAAGGGCCTCATAAACGACGCCCATCCCGCCCACGGCCGATTTCGGAGCCGATGGTGTACCGCGACGAAGCCGAAGCCAGCGGAGGCAACACAGCCGGGCGCCCGCGAAGATTCTACTCCCGCACCGCCGGGGGAAGGCTGCACCAGTCAGACGAAACAACACAGCGTGCTGGTTCGAGGACCTCGTTGCGCAACCGATTCAACAACTTGCCGCCCGAAGATGTTCCGTGATGTGTCGATAATCGGATTCGCGACGGCGGTAGACTGCCACCTGCCAGGGGCCCACTGCTTTCGAGAAGTGCTGAACGACGCCGGCTTCACCGGCCACTCGATCGATCGTTTCCTGCGCGCGCACGGACGCGTGAACGGGCCCGCGCCAGAGGACGAGGTTCATCAGAGCGACAACCATCCTCACCGGCAAAGTGTCCCTGGGATAGACGAGACCGTAGAGGCGTCGCGCCCGCGCCGTCGAGAGCTGCACCAAGCGTTTCCAATCCGGATAGATGTTGATAACGCGATCGAGCGTCACGATGTCCGCGGGAGGGATCGTGTCAGCGAGCTCGACAAAGTCGCCGTGGTGGTAGGTGACCCGGCCTGCCAGGCCTCGACGGTTGCTCTCCTCTTGTGCCGATTTGGTATAAGCGTCTGAGGCGTCGATGCTCGTCACGCGAGCGACGCCGGCAGCGAGCAACTCATGCTGAATGGCGCCGATCCCGCCGCCGATGTCGATCAAAGTGGCGCCCTCCACACCCTCCGCTTTCAGTGCATCGATCAAAACCCTCGTTGACGGTATTGGCCCCTTGTTTCGATAGTTGCGCAGCTCCGAGGCCGCTTTTCTTGCGTTGTAGAAGCTTCCGAAGTCGCGCGTTATAGGGTAAGCACGCATGTCCGCGCCCTGAAGTAGGTGGAACGGGACTGACCGTGTTCTCGCGCTACTTCCTCACGACGTACCAGCTGTTCTGGATGTCATGCGCGAGACGGTGCGTGACAATCGACCGGAATCCGGCCCGGTCGAGGTAGTCGCGCGTCATCTCCTCGCCCCACATCGCACCGACACCTTCCCCGCCTTGGGCGAGGGATACGGTCATGCAGTGCATGCAGGACACGGTGTAGAGGAAGGTGCCAATCGGATGTTCGATATCCCTGTGCACGTGGCTTGTTCCGCTGATGTCCTGCATCAGATAGGCACCTGTCGGTTTCAACGCACGATGAATACCTTTGAGGACATTGAGGGGGCTCGCCTGATCGTGCACGGCGTCGAACGTCGTGATGAAGTCGAAGGACTCCAGCTCCGCACGTTCATCGAAGTCACTCAAATCGACCGCGGCGAATTCGAGGTTCGTGAGACCCTTCGCCGATGCCTCGGCGCGCGCGCAGTCAATCGCGTCACGTGAGAGATCCATCCCGAGGAAGGTGCTGCGGGGGTACAGCTCGGCGAGCCTGTTCAGGATCCGGCCTCTGCCGCATCCCAGATCGAGGACGCGAATACCCCGTGCGAGTTGGTCCGTGAGACCCGGCACAAGGGGAAGGATGCGCGACTCGAGCGACGAAAGCACGGATTGGCCGCTGTCCTCCGCCATGACCTCGTGGAACCGCTGAAATCGCTCGTACGGCACGCCGCCGCCGTGTCTGAAGCACTCGACGATATCATCCTCAACCGCTCCCATGACCGCGACGTACTGGGCAAACACAGCCATGTTGTCCGCCCCGGCCGCCCGTCTCAGAAACGCGCCATGCTCGGCCGGCATCGAGAAGCGGCGCGTGGCCGGGTCAACGTTGACTACGCGTGCGGTTGTCATCGCGCCGAGCCACTCACGCACATAACGCTCGTTCAGCCCGGCCCGTGCCGCCAGCTCTTCCGAGGTTGATGGCGGTGACTGGCTCATAGTGTCGAAGAGACCCGTACGGTGGCCGACCGAGATCATCAAGCAGAGCGCACCATCGTTGAGAGCGGTCAACAATCGGCCAGCGAACCCTTCCGCTTTCGTTCCATCGACGACCTGCACGTTTTCGGCGGACATGGTGTTTCTCTCCTAGGACTTCACAAACACATCAGACGACCACGCAATCGTCTGGTGGCGGCTCGCGAGCTTGAACCCGGCCACTTCGATGATCCGCATCATTTCTGACGGCGGATGAACGAAGGTGCGGAACGGATTACGACTACGGCGGCGCATCGCATTCTCGAGCCAGATCCCCGCCCTTACGAACCAACGATCCCTCGGATACGACATCGCGAAGCCGGTTCTTGCGAGCAGGAGCGCCTGCTTGAGAAACGGCTCGTAGAACGGATAGCAGCACACCGCGCGATCGAGCGTGACGACGCTCGAAGGCCCCAACTGGCCTGCCACCGCCAAGAAATCACCGTGCATGAATTCTGCTACGTCGGCGCGGCCACGGCGCGTGGCCTCTTCGGAGGCCGCAGCCAGGTACGCGGATGAAGCCTCAACGACAACCGCGCGACTGAATCCGGCGTCGAGCAGCTCGAGGCTGAGGATGCCCAGCCCGCCGCCGATATCGAGCAGTGTCCCTTCTCGAAGGCCCGCTGACACGAGTCCGTCGCGCAGTCGGCGGGTCGTTGGTCCTGGTCCCTTGCGACGGTACTGTGCCAGTTCCTTGGCAACCTTGTCAGCGTTGAAGTGCTCGTCGGCGGTATTGCCGAATCCGCAACAGGAGCAATTACAACTCATGTTGCAGTTCCCTTTGCTAGCGAGATACCGGCCGTCGCAAGCGTCTCCTGCATGCGAGACGCGACGATCAGCCCCGACATAAACGTGAGTGCGGCAACGATCCAGAGTGCTCCGCTCAAGCCGAGGAAATCCGCGGTGATGCCGGCAATGACGGCACCGATGGCATAGCCGAGATC
>DATAEE010000139.1:0-4324 GCA_036258175.1 Vicinamibacterales bacterium
GCGCGATAGCGCGCCTGGCCTTTGCGCGTCAGCTGAACCAGCTTCGAGCGCCGGTGCTTCGGGTTGTCGATGAAGGTGACGAGCCCCTGGGCGGCAAGTTCATCGGCGAGCCGCTGCATCCGCTGACGGCTCGTGGGCCGCATCTCGGCAATCCGGGGCACCGTCAGGGGACCAAGCAGCGCGAGGCTGCGCATGAATCCGAATGCACCGCCGCCCCAGCTGGTGATGAACCCTGTCTTCTGGCCGACCGCGCGTATCCGGAAGAAGCATTGCGCCACCTCGAGCATCAGCTCGGTGATCGACTCAGCCTTGCCGTCACCGATTGCATCCGCCGCTCTCCTTGACCTCGTCCCGGTCGTCTGTCGTGGCAACGCTTCCCCCCAATCCACCAGCATTCACCACATTTGACACTATGGTTGTCAATATTGATAATTGACACTTCTGTTGTCAAAATGCCCGATGCCTTCGCTCACGGTGCGCATCCCGGAATCCTTCGCCCGCCGCTCGTCTACGCGGTCTCGATCCTAACAGGCGTCCTGCTGGACATCGCCTGGCCGCGGTCATTCTGCCCGCCCGCGCTCGGGCGACCGATCGGAACTGCGCTAGCCCTGCTCGCGGCCGTGCTCTTCGTGGCGGCGATCAGGCAGCTCCGGGAGGCCGGCACGCCCGTACCGGGTAATAGGCCAACGACGGCGCTCGTCCGCACCGGGCCGTATCGCTTCACTCGAAATCCGATCTACCTGGCGCTATCGCTTCTGCACCTTGGCGTTGCGGCTTGGGTCGGCAGCTGGTGGCTCCTCGTCACACTCGTCGTGAGCTTCACGCTGGTCGCGGCGGTCGTTGTCCCTCGCGAGGAGCGCTACCTCGAAAAACGGTTCGGTCCCACATACCTCGAGTACAGAGCGTCGGTACGAAGGTGGTTGTAGGGGCACGGTAATGACTAGGGAGAGCCCATGAACATCGTAAGAAAGCGCATCGCGATTGCCGCGGTCCTTCTCGTCTCAATCGCCGTCCTCTTCGCCGGCCTGGGCTTTGACTCCTGGCGTGGCGGTGGCTTCCGTCCGGATGGAACCGAGATGCTCCGGCTCCGGGAGGTGCTGCAGCTCAGGCCGGGAATGTCGGTCGCGGACGTCGGCGCCGGTCGAGGCGACCTGACGCTTGCGCTTGCGGCGGAGGTGGCTCCCGGTGGACAAGTGTTTTCGACCGATATCGATCCGAAAGCGCTCGAGCAGATTCGTGCTCGGAGCGCGGCCGCGGCACATCGGAACGTGACAGTTGTGCAGGCCCAATCCGGCAACACCGGCCTGCCCACAAATTGCTGCGACGCCATCGTCATACGCCGCGTGTATCACCACTTGAGTGATCCGGCCGGGACGAACGGGGATCTCCTTCGCGCCGTGCGGCCCGGTGGCGTTCTCGCCGTCGTCGACTTTCCGCCGACGCTTTCCTGGTTGTGGCCGTGGCCGCCGAAGGGTGTTCCGATCAATCGGAACGGCCACGGCGTTGCGTCCGGCCTCGTCGTCGGCGAAGTCACCTCCAGCGGCTTCGAACTCGTGAAGGTGATCGATGATTGGCCGGGTCGAGGACCCCTCGAGAGCTATTGCGCGCTGTTCATTAACAGCCGGCGTGCGTCAGGCCAACGGGCAGCATCACAGCATCGATCGGAATGATCCGCTGACAGCGGCTGATGTTGATTTCGTCGCAGTCGACCGGGATCGCCCAAACATGTCAAGCGTTCTCATCCTCGAACGCTTCCGACGAACTCGCGAATAGCAGCACCGATCTGGTCTGGCGAGTCCTCTTGGACAAAGTGGATGCCTGGAACCGTGACTTCTCGTTGGTTCGGCCAGCCCCGACAGAAGTCGCGGAGACGCCCGACGATCTGGGCACCAGGATCGGCATTGATGAACAGCTTTGGGAGCTGGTCGCTCCCAGCGAGCCATTGGCCGTAGCGTTCGACGATCTCGACGACGTCGGCCGGAGTGCCGTCTATTGGCAACTCCCGCGGCCATACAAGCGTTGGGAGGCGCGCTTCCCGGTCCCGAAACGGTGCCCGGTAAGCCGCCATTTCCTCATCGGTCAGCGTTCGAAGGATGCTCTTAGGCAGGACCACCTCGATAAAGAAATTCTCGTCGAGCACCATGTGCTCGCCCTGCTCTGATCGAAGGGCCCGGAACATGGCGTCCCTGCCGTTCGGGAAATCATCCCATCGGCGCGGTTGGACGATGGCCTCCATATAGACGATCGCTTGGACCTGATTGCGGTGGCGAAACGCCCGGTAGAAGCCGAGAGCCGAGCCCCAATCGTGCACGACCAGAACGATGTTCGTGGTTAGGTGCAACGCATCGAACCACGCATCGAGATAGCGCGCGTGGTCGATGAAACGGTACGCGCGCGTCGGCGACCTTCCGGACTGCCCCATGCCGACCAGATCCGGAGCCAGGCAGCGCCCGCTCTCCTCGACATGGGGAATGATGTTGCGCCAAAGAAATGAGGACGTGGGATTGCCATGGAGGAACACGATGGGATCGCCGAATCCGGTATCCACGTAGCTCATTTCCGTATCGAGTACTCCCACACGCTTCCGCGGATGTGGATCGAGCCGTTGCGTCTTTGCATCAATCATCCGGCACACACCAGAAGCCAGGGGTCCGCGATTCAGTCGCAGGGTGCGAGAAACAGAGGGATCCTCGGTTCGCTATCACGAGCCCAAGAACGCCGTGCCACCCGCAACTTGGCGGTCAACCTCAAGGGTCCTCACGCTCTCGTCTCATCTGCGCGTCTTGCTCGAAGATCTCGGCTGACCGCACTCGGTGAGGACTTGTGCCAGCTCCCTGACAGCTTCTGGAATCGTCGATTCGGGAAGACCACCATACCCGACCAGGATCGCGGGTGGTCCGGCGCGCGACTTCGCGCGGTAGTCGCCGCCGCCGTAAACACGGATGGATCGCCGCGCCGCGGTCTCAACAACCGCTCGCTCGTCGACGCCGCCAGCGAGTTCGATCAGCACATGAAGGCCCGCGGCGACGCCATGGAGGCGCAGGTTCGGGAGATGCTTGTGAAGCGAGGTGACGAGCGCATCACGGCGACGCCGGTAAATGTGGCGAGTGCGCCGTAGATGGCTATCGAGGGCTCCGGACTCGATGAACTCTGCTAGAGCGAGTTGTTCGGGCGTCGCCGAGCCGTTGTCTGCCTGCAGCTTCGCGCGTGTGATATCGACCACGAGGTCGGGAGGGACCACGAGCCAGCCGAGACGAAGGGCCGGGGACAGCACTTTGCTGGCCGAACCGGCATATACGACACGCTCTGGCGCGAGGCCCTGCAAAGCGCCAATCGGCTCACGGTCGTACCGATATTCCGCGTCGTAGTCGTCCTCGATGATGATCGTGCGCTGCGTCGCCGCCCATTCGAGCAGCGCCGCTCGACGCTCGGGAGCGAGGACCGCACCCGTGGGGTACTGATGTGCCGGCGTCACGAGCACGGCTCCGGCATCGAGTCGGCCGAGACGATCCACACACAAGCCGCGATCGTCGACGGGAACGCGCGGTGTCTCCAGCCCGCACGCCTGGATATTGGTGCACTGGTCAGCGTATCCCGGATCCTCGACGGCGATTCGGCGCACCCCACGCTCGCGAAGCACTCGGCACAGGAGCCCGATGCCCTGCGCCGAACCGTTGCAGAACACGACTCGGTCCTCTCGAGCGACGGTCGCGCGGGCGCGGTTCAGGTAGTTCGCCAGCGCGCGTCGGGCCGGCGCAGCCCCACGTGGATCGGGATAGTCAAGCGCCACGTCTGGTAGCGAGGCAAACGCGCGGCGCAGAGCGGCCACCCAAGCGCGGCGCGGAAACAACGACAAATCAGGCACTCCAGGCCGAAAATCGTACCGCGGCGTCAGAGGCGCGACTTCTTTGGGCGGTGGCTCACGGTCAATGGTGCGACGCCCTGCCACGTGGGTCGCCGAGCCGTGATGCGTACGCACATAGCCTTCCGCAAGCAGCTGTTCGTACGCTTCGACGACAACACCCCGGGACACATCGAGATCGGCTGCGAGCGATCGGGTCGAAGGCAGTGGTGCGCCCGCCTTGAGTCGACCGGCCTGGATTGCGCGCCGCAACTCGCGCTCCAGCTGAACTCGCAGCGGCACACTCGTGGCGCGGTCGATCTCGAGCAGCAGCTCGGTGGGAGAAGTGGTCCTTTTCATATTGACACATCCGGACCTTGTCACTGTACCACCAGCCCGTACTCTGGGCGGATGATGACCCACGACTTCACGTTGCCCGAGGTCGCCCTCGCCACCTGCCGGGAACTTCCGCACCTCGACGAG
>DATAEE010000140.1:0-13607 GCA_036258175.1 Vicinamibacterales bacterium
TCGGTGCTGCCCGATGTCATTCCCGAGCTCCGTCGTTACCTGCTCGAGTATCCAAACGCACCGCTCCCGAATGCCGACAGCTTCTTCTTCTGGGAGAAAGTGGACTTCGGCCTGAAGCCAACGATCCGCGTGAATCACGCCGTGATCGCTCGGGGCCGCACCACCCGCGGACACGCATACGGCATCGTCGCAATCAAACAGCTATACGCAACGCATTACTTTCACACGGCGCTCGACGTGTCCGTCTGTATCGACGATGGCGCCACTCGACCGACCCCCGGGTTTTATTTGCTGACGATCAAAGGCTCGCAGCAGGGAGGGCTGACGGGGCTCAAAGGCTCGATCCTGCGAAGGGTCGTTGTCGATAAGACCCGCAAGTCTCTGGAGCGCGCGCTCGCGTCCATCAAGCGGACGGTCGAACGGTCGTCACCTCGCAGCTGACAGCGGACTCGGAAGGCGACGTTAGAAAGTACCGACTCAAAGAACAATCTCGCTCTGGCGATCAGCGCGCTGGGAGCAGAACTCGCGGCCGACGGGAGCAGCCTCCGACCCGCATTCCATGTGTTGCGTCTCATCGCCGCCGGGAACGCGAACAAGCAGATTGCGGCTCAGCTCGCCATTACGGAGGACACCGTCAAGGGGCGCGTCAAGAGCATTCTTGCGAAACTCGCCGCCAATGACCGGACGCATGCGGCGATTATCGGCCTGAAGAGAAGAATCATCGAGCTGTAGAGTAGCCAGCATTATACCTGCGACGAAATGGTTCGATTAGGTTCGAATTGGTTCGACTGGGTTCGAATAGGTTGTGGGTTCGAGTAGGTTCTAGAGCCTATCTGTTGACTGTCAACAGCTGTGAGGTGTAGGTCCCAACACATGACGCCCGACAAGAGCGACGTCCTCTACGGCACCCTCGGCCTGATGGTCATCAAGACCCTGGAGGCCCTGGGCCCGTTGCACGGGTATCGGATCGCGCGGCGAATCGAACAGATCAGCGGGAAAATCAGCTCGCACTCAACCAGGGCACTTTGTATCCGGCGCTGCTCAAGCTGGAGGAGGTAGGGTGGATCTCGGCCAAATGGGGCACATCCGAGAGCGGCCGTCGCGTGAAGATCTACGCACTGACCCGCGCCGGGCGGAAGCAGCTCCACGAGGAAGAAGCGCAGTGGCAGCGGGCGGCGAGCATCGTTGAACGCTTCCTGAAGATCTCGGAAGGCCCCTCATGACACGCCTCCGGATTTTTCTGTTCCGGCTGCGGGCCCTCGTTCGTTCCCGGCAGCTGGATCGCGAGATCGACGACGAGATCGCTAGCCATCTGGCCGAAGCGACAGAGGAGTACGTCCGGCAAGGCCTTTCCCCAGAGGAGGCGCGCCGGGCCGCCCAGCGTAGTTTCGGTGGCGTAGCAGACCAAGGAAGTGTATCGGCAGGTGCGGTCGTTCATGTGGCTGGAGGAATTGCTGCGTGACCTGCGGTATGCGCTTCGCACGCTCCGCAAGAGTCCGGCTTTTACGACAACCGCGGCAGCGACGCTGGCGCTGGCGATTGGCACCAACACCGCGATGTTCAGCGTCCTCAACGCGGTTCTGCTCCGGCCCCTTCCCTTCCGGTCTCCCGAACAATTGGCGATGTTATGGACCGAGGATCCGACGCAGGACCTCCGCGAGGGCAGATCGGCACTTTGGGATGTCGACGAGTGGCGGGGTCAAAGTCAGACCTTCGCGGAGATGGCCACCTTCGATTCCGTGTCCACGACCCTGACGGGAGCAGACGGGGCGGAACAGATCGCCGGCGCCAGCATGTCCCCCAATCTCCTTCCACTCCTCGGCGTACAGCCCGTGCGGGGACGTAACTTTTCGCGCGAAGAAACCGAGCAGCGGAAACGACTGGTCCTGATTAGTCATCGCTTCTGGCAAGCGCGTTTCGGAGGCTCGCACGATGCGATTGGAGCGACCATCGTGGTCGACGGGCTTCCTTCCCAGATCGTCGGCATCCTCCCTGCTGATTTCCAAATCGCGAGGTTTGATGCCGACGTGTGGCAGGCGCACCCGACGCGCCCCAGCGTGCGCGGCCCAGCCATGTGGTTCGTGGTTGGACGACTTCGACCGGGCGTAACGCTCGATCGGGCCCAGACGGAGATGAGCGCAATCGCCCGCCGCTTCAACGATCAGTTGCCGGCGGCCGAAAGGAATCGGGGCATCAGCGTCGTCCCATTGAGTCTTTACACGGTCGGACCCAAACCGCGATTGGCATTGTGGGTGCTCGGCGGCGCCGTGTTTTTCTTGTTCCTGATCGCCGCTGCCAACGTCACGAGCCTCTCGCTGGCGCGCAGCACTGCTCGCGCGCGCGAGATGGCCGTTCGCGCTGCGCTTGGAGCGAGTGCGGTCGGATCGTGCGGCAGCTGCTCACCGAAAGCGTCCTGCTCGCCGCGGTCTCTGGATTGCTGGGCACACTGCTGGCCTCCTGGAGCCTTCGACTCATCCGTGCCTTCGGCCCTGACAACTTGCCGCGTCTGAATGAAGTGAGCCTGGATCTGCGCGTCCTCGGCTGGGCCCTGGCCACCTCTTTTCTGGCGGGAATCCTGGTGGGGCTGGCGCCGGCGATTACCACGTCGCGCCGCGACCTGCGTCCGTCCGGCGAGGAGAGTGGCAGAAGTGTCTCGGGCGGAACATCCACACGTCGGATCCGCCACGCCCTCGTGGTGGCGGAGTTCGCGCTTGCGATCGTTCTGCTCGTCGGCGCCGGTCTGCTCGTCCGCAGCTGGTGGTACGTGAACAACATTGATCCGGGATTCAGGCCCGAGCGGGTCCTCGTGATGGAGGTCTCCCCGCCGTCGACCTTCAGCGTCCCCGCGCAACGGACCGACTTGTACTACCGCGTGCTCGAAGCGATTCAGGCGGTTCCGGGCGTGGAGAGCGCCGGCATCATCGACGATCTATTCACTGGTAACCCCAGGGAACACGTCGTCACTGTCGAACGAAACGACGGAAGGGCCTCCGAGCGCCTGCGGCTCACGAGGGACGAGGTCAGCGCGGATTTCTTCAGAACCGTCGGAACGCCGTTGCTCCGCGGCCGTTTTTTTTCGATCGAGGACCGGCCCGAGGCTCCGCGAGTCGCGATCGTCAACGAGGCTATGGCCAGGCGCTCGTGGCCGAGGCACGATCCCGTAGGCAGAAGGTTCATGTTGGGCCCGCCGGATTCCGACGGCCGGTGGTACACAGTGGTAGGCGTGGTCGGCGACATGCGGCGGCAGGGGCAGGAGCGCGAAGCGCTCCCGCAGATGTTCGTGTCGCTCGCACAGAATCATCCCCCCGGGAATGTCGCTCTTTTCATACGAACCTCGTCGGACGACCCGGCGGCGATGGCGGGCACCCTTCGAGCGGCCGTGCATCGGGTGGAGAAAAACGCGCCGATCTTCGGGGTCGCGCCCCGGGAGCAGCAGCTCGGAACCTACCTCACGCAGCGCCGCTTCGAGTCCTCGCTCCTGACCGGCTTCTCCGGCGTCGCGTTACTGATGGCCGCGGTCGGGATCTACGACTCATCCAGTACTCCGTCGCGACACGCACCCGGGAAATCGGCTTGCGCATGGCCATCGGCGCACAGGCCGGCGACATCTTCCGGATGATTATCGGTGAGGGCCTGAGGCTGAGCCGGTCTCGCGCTCGGGCTCGTGGGCGCCTTGTGGCTCCGGCGCGCGGTCTCGAGTCTGCTGTTTGGCGTGACGGCGAGCGATCCGTTGACGTTCGCGATTGTCTCGGTGTTGCTGACGGCGGTCGCCATCGCAGCGTGCTATTTCCCAGCGCGACGCGCAACGAAGATCGACCCGATAGTGGCATTGCGTGTGACGTGATCCCTCGAACCTACTTGGAGTCGTGAAAGATCACGCCGAGCGTGTGACGGTGACCCGAACGAATCCGGCTGACGCCGTGCCGCATGTTGACGCGATAGCTCCCGCGCGTTCCCTGGACTGGTCGGTTCCGAACCGCCCAGACTGCGCCGTCGCCACGGCCGAGCGGTACGACCTCCGCACGCGACTGCATGCGTGGCCGCTGCTCGGTCAGCACGAATTCTCCGCCGGTGAAATCCCTTTCAGGCGCTGACAACAGGACCATGGCCTGCAGCGGGAAGAGGTGATCGCCGTACACGTCCTGATGCAGCGCGTTGAAGTCGCCGGCGCCGTACTGCAGCAGGAGTGGCGTCGGCCGTGTCTGCCCGGCCTTGTGGCACCGCGTGATGAACTCGTCGTGCGTTGCGGGATATCGCACATCGATTCCCATCAGCTCGTTCCACCGGTTCGCGATCGGAACGAGCCGGGAATACAGCGCGGTGCGAAGTTCGGCAATGAGGTGCGGCAGCGGGTACGTGAAGTACTTGTACTCGCCTCGCCCGAAACCGTGCCGTGCCATGACGATCCGACTCCTGAAGCTGCGATCATCGTCATAGAGTCCGGCGATCGCTTCGGTCTCTTCGATGGTCAGGAGCTCGGGGAATGTCGCCCAGCCATGCGCGTCGAGATGCTCCACGATGCCCGGCCAGTCGTACCGGTTCACTCGCGTGTCGATTTCGACCGCGCTCGACGGTCCTGGCTCGAGAGCGGTAATCACGCAGCACCTTCCTTCTGGAGCAGGTTCCGTTTGCGCTCGACGCCCCAGCGATAGCCAGACAGCGAACCATCTGTGCTGACGACGCGGTGGCAGGGAATCGCCACGGCCAATGGGTTCGCGCCACACGCCTGGGCCACGGCGCGTGCCCCGTTCGGTGCGCCGATACGGGCGGCAATCTCGGTATACGTCGCTGTCGAGCCGGCGGGAATCTCGCGAAGCGCCTGCCAGACGCGCTGCTGAAACGCCGTGCCGCGCACGTCGAGCGGCAGGCCGAGCCCGCCCGCCGGGTCTTCGACAAAGCCGATCACTCGGGCGACGGTCTGCTCGAACGCCGCATCGCCGCCCACGAGGGTGGCGCGCGGAAAACGGTCCTGGAGATCGCGCACGAGAGCGTCGGCGTCGTCGCCCAGCAGAATGGCGCAGACCCCTTTCGCGCTCTGGGCGACGAGGATCGACCCGAGGGAGCAGTCGCCGACCGCAAAGCGAATCTCCGTATTGAGGCCACCGGCGCGATAGCTCGTCGGCGTCATGCCGAGCACTTCGTCAGCTATCTCGTAGAACCGGCCGCCTGAACTGAATCCGGCCTGGTAAATCGCTTCGGTCACGGTCTTGCTCCTTCCCTTCTCGAGCTCCCGGCGCACGCGTCCCGCCCGGTGGGCGGCCGCGTAGGCGCGAGGCGTCACCCCGGTCACGGCCTTGAACATGCGATGCAAGTAGTACGGGCTCATGCGCGTCCGCTTGGCCAGCGTGGCGAGGCTCGGTGCGTTCTCCTCGTTTTCGATCAACCGGCAGATCTCCGCCACTTTCGCGGCGTGAATCTGCTCCAGCGGTGGTTGATCGGGCTTGCAGCGTCGACAGGGCCTGAAGCCCGCCCGCTCCGCATCGGCCGCCGTGGCGTGAAAGCGCACGTTCTTCGGATTGGCCCGGCGCGACGGGCATGACGGCCGGCAATACACGCCGGTCGTCTCTACCGAGTAGTAGAACGTGCCGTCCACGCGCCGATCGCGCGCGACGACGGCGGCCCACTTCGGGTCGTGCCCAGCCGAGGCATTCATGCATCCACTATCGCTCAGACGGCGCGCGCGGACACTCCGTTTCTTGCGCTCGAATCGCCTCATCGGTAAACCTGTGAGATAGACTTACGACGTCGATGGCTCTCATCCAGATCCGCAAACCCCCAGCAAAGGAAGTCGATCTCAGCACAGTCTACGACGCGATCGTCGTCGGCTCCGGCGCCGCCGGCGGGATGGCGGCATACGTGCTCACGTCGCGCGGGCTGAAGGTCCTCCTGCTGGAAGCGGGCAAGAAGCTCGACATCAACGCCGAGCTCAAGTCGATGCAGTGGCCGTACGACCACCCGCGCCGCGGCGAGATGCCGCCCGGATCGCACGCGCTCGTGCTCAACGAATACACGATCCGCCAGCCGCCATACGCCGACGCGAAGAGCCCATATAAGCGCGTCTACTCCTACGTCCAGAGCTGGAGCGGCTCCGACTACAGCAAGAACATCGTCGTCGACGAAAAGGACAATCCGTACACCGGAACGAACTACGCCTGGGTGCGGGCGCGATGCCTGGGCGGGAAGACCAACATCTGGGGACGCCTCGCGCTGCGGATGTCGGATCTGGACTTCAAGGCCAAGTCGCACGACGGCTACGGCGAGGACTGGCCGATCTCCTACAAGGACATCGAGCCGTATTACGACAAAGTCGATCTCTATCTCGGGATCTCGGGGCAGAAAGAGAACCTGCCGCATCTGCCCGACAGTCTCTTCCAGCGTCCGACGAAGCTGAACGCGGCGGAGGTCCAGCTGCGACGCGGGATCACGCGTATGAACCGCGTGCTCACTCCGTATCGGGCGGGCGTGACGACGGATGGGTTGAAGCATAACAAGTATCGGAGCAAGTGCTTCGGACGTGGAGCGTGCGGCAGGCGCGTCGGCGGATGCGACATTCACGCCGCGTTCGACTCCCCCACCGGTTTGATCTACCCGGCGCAGGACACCGGCAATCTCACGCTGCGGACGAACGCGACGGCACGCGAGGTGCTGGTCGATCCGAAGACCGGCAAGGCGCGCGGCGTGGCGTTCATCGATACCGACACGGGGAAACCGTACGAAGCGCTCGGAAAGGTCGTGGTGATCGCGGCCTCGACGCTCGAGTCGGCGCGCCTCATGCTGCTGTCGAAATCGAGCGCGCACCCGAACGGCATCGGCAACTCGAGCGGCCACGTCGGCCACAACTTCTGCGAGCACCTGATGGGCCCGAGCGTGTTCGGGCTCGTGAAGGATCTCGTCGGCAAGCCGCGGACGCTGGACGACGGGCGGCCGGGCGGGTTCTACGTGGCGCGCTTCCGAAACCTGAAGGAGAAGCATCCGGACTTCATCCGCGGCTACGGCTTCGAAGGGGGCAGCGGCACCGGCATCTTCCCCGAGAACGCCTCCTCGACTCCCGGCTTCGGCTCGAACTTCAAAAAGACCGTCCGCGACCGCGCCGGAGCTTTCATCAACATGGGCGGCTTCGGCGAAGTGCTGCCGCGCTACGAGAACGCCATCGAGCTCGATCCCGTGATGAAGGATCGCTGGGGGATCCCGGTCATCCGCTTCAGCTACAACTTCGGCGAGAACGAAAAGAAGATGGCCGCGGACATGGCGGCGACGGCGCAGGAGATGTTCGAAGCGGCTGGCATCGAGATCCTCTCGGTCCAGCATCGTCTCCTGACTGAGGGCTGGTCGATCCACGAGCTCGGCACCGCGCGGATGGGCACGGATCCCAAGACGTCGGTGCTCAATCAATTCCAGCAGTCGCACGACGTGAAGAACCTCTTCGTCGTCGACGGCAGCAGCCACGTGAGCGCGTCCTGCCAGAATCCCACGTGGACCATCATGGCGCTCGCCTGGCGCTCTTGCGAATACTTGGCTGACGAACTGAGGAAGGGCAATGTCTGAGCATTGAGGATTTTTGGATTGGGGATTGCCGATTGATTGTCGATTGGCGATCGTCGATTGATGACTATTGTTGATTGGCGGTTGGTTTGGAGATCGATTGATGGATGACCAGGAGAAGGATCTGACCAGCGTCTCGCGGCGAGACATGCTGAAGATCACCGCGGGGACGGTGGTTGCGATCGGCGGCGGCGTGCTCGAGGCGGCGCCGGCGAAGCCGCTCTTTTTCACGCCGGCGGAGTTCGCGCTCGTCGACGAGCTGACGGAGCTGATCATCCCCACCGACGATCACTCACCCGGCGCGCGCGCGGCGCAGGCGGCGGCGTTCATCGACAAGAACCTCGCCGAATCGGTGGAGCCCGAGCCGAAGCAGACGTGGCGCGACGGCCTCAAACGGGTCGATGCGATCTCACGCGAAATGCACGGCGCGGAGCTCATGAAAGCCGATCGCGCTCAACGTGAGGCGGTCCTCACGCGCATGAGCGCGTTCGAGACGGATCCCAAGGCGAAAGAAGAACCCTTCTTCAGGGAGCTGAAGGAGCGCACGGTCCACGCCTATTACACGTCGAAGATCGGCATCCATCAGGAGATGGAATACAAGGGAAACACCCTCCTGACCGAGTTCGTCGGGGCAGACCCCACACATATATAAGGATAGGCGCGACTGGGCGAACAAACAGCGAAGCCTGGAGCGCCCGTGTCACAAAGCACGCGGCGCACGCGGAAGGGTACCGGCCCGCAGCTCACATGAGGTGTCTGTTTTGGCGAGCCCGTCGCGGCCACACCGGTGCCCGGATTTACCCCAGGCTCGCCCAAAAACAGACACCACATGTGAGCCCGGGCCCCGCCGCACTGCATATATTGCCGGCCCGGATCTTCCCCGTTTGTCACACACTCGTCGTCCTCGCGTGACATCCGCCGACAAGACTGAACCGTATACCCCTTGGCGTAGGCGGATGTTGATCATGGTGAAGACAATGCACGTGTCGGGACTGCCGGACGAGAGAGCTCTGTTGCAGATGGAGCTGGACCGTCTGGCGCAGGAAAACGCAGACCTCCGCGGTTCGGCGAGAATCTGGATTCAAATGTACGAGCAGTTGCTCGGCTTCTATTTAAGCGGCGGCGTCCACGAACTATCTTCGTGCGCCTCTTCCGTCGAGTCGGTCATCAGCAGATCGAGAAGCCCCGCGCGATAGAGAACGTCGCGCACGCTCCAGCCCTAATTCGTACTGCTGTGCACTCCGGCCAGCTGCGGCACGAGCGGGATCACGATCTGCGTGACGAGGTCCTCCGGCGCGCTCGTCCGCGGATCGTTCACATAGATTTCGTAGCACGGGCGATCGGCCGCCTCGCGTCCGCTCGAGGGCAGCCACTCGCCGAAGAGCCAGCGATAGCTCTCGGTCAGCTTCTCGTACGGCCCGCGATGTACGCCGATCGCGACTTCGCCCTCTGGGAGTTCGATCATCTCGAACCCTTCGGGCGAAGATGCAAAGGTCGATGGCACGCTCACGCATGCGTGGCTGCGCAGCGACTCGACCGGCGTCACCTCGGGGTCGTCGTAGTAGACGCCGAGCGAAACCGTCCCCGGCCCAAGCAGACCTCGCGATCCGGCGTACTCGAACAGTCGCCTGAAGATAGGTCCGATCTGGTTGTAGTCGCCGGCGTGCGCGAGCGCCAGCAGCCGCCGCGGAGGCGCCGTTTCGATGTGAACGTTCATCATCCTCAGATCCTCCTGCATCGGCACAAACCGTGAGACCGCATCGTCTGTTCCGTAGTGAACGCCGCAGAGCACCGGCGGAAACGCGAACGGCTCGGCAATCGTCCGCCATTCCGAGGGAGGCATGCCGAAGTGCGCGCGGAACGCGCGCGTGAACGGCTCGTGGGCGTCGTAGCCGGCGGCGAGCGCGATGTCGATCACGCGGCTGCCGGTCCGCGGCAGCTCGCCGGCCGCGCGCTCGAGCCGCAGGCGCCGGACGTGCTCGGCGAGCGACTCCCCGACCAGTCCGCTGAGGATCCGGTGGAAGTGGTAGATCGACAGATGCGCTTCGCGCGCCAGCGCCGCCGGCGAGACATCGTCATCCAGGTGCTCCTGGACGAACCGAAGCACCCGCCGTATACGGTCGAGGTAGTCCTGCCGGGTGGATACGCGAACCGTCATAGCCGCATTATCGCGGGGCGGCGACGATCACTCTTGACCGTGCGTGCGGACTTCGACGGGCGCCGCGCGCGCATCAATGCGCGCTCACCGCACATCACCTGAAGCCGCCGGGAACAGTGTTTCGAACAGGCGATCGGTGCGGTTGCGCCAGCTCGCCCACCCGAACCCGTCCAACACCTCTCCGCCTGCCGGACGGTAGCCCTTCGCGCGCAGGAATTCGTGGAAGCGGCGGGTCTCCCCAAGGATGTCTGCCCCCTCGCGCGTCGCCTGGAGACCGTGGCGGCCCCAGTCGTGGTAGACGCGCATCGGCCACTCGGCCGCGTCTCGCACGTTCGCACGGATGATGTCTGACGGCGTGTCGAGCATGAGGATCGACTGCAGCCCGACGCCTCCGAACAACTCCGGATTTCCGAAGCCGGCGGCCGCGGCGATGATGCCATTGAAGTCGGCGCCCACCACCGCGCGTCCGGTACGCTCCCGTATAGTGCGAAAGCGACCGTCCACCAGCGGAACGATCTCTTTCACGAACAGATCGAGTATCGCGGCGGCTGCTTCGGGAGGACTTACGGGCGGCTGCTTCCAGTCGATCTCGCCCACGAACACGGCGATCACCGGTCGGACGCGACCGGGGATCAGACGGTCGAGGCTGCGCGGCACCAGCCCGGCCACGCGCGCGTCGTCGCCATCGAGCACGTAGGCGGTCGGATAGCGGCGGTCGCCGTCATCGTAGCCGGCCGGAAGATAGACGTGCAGCGTCGCTTTCGTGCCGCCCCGCGTCGTGCTCGAAAGCTCGATCGGTTCGATCCGCCCCTTGGGTCCCGGCGCCTCGGACAGATGATCGGGCTCGCGCCAGCCGGGCATACCGAGAGACGACGCCTCGGCGCGCCCGCTCAGCGGCGGTACTCGGCGCGGGTTGCGCGGATCGGGGATCCGCGCCTCGAAGTTCGTCACGAACTGGTAGCTGACGCGGGCGCCGGGCTCGAGCCGCGCCTCATAGAAGAAAAGGTCGGTTCCTGGAACGCGGCGCATGGGATCCTCGCGACGCGGCCCGACGAGATCGCCAACGATCCCGACGTCCAACGCGTCGCCGCGGTAGAGGAACACGACGCGTTCGCCATCAATCAGCGGCCCACCCGGTGCACTGGCGAGCAAACGGTCTACGGCTGCCGACTTATCCGTCGCGCTCTCGACTTCGTCCAGGAAGCGGGCGAAGGCTGGTGAGCCGATCGACTCGCGCGAGATCGCCGCCGATTCCGTGCGCGCAGCGGAGGTCCAGTCGACGCGGACGATCTCGCCCAGGCTGCGGGCGAACACGCCGCCGGCCGCGACGCTCGGCGGCGTCCAGGTGATGTCCGAGAAGAGCTCGATGCGTGCACGCTCCTTCCAGCCTTCGGGGCTGGCTGATCCGACGTGGAGCGTGCGGTCCTTGGTCAGCACCACGAGGTCGCCCCCCGCGAGCGCCACGAATCCGTCTCCCGGCTCGCGGGAGCGCCAGCGGATCTGGCCCGTCGCGGCGTCGATGCAGGCCAGCGCGGCGCGGCCGTTCATTCCAAACAGATAGCCGTCGTGGTAGACGGGAGGGCTGTAGGTGGTGTGAAGCACCGGAGCCGTCCACACGGTCTGCACCGTCACGCCGCCTTCGGCCGACTCGACGAGGCGCAGCATCGTGGATTTGCCGGCCTCGGTCTTCACGAACAGCCGGCCCTCGCCTGCCGGCACCGGCACCGCGCTGGCCCCACCGATTGGATCGGCTCTGCCGCCGTGCGCATGCTCGAACACGAGACGGCCTGTGTCCGGCTCGATGCCGAAGAGCCTGGCGTCGCCCATCGCGATGACAAGGTCGCGCCGGCCGACGCGCACCTTGACTGGCGATTGGTACTGCACCACATCATCGCCCACTGTCCAGCGCCGCGCGCCAGTGGCGGCGTCGAATCCGGCAACGGCGCGTCCCTTGTCCGCGCCGATCTCCACAATCAGGACGCCCTTGACGACGATTGGCGAGGACCCGAAGCCGTAGTCTGGAGTTCGTGCCCCTTCGCGAGCGACGAGGTCAGCGCGCCAGAGAAGCCGCCCCGACGCCAGTTCGACGGCGACCATGTGACCGCGCGGGCCGAGGGCGAACACGCGTCCGTCGGCGATGGCAGGCGTGGAGAGAGGACCGTCGAACGAACCGTTGCGGCCCTTGAGCGTGTCGGCGATCTCGACGCGCCAGGCGTCCCGGCCCGAATCCAGGTCGAAGGCGGCGATGACGTCGTTGCGGCCATCCGAGAACATCGTGACCGCGCGTCCGGACGCGACGGCCACGCCCGAGTAGCCGCTGCCGAGCTTCACTCGCCAGCGCACCGCGAAGCTTCCCGCGCTGCTCGCGAAGCGGCTGCCGATCGTCGCGCTGCCGTCGTGATTTGGTCCGCGAAGGCTGGGCCACTCGCGCTCTTCTGCCCGCAGGCCGAGAGCTGCAAGCGCAAGAAGAACGATCCCCGCAGGCCATTGGGATTGGGGCCGTCGAGTCTGGTCCATCGCGACCTCTGCTGTTCTTTTCGCGACGAGACCGGGCAGCGATCGCTGCCCGTGGGCTGAGTGGTAGCGCCGATGTTAGCACCCGCGTGCTATCGGGCCAACCCGCAACGTCGAACTGCGGCTCGGCGCGAGCGTAGACTTCTTATGTGACCGGTGGAGAGCTCGCGGGAATCCTCGTCGGCGCCGCCCTGGTCGTCGTCGGCGTCGCCGCGGTGCTGGCCTCGACGATGAGGCCATGGCGGAGCACGCGGATCCTGCTCGCATTCGGCCTGTCGGTGGGCATGTACGGCGCCCGGCTGCTGGCGTCGCAGGAGCCCGTGCGAGCGACCATCGGCGAAACCAGGGTCCCCTGGGCTTACTTCGTCGCGTTCGTCACCTATCTGATCAACATCCCGCTGACTTATCTGGTCCGGGCCATCATCGGCCCCGGCTGGAAGGACTCGACGCGATGGGTCGCGTATGCGGCGACGGCGTTCGCCATCATCGCGATCGTCGTCGACCTTGCCCTCGCGAGACCGCGCGCCGCGAGCCCGGCGAACAGCGTGCTGGTGCTGATCCTCCTTTCACTCGCGCTCCTGAACATCTTTCACGCATCCAGGGTCCGTCGCGCACCCACGGTCTTCACCAATCGGACGGTCGTGATCGGCGCGCTGATTTTTTTCGTGTTCGCCCTCAACGAGAACACGGGCCAACCCGTCATGCGAGGCACCAACATCGAGCCGATCGGCATGCTGGTCTTCGTCCTCTGTCTCGGGTATGCCCTAGTCCAATCCTTGTTTCGCGCGGAGACCGAATTCGCCGCCGTGCAGCGCGAGCTCGACACGGCGCGGCGGATTCAGTCGTCCTTGCTGCCGCGGCGGATACCGGAGCAGTCCGGCCTCGACATCGCGGTCCGGTTCGTGCCGATGACGGCGGTCGCCGGAGACATCTACGACTTCGTCCGGATCGGACCGTCGTCGATCGGCATCCTCGTGGCGGATGTTTCGGGCCACGGCGTCCCGGCCGCGCTCGTCGCGTCGATGGTGAAAGTGGCGTTCTCCGCGCAGGCGGATCACGCGGACGATCCGGCCGAAGTCCTCAGCGCCATGAATCAGGTCCTTTGCCGTCATCTCGAGCACGCCTACGTGACGGCTGTGTACGCGGTCGTGAACACGGATCGGCAGACGGTCACGATCGCGAACGCCGGCCATCCGCCGGCCCTGCTGTACCAGGCCCACGAAACAGCACCCGCCCAGCAGAATGGCGGGGTGATGCTCGGCGTCTTTCCCGAGGCGAAGTACACGAACACTGAAGTCGCGCCGTTCGGTGCGGGCGATCGTCTCCTGCTCTATTCGGATGGCGTCCTGGAGGCGCGCGATCGCGCCGGCCAGTTCTTCGACGGCGACCGCGT
>DATAEE010000141.1:0-142707 GCA_036258175.1 Vicinamibacterales bacterium
GAGTACCACCGGCTGTCGGAGCCGCAGCTCGCATGGGGCCGCGACGTGCTCGCGCGCATCACGCTGCGTGGAGATGAGACCGCGGCCGATGTCGGGTGTGGAACCGGCCGGCTGACTGCCGAACTCGCGGAGCGGCTGCCGCGCGGGCGTGTGATTGGCCTCGACTCGTCCGCGTCGATGCTTCAGCAGGCGCAAGGTGCCACCAGCACAATGCTCGTCCGCGCGGACGCGTCGGCGCTGCCGTTCGACCGAACGCTGGATCTCGTGTTCAGCACCGCGACCTTCCACTGGGTCCACGATCACGACCGGCTGTTTTCGAGCATCTTCCGTGCGTTGAAGCCCGGCGGCCGGCTGATCGCCCAGTGCGGCGGCGGGCCCAATCTGCATCGGCTCTATCAGCGCGCGAACGCGCTGATAGGGCAGGCCGACTTCGCGCCGTACTTCATGGACTGGCGTCCGCCCTGGCACTTTGCCGAGGCTGACCCGACACGGCGGCGGCTGGAAACAGCCGGGTTCGTCGAGGCGGCCACCGCGTTGTATCCGAGTCCCGTGTCGTTCGATTCGTCCGAGGTCTATCGCGCGTTTCTGACGACCGTCTGCGTCCGCCATCACGTCGCGCGCCTTCCGCCTGAGCTCCAGAGCGCGTTCACGGCGCAGCTAGCGGCACAGGCGGCGCGCGACGATCCGCCGCTGACGCTCGACTACTGGCGGCTCGACATGAACGCGTCGGTCCCATTCTTGCAATCTCGTTCGACGGCATGAGAGCGCGGCTGATATTGACCCTGTTCGCGACGCTCGTGGCCACCGCGTGCCACACGACGGCGCCGCCGAAGACGCAGCGGAAGGCGGCCGAGCCCGCTTCGGACCGGGCCGCCGCCGTGAGCCGGCGGCTTCGGCGCCACCTGGCGCCGCCGCGGTCGCTCTCGTGGCGCCCCGCCGCGCCCCGCCTCGTGGGTCTCGGGTCACCAATCGCGTAGTGGCGAACTGACGCGTCATCGCTATACTCCAGCGATGGCGATGCGCCCGGTCTTCGTGCGGGTGATTCTGTTCGAGGTTATCGTGCTGGCCGCGCTGTGGGGCCTGGGGCGGTACTACTCGTAAGACCACTCGCGAGCATCCCCACGACGAATACGACGACCGCACCGATGACGTTGTGCCAGAGAAACGCAATGTCCGGCCGGCCGAACGCCACGAGCGCGACCGCGCTCATCCCCGCTGCCAGCCCGACGGTCGCGCCCGTGCCGGTCGCCCGCCGGGTCAGAATCGCGAGCATGAACACGCCCAGGATCGATCCGTAAAAGAACGAGCCGAAGCGATTGACCACTTCAATCAACGACCCGAGCGTGCTCGCGTAAACCGCGACGATGCAGGCGAAGACGCCCCAGCCCGCCGTGGCGACCTTCGCGACGCGGAGGTAGTGCGCGTCCGATGCCGCCGGTTTGAACAGCCGTTTGTAGAAATCGATGACCGTCGCCGTCGCGAGCGAGTTCAGCTCCGCGGCGATCGAATCGGTCGCGGCTGTGATGATCGCGACGATCCACAGGCCGACCAACCCTATCGGCAGCGCCGTACGGATGAACGTCGGGAAAACGTAGTTGACGTCCGTGTAGCCGGTGTCGCCGGTCGCATCTTGGACAACCGCGGTCGCGCGGGCGCGGATGCTGCGCATCGACGCATCGTGGCGCCGGAACTCCGCCGCCGCGGCCGCCCGGCCCGCCTCGTCGCCCGCCCGGCGAGCTTCCGCAAGCGCTTCGGCCTGCTGCCGGCGTGCCTCGAAGGCGGCCTTGTACTCGCCTTCGAGCGCCAGGTACTGCGGCGCTTCCGCGCTCGCGCGCACGCGCGCGTCGTGCACGGGATTGAAGAGCATCGGCGGCGGCACGAACAGGTAAAAGACGAAGGTCAGCACGCCCACCATCAGCACGAGCACCTGGAGTGGGATCTTCCAATAGGCGCTCATCAGCAGTGAGGAGGCCCCTTCTTCAACTGACTTCGCCGTCAGATAGCGCTGCACCTGGCTCTGATCGCAGCCGAAGTAGGACAGCATCAGGAACAGGCCGCCGATCATCCCCGACCAGAAGGTGTACTGGTTGGTGAGCGTCAGGTCGAAGGTGAAGGCGTCGAGACGGCCCGCCGCTCCCGCGATCCCGAGCGCGTCATCGACCGAGACGTTAGCGGGGAAGCTGCTGACGAGCACGGCGACCGCGGCAAGCAGCACGAAAATCGTGAGCGCCATGACCTTGACGTCGGTCCACGTGACCGCCTGGACGCCGCCCAGAATCGTGTACACCACGGCCGGCCCCGCGATCGCGAGCGTGGTGAGGGTGATGTCCCACTTGAGCATGACGGACAGCACGACGGCGGGTGCCGCGACGATCGTCGCGCACGACAAGCCGCGCGACACGAGGAACAGCAGGCTCGTCAGCGTCCGCGTCTTCACGTCGAAGCGCTGTTCCAGGTACTCGTATGCAGTGTAGACGCGCGCGCGATAGAAGAATGGCACGAGCGTCACCGACAGGATGATCATGGCCAGCGGCAGGCCGAAGTAGAACTGGATGAAGCGCAGGCCGTCGGCGTAGCCCTGACCCGTGGTCCCGACGAGCGTGATGGCGCTCAATTGCGTCGCCATCACCGAGAGGCCCACGGCCCACCACGGCAGGCTGCGGTTGGCGAGGAAGTACGACTCGGTGGTGCGCTGGAGCCGCGTGCGTTTGACGCCGTCCCAGATCAGCCAGCCGACGAACCCGATGGCGAGTGCCCAATCGAGCGGATGCATGCTCAGGGCTGTCGGCCGACCGTTTCCCTGCGCTCGAGGTGCTTTTCGACGTCAGCGCGCAGCCGCCACGCGGGCTTGAGACGTTTCTCCGCGAACAGCGCGAGCTGATCCGCATTGTGCGGCGACCCGGGCTGCGACCAGTTCCCCGGCGCGACGCTCGTCAACGCGCGGACCGGCGTCGCGAACTCCGCGACGAACATGAACGAGTCGCCGCCCGCCGCTTCGAACTTGCCATCCTGCGCTTTGCGATAGCCGACCACCCGGAAGATGCCGAGCTCGCTGGGTCCACCGTTGCCGGGCAGATCGACGCCAGCCCGCCGCAGCCGGTAGACGTCTCCCCACGGCACGTCGAGCGCGAGGCCGTCTTTCTCGAGCGACGCGGCCGCACGCTCGAGCGCTGCGACCGCCGCCGCCGGATCGGCGAGGCCGTCTGGCGTCGTGCGCGGATCGCCCTCGCTCCACTTCACGCTGAACGGTCCGGCCCTGCCGCTTGCTTTGGTCAGCTCGCTGTTGAACCGCTCGAAGAGCACCGCGCCGCGGCTCGTGGCATCCGCCGAGCGATCCCACGCCTCGAGGATCGCTGCGGCGCGGGCGACGGTACCGCCGGCGTGCTTCGCCGATGGCAGGAGATCGTCGAGAATCCGGTCCGCCAGCTCCATCCGCGTGGAATGCTTGTACGCGACGGCTTCGTCGAACGTGATCTTCTCATCCTCGGCGAGCATCCGGGCCGACCGTTGCGCGCGGAAGTGCATGAACCGCGGCGCCATGTAGCGCGGGTACGCGTTCGCGTCGATCGCCGCAGGGAACGTCGTCGTCCAGGGTGGATCGTTGGCGTTCTGCAGCCAGCCGCTGGGTGGATCGACGACACGCGGGAGCTCTTTGTACGGATGCGTTCCGGTCCAGAGCGTGGCGCTCGAATCGCCCGGGACGATGCCGGACCAGTCGTACTTCCCTTCGGGCCGCACGGGCGTCCGGCCGCCGAAGAGATGCATGATGCGTCCGGCGCGGTCCGCGTACATCGCCGTGTAGAACGGGTTTTGCAGCCGGCTCACCGCTCCTTCGAACTCCGCGAACGTCGTCGCGCGCGCCATGTCCCAGTACTGGTCGCCGATGTGCGGCTGATCGAGGCCGACGATCCTCAGCGCGATCGCCTTGCCTGCCCCGAGCGAAGTCGAAGGGCCTGGCTTTTCAGAGACGACCGGGCCGTGAATCGAGCGCTTGATTACGAACTGTTCGTCCTGGAAGGTGCCGTCGCTCTTCCTTACTTTGATCGTCTGCGTCTCGACTTCGAAGGGCCTCACGCTGCCGTTCCACACGTAACCGTCGCCGTTCAGCGTGAGTTCGTAGAGATCGAAGCCGTCGAGCGTGTTGTTCGTATGGGTCCAGCCGAGCCGATCGTTGAACGCAATCCCAACCAGCGGGTTGCCGACGAGCGCGGCCCCCGTGACGTCAATCCCCGGCGCGACGAGCTGCGCTTCGAACCAGCGGAAGAAGCCGGCCCACGGCAGGTGCGGGTTGGCGACCAGGATCGCGTGGCCCGATGCGGATCTCGACGGCCCGATCGCCCACGCGTTGGATCCGTTAGTGGGAGGCTCATTCCAGGCTTTCGTCGCCTGCGCGACCGCGCCGCGCGACGCAACGAACTCGAAAAGCACGACGCGCTGCCCGTGCGCGATGACGTCTGGCGCGGTTATAGGAAGCACGACCTCGACGTCATCCGCGATGCGATCCGCATGCGCGCGCGCGTATGCGTTGATGCCGGCGACGAAGGCATCCAGCCGCGCGCGTTCCGCAGGCGTCTGGGCGACGTACCACTCTTGTGCACGCCTTGGCACGCCCATGCGGCGCACCCATCTGTCGATGTCGATGTTGTTCTCGCCGATCCAGTATTCAGCGCTGCGCCCACGCGCCTCGCCATACAGCCGCAGGATCAGATCGCCGTGCGCCTCCATCTGCGCCCAGCCGAACGCATAGAACAGCGCCTCGGCATCCGGCGCGAAGATGTGGGGGACGCCGAAGCGGTCCCACAGGATCTCGGTGCTCTGGGTACCGGTGCTCGAGGTGCTCAGGGTGCTCGAGATGCTCAGGGTGCTCACGGTGCTGGTGCTCGACGCGGCCACCAGGACGGCGCAGAGCGCAAACGCTAAAGCGATGCGACGCATGTGTGGCATTCTATGCCCACCCATGACGCCATCGCGCGCGCGCCTCCTGATCCTCGCGTCGTTTTGCGCCATCTGGGGCGCGGCAAGCGCAAGCACCTGGAGCACCGGCACCTGGAGCACCCGCACCCTGGGCACCCAGAGCACCAGGAGCACCGAGAACACCCAGTTCGATCTTGTGATCCGGGGCGGCCTGGTGGTGGACGGGACCGGCACCGCCGGGCGGCAAGCGGATATCGGTATTCGCGAAGGCCGCATTGCGGCCATAGGACGGGTCAACGCGAGCGCGGCCAGGGACACGATCGACGCTGCCGGCCTCGTCGTCGCGCCTGGATTCATCGATGTCCACACGCACGCCGACGATCTGGCCGACCATCCGCTCGCGGAAAACTTCATCAGGATGGGCGTCACGTCGATCGTGGCCGGCAACTGCGGCAGCTCGTCGCTCGACATCGGCGAAGCGCTCGCGCGTGTGAGGCTGGTCGGCGCGTCCGTTAACTTCGCGACGCTCATCGGCCACAACACGGTGAGGTTCGCGGTCCTCGCATCAGAGCGCCGTCCACCGACGACGGTCGAGCTCGCGAAGATGCGATCGCTCGTCTGGAAAGCGATGGCCGATGGCGCGGTCGGCTTCTCGACCGGACTTCAATATGTGCCCGGCACGTACGCCGAGGCGCCGGAGATCATCGAGCTGGCGAAAGTTGCAGGTTCGGCCGGCGGCATCTACGCGTCGCACATGCGCAACGAGGGCACGGCGGTGGAAGAGGCGGTCAATGAGACGATCCGCGTCGGCGAGGGCAGCCTCTGCCGGGTCCAGATCTCGCACCTCAAGGTCGATGCGCCGAGCCGCTGGGGCGCCAGCGCGCGGGCGCTGATCATGATCGATGAGGCGCGCAAACGTGGCGTGGACGTACGCGCGGATCAGTATGCGTACACGGCCGCCTCCTCGAATCTGGGGATCCGCTTCCCGGCGTGGGTGCTCGAAGGTGGAGCCGAGAAGATTCGCCAGCGATTGCAGGACGACTCGACGTGGCGCAAGGTGCGGGCGGAGATGAAGCAGTTGCTCGCGGACCGCGGGCTGAGCGATCTGTCGTTCGCGACCATCGCTTCCCACGCGGCCGATCCATCGCTCAACGGCCTGACGATCAAGCAGGCGGCGGCGCGAACGAAGGGACGCGACGATCTCGACGCGCAGCTCGACCAGGCGCGCGACATGCTGATCGCCGGCAACGCGACGATGGTTTACCACTTCATGTCAGACGACGACGTGGATCGGATCATGCGGCACCCGGAGGTGGTGATCGCGTCCGACTCGTCTGTGCTGACGCCGGGCGACGGCGTTCCGCACCCGCGCGGGTACGGCAACAACGTCCGCGTGCTCGGCCGGTACGTGCGCGAGCGGAAGCTGCTGAAACTGGAGGAAGCGATCCGCAAGATGACGTCGCTTCCTGCATCGCATTTCCGGCTTGGACGCCGGGGCGTCATCCGCGAAGGGTGGGCGGCGGATCTCGTGCTCTTCGATCCCGCCCGCGTCGGCGAGACCGCAACCTTCGAACACCCGCACGCCTACGCCGCCGGCGTCCCGTACGTCGTCGTCAACGGTGTCACGGTGGTAAAGAGGGGCGAGCACACCGGCGCCAAACCCGGTCAGGTTCTCATGCTGGCGCCCAGCTTGTGAGACGTCGGACGTTCCTCCACCTGGCGGCGGCTTCACCGCTGCTCGGAATCAAGCGCCAGCCGCGTCCGGCCGTCGTTGTGGTCGGCGCAGGGGCGTTCGGCGGATGGACCGCGCTCGCTCTCCTCCGGCGCGGCTGCCGTGTGACGCTCGTGGACGCCTGGGGACCGGGGCACGCGCGCGCGAGCTCCGGCGGCGAAACGCGCGTCATCCGCGGCGTCTATGGCGACCGGGTCTACGTCGATCTCGCCGTCCGCGCGTTCGAGCTCTGGAAAGAACACGAGAAGAAGGACGGCCAGCGCCTCTACTACCAGACCGGAGCGCTCTGGATGGTGGCGGGCGCCGATGACAGCCTGGAGCGCGGAGCGATTCCGCACCTTCGAGCCGCCGGGCTGCCGATCGAAGAGCTGACCCCGGCGGCCGCTGTGAAGCGGTATCCCCAGATTTCGTTCGACGGCATCCGGTGGGCGCTCTTCGAAACGAATGCGGGCTATCTGCTGGCGCGCCGCGCGTGCGAGACTGTCCTAGATCGTTTTCGCGCGGAAGGAGGAACCTACATCCAGGATCGGGCGACGCCTGAGCCCTCCACGACTGGTGCGATGCGATCGCTGAGGCTCGCAGCGACATCCGCGATCGACGCCGATGCGTTCGTCTTCGCGTGCGGTCCGTGGCTGGGGCAGGTGTTCTCAGACGTGCTCGGGTCGAAGATCCGCCCGACACGGCAGGAGGTCTTTTTCTTCGGCACGCCGCCCGGCGATCGCTTCGGCGACACACAGCTTCCCGTCTGGATAGAGCACGGCGCGCACCTGTTTTACGGTATTCCCGGGAACCGGTATCGCGGCTTCAAGGTCGCCGACGACACGCAAGGCGCCGTCGTCGATCCGACGACGATGGAGCGGATTCCGTCGGCGGCCGCGGTGGCGGACGCGCGCGCTTTGCTTGCGCGGCGATTCCCTGAATTGAAGAGCGCGCCGCTCGTCGAGGCGCGCGTATGTCAGTACGAGAACTCGCCCGATTCGAACTTCATCATCGACCGGCACCCATCGCTGTCGAACGTCTGGATTGCCGGCGGTGGCTCCGGGCATGGATTCAAGTTCGGACCGGCGCTCGGCGAGCGAATCGCGGCGGTCGTGCTCGGCGAGCGGCGTCCCGATCCCCTGTTCACTCTGGCGCGGTTCAAATGATTCGACTCCTGCTGCTCGCCACCGTCTGGATCCTGGTTGCCGGTCAGACCCGACCTGCCCCGAGCGGAGTCGAGGAGTCGCCCATCGCGCCGCTCGCCGAGGAGCTGGCCAAATTCAGGCTCGAGCGGAATCCGGTGTTGCGACTGCGGCAGGGCCTGCAGGTCGAACGCCTGCCGGACCTCTCGCACGCGCAGGCGGGACGCGACGCGGCATTCGGGCGGTCGTTCATGGATCGCCTGAATCGAATCGATCCGAAAAGTCTTTCGCACGAGGACTGGCTGACGCGCGAGATCCTGCGCTGGGAAGCCGAGGATCTCATCGAGACCCGCTTCGACAGCCTCCCGTTCCTCGTGCTGCCGTACTCCACGCCGATCCGTGGCGTGCAGCAGGTGTTCGCGCTGCTGCCAGTCGGCGAGCCGGCCGAGCGTGAACGCTTCCTGTCGCTCCTCAAGCAGTACGCCGAGGTCCTTGGTCAGGTCCGTGCGCGCACGGCGGATCAAGTCCGTTCAGGGATCCGCATCCCGCAGGCTTCGCTCGATCTCGCGGCCGCCTTCTTTGCCGCCGATCTCGAAGCGCTCGATCGCACCTTCGACGTCGACACGGCGCGCCTGGAAGGGGTTTCTGCGACGGACGCCGAGTCGTTCCGCGCCGCGATCCGGATTCTCATCAACGGCCAGATCCGTCCGGCGACGAAAGCGCTCGCGGACGACTACGGCGCAAGCTATCGCACGAGAGCGCCGTCAGCGGTGGGTCTCTCGCAGTATCCGGGCGGCGCGGAGTACTACGCCTGGCTGGTCAAGCGTCACACGACGTTCGACGTGACGCCGCAGGAGGTGCACGCCATCGGCCTCGCCGAAGTGGAACGGACCAACGCGGCGATGGCGAAGGTGCGGGAACGACTGGAGTTCAAAGGAACGAAAGCCGAGTTCCACGCGTTTCTCCGCACCGACCCGCGCTTCTTCCCGAAATCGCCCGACGAGATTGGCGAGAAGCTGATCACGGCCATGCAGGAGATGGAGCCGCGGCTCGACGCGATGTTCCTGCGGCGGCCGAAGGCACCGTACGGCGTCAAGCGGCTCGACCCGCGCCTCGAAGGGGCCATGACGTACGGGTACTATCAGGTCCCGACGCCGCGCGATCCGAAGGGGTATTACAACTACAACGGCTCGAAGCTCGAGTCGCGAAGCCTGCTCAACGTGCGCGCGCTCGCGTTTCACGAGCTGGCGCCCGGGCATCATTTTCAGATCAACCTCCAGACCGAAAACGAGGCGCTGCCGCCGATTCGGCGCGAGACGCAGCACACGGCCTACACGGAAGGCTGGGGCGAGTATGCGTCGAGCCTTGGCGACGACGCCGGTCTGTTCGCGGATCCCTACGATCAGTACGGCCGGTTGATGATGGACATGTTCCTCTCCGTCCGCCTGGTCGTCGACACGGGCATGAACGCGCTCGGCTGGAGCCGCGAACGCGCGATGGACTACATGCGCGAGCACACGCTGGAGTCGGAGGAGCAGATTCGAACCGAGTCGCTCCGGTATTCGGTCGACATGCCGGGCCAGGCGCTCGCGTACAAGATGGGCAGCCGCGGGTTCAGAGAGCTGCGCGCGAAGGCCGAGACGGCGCTCGGCTCACGATTCGATGTGCGACAGTTTCACGACGCAGTTCTCACGAGTGGGTCGCTGCCAATGCGAACGCTCGAGACGCATGTTGAATGGTGGATTGAGACGCAGAGGGCGCAGAGGTAGCAGAGAACGCAGAGTAACGGAGAGCCGTAGCGCAGCCCTTTAGCGCTGCTTTATGTCTCTTCGCGGACGCTCCCTCGACGGCGCTTCGCCTCGGATCGATGTCGCTTCAATTCAATCCGCCGCTCCTTCGACGCGGCGGTCGGCCTCGTCTTCCGCCGCTTCTTCGGTTTGACCAGCGCCGTTCGAATCAGCGCAGCCAGCCGGTTGCGCGCATCCTCGCGATTCTGGTGCTGGGTGCGATAGCGCCGCGCGTCAATGACGAGCACGCCGTCGTCTGTCATCCGCGCACCGGCGATCGCGCGCAGGCGTTGAAGGACGTCCAGACCGAGCGCGGGAGAGCGGGCGGCATCAAATCGCAGCTCCACCGCCGACGCGACCTTGTTGACGTTCTGCCCGCCTGGACCTGACGCGCGGACGAAGCGCTCTTCGATCTCGCTGTCGTCGATGGTCACAGTCGGTGTGATGCGGATCACACCGGCGCCCACTCCGGCTTCGGACGACCGAACCACGCCCAGGCGATGAAGTCCACGAGCGGCGGCTCGCCGCCGAGCTCGCGCAGCCGGATGTTGACCTGGCCCCGGTGGTAGGTGGAGTGGCTGACGACCTGGAAGATCGTCTCCGACAGCGTCGGCGTCGAGAACGTGCGTCCCTCCCGCTTCTGATACTCGTCGATCCAGGGCATCGTCACCGGAGACCCGAGCGCTGAACCATCGAGCGAGTCGAAGAAACGCCGCGCGTCCGCATAGTACGGTCGCGCCCACTGCATCATCTCGGCGAGCGCCGCAAAGTCCGAAGGCTCCTTGAACGCGCTCGTCATAGGCTGCGTGGTCCAGACGTTCAGAAACGCGCGCTGCACGACGTGGATGTGGCAGAGCAGCGCGCGAATCTTGGCGTCCCCCTCTGTCGCAGGCTGTGCCAGTGTCGCGCGCCAGACCGCGCTGTCCGCCCACTCCATCCAGTCGTACAACTCCCGAAGCGCCTCAATCGAGAACATTGACCCTACCGAGAGGCTGTCGTCTCCTTCGGCCTCGCATCTCTGACGTATTTGTTCATCCAGTTGAGCATTTCGGCCACGGTGTGCAGCACCGATTCGCGCCCGGAGTAGCCATGTGACTCGAGCGGCAGCGTGACGTACCGGACCGTCGCGCCGTGTCCCTTGAGCGCCATGTACAGCCGGTCGGTCTGGATCGGATACGTGCCGGAGTTGTTGTCCGCTTCGCCGTGCATGAGCAGAATCGGCTCGTTGATCTTGTCGGCGAAGAAGAACGGCGACATCTTCGCGTACACGTCCCGTGCTTCCCAGAACGTCCGGCGTTCGTTCTGGAACCCGAACGGCGTCAGCGTCCGGTTGTAGGCGCCACTCCGGGCGATGCCGGCGCGGAAGAGATCCGAGTGTGCGAGCAGGTTGGCCGTCATGGACGCGCCGTAGCTATGGCCGCCAACGCCGACACGATCGGGATCGGCGATGCCCATCGCGCTCGCCTTGTCGATCGCGGCCTTCGCGCTGGAGACGAGCTGCTCGACGTACTGATCGTTCGCCGTTTCGCCTTCTCCGACGATCGGCATCGTCGGGCCGTCGAAGATCGCGTAGCCCTGCGTCGACAGCAGCAGGTGTGACGCGCCGCTGATCGCGGTGAACCGGTTCGGCGACCCGACGACCTGGCTCGCCGCGTCGGCGTTGGTGAACTCGCGCGGGTACGCCCAGACGATCATCGGGAGCCGTTGCCCCGGTTTGTGATCGGCGGGTAAGTAAATGGTTCCCGACAGCAGCACGCCGTCATCGCGCCTGTAGGTGACGAACTGCCGATTCATCGTCGCCGGCGTGATCTGCGGGTGCGGATCCTTGAACGCCGTGAGCGCCTGGCGGGTCCCGCCATTCAGATCACGCACGCAGTAGTTGGGGGGCTCCGACTTGGTCTGGTACTGCGTGAGAACCCGCTTTCCATCGTCGCTGAGGAGCGCTTCCACGGTCTCGTAGCTCTGATTGTCGGAACGGAACAGCCGCTCGCTCGCGCCGGTCTTCAGACTGACGCGATCGAAGAAAGGACGGTCGCCCTCCGGCGACGCGCCCTCGCCGGTCGTGTAGATCCAGTCTCCTGTCTGAATGATCCGGCCCAGTCCGAATCGGATCATCGGGTCGCCCGGATCGCCGTACCGATCCTCCGAACTCCGATCCCACAGCTTTCGCGGCTGCGTCGCTCCGGGGTCGAGGATCCACGTCCGCGTCCGGCGCGCGCGGCGATCGTTTTCCGTGACGAGCGCGACACCGGCGTCCGTCCAGGCGATCGAGTCGAACCGCATCTCCGTCTTGACCACTTCCGCAGGCGTTTCCGTAAAGGGCGCCTTCAACGCGAAGATCTGGTCGCGGTGCGGAACCTTCTTCCGCTGATCGCCCTCGTCCAGCGCCTCGACCCAGACAACGGTCGCGGGCTCGGCGGCGTTCCAGCGATACCCCCGAGGTCCTTTCTCCACGCCGTTGATCGGGATGTCCTCGGCCAGCGGCAGGTCGCCGATTTTCCTGACGACCTGTCCGGCGCGATTCCAGATCTCGACGTCCTTCGCGAAGGCGCTTGACGGCCGCAACCGTGAAAACGGCCGCTTCAGCCGTGAGACGAGCACGTATTGGCCGTCGGACGATGGCGACGCCAAGTTGTGGATGCCCGGCCGCCCGACGTTCGCGCGGCGTCCTGTCGCCGCGTCGATATACGCGAGCTGGCCCGTGAAGTAGTACTCGAAGAGCTGTTCGTCGTGCTCCGTTTCGAGAAGATCCTGGAACGTCGCCGCCGGCGCCGGCCTGCCGCTGTACTCCTGGACGTTCGGTGCCGTCGGCACTGCCGGAGCAACGGGGGCTGGGCCGCGGCCCTGGGACACGAACGAGCACAGGAGTTCGGCGCTCGAGTCGAGCCAGTCGCACGCGTTCGGCGTCTGACCGGGTCCTCCGCTGCTGCTGAACGTCGCGTTGAGTGTCGGCCCCGTCAGCGCCTTTGCCTGTCCCGTCGCCACGTCCACGATCCACAGCTCGATTCCGGTCGGCCGGACGACGCCGACGGCCAGGCGCTTCCCGTCGGGAGAAAAGCCCATCGAGAGTAGATTGGCGCCCGCCGGCAGCGCGACAGGTCGCTCTCTGCCACCCGCGATCGGTTTGAGCGCCAGCGATGTCGTGATCCGCAGCAGATGCGGCCCGTTGATCTTCGGGTTGATGCGATGTCCGCCGAGCCTGAGCATCGGCTCCGCCACCTCGGCGATCGTTGGCATCGATCGGCGCCGGAAGATCGCGAGCGTCCGGTGGTCGGGACTTGGTGTCACGGTCGGCGTTGGCTCGGCGTCGAGGATGTCGACGATGGTCTTCGGAGGCGTCAGATAGCCGTCGGCCAGCGAAGCGTCGGTTCCGGCCAGAGCCATTGCGCAGATGGCGAAGGCGAAGATGAGCTTTCTCATTCATCCACCTCGAAGAATGGGGGAGCGATTCTATCACTCGGCTAGAATCGGCGCGTGCTGCTGACGCTGCTGATGCTCGTGCTGACGGCGCAGTCGGCGCCGGTTTTTCCCATCGCCGTCCGCTACGCAGCGGAGGACGGCGTGCAGTGGGAACGGGATCTGATCGCGATCCGTGCGCTCGGGTTCACGGCGGTCGTCGTGGCGGACGATCGCGTCGCGTCGATCCGCGGCGCCGCAAGCGCAGCCGAGCTGCAGATCATCCCGAAACGCGACGAGGAGAAGCCGCCGATGGTGCTGCTCGACGCATCGGGAGCTCCGGCAGCGCTACGGTATCGCGGCTGGACTGCGATGCGGCACGGCGCCCGCGCGATCGCGTTCGCGATGGAGGCGCGGTTTGCGGCCACGCCGGACTCGACGGGCTTGATCGCGCCGCACCTTCGCGTCGCGGGCGACTTCGGCAGCAGCGTCGCCGGAAGCTCGGCACTGTTTCTGACGATCAAACCGATTGAGGGGGCCCGGTCGCCGCAGGTGGATGTCCGGCTGTTTCAATCGCGTCAGGCGCTCGTCCTGATCGCCCTGAACCATCGGGATGAGGCGGTGGATGCGACGATCGTTCTTCCATCTGGGATGCCGCTGGCCGAGTGGGTCGATCTCGAGACAGGCGAGATCGCGTACTTCGATCGCGTTTCGGATGGCGTCGCCCACCGGCACCGGTTCGCCGCCCGGGACGCGCTCGTACTGGTGATCCGGAAAGACATCCAGTAACGGAACTTCGCAGCTTCCCCGGTGTCGAACAGGCATGCTCGAAGCCGTCCATCTGACCAAGTACTACGGCGCCCTCCCGGCCATTCGCGACGTCAGCTTCGTTCTACAGCCCGGCCGGATCGTCGGCCTCCTGGGCCGCAACGGATCGGGCAAGTCGACGACCGTGAAGATCGTCACCGGACTGATTCAGCCGTCCAGCGGGAAAGTCCAATTGGACGGTGCGTCCATCGACACCGACCCAATCGCGTATAAGGCTCAGGTCGGCTACGTCCCCGAAGAAGCGCATCTTTATCAGTACCTCACCGGACCCGAATATCTGTCGCTCGTCGGCCGGCTGCGCGGATTGCCCGCGGGTCGACTCGACGAAAAGATCGAGGCTTTCCTGACACTGTGGGGGATCGAGGACGCGCGCTACGCGCCGATATCCGCGTACTCGAAAGGCATGCGCCAGAAAGTACTGCTGTCGGCGGCGCTGCTGCACGACCCGCGGGTGGTCGTTTTCGACGAGCCCAACTCGGGCCTCGACGTGACGGCCTCGCTCGTCCTGCGATCGCTCGTCAACGCGCTCGCGCGCGAAGGCAAGCTGATCCTCTACAGCTCGCACCTGCTCGAGACGGTCGAGGCCGTCTGCACGAACGTCGTCATTCTCCACGAAGGGCGGGTCGTCGCCCACGACGACGTGTCGCAGCTGCGCGACCTGATGAAAATGCCGACGCTCGAGGAAGTCTTTCGCGCACTCGTGATCGAAACTGATGTCGATCGCACGGCTGAAGATCTGGTTGGGGCGATGAGGATCTGATGACGGCCTCCGACCCTTCGACCCTTCGGCAAGCTCAGGGTCGCCCCGAGCAAAGTCGAGGGGCGACTGGCTCAGGGTCGTCCCGAGCCTGGTCGAGGGACGGGCGCGGCCCGCTCCTCGTGCGTACGTTCTTCTCGCGTCTTTTCGAGAGCGAGCTCATGCCGCCAGGCCTGCCGCAGGTGCGGCTGCTGATCTGGAGCGCCGCGCTCATCATCGGGCCCGGCGTCTACCTGCCCGTCAACATGTGGGGCCGATACGTCTACCTCGCGCGGTGGCATCCCGAGCAACTGCAACCCGCGATCTGGGGCGACAAGCTGCAGCTGCTCCTTCTGGCGATGATTCCGGCCGGGCTCATCTCGCTCGTGATCTGGGATGGCGTGTTTCCGGATCGGCGCGACGCCCACATCATGTCGGTGCTGCCGATCACGAACCGGGCGATCGTCGTCGCGCGGCTGGCAGCGCTCGGCCTCGTGCTCGGTCTGATCTCACTGCTCGTGGGAGTTCCGGTCGCGCTGCTCTACGGGACGCTCGTGGGCCAGTATCAGGGTGGCTTTCTTCCGGCAGTCGTCGGCAACTTTTTGAGCAGCGGCCTCGCCACGGCGTTCGTGTTCTGCTCGGTGCTGGCGGTTCAGAGCATCCTCGTCACGGTCGCGCGCGGCCGCTGGGTCCACCGGCTGATCGTATGGGGACAGTTCTCGGCCGTGATTCTCCTGCTGCAGATGGTGATCTTCCGCGGCGCGATGGTTGGCGAGCTTCGGCGGATGCTGGACGCGAGCGTCGCGCACGCGGACGGCCTCGCGACGTGGGCGCCCCCGCTGTGGTTTCTCGGGTTATCGGAGGTCATCGCCGGTTCGCCCGGTGATGCCTTCCGGTTCCTCGCGTGGCGCGCGGTCCTGGTCACGACCGCCGTCGCCGCCGTCGCCATCCTCTTGTACATCATCAGCTATCACCGGCTGGTGCATCGCGCGCTGGAGACGCAGGAAGTGCCGCTCGCCGCGGCGCCGAGCCTTCTCAGCCGGCTGGGCGGCCAGCTTGCGCGACCGCTCGCCGCCGCGAGACCGATTGCCTATGGTGTGTTTGCGTTCGCCGTTGCGAGCTTTGCGCGGAGCCGGCAGCACCGCCTGTTGTACGGCATCTACATCGGTGTGGGGTGCGCGATCGCGCTTGCCGGTCTCGTGCGCGTCGCCGCACAGGGCTGGACAGCGGCCGCGGCGCCGTCCGGGCCGATCCTCTCGGTTTCGCTCGTGCTCACGTTTCTTGCAGCCGTTGGCGCAAGAGTGCTCTTCGCGATTCCGATGGAGCCGGCGGCGAACTGGGTGTTCCGCCTCACCGAGCGGGCAAGTGTGAGGTCGCACGTCGCGGGCGCCCGGATCGCGCTCCTGCTGATTTCGGCCGGGCCGCCGGTCGCGCTTTTCCTGCCGGTCTCGATCGCGTTGTGGGGATGGGGCGTCGCGGCGGCGCATGCCGTGTACGTCCTTGCTCTGGCCTGGCTGCTCGTCGAAGCCCTGATGTGGCGATTCGGACGCGTACCGTTTACCTGCCCGTACGTGCCGGGCAAGGCCAACGTCCGCCTGCTCTGGCCGCTGTATCTGACGTTGTTTACGACTTACGCGTACACGATGGCGGAGCTAGAGGTCTGGCTGCTCGGCCGCCCGCGGCTCTTCGTCGCGTCGATCGCCTTTCTCGCCGGGGCGGCGTTCATCGTCTCTCGCCTGTCCGCGCGGCTGGGCCGGACCGATCCACTGATGTTCGATCCGGAGGCCGAGGAGGAAGCGACGACGCTGGCGTTGAGCAGCCCTTCATGAAGAAACAAATCAAACCCCGTTCGCTCCGTTCCTCCGTTGTATCTCCGTTCTCTCCGTATCCTCCGATGCCTACGGTATCGCCTCTTCGACCTTCATGAAGCTGACCGGTCCGAGCTTGAGCCCTTGCACCGGCGCTTCGATGACCTTGCGGTCGCCGACCACGACGACCGCCAGCCGGTTGGGCTGCACCAGTATCTTCGCCACCCGCTGTAGGTCGGCGGCGGTCACCGCCCGAATCCTGTCAACGAAGGTTTCGAAGTAGGTGTCGGGCAGATCGTAGATGAAGACTTCCGCGAGCTGCGTGGCGATATCGCTTGTGGTCTCGAACCGCTGCGGGAACCGCAGCGCGATGTAGTTCTTCGCCTTCTCGAGCTCGTCGGCCGGGACTTCCTTCGCGATGGCCTCCAGCTCCTTGAAGAATTCGACCAGCGCCTCCGCGGTCTTGTCGGTCTGCACTCCGGCGGTGGCGTAGAACGCTCCCGAAACGCGGCGCATCTCGAACCTCGACCTGGCGCCGTACGCGTAGCCGTGCTGTTCGCGCAGGTTCTGGTTCAACCGCGACGTGAACGCGCCGCCAAGAATGGTGTTCATGACCTGGATCGCAAAGTAGTCGGGTGTCGACCGCGGCACGCCGACCCAGCCGATGCGGACCTGTGACTGCGCCGCGCCCGGCTTGTCGACGATGACGACAGTCCGCGACTTCAACTGCGCCGGCGTCGGCAGGGCACCCTGGGCACCTTGAGCACCCTGAGCACCTTGAGCACCCTTCCACCCTCCAAACGCCGTTTCGAGCTGCGGAACGACCGCATCGGGTTTCACGTCGCCGACGACGATGAGGGCGGCGTTCGCGGGGGTGGTGTGCCGCGCGTGAAACGCGCGCAGTTCGTCGACCGTGAATCCTTTCAGCCCCGCAGTGGTACCGATCATCGTCGTGCCGTATCGATGGGTGCCGAAGACGACGCGGTTGAACGCTGCGGCGACGATCGATTCCGGCTCGTCGCGCGCCTGCTGCACTGCCGTCAGCCGCTCCTGGCGCAGCCGGTCCAGTTCTTTCGCTGGAAACGTCGGCCGCAGAGCGACATCCGCCATGAGCGGCAGCGCGTCGGCCAGCCGCCCGACCGGCACGTGGAGGCCGACAGTCGTCGAGTCGAATCCGCTCCCCGTCGAGATTTCGGCGCCGAGGAAATCGACCGCGTCTGCCAGCTCCAGGGCGTCGCGCGACCCGGCTCCTTCGTCGAGCATCGCCGCCGTGAGGCTGGCGAGACCGTCCTTGCCAGGCGGATCGGCGGCACTGCCGGTGCGGAGGACCAGATCCACCTCGGCGACCGGCACCTCGTGCAGCTCGACGATCCAGACACGCAGACCATTGGCAAGCTGGCGTTTCTGGATCGGCGGCAGCTTCACCCGCGGCGGAGGCCCGGGCTTGGGCGGCGCAGAACGATCAGGGGCCTGCGCAAGTACCGACGTGGAGCCGAGCGCCAGGACGCACAGGCCAAGCGCGAGTCTCATCATTCTCATTGCTCGCCGCTCCTGGTCTTCGGCACAACCGTGAGCTCCACGCGCTTGCCGGCGGGCAAGAACTTCTGGATCGCCGCCTGGACGTCGTCGGGGGAGAGCGCGCGATACCGGGCGAGATCTTCGTTGAAGAAGTCGGGGTCGCCGGTCGCGAAGTAGTAGTTGTTCAGGAGGTCCGCCTTCCCGCCGAAGCCGCCGACCGCTTCCATCGCGTCGAGGAACGCGGCCTCCATCTGGTTCACCGCCCGCTCGACCTCTCGCGCGGACGCGGCTTCGGCGCGCAGCTTTTCCAGCTCTTCGTCGATGATTTGCTGCACTTCCGTAATCGCAACTTTCGGCCTGGCCGTGGCGATAACGGTGAACTGCGAGCTCATCATGGCGGAGCTCTGGAACGCGCTGACGTCCTGCGCTATCTGCAGCTCGTAGACGAGCCGCCGGTACAGCCGTGAGTTCTTGCCGCCGGTCAGGAGCTGGGCCGCGACATCGAGCGCGGCGTCGCCCGGCGTGAACTGCGCGGGCGTCAGCCACGCGAGATAGATGCGCGGCAGCTGGACCTGATCCTCCAGCGTTCGCTTCTTCACTTCCGTCAAGATCGCCGGCGGCGCATCAATCGGCGGCACGGATCCGCCCACCTTGATCTCGCCGAACCATTTCTCGACTGCCGCGCGCGCCCGCGCCGGCTCGATGTCGCCACCGATGACGAGGCTCGCATTGTTCGGGCCGTAGTACTGCTTGAAGAACTCGACGACGTCCTCGTAGCTCGCCGCTGTCAGATCTTCCATGTAACCGATGGTCGGCCAATGGTACGGATGCTCCGGCGGGTAGAGCATCTCGTTGAGTACGATCGACGCCATGCCGTACGGCTCGTTCTCGTACGACTGGCGGCGCTCGTTCTTGACGACGTCGCGCTGGCCGTCGACCCGCTGCGGGCTCATCGCGTCGAGCAGGTAGCCCATGCGATCCGATTCGAGGAAGAGCGCCAGGTCGAGCGCGTTCGACGGCACATCGATCCAGTAGTTCGTGCGGTCGGTGTCGGTCGATCCGTTGTTGGTCCCGCCGGCGGCTTCGAGGAGCGTATCGAACTCGCCCTCTTTCACATGCTTCGATCCCTCGAACATCAGGTGCTCGAACAGGTGCGCGAAGCCCGTCCGTTTCGGCTTCTCGCGTGCGGAGCCGACGTGATACCAGACGTTGACGCTGACGAGCGGAACGCTGTGATCCTCGTGGAGGATGACGTGGAGACCGTTCGCCAGCGTGAACTGTGTGTACGGAACGGCAAGTCTGGCCGCGGCGGGCGGAGTGTCCCGCGGCGCAGCCGCTTGGAAGAAGACCAGCAGGACAGGTAACGCGAGGAACATGATGCAGGTTACCCCGATCCCGTTCGAGAATCTGCGTCCATCTGCGTTAATCTGCGGTTTGCGTTAATCTGCGGCTTATCTTCTCGCGCCGCCTCCCGTCCGATCGCCGTCCCAACCGTTTGCACCACACGCTCGAGCGTCTTCGCGCCGCCGGCGAGCCCCTCATCGATCTCACGCTCTCGAATCCTACGACCGCGAGTATCGCCTACCCGGCTGATCTGCTCGCAGCCCTCGGATCCAGCGAGGGGCTGCGCTACGAACCGTCGCCTCTCGGCCTCACCCGGGCCCGCGAGTCGGTCTCGCAGGTAGTGGGCGTGCCGCCGGATCGGATCGTCCTGACCGCGAGCACGAGCGATGCGTATTCGATGCTCTTCAAGCTTCTCTGCGACCCCGGCGATGACGTGCTGGTCCCACGGCCGAGTTATCCGTTGTTCGAATTGCTGGCGCCGCTCGACGGAATCCACGCGGTCCCGTACGCGCTCGATCCGCACGCGGGCTGGACGGTCGATCTCGGGAGCGTCGCCGCCGCGGCGACTCCGCGCACACGCGCGATCCTCGTCGTCAACCCGAACAATCCCACCGGATCGTACTTGCGGCGCCGCGACCTTGACGCGTTGGCCGCGTTTGCGGCCGAACGCGGGATCGCGATCGTTGGCGACGAGGTGTTCTACGACTTTCCGCTCGCATCGAACGGCGCGATGCCGCCGGGCGCGGCGCATGCGATCGATCAGGAGGCGGCGCTCGCGTTCAGCCTCGGCGGCTTGTCGAAATCGGCCGGGCTTCCGCAGCTCAAGCTCGGATGGATGGCCCTCTCGGGTCCGCCGGATCTCGTGTCCGAGGCGCTCGAGCGGCTTGAACTGATCAGCGACACGTACCTCGCGGTCGCGACGCCGGTTCAGCTTGCGGCGCCCAAGCTCCTGGCGGCGGGCCTGTTGATTCGGAGTGCGATCCTCGACCGATTGCGGCGGAATCACGAGCGGTTGCAGGCCGAAGTGTCTCGGCATCCATCGGTCCGCACGCTTCCGGTCGAGGGTGGCTGGCACGCCATTCTCCAGGTGCCGGCGGTGCGATCGGAGGAGGAGCTGGCTCTCGACCTGCTCGACCGCGATCGCGTCGTGGTCCATCCCGGCTACTTTTTCGATTTCCCTCGCGAGGCGTTCCTCGTCGTCAGTCTGCTGTCGCCGCCCGACGCTTTTGCCGAGGGCGTGAGGCGGGTGGTTGCACGCGCGAGCACGGACGTGACGAATGCTGCGCTTTAACGAGGGCAGGCACGCCGGCGTGCTCGTCCCGCTTTTCTCGATCCCGTCGGAACGCTCGTGGGGCATCGGCGAGATCGGCGACATCGCGCGCGTCGCGCAGTGGCTGCGCAGCGCCGGCCACGACTTCCTGCAGCTTCTGCCGGTGACCGAGGTCGCCGCCGACGAGACGTCGCCGTACTCAGCGATGACCGCGATGGCCATCGATCCGATCTACATCTCGCTTGCCGAGGTGCCGGAGTTTCGGGCGATCGGCGGCGAGGCCATCGCCTCGCCTCCGGCGCGGTATGCGATCGACGCGGTCAGGCGCTCTCGCCGGGTGCTCTACGATGCGGTGCGGAGGCTCAAGCGGGACGCGCTTCGCGCGGCGTTCGAGCAGATCGTTGCAGCCGGGCGGCTCGACCGGCACCGGGTGGAAGCCTTCGACGCGTTCGTCGAGCGCGAGCGCTGGTGGCTCGAAGACTACGCCCGCTTCCGCGCGATCCGGCAGGCGCTCGGCCGTCCCTGGATCAAATGGCCTCCGGCGCTGCGCAATCGCGGGCCGTCCGCAATCGCTGAGGCCGATCGGGAGCATCGACAGGCGATCCTGTTCTACCGCTACGTGCAGTGGATAGCCGATGAACAGTGGCGCGCGGCGCGCGACCAGTCCGGCATCGGCCTCTTTGGCGACGTCCCGTTTACGGTCAGCGGCGACAGCGGCGACGTGTGGGCACGGCAGGGCGACTTCTGCGTCGACGTCTCTGTCGGCACGCCGCCGGACGCGTTCAGCGAGACGGGGCAGAACTGGGCGCTTCCGGCGTACCGGTGGGATGCGATCGAAGCCGGCGGCGACGAATGGTTCCGGCAACGCGCACGCCGGAGCACCGAGCTCTACGACGCGTACCGGATCGATCACGTCGTCGGGTTCTACCGCACCTACGTGCGGCCGCTCAAGGAGGGGCCGCTGTACTCGCGGAAGCGGGCCCGCGACTTCGAACCGTATTTCTGGCCGGCGGACGAACCGGCGCAGCGCGCACAGGGGGAGCGCGTCCTCGCGGCGTTCCGATCAGCGGAGGCGCTGGTCATCGCCGAAGATCTCGGCAGCATTCCCGATTTCGTTCGCGCATCGCTTACGTCACTCGGCATCCCGGGCTTCCGGGTCCTGCGCTGGGATCGTGACTGGCACGCACCCGGCCGTCCGTTCGTCGATCCGAAGGCGTGGCCGGCGTGCTCGGTCGGCCTGTCCGCCACGCACGACACATCCTTGCTGGGCGAATGGTGGGACGAGGCGACGACAGAAGAGCGGAAAGCGTTTCTCGCCATTCCCGATCTAGCGACCCGCGGGCTGAGCCCGTCGAGCTTGTTCGGTCCGGCGCTGCGCGATGCGATGCTCGAGACGATCTTCGGCAGCGGCTCGAACTTCGTGATCACGCCGATTCAGGACCTTTTCGGCTGGCGCGATCGGATCAACGTGCCCGCGACGACCGGTCCGCAGAACTGGACGTGGCGCCTGCCGTGGCCGTCGGATCGAATGATGGAAGAGCCTGAGCCGCGCGACCGGGCCGCCGCGGTTGCGGCGATGGCCGCCCGGCATGGGCGGGTTCAAAACTGAACGACTACGGACGCGATCTCGCACGGATCCATCACGAGGCGCACGGCGGCCTCGCACGCAGCGCCGGCCCGGCGGTCGTGGCCCACGTGCGACGCGCGGGTTTTCGCGGCGGACTGATTGTCGACCTCGGTTGCGGCAGCGGCATCCTGGCGCGCCATCTGCTGAAGAACGGATATGACGTCCTTGGCGTCGATCCGTCCGCTGAGATGCTCCGAATCGCCAGGCGAGTGGCGCCGGCCGCCCGCTTCATTCGCAGCCGGGCCGAAGACGTCGAGCCTCCTGCCTGCGTAGCCGTTGTCGCGACCGGCGAGGCGCTCACCTACGTGCCGGCGCGAGTCGCACCGCCGGCTCATCTGCGCCGGCACATCCAGCGAGTGTCAGCCGCGCTCGTACACGGCGGCCTTTTCATCTTCGACGCCATCTGCGAAGAGCACGCGACCCTGATGACGTACCAAACGTGGCGCGCGGGCCGCGACTGGGCTGTCCTGTCGGACGTCAGTGAGGACGTGCAGCGACAGGTCGTCGTCAGGCGGATTACGACGTTCATGCGCGCGGGTTCCGCGTACCGTCGATCGCACACGGAGCATCGCGTCGGCGTGTTTGCGAAAGGCGAGGTGCTCCGTGAATTGCGGGCGCATGGCTTCATCGCACGCACGCTGCCCGGCTACGGTTCGCCGCTGCCGCCGCGCCGACTCGTCTTCCATGCGCAGCTGACGGGTCACCGCGTGTAGCATTCGTCCGAATGGAGGACTGACCATGGGTCCGCTTTCGCGCCGTGAATTCATCGGAGCCACCAGCGGCGCGGCCGCCGCACCGTTCGTCAGCGGCCTGAGCGCGGCCAGGCAGGCTGCGACGCCGACGTCTGCGCTCACCCTTGCCTGCGCCGACTACGTCCGGCTCATGCCCGTCGCGACCGGCGACGTCCGTCCGGCCGCGCTGACGCTGACGTGGCTCCGCGGCGATCGCAACGAGATGCTCCGCCGCGCGACGACTGATCCGTCGGTCCACGGCGGCGAGACCTCGATGGCGCAACACCTGATCCGCGTCGATCGCGGCGACCGCTCACTCGTGGCCATTCCGGTGTTTCCATTGCGCAACTTCACCGCGCGCGACATTTACACGTCGCGAGGCTCGACACTCTCGCCTTCGAGCCTGAACGGCAAGCGGATCGGCATCTACAACTGGGCCGCGAGCGGCGCGATCTGGTATCGCCAGCTCGTCCGATTTCTGGGCCAGGATCCTGCGAACGTGCATTGGGTCGTCGGCAGTCCCGATTCGACGACGGCCGTGGCGGTCAACGTACCGTTGCCCTCGAACGTGACGCTCGCGCCGTCGGGATCGTCGCTGAGCGATTTGCTCCTTTCCGGCGACATCGTCGCATTCTTTGCCCCGCTTCCCCCGTCGAAGTACGACGCCGTGAGCGGACCGATCGTCCGTCTCATCCCTGACTTCCGCTCCGTGGAGCAGCGCTACTTCCGCGAGACGCGCTGCTATCCGCCGCAGCACGTGCTCGTCCTTCGGCGCGAGGTGTGGGAGCGCGACCGGTCGCTGGGGGCGCGCCTGGTCGAGACCTTCGAGCGTTCCGAGGCGTCGTTCACCGCGGCGCAGCGTCTCTATCCGTACAGCACTCCTTGGCTCGTTTCCGAAATCGAAGAGACAGAGCGGCTCATGGGCCGTGACTTTCACCCCCACGGGCTCGAGAAGAATCGGCACGCGCTCGACGTTTTCTGTCAGTCCGGATTCGATGATGGGTTGACGAAGCGGCGGGTCACCGTCGACGAGTTCTTCGCCGAGTTTATCAAGAGCGAGCGCGGCCTATAATCTGCCCTAGTGGCGGAGCTGCTGCGCGTTCGCTTCGGCGATATCGTGTTCGATGCCGCCGTGCGCGAGGTACGGCGCGCAGGCGAGATCGTGCACCTGCAGAGAAAGGCGTTCGACCTGCTGCGCCTCCTGCTCGAACGTCGCCCGGCGGCCGTATCGAAGGACGAGATTCACGCCGCCATCTGGCCCGGCACATTCGTCTCCGAGGTAACGCTCCAAGGTCTGATCTCCGAGATCCGTGACGCGCTCGGCGACGATGCGAGAGAGCCGCGCTTCATCAGGACCGTGCACGGTTACGGCTATTCGTTCTGCGGGGCGGTCTCTCCGCACGCCGAGGCTGAGAGGCAGGCCCAGAGCACACGGGCATGGCTCGTCTGGGAGGGCGGCCGCGTCGGGCTGGCTGAAGGGCAGAACGTCATTGGTCGAGGGGAAGACGCGAGAGTCGACCTCGACTCGCCGACCGTCTCGCGGCGTCACGCCCGCATCGTCGTCGCGTCTGACGGGGCGACGCTTGAGGATCTCGAGAGCAAGAACGGGACGTACCTCGGCGCCCGGCAGGTCTCGCAGCCCGTTCCGCTGTGCGACGGAGATCAGATCCGAATCGGCGCGTATTTGATCACGTTTCGCGTGGCGACCCCGGCCGCGTCAACGGCCAGCGAGACACCTACGGCCGGCGCGAGTGACCGCAGGCGCTAGGACGCAGACTTCTGACAGAGGCAGCGCACGAGCGAGCGTTCACGGCCACGCGCTGTTTGCTCGGGTCCCTTCCGCTTGAAGCTCCAGGACACGCCGGCCGAGACCCCGCGATTGATGGCGTGGCCGTTCCGTCCGGCCACCGTCTTAATGAATGAGCCGTACAGATCGATGGAGTCCGTCAACGCAACCGACAGCCCGGCGCCCAGGTTCAGGGCGCGGTCTTTGACGATCCGGTCGTGATTCACGAGCTGTTCCGGCGTCAGCACGCTGGCGGCCGAAATCGGAGGAACCGGCAAATCGATACCCTCGTACTGGTAGTATCCGCCGACCAGCCCGAACACGCGGAGCTCGGGAGTCACGAAATAGCCGATCTCCATGTCCGCCAGGCTCCGGTCAGTCGAGATGTCGAGCACGTTCTCGCTGAACCCGAGCGCGTACCGGCCTTGCACGAACAGCCCCGGCACGAGTCCATCCAGCAGCGCCGCGAACGATACGCCGACCTGCAGCTCGCGCAAGCGGCGCCCGACCGCGGAATGCGCATAAGTCTCGTATGCGTTACTCGGAAGGACCGTCCCGACGAATGGCGTAATCGCGACCGGCCCCTGGACGACGTTGTAGCGGAGCGCGAATCGGAAATCCTGCCAGCTGGAATGCCAGGTCCCGTCGTCGAGGACAGTCGGGTGGGGACGGTCGCCCTTGTACTTCGTCACCATCACGGGAACGCCAAGCGTGAGCGCAACGCGGTTCGTGAGGCCGTATGTCAGGTCCGCGAGCAGGCCGTGCGAGTAGATGTGGCCGAGATCCACGAACTCGCCTGACGGCATGTGGTCCGTGACGAAGATGTTCTGGTAGAGCACCGAGACGGAACCCTCACCCTTTGCGGGCAGCCAGGCCTGCGCGCGCGCGGCGCTGGTGACGACGAAAGACGAAGCGAGCGCGAGCACTGCGACGCGGACGATCTGTGTGCGAGGCATCGCGTCCTCCGAAATGTCGAAAGAGTCAGCCGCGCTTCGCCTTGAGGCCAGCGGCGGCGCGCGCCTTCATTGCGTTCTCGATCTCTGCGAGATACTTGGTGGCCTTGTCCGACGTCTTGAGCTTGCACTGGAGGCGCTGGCTGATTGCCTCGGCCTGCAGCTTGTCTCCGTCGTACAGCACGTACAGGACTGTGGGCTTCGACGGCGCGGACGCGGCGCGCGCGTCGAACGCCGGCGCTTCCGAGGCATCGACGAGGACGATGTCGACCTGGCCGGAGGCGAGGGACTCGGACAGCAGTCCCTCCTTCTCTATGAGCGCCACACGATGGCCGGCCTTCTGCAGGTTCTTGTGCAGGCTCGTATCCCGGATGGCTGCCGTCGCGGGAGTGGCCGCGCGTGCGTAAACGACGATCGTCCCAGGATTGAGCGACGCGTACGCGCGCTGGAAGCGGGCGCCGCGCCCGACGACGAGGAACTTGTCGCCGCATGCGCCGGCCGTGTCCCAGACGGCGGGAGAGAGGGCCAGCACTATTGAGAGGAGGAGCGCTTTTCGCATGTGTGCCTCCAGCTATCGTCGGTGATCGATTCGAGAGTAGAAGCCTACGCGACGCCGCCGGGCCAGGTCCTTGGATGATGCTGGGATTTTCCTTCCTTCGGTGTCAGTCCGCCCATGGAAGCATCGACCGCCACCGGGCCAGCAGGCCGCGAGGCAGCCGAACACCGCTAATCATCCAGATGTCCGATCGAGCCCGCGCCATGGACGTCGCGAACCCCCCGGGCGTCCGTGCGAACCCGCGCACGGGCTGATTGGCAGGCGGGATAATTCCCAGGTCCGGATTGATGACTCGCTCCGCGCCGGTGGCGACGTCGATAGCGACCAGGGCCAGGTGCCGCCGCTTGTCCCCCTCCCGCAGTCCGTAGACGGTGCGGCTATCCGCGGCCCAGCCGTAGGCCAGCCACAACTCCTCGCTGAGCACGCGTGCCTCCCGGCCATCCGGCCGGACCAGCGCGAGACCCTCGCGCGTATCACACAGGATCCAGCGTCCGTCAGGAGACCATTCGAGCCGCGACAGGGGGGCGATTCTGTCATCCAGCGAAACCGGCGGATCGGGGGTGCCGACTCGTTTCTTGACGAGCCATGTGCGACCTTCGAACCGCTTGACGAATGCCAGCCAGAGTCCGTCGGGCGACCAGCTCGGGGCATCCGAATACAAGTCACCCTCAACCTGGACCGGCCGTCCCGTGGCCATGGTTGAAATCCACACGCGGTATCCATGGTCTTCACCGAGCCGCTGGAACGCGATCCGCTGGCCGTCTGGCGCAAAAGCGAGGGCTCCCAAGGTGTGCGTTCGGTCATTGAACTGGTCTTCGGTGACCACCGGCCGCTCCCATTTCCCGTCGCTGCTCCGCAGCGAGATCTGGAGGGCTCCGGTCCTGTCCGTGACGAACGCGTACTGCGACCCGTCGGGTGACCAGGCCGGATCGAACTCGTTCCTCGAGGTCGTGAGCAGGGGCTGCACGCCCTTTCCGTCGACGGGAACGGTCACGAGGTCGAAGTCCACGGCTTCGGCGGCGAACGCGATGCGTTCGCCGTCGGGTGCGACCGCAGGGTAGTTCTCGCTGCCCGGCGTGGCGGTCAGGGGCTCGTGACGATTTCCTTCGATGTCTGCAAGCCAGAGATGGCGGCCGGCCATGCCAGGCTCGCCGAGCCCAATCACCAGGTGGCGGCCATCGGGCATCCAGTCGAACGCATTGGCGGCGCTGGGCCCGAGATTCCAGAGCGACCGCAGCACTTCGCGCGGCCGCCCGTCGGGCCATGGGAGCACCCAATATCCGCTCGGCACTCTCTTATGGGTGTCGATGGTCCAGCCGTACACCCATACGCACAGCTTCGATCCGTCTCGGGAGAAGCGAATCCAGCCGTCGGCGAAAACTTCTTTGTCGAACGGCGGCTCGTTGTATCGCCGCGGCTCGGCCGCCGGAGGCGAAGCCACCCAGAGTGCCAGCGTGCCGAAGCCGCCGACCTCCTGGCGCAGGAACGCGAGCGTTTTTCCATCGGGCGACAGTGCCGCGTTCGAGGCGTTCAGGACAGCGAGTTGCGGCGGGCCGCCGCCAGCGCTGACCGACCAGAGACTGTCGTGTTCTTCAGCGAGCGAGTGGAAAAAAATGCGAGCGCCGTCGGGCGACCAGAACGGATCATTGCAGTCGAACGGCCGGTCCGTGATCTGCTGCGGAAGCGACGATTCGACGTTTCGCGTGAAGACCTGCAGCACGCCGTCGACCTGGGCGACGTAGGCGAGGGTCTTCCCATCGGGGGACCAGGCCGGCGCCCCCTGATAGCCGGCATCGGTCACGAGCGGCGTGAACGTGGGGCGCGAACGTTCGCTCTGTCCGGGGCGTGCGACCGCAAGGACGACTGCGGCCCCCAGCAACAGACCGAGTCCTGCGATTGCTGCTCCCCGTCGGCGACGAGCGGGCGAGCCGGCTGGTGCCGCGGTCACGTCAATCTCGCTGAGTCGTCCGCGCAGCGTTGCGAGGTCGCGCGCAAGATCGGCAGTCGACGCGTACCGCTCGGCCGGGTCCTTTGACAGGCATCGCTCGACGATCCAGCGGAGGATCGTCGGGGCGCGCGGGTTCAGCTCGGCGATCGGTCGTGGTTCCTCCGCAATGATGGCGGCCATCGTTTCGACGCCGCTGGCGCGTCTGAACGGATGAATGCCCGTGACCATCTCGTAGAGCATCAAGCCGAACGAGAACTGATCGGACCGGTAGTCGACCGCGCCGCCGCGCGCCTGCTCCGGACTCATGTAGGGAGCGGTCCCTGCGACGAGGCCGCTCTGGGTTCGCGTCTCGCGGGCCGCCCGGGCGCCGTCTTCGGCCGAAGGCAGAAACGATGTCGCGAGGCCGAAGTCGAGAATCTTGACGCGCCCGTCGCCGGTTACCATTACGTTCTCCGGCTTCAGGTCGCGATGCACCAGACCCGCGGCATGGGCCGCCTGCAGGCCGGCGGCAATTTGTGCCGCGATGTCGAGCAGCCGTTTGAACGGCATCTGGCCGCGGTCGAGCTCCTGCCGCAGCTCGTGCCCGTCGATGAGCTCGGTGATGAGAAACGGCGTCCCATTATCGACGCCGATGTCATGGACGGCCAGGATGTTCGGATGATTGAGCGCGGCGGCCGCCTGCGCCTCGTTGGTGAAGCGCCGCCGGCGATCCGGGTCGATCGCGAAAAGTGGCGGGAGGATTTTCAGTGCGACGTCGCGCCGGAGGCGCGTATCCCGCGCGCGATAGACCTCCCCCATGCCGCCCGCGCCTACCGGCGCGATGACGTCGTACGGCCCGAACCTGGACGGGAGGGACCGTTCCACAGTGCCCGACTCGAACCAAGTAGACAGTACGCCCCGGCGGGGTGGATGGTCAATGACGGTCCGGCCGCATTTGCCGTCCGGCCTGCAGAGCGATTAGCATCAACTCCAGTGTCTGTTTCCACTTCCGTCGTGGCGCAGGCGCGCGCAGCGCTCGACCGCCATACCCGCGAAATAATCGACTGGCACTTCGATCCCGCTAGCGGCTGCCCGTTCTGGCTCGACTTCGCCAAGCGGCTGGATTGGGATCCGCGGTCCGAGATCCGCGGCTACGACGACCTCGCGAAGTTCGGCGCGTTCCAGGATGAATGGCTGCGCGGCGGTCCGGTGCGCCGCTGGGTCCCGAAAGCCTACGCCCATCGTCCGATCTCGATCTTCGAGACCGGTGGCAGCACCGGCGTCCCGAAATCGCGAATCAACATCGATGACTTCCGCGTCGACTACGAGATGTTCAGCGACACGCTCCCGGACTGGGCGTTTCCGAAGGGCAGCGACTGGCTCGAAGTCGGGCCGTCCGGTCCGCGCCGGCTGCGGCTCGCCGTCGAACATCTCGCGCAACACCGCGGCGGTATCTGCTTCATGGTGGACCTCGACCCGCGCTGGGTGATCAAACTGATCAAACGCCGTCAGTTCGAGGAAGCGGAGCGCTACAAGCAGCACGTCGTCGAGCAGGCGCTCACGCTGCTGCGCGCGCACGACAACGTCCGGTGCCTCTTCACGACGCCCAAACTGCTGGAGGCGCTCGCCGAAAAGATCTCGCTGCGAAAGGCAGGCATCACCGGCGTGTTCTGCGGCGGCACCGAGATGACGCCGCAGTTCCACCGATTCGCGGTCGAGGAGCTGCTCGACGGCGTCTACTTCGCGCCGACGTACGGGAACACGCTCATGGGGCTCGCCGTCCACAAGCCGCTGGACCCGGCCGACAACTACGCGGTCATCTATTACCCGCCCGCGCCGCGCGCGATGATCGAGGTGGTCGATCCGGATCATCCGGATCGCTTGGTCGACTACGGCCAGACGGGCCGCGTCCGCCTGACGACGCTGACGAAGGAGTTCTTCATGCCGCGCTTCCTCGAGCGCGACGAAGCGGAGCGCGAACCGCCGTGCGAGCCGTACCCGTGGGACGGCGTGCGCAACGTCAGGCCGTTCTCACGGTTCGCCACGAGCGTCGTGGAGGGCGTGTACTGACGGCTGCAATTGCAGAATTTGAGATTGGGGATTTTCGGATTGATTGTCGATTGCCGATGGTCGATGGTTGATTCGAATCGTCGATTGACCCTCCTGCTGACGGTCTTCTTCGCGTTTGCGCCGGTTGTCGCAACCGCTGACACCCGCCTGCGCGTGGAATTCACCGACAAGGGTGACTGCAGCGTCGTCACCACCGGCCCGGTCGGCCGGTCGGCGGTCCGGTATCCGCGACAGTCGGCGGAGTGGCGGTGCGCCGTCACGTCGGTCGGCGATGCCGGCGCGGTAGATCTCGAAGTCGTCGCGCCGCCCGGCGCCGGGCGCCCCGCGTCGAGCTTTCCACAGCTCAGATGGACGGAGGACAACGGCCGCTGGATGGGCCGCGCGCGGGTGCCGTCGCCGCCGGCGTTCGTTCGACTCGTGCCGGCGGGCTCGGCGCGCGAGCGCTGGCTCGACGTAAGCGTGCTCCTCGCGGCGGCGGCCGCGACGATCTGGTCGCTGGCGTTCGCCCGGGGGCGCGCCTAAGTGGGCGGCTTCGGCTGGAACTTCTACGGGTTCTTCATCTTCTGCTTTGTCTGGATCGCCGGCTACTTCCTCTGGGCGCGCCGCACCACGCACCAGGCACCCACCAGGCACCCGGCACCGAGCTCGCACTCGGCCCCCGGCACTCGGCACCGGGCACCCTGACAGTGTCTTCAGTCCTCACCGTCGTCCTCGTCGGGTACTTTGCGGCCGTCGTCGCGCTCGCGATCGTCGGCTACCGGCGGACGCGGACGTCGGCCGATTTCATCGTCGCCGGCCGGTCCCTCGGAGCGCTCGTCGGCGGCGCGACGCTCGCGGCCACGCAGATCAGCGCCGGCACGTTCGTCGGGACCGTCGGGATGCACTACATGGCGGGCGTGTGCTTCATCTGGGTGTGGCCGGGCGCGTGGCTCGGCTGGCTCGTGTCGGCCGTGTTCGTCGCGCCTCGGCTTCGCGCGGCCGGGGTCCTTACGATCCCTGAGTATTGCGAGCGCCGGTTCGACAGCCGGACCGTCCGCGCGCTGGCGGCTCTTCTGATCGTCGTCGCCTACACGATTTTTCTGGTCGCGCAGTACACGGCGAGCGGCATCATCGTCTCCACCGTGCTCGGCTGGCCGGCGTGGACGGGCATCGCGCTCGTCCTCGTCAGCACGGTCGTGTATTCGCTCGCCGGCGGCCTCCATGGCGGCGCGCGGATCGACCTGCTTCAGATCATGGTGATGGTGGTGGGTCTCGTGGCCGCGGTGCCGTACCTCCTCGGGCATCTTGGCGGCGTCGAGGCGCTCGGCCGCGCGCTCGCGCAGATCGATCCCCGGCTGACCGGCTGGTTCTACGGCTGGCGCGAGCTGCTGGCGTTCGGCGCGGCGTTCGGCCTGTCGCTTGCCGCGACGCCGCTCGAGGCGACGCGCTTCATGGCGATGCGCGATGCGGCCACCGCGCGGTACGCGATCGGTGTCGCGTATATCTTTCAAGCCATCATCGGCTGCGCCATCATGATCGTCGGGCTGTCGATGCGGGCGCTGTTTCCCTCGCTGCCGTCCCCCGATCTCGCCAGCTCCGTGATGGCGGCGCACGTGCTGTCGCCGATCGCAGGGTCGCTGCTGATCGTCGCGGCGTTCTCGGCCATCATGAGTACGGTTAACGCGATCCTGCTGGTCGGCGCGGCGAGCGTTGCCCACGATTTGTACGGGAGGTTTCTGAGGCCCGCAGCGAGCGAGCGGGCACGGCTCGCCGCGAACCGGCTTGCCGTCCTCGCACTCGCACTCGCGCCGGCGTGGTTTGCGATCCGCGAGGTGACCCTCGTGCAGTTCATCGTGCTCACCCAGGCGAACCTGATCGCGAGCGCGTTTTTCGCACCACTCGTGCTCGGGCTGAACTGGCGCCGCGGCGGGAAGGCGGCCGCCCTCGCGTCGATGCTCGGCGGCTCGATCGCCTGCATCGGCTGGACGCTTGCGCGCTCGCGGCCGCTCGGGATCGATCCCATCTTCGCTGGTGTTGGGATCAGCCTCGCAGCGTTCGTGATCGTCGCTGCATTATCAAAAGGTGCTCAAGGTGCTCTCGGTGCTGGTGCACCTTGAACCCTGCGCCCTAAGCACCCTGAGCACCTAGAGCAGGCATGTCATTCAAAGAACCTGACCTCGAACGCCGCGCGCACGAGCTGATCTCGCTGGACGAGCCGCTGGCTCTGATTCGGCGCTTCTCCACGCTGACGCGCGAATCGGGGACCGCGGACGAGCGCGCCGCGGGCGAGTACATCGCCGACAGGCTCCGCCAGTTCGGTCTCTCGACGACGGTTCACGATCCCGACTTGTATCTCAGTATCCCGGAGCGTTCGGAGCTGCGGGTGATTGGCGGTGACGCGACGCCGATCGCGTCACGTCCACCGTCGTTTGCGCGATCGACGAATGGCGAGGAGATGTCGGGCGAGCTGGTGTACGTGCCGTCGACATACGCAGGAGGAACGGCGAGCCTCTTCGACACGCCGATGGCAGCCGTCGGCCGCTCGACTACGCTCGGGGCAAGTGCCGACCCGGTCGCCGGCAAGATCGTCCTGACCGAAGGCTACTCGATGCCGGGGACCGTGGCCGCCTTCGAGCGACGCGGCGCCATCGCGCAGGTTTTTATTCATCCCGGCGCCAGCGTCCACGAGGGAATCTGCACGCCCATCTGGGGTGCGCCGACCCACGAATCGATCGCGCGCAAGCCTCGAACGCCAGTCGTGTGTATCTCGCGACCAGACGGCGATCGCCTGGCGCAGCTCGCGTCGAACGGCTCGCTCCGCGTTGGCGTCCGCACCTGGCTGCGCGAAGGCTGGTGGCCGTGCCTCTTGCCGATCGCCGAGATCCGCGGCACGGCCGATCCCGACGAGTTCCTGCTTGTCCACGGTCACTACGATTCGTGGTACGTCGGCATCGGCGACAACGCGACCGGGGACGCGGCGCTGCTCGAGCTCGCCCGCGTGTTGCACGCGCTGCGCGATCGGTTGAAGCGATCCGTCCGCATCGCGTGGTGGCCGGGCCATTCGACCGGCCGCTACGCCGGCTCGACGTGGTATGCGGACACATTCGCGGACGAGATGGACGAGTGGTGTCTCGCTCACCTCAACATCGATTCTCCGGGCTGCGCAGGCGCGACCGCGTACGAGGAAGTGATGTGGATGGCGGAGGCGGCGGAGCTCTGCATCGACGCGATCGGCGACGCACTCGGCGAGACGGCACGCGGGATGCGGCCGCTGCGCGCCGGCGACTACTCGTTCAACCAGATCGGTCCGTCGGCGTTCTATATGCTGCTGTCGAACATTCCGAAAGCGGAGCGCGAGGCGCGCGGCTACTACGCGGTCGGCGGATGCGGCGGCAGTCCGGTCTGGCACACCCCGGCGGATGGGCCGAGCGTGGAGGATGGCGACATCCTTCGTCGCGATTTGCAGGTGTACCTCACGACGATCATCAGGGCGGTCAACGCGCCGCTCCATCCCTTCGACTACGGCGCGACGGTCACCGAAATTGCGTCCGCGGTCGGAACGTATCAGGAGCAGGCGGCGGGCGCCGTGGATCTGGCGCCGGTTCTCGCCGACCTGCGCGCGCTGCGCGCCGCCGTTGTCAGCTGGACCGCAGAGGCGGGCCGCCGGATGCAGGCGGCGCCCGACGATCACGCGCTCCGCCGGCGGTTGAATGCGACGCTGCGCCGGCTCGCCCGCATCCTGGTCCCGCTCAGCTACGCGCGCGGCGAGCGGTTCGATCACGATCCGGCGATCAAGCTTCCGGCGGTGCCGCGGCTGGAAGCGGCCGCGCTCGTCGCCGATGCCGCACCCGCGATTCGGCCCTTCATCCGTACCGCCCTCGTCCGCGAGCGCAACAAGGTCCGCGCGATGCTTCGCCAGGCGCTTCGCGAAGTACAATCTTTTCCCTAGGCCCAGCCGAGGGACGAGCCCCGAGGCACCGCCCGAGGCCCGAGGCCCGAGGCCCGAGGCACGAAAAGAGATGCTCCAAGTCCCCATCCTCCGTCACGGCGAGCCTTACACGAGCCTCGAGACGGTTCGCGTGTCGCACCACCGCACGGGCGCGACGTTCGTCGAGATCAGCCAGGCCAACGTCGGCCTCATCCGGCGTGATTTGCTGCCGGCCGCGCAGGCAGCTGCCCGGCGTGCGCTCGTTGATATCCCGATGACCCGGCTGTTCGAGATCTGCCGTGAGACGGCCGATCGTTTCCTGAACGACGCGCTGCCGCTCGGGCGCGCGGAGCAGAGCCGCGACGACTACATCGAGCAGGTGTCGGCGACGACGGGGATGCCGTACGTGATGGTGCGGCGCAACATGGATCGCATCGCAGCGGTCCTGCGCGAGATGCCCGGCGTCATCGCCGGTCTCACACGTGGTCTCGATCCCCGCGTCATCGACGCCGGTGTCGGGGAGACGAACGGCCACACGGTGAGTTTCTTCCCACGGGCCTCGACGCTGGGGATCGTGCTGCCCAGCAACTCGCCGGGCGTACACTCGCTGTGGACGCCGGCGATTCCGCTCAAGATGCCGCTCGCGCTGAAACCGGGGAGCGCCGAGCCGTGGTCGCCGTTTCGCATCGCGCAGGCGTACATCGCGTCGGGCGCGCCGAAGGCCGCGTTCGGCTATTACCCCGCGGATCATGCCGGCGCGGGCGAGATCCTCCGCCAGACCGGACGCGGCGTCTTCTTCGGCGACGCGACCTCGGTCGGCGCGGTGGCGGGCGACCCGAAGATCGAGCTCCATGGTCCCGGCTTCACGAAGATCCTGCTCGCGGCCGATTGCGTCGATCGCTGGAGCGACTACCTCGACCTGATGATGGCATCGGTCGCCGAGAACGGCGGCCGCTCGTGCGTGAACGCGTCCGGCATCTGGACGCCGGCCCACGGCCGCGAGATCGCCGACGCGCTCGCCGCGCGACTCGCCGCCATCGGTCCGCGAGCGGCGGACGATGAGCAAGCGGCGATTGCACCGTTCGTCGACCCGCGTGTCGCGGAGTGGATCAACGGTCAGATCGAGTCCGGCCTGCGCGAGCCGGGCGCGATCGATCTGACCGCGGCGCATCGCAACGGCCCCCGGCTCGTCCGCTGGGAAGGCAGCACGTATCTGCTGCCGACGATCATCTATTGCGACAGCCCGTTGCACCCGCTCGCGAACCGCGAGTTCCTCTTTCCGTTTGCCGCGGTGGTCGAGATGACGGCCGAGGAGATGGCCGCCGTGCCGGCGCCGTTCGGGCCGACGCTCGTGGTCACCGCGCTCACCGCGGACCGGCGTCTCGTCGATCGGCTGATCGAATCGCCGCTCGTCGATCGCATCAACGTGGGGCCGATCAAGACGAACCAGATCGCCTGGGATCAGCCGCACGAAGGCAACCTGTTCGAGCATCTGTACGCGCGGCGTTCCTATCAGCAGGCGGTATGAAGCTCCTGGCCCTGACCGCCGGCGCCGGGCCGATGTATTGCGGCAGCTGTCTGCGCGACAACGCACTGGCGGCGGAGCTGGTGCGGCGCGGCCATGACGTCATCCTGATGCCGCTCTACACGCCCACGCGGACCGACGAGCCGAACGTCAGCCGGAGCCGCGTGTTTCTCGGCGGCATCAGCGTGTACCTCGAGCAGAAGCTGCCGATCTTCCGCTACACGCCGAAACTGCTCGATCGGCTCTGGGACGCGCCTGCGGTCATCCGTGCAATGGCGAACCGGCCGGTCAAGACCGACCCGAGGATGCTCGGCGAGCTGACGGTTTCGACGCTTCGCGGTGAAGGCGGCGCGCAGCGGAAAGAAGTCGAAAAACTCTGTGACTGGCTCGCCACCGAGCCGCCGGTCGATCTCACGATTCTGCCGAACTCGCTGCTCATCAGCCTCGCGGCACCGATTCGCCGCGTCACGAAACGTCCCGTCGGCGTGACGCTGCAGGGCGAAGACCTGTTCATCGCCGGCCTCGGCGAGCCGTGGCGCAGCGACACGATCGATCTCATCCGCAAGCAGATGCAGCACGTCGACGCCGTGTTTTCGGTCAGCGAGCAGTATGCGCGTTTCATGATGTCGTATCTTGCGATCCCGGCGGCGAAGATGCACGTCGTGCCGCTCGGCGTGAATATCGAGAGCCTGAAAGGCGCGGCGCCGGTCGAACCGCGGACGGGGCGGCGGGTGGGGTTTTTCGGACGCATCGCCCCGGAGAAAGGCCTGCACGTTCTGTGCGACGCGTATCGCCGGCTCAGGGAGCGCCACGATCTCGGCCCGATGTCGCTCGAAGCGGCCGGTTATCTCGCGCCCGAATTCCGGGCCTATCTGAAAGACATCGAAGCGAAGATGCGCACCTGGGGTCTCGAGTCGGAGTTCCGCTATCACGGCGAGCTCGATCGCGCCGCGAAGGGAACGTTCCTGCGCGGCCTCGACGTTTTCTCATTGCCGGCCACGTACGACGAGCCCAAAGGATTGTCCGTGCTGGAGGCGATGGGCTGCGGCGTGCCGGTCGTCCAGCCGCGCCGCGGCGCGTTCATCGAGGTGTTACAGAAGACCGGCGGCGGCCTGCTCGTGCCGCCGGACGACCCCGGCGCCCTGGCCGACGCGCTGGCCTCGATTCTCGCCGATCCCGCGAAGCGTGCCGCCCTCGGCGCCGCCGGGGTCGCGGGCGTCGGCCGCCACTACACGGTCGCGCGGATGGCCGACCGCGCCCTCGAGGTTTACAGCGCGGTCGCGGGCCAGGCAGCGACCAAGACCGCATAGACGCCGCGTGCTGAAGGCGACCAACGTCTCGAAAAGCTATCCCGGGCCCCGCGGCGCCATCGAGGTGCTGTCGAACGTCTCGTTGTCCCTCAATCCCGGCGAGACGGCATCCATCATGGGTCCGTCCGGCAGCGGCAAGAGCACACTCCTTTATGTACTGGGCGCGCTCGAACCGCCGTCGGCTGGTGAGGTCGCGCTCGACAACGTCAATCCGTTCACGCTCGGCGAGCGCGACCTCGCCGCGTTTCGCAACCGGCGCGTCGGGTTCGTCTTCCAGGATCATTTCCTGCTGCCGCAGTGCACGGTCCTCGAAAACGTGCTCGCGCCAACGCTGGTGGACCACACGGGTGGAAACGCACGGGCGCGCGCAGAGTGGCTGATCGCCCAGGTCGGGCTGACCGACCGTCGCGATCACCGGCCCGCGGCGTTGTCGGGCGGCGAGCGGCAGCGCGCCGCGATCGCCCGCGCGCTGGTGCGTCAGCCGCGTCTCCTGCTCTGCGACGAGCCGACGGGGAATCTCGACCGTCAGTCGGCCGACGCCGTCGCCGCGCTCCTGCTCGATTTGCAGGCACGCGAGCAGATCCTCATCGTCGTCACGCACAGCGCCGCGCTCGCCGATCGGTTCGGCAAGCGCTATACGCTGAGCGATCGGACTCTTGTTCCGAGGTAAATCCGCACTCAGCATTCGACAATCAGCAATGACCATGGTCACTCTTGCCCTTCGCGGCGCTCGCCACTACTGGCGCACCAACCTCGCCGTCGTCGCGGGCATCGCCTGCGCAGTCGCGGTCCTGTCGGGCGCCCTTGCGGTGGGCGACTCGGTTCGTGCGAGCCTGCGCGAGCTCGCCATCGGCCGGCTTGGCCGCACGGAGTTCGTCGTCGCCTCGGGTGGGTACGTCCGCGCGTCGCTCACAGCGGATGCCGCCGACAACTCGGCCGGGTTGATTGTCGCTGACGGTTCGATTACGCGGGAACAGGGCGGCGCACGCGCGTCCGGCGTCACCGTTTACGGTGTCGACGATCGGTTCTTTGCGTTCCACGGCGTGGACCGGAAGGCACCGGGGCGCGCGGATGCCTTTCTCAGTCCGGCGCTCGCCGACGAGCTCGGAGCGAGAGTCGACGACGTCGTTCTCCTGCGCACGCGAAAGCCATCGGACATTCCTGCCGAGTTCCTTCATGGCCGCCGCGACGATGTGGGGCGGACGGTCCGGTTGCGGACTGCGGGCGTGCTGGGGAGGGAGGCGGCGGGCGAATTCTCGCTGCGCTCATCACAAGGCGGGACGAAGGCAATCTTCGTCCGGCTCGACCGGCTCCAGCGCGACCTGGAACGGCAGGAGGAGATCAACACGGTCCTTGTCGCCGGATCCGATCTGGATTCAGTCGAAGAGCGGATTCGCCAGCGTGCGACGCTCGCCGACATCGGCGTCCGCGTCCGTCCGCTGCCTGGACGAGACGCGATCGCCGTCGAGAGCGCCGCCGGCCTGCTCGAGGACAGCGTGGTGACGGCCGCAGGCGAGGTCGCCCGCGAGCTTGGCTGGCGCGCGGAGCCGATGCTGACCTACCTGGCAAACGCGATCCGAATCGGTGAGCGCCAGGTGCCCTACTCGCTCGTCAGCGCGATTGACGAGTTGGAGCCGACCCAGCCGCCGATGATCGTCCTGAATGCCTGGGCGGCCGAGCAGCTCAATGCGAGCCGCGGCGACACTGCGACGCTCGACTACTACTTGTGGGATTCGAGCGGACAGCTGATCGAACGGACCGCGACGTTCCGCGTGGCGAGCGTCGTGCCTATGAACGCCGCCGATCGCGACTTTGCGCCCGACTATCCCGGCATCACCGAGTCCAGGAGCCTGTCCGACTGGGATCCGCCGTTTCCCCTCGACCTGTCGCGCATCCGACCGGCCGATGAGCAGTATTGGGATCAGTACAGGACGACACCGAAAGCGTTCGTGGCGCTCGAGTCGGGACAGGAGCTGTGGCGTTCGCGTTTCGGACAGGTGACGTCGGTGCGCGTGTCGATCCCGGGGACGAACACGAATCTCCTCGCCGATCAGGCGACGAAATTCGAGTTCGCGCTGCGCCGGAAGCTCGATCCGCTCCGTTCGGGTCTGACGGTCGTTGCCGTACGTCAGGAGGCGCTCGAGGCTTCGGCAGGCGCGACCGATTTCGGCGAGTACTTCTCGTACTTCAGTTTCTTCCTCGTCGTGTCGGCGTTGCTTTTGGGCGCACTCTTCTTCCGGCTCGGCATCGAACAGCGTCTGCGGGAAATCGGCGCGCTCCGCGCAATCGGATTGACGATCGCTCAGATTCAGCGGCTATTCCTCCTCGAGGGTGTTGCCCTGGCGGTCGTTGGCGCGGTGCTGGGCGCGTTGAGCGGGCTCGCGTACGCCTCGCTGATCATGCTCGGCCTTCGGACGTGGTGGGTCGGCGCGGTGGGCACGTCGGATCTGGAACTGCACCCGTCCGCTATCCCGCTCGCGATTGGCGCGGGCGCCGGGATTGTGCTGGCGGCCGGCGTGATCTGGTGGACGCTGCGTGCGCTGCGCAAGGCATCGCCGCGCGCGCTCCTCGGTGGAGACGTCGGCGCGGCCTTTGCCGTCGGCGGCACAGCAAGCCCTCGCCGCCGGATGCTGACCGCGGCGGCGCTCGGCGTCGTGGCCGGACTTGCGGTCGTCGGCGGCGCGACCGATGTGATACCCGACGCGGCCGCATTTTTCCTCGCCGGTGCGCTGCTGCTTGCCGCGAGCGTCACCGCCATCGGTGCGCGGCTCACGTCGCCACCAACGAGCGCGCTTGCGGAGCCCGGCCCCGCCGGCGTCGCGCGGCTCGGCCTTCGCTATGCGACGTGGCGGCGCGGCCGCAGCGTGCTCGCCGTCGCGCTCATCGGCGCCGCGGTCTTCCTCATCGTAGCCATCGAAGCGTTCCGCAAGGACGAATCGGCCGGCACGCGCGATCGGCACTCGGGGACGGGTGGGTTCGCTCTGGTTGCAGAGACGGTGCTTCCAGTTTTCCAGGATCCCTCGACAGCAGAGGGACGCGACGCGCTGAACCTCCAGCCGGATCAATCGGGATCCGCCGGCCCACATACGATCTACAGACTTCGCCTGCGGCCTGGAGACGATGCGAGCTGCCTGAATCTGTACCGTCCGCAGCATCCGCGCGTAGTGGGCGTCCCGCAAGCGCTCGCGGACCAGAACCGGTTCACTTTTGCCCGGTCGCTGGCGGCGACGGAAGAGGAGCGATCGAATCCCTGGCGTCTGCTCGATCGGCGGGAAGACTCGGCCGCGATCCCGGCAATTGTGGATGCGACGTCACTCCAATACGTGCTGCACGCGTCGCTCGGCGACGAGATCTCGTTCGACGATGCGGCGGAGGGGGAACAGGGGAGCAGGTTCAAGATCGTTGGAACCCTGGCCGACAGCGTGTTGCAGGGCGAGCTCCTCATATCGGAGGCGCGTTTCGTGGAAGCGTTTCCGGACGAGGAGGGCTACCGGTTCTTCCTCATCGACGTCGACGGTGACCGTCGGGCCGCGGATGGCGTCGCCGCGTTCCTCGAAGCGCGTCTGTCGGACGTCGGGTTCGATGCCCAGTCGGCGCCGGAGCGGCTGGTCGGCTATCACCGGGTCGAGAACACATACCTCTCGACCTTCCAGGCGCTCGGCGCGCTTGGCCTGCTCGTCGGGACGGTGGGTCTCGCCGCGATTGCCGTCCGGAACGTGCTCGAGCGCCGCCGGGAGCTGGCGCTGCTACGCGCCATGGGGTATTCGTCGGGTGACGTTCGCTTGATGATCCTGGCGGAGACGGGACTGCTGCTGCTCCTCGGCCTCGTCGCGGGCGTTGTCTGCGCAGTGGTCGCGATCACGCCGGCGCTCAAGGAGCATGGCGGTTCGGCGCGCGCCGGTTCACTTGCGATCCTGCTCCTCGCCGTACTCGCCTCGGGAGTCCTGTCCTCCATCATTGCCGCGCGGGCGGCGGCCAAAGGTTCGCTGGTCGAGGCGTTGAGGTCGGAGTAAAAAGAACCATGCGCAGATTGATTATCGCGGCGGCCCTCGCGCTGATTTCCGTCAGCCTGCACGCCGCGGGGGAATGGACGCAGTGGGGCGGCCCGCGCCGCAACTTCACCAGTGACGCGAAGGGACTCGCCACCTCGTGGCCGGCGAGCGGCCCGAAGCAGCTCTGGACGCGCGCGCTCGGCGAGGGCCACTCGTCGATTCTCGTCGACGGCCCGCGCCTCTATACGATGTATCGTCCGGCCGGGTTGTTGTCGATGGTGCGACGGTCGCAGGAAGAAGTGATCGTCTCGATGGACGCCGCGACCGGCAAGACGGTCTGGGAGCATCGCTATGCCGCACCGACCGAGGGGCTCGACTTCGAGTACGGCGCCGGTCCGCACTCGACGCCCCTGATCGTGGGGAACAGGCTGTTCGCGGCGAGCACGCTGAAGGAACTGTTCGCGCTCGACAAGACATCGGGCAACGTGCTCTGGTCCCACAACATGATCAAGGAGTTCAACGCGGGCATGCCTGGGCGCGGCTTCTCTCCGAGCCCGATCGCGTTCCGCGAGACCGTCATCCTGCCCGCCGGCGGACCGAGCGCAGTGATCGCATTCGATCAGGCGAGCGGCAAAGTGGTCTGGAAGAGCCCGGCATTCGAGGCCTCGCCTGCGTCTCCGATCCTGATCAACGTCGACGGCGAGGATCAGCTCGTCGTCTTCGGCGGCGCGGAGATCGTCGGCCTCAACCCGTCGAATGGCACGATTCTCTGGCGCCACCCGCACAAGACCGAATGGGGCCTGAACATCAGCACGCCGGTCTGGGGTGAAGGGAACATCCTCTTCTTATCGTCTGCGTACAACTCCGGAACGCGCGTGCTGCAGCTGTCGAAAGCGGGTACGCAGACCAGCGTCAAGGAGCTCAGCTTCACGAACCAGATGCGCGTGCACATCGGCACCGTCATCCGCATCGGCGAGTACGCCTACGGCGCGAGCGGCGACTTCGGGCCGTCGTTCATCACCGCGATCAACGTCAAGACGGGGAAGATCGCCTGGCGTGACCGCAGCTTCTCGCGCTCGACGTTCCTGTACGCGGACGGGAAGATCGTCATCCTCGACGAGGACGGCACGCTCGGCCTCGCGACGGTCTCGCCGGAAGGGATCAAGGTCCTCGCACGCGCGGACATCATGACGAAGACATCCTGGACGGTGCCGACGCTCGTCGGGACGAAGCTCTACATCAGAGACCGAAAGAACATGCTCGCGCTCGAGCTGGGGAGCTGAATTCTTTCAGATAACGGAGGTTGTCTCCGTCCCCTCCGCTAACTCCAGACACAGCAGAGCCAGCCGATTGAAACGAACCCGGAGGACAGGCAGTATACGGAAGCGGGTACCGATGCCCCTTCGAACCACAACCGGAAGGAGCTTCTCTGTGCGTCACCGCTCGATCTGCTACGCCGCGGCCATCCTCGCGATCGTGATTGCCGGGTCCACTCTGAGCGCCGAGAACTGGCCGCACTGGCGGGGGCCGCTGGCCAACGGACACAGCGGCGAGAAGGGCCTGCCGGTCAAGTGGTCGCCGACGGAAAACGTCGCCTGGAAGCTCGCGCTGCCCAGCCGGAGCGGCGCGACGCCCATCATCTGGGGCGACCGCATCTTCCTCAACGTCGCGCTCGCCGACGGCGCCGGAGACCTCGAGTTCTGGGTCGTCGACCGTGCGAAGGGTGACGTGGTCTGGAAGCGCCCGCTCGGCGGCGGCAACATGCGCGCGCGGAAGCAGAACATGTCGTCGCCATCGCCGGTCACCGACGGAAAAAGCGTCTGGGTGATGACCGGCACCGGCGTCTTCAAGGCCTTCGACTTCAGCGGCAAGGAGCTCTGGGCGCGCGACATTCAGAAGGACTACGGTCCGTTCGGACTCAATTGGGGGTACGCATCGTCCCCGCTCCTCTACGGCGATTCCCTGTTCGTCCAGGTGCTCCATGGCATGAAAACGGACGACCCGTCGTATCTGTTGCGGATCGACAAAATGACCGGGAAGACGTTGTGGAGGGTCGAGCGTCCCACGCAGGCGATCCAAGAGTCCCCGGATTCGTACGCGACGCCGCTCCTCGTGAAGGTCGGCAGCGCGTTCGAGATCGTCACCGTTGGCGGCGACGTCGTCACCGGCCACGACCCGAAGGACGGCAAGGAGCTGTGGCGGCTGGGCGGGTTGAACCCGGAAAACAACCCGAACTACCGCATCGTCGCGTCGCCGTTCGTCATTTCCGAGGGAGTCGTTGGCGCGCCCTCGCGTGTGAAGCCCCTCGTCGCGCTGAAGCCCGGCGGCCGCGGCGACGTCACCGAGTCGCACAAGATGTGGTCGTTCGATCGAGGGCCGGATGTGCCAACGCCGATTAGCGACGGCAAGTACGTCTACGTCGTCGACGACCGCGGCGTCGTGCATTGTCTCGACGCGAAGACCGGCGCGATCGTCTACGGCCCGGAGAGGCTGAAGCCGGGTACCTACAGCGCCTCGCCGGTGCTGGCGGACGGAAAGATCTACATCACCAATGAAGATGGTCTGACGAGCGTCTTCGCGCCGGGCCCCAAGTTCGAGCTGATTGCCGAGAACGCGCTGGAGGATTACTGCCTCTCGTCGCCGGCGATCTCGGACGGTCAGATTTTCATCCGGACGACGACGAATCTCTGGGCGATCGGCGACAGAAGGAAGAAATCGTAGGGGCCGGTAGTGGAAATTCGTAGGAGGGGGTTCCAGAGTCCGTCGATCGAACCCTGGAACCCTTCGAACCTACTCGAACTCGTTCGAACCTTTAGAAGTAAGTTTTGAGCCCTCCCGTGATCGCCAGTCCGGACGGATCTCGTCCTCCACGAACGTTGGCGACCGAGTGGTATCGCGCCTCTCCCTTGAGCGTCACGGCGCGGTGCAGGAAGTACTCGATCCCGCCGCCCGCGTTGAGGCCGAGCTTGGTTTCCGACTCGCCGAATGACTCACCGTTGTTCTTGAACTGCATGAAGTACGCGCCGACGCCGGTGCCGACGAACGGATGCCACTTGCCGTGTTCCCAGTTGTAGTCGACGTCTACCCTCAGCGGCATCTGTCTCAGTGATTGAATCGAGCCGCCGCCAAGGTTCGGGTCAGTCCAACTGAACGCCGTGCGCAGGCTGACGCGCGGCGTCACGTAGTACTCGTACAGCACGTTGACGAGTAACGAGTCGTCGAAGAGATCGTCGGTAGGGATGAACGCGCCGACGTCCAATCCGACCGCCGTCGATCCTTCATGCGGGACGCGTCGTTCCTGAGCCGTTGCCGGGACCGGCAAGGCTACCAACCAGCCAAGCGCGAGCGATGTGAAGACGAATCGTCTCAGCATCTTCTCGTACCTCCATTGCGAGCTGCGACGCAGCTCATCTGTGTGGCAGAACGCCGTTGGCTCTGGCGGAGTTAGCGGCAAACACGGTGCCGCGGATTTTGGCGCCGTGCGGGTCGTTTTTAGCGCCTAGGTACGATTGGATAGGAATTTTCTCGGAACCGATGTCGACGATTCGACAGAACGGCAGACACGGGAGCTCGCGCCTCCTAGCCCTGCGGTTTGTAGTACAGCACCATGCCGGCGCCGAGCGATGCGAGGAGGAATCCGACGTACAGCATCGGGCTCGGCGCCAACTTCGGCGGATGCAGCGCCATCGACACGAGGACGTTGACGAGCGGCGCGCCGCCGAACACGAGCGGCATCACGTAGACCGGAAGCCCGCCGGCGCGGAAGGCGTAGATGATGCACACAGCGCCGATTGCTCCGAGCGCCCCCGCGATCGTCGCCGCCGTCGTCCCTGGCCCGTTGAAGCCGCGCAGTCCCTGCCCTTGAGCCGCCAGCGCGGCGATCGGGACGATCACCCCGATCAGAAAATAGGCAATCCCCACGCACAGCAGCGCGCGCAGCGGGTTGCCGAGCTTTACCTGACCCTGATGGAGCAGCACACCGTACGATCCCCAGGACAGGACGGCGCCGAGGACGAAGACGAACCAGTTCATGCGGAACCTCCAGAACGACCGAACCAGGCTAAAGCCTGGTGCCACAACCAGGCTAGCGCCTGCTCAGAACGAAAACCTGACACCCAGCTGGATCTGCCGCGCCGCGGTCGTGGTCGTCGTCACCCTGCCGAAGGTCGGGAGCGGCGCCTCGTTGTCGGCGGTGCCGGCGAACACGCTCAGGGCCGGCGCACCGAAGTTCGCGCGGTTGAAAATGTTGAACGCCTCGATCCGCATCTCGACGCGCGCGTCGTCGCCGAGCCTCGCCCAGTGCGCGGTCTTCACCAGCGCCAGGTCGACGGTGCGCAGACCGGGTCCGTCGAAATCGCCGCGGCCGGTGTTGCCGAACGTCCCCGCCGGCTGCAGGACGAACGCCGACGGGTCGAACCACTGATCCGGCAGGCCCCGCACGGCACGGTCGCCGTCATACCCGGACGCGTAGCTCGGACGGTCCTGTCCGATCCCCGGCCCGAGAGAAGGCGTCCACAGCGAGCGCGAACGATTGCTCGTGACGAAGACCGTCAGCGGGTTGCCGCTGCGGATCTGGACGATACTCGAGAGATGCCAGCCGTCGAGCAGCGCGCCTGGGATGCCGGTCAGGTCTTTCGCAAACGGCAGCGCCCAGGTGAAGCTCGCGACCCACTGATGGAGCGCGTCGAAGTCGGACCGTCCCTTGTTGTAGTCCGGAATGAACTCGGGGAACGCCGACGTGGTGCCGTTGGTCGCGTCCGAGAAGAACGTCGAGGCCTGGGTCGTGTCCTCGCTCCTCGACAGCGTGTACGAAGACTGGAACGTGAAGCCGTCTGCCCACCGCCGCCGGACGTCGAGGATGAACGCCTTGTACCAGGAGTCGCCGTCGCTGCTCTTCAGCTCGATCGTTGAGAACGCGCGGTTCGGGCGCGGCGTGTTCGGCGGGAAGAAGAGCGTACCGTTGGCGAGCGGCGTCGGCGTCGGCACGTTGATGTCATTGCTGCGGAGCAGGTGAAGTCCCCGCGAGCCCGCGTAGCCGGCGGTGACGACGACGTCCCACGCGAGTTCGCGCTGGAGGCTCGCGTTCCAGACATGGACGCGCGGATTCTCGAGCTCCCACTGGATCGGCCGTATCGACAGTGTCCCGGCCCGGTCGAACGGCGGGTTTGGGAACGTCGGATTGGCGATGACCGCTCGGGGTGTGAAAGGTGGGTTCGTGACTGTGACAATCAGATTCTGGTGGTTGTTCGTGTTGAAGTACAGGCCGTATCCGCCGCGTACCGATGTCCGGCCGTCGCCGGTGACATCCCACGCCAGGCCGCCTCTCGGCGACACGTTCGTATAGGTCGGATTCTCATACAGCGGTCCGACGACCGGAGCCGTGTCGGAGAGCGGGTCGATGAGGGCCGAATCCCGGTTGTACTTTTCTTCCGGCAGCGTCGAGAACTCGTAGCGAAGCCCGCCGTTGACGGTCAACCGCGGCGTGACCTGAAACTCGTCCTGGACGTAAAACCCGAACAGCGTGAACCGCCAGTACCGATCGATCGCCCCCTCCGGCGTAAGACCGACGAAGTTGACAGGAACGTTCAGCAGAAAGTTGCGCAGGTTGGCGAAGCGGTAGATCCCGAGGCTGAACGTCGGGTTGACCATGTTGTCCTGGTAATACTCGGCGAGGCCGCCGGCTTTGAGCAGATGGCGGCCGCGGACCTGCGTCACATCGTACTGTCCGCCGAAGACGTTCTGCACGAGCCGGAGATTGGCGGAGCTCTGAGGTCCGAATCGCTTCAGGCCGCCGATGTCGATGTCCCCCATCATCGGGCGCCCCGTCACGAATACCGGCAGCGGCTGTGACGTGTTCGCCTCGACGTTCTGCCCGATACGCGTCCGACTGAAGCCCAGGCGAAACGTCTGCAATGTCCGATCGGACAGGACGTTCTGGTACTCGCCGGTAAAGAACTGGTTACGCGAGCGGAACGCACGCGGGAACTGCGGATAGTCGGTCGGCAGCGCCTGGTCGGCCGTGTCGAACGTGTAGCGTCCGAAGCAGCGATGGCTCGCTCCGGCGTTGTGGTCGATACGACCGTTGACGAACTGCTGGTCGATCGTCTGCTCGAATCCGAACGTGTACTCGGCGAGGCCACCGCCGAGGTTCGGGCCGTTCGCCTGCGGAAACTCGAGCAGGTACGGTCTCACCGCCGCGTTGATCGTTACCGGAGGCCCGCCGGGAAGAATGCCGAGACGCGCGTTGTCGTCCGGGACGACCGTCGAGATCGTCTTGCCGAGCCGCTCGACGAGCGCCTCGTAGCCGACGAAGAAGAACGTCCGGTTCTGTTTCAGCGGGCCGCCGACGGTGCCGCCGAACTGATTACGGGTGAAGTCCGGTGTTCCCTCCCGATCGAAGAAGTTGCGGGCGTCGAGCGCGTCGTTCCGGTGGAACTCGTACGCGCTCCCGCTCCACTCGTTGGTGCCCGACTTCGTCACGACGTGAATCTGCCCGCCCGAGTTGCGGCCGAACTCGGCGCTGTAAGCGTTCGTTTCGACACGGAACTCCTGGATGGTCTCCATCCCGAGCGCCGTGCTCGCTGCGCTCCCCGCCGGCCCGTTCGTGAAGTCGTTCTGCAGCGTGCCGTCGAGCAGGTACACATTCGACCGCGGGTCCTGGCCGTTGACGCTCATCCCCAGCCCGTGCGCGACCACCGATCCGCCGTCGCGGTGCGGGTACGGATTGACGCCGGGCTGCAGCGCGGCGAGATCCGTGAAGTTCCGGCCGTTCAGCGGCAGTTGTTGGATTGCCTGTTCGCCGACCAGGTAACTCAGCTCCGAACTGTTCGTGATGACGCCCGACGCCTGGCCGACGACGGTCACCGCTTCCGCGGCGCCCACCTCCAGGACGAGCGCGAGCGTGGCAGTCTGGCCCACCACGAGCGTGATCCCGGAGCGGACGAGGGGCCTGAAGCCCGGAAGCTCCACCCGAAGCTCGTACGGACCGACCGGCAGCCCGGCGACGACGAACCGGCCATCGGGACCGGTCGCAACCGTACGAGTCGCCTCAGTTTCGACGTGTCGGACGACGACTGTCACGCCTGGAAGTACGGCGCCGCTTGTGTCGAGGACCGAACCCGCGATGGCAGTGGACGTCGGCTGTGCGGCCGCGGCGGTGACCAGGGTTGTGATGGTTACGAGGACGGCGAACGCGGCGTCGCGGATCACGGCGGTTCTTTCCACTATCATACGGCGCTGCCTTTCACCCCGTTGCAGGAGCTGCATGACGCCAACGACCGCTCGTCTGACACCCACTGAGTGGCTGATCTGCGCCATCGCCGCGATCGGCTTCGCGTTCGACATCTACGAAATCCTGATGCTCCCGCTCATCGTCCGGCCGGCGCTCCTGGAGCTCGTGGGTGCCGCGCCGGGGTCGCCCGAGTACCAGATGTGGGTGGGGCGGCTGTTCTACATTCCGGCGTTCGCGGGCGGGATCTTCGGGCTGCTGGGCGGATATCTCACCGATCTGTTCGGCCGGCGGCGCGTGCTGACCTTCAGCATTCTTCTTTATGCGTTCGCGGCGTTTCTGTCCGGGTTCTCCACCTCCATCGGAAAGCTGCTGTTCTTTCGCTGCCTCGTCTTCATCGGCGTCTGCGTCGAGTTCGTGGCGGCGGTCGCGTGGGTCGCGGAACTGTTCAGCGACCCGAAGCGACGCGAGGCGGCGCTCGGCTACACGCAGGCCTTTTCGTCGCTCGGCGGCCTGCTGGTCGCGACCGTCAACGGTCTCTGCGTAACCCTGGCCCCGTCGCTTCCGGCGCTCGGCGCCATCCTCGGCGGGACGATCGCCGAGCCGCACGCGCCGTGGCGATACACGGTCATGTCGGGCGTCATCCCCGCGATTCCCCTCATCATCATTCGTCCGTTCCTGCCGGAATCGCCCGCCTGGGAGAAGAAGCGCGCGACAGGCACGCTCAGGCGGCCCAGCATCATGGCGCTGTTCGCCCCGGACCTGCGGCGTACCACGATCGTCACCACGCTGATGTTCGCGATGTCGTACGGCGCGGCGTTCGGCGCCATCCAGCAGGTGCAGCAGATGGTGCCCGGTCTGCCGGATGTCAAAGCGCAGACCGCGGGCAAGCCGGTTCCCGAAGCGCGGCGGATCGAACAGGCGATCGCGTCGGACGTCACGAAAGTCCAGGAGATTGGCGGTCTCCTCGGACGCACCGCGCTCGCGGCGCTGGCGGTCTATGTCGTGAGCCGCCGCAAGCTGCTGCGCATGTTCCAGGTTCCAGGACTGATCGTGATGCCGCTCGTCTTTGGCTGGGCGGCGACGACGAGCCTGTCGTGGCTCTATATAGGAATGTTCTTCGCGGGGTTCTTCACGGTCGCGCAGTTCAGCTTCTGGGGGAACTACCTGCCACGGGTGTATCCAACGTACTTGCGTGGAACCGGCGAGAGCTTCGCCGCGAACATCGGCGGCCGGCTCGTCGGCACCTCCTTCGCGTGGGTGACGGCGACGCTCGCCGTCACGTCCGATCGCGCCTACGCGCCGACGAAGCTTGCGTACGTGGCGGCCGCGGTCGGGTTCAGCGTGTACCTCGTCGGCTTCGTCGCGAGCTTTTTCCTGCCCGAGCCGAAGGGCGACGCGCTGCCCGAGTAGTCGAGCGACCTGCAGCCTTGCGCTCGGGCCGTTCTTTGAATTCGGCGCACTATGCCGGTCCGAGACAGAAGACGGTACCGTCCTGGGAACCTATCACCAGGCGACCGCCCGCGATGGCGGGTGACGCGGACAGCGGGCCGCCCGCGTCGAACTCCCAGACGCTCTTGCCCGACGCCACGTCGAGCGCGTAGAGGCGGCCGTCGTTCGAGCCGACCCAGACGATGCGGCCCGCGACGGCGGGCGACGAATCGACCCGCGCGCGCGTCGTGAAGGTCCAGATCGATTTGCCGGTGGCGGCGTCGAGCGCGTGGACCATCTTGTCGCGGCCCCCGACGAAGACCCGGCCGTCCGCGACCGCCGCCGACGCGTAGAAGGGAAAGTTCCGCTCGGGGTGACGGTAGCGCCACAGGAACTTGCGTGCGTCGAGATCAACGGCGAGCACCTCGTTTTCGAACGTCCCGTAGAACGCGCGGCTGCCGACGATGGCCGGCGACGCAGCGGTGTAAGAGCCGGACGACATCGTGAAGAGCTCGCGGCCGTCGGCGATGCGGATCGCACGAAGGATCTCGTCGCAGCCGGCGACGTACGCGACGCCGTTGCGGATCGCCGGCGTGGCATGCACCTGCGCCTTGGTCTCGACCTTCCATATCAGCTTGCCGTCGAGGCTGAGGCAATACAGGTGCGCGTCGTACGACCCGATGAGCACGCGATCGCCCACGACGATCGGCGACGACTTGATTTCCGCGCCGGTCTTGAACGTCCAGCGCGCCTTGCCGTCCGCGACGCCGACCGCGTGCAGCACTCCGTCGAGGTCGCCGACGAAGACCATGTCGCGGGCCACCGCCGGAGACGACTCGCCGAGGCCTGACTCGGAGACCTTGTATTGCCACTTCGGCTTGCCGCTGGCGAGATCGAGCGCGACCAGCACGCCCGGCTGCGACCCGACGAACACCGTGCCGTTCGCAATTGCTGCCGAAGACTCGACCGACTCGCCAGCTTCATACGACCAGTGCACCTTGAGCGGCGCTTTCAGCGGCTCCGGCGCGACGCCGGTCAGAAGAGGGTTGCCTCTGAACTGCGGCCACGACGTGGGGGTCTGCGCGTGGATCGCGCTGAGAACGCAGAGAACGCAGAGGGCACAGAGGGCGCTGAGACGCTGAGACACTGAGCCCTCGGCTATCTCTTTGCGCTCGATTGCGGACGCTGCCCGATGGCGACAATCTGCGTCCTCGTCCTCACGATGACCGTCCCGTCGACGACCGCAGGCGTGGCCATGCACGGTTCACCCATCGGGTTGGTGGCGACGAGCTTGAACTGCGGACCGGCCTGGACGACGAACACGTCGCCGTCTTCGCTCGCGAAGTAGAGCTTGTCACCCGCGGCGACGGGCGAGGCGCTGAAGCCTGAGGCGGCCTCGGACATCCGCGTCTGATAAAGGCGCTCGCCCGTAGCGATCTGATAGGCGCTCAAAATGCCGTTATCGGTCACCGAATAAAGAATCCCGTTGTGGACGATCGGCGTGGAGGTGTACGACGACCCACGGTCGGTCCGCCACGCGAGCTGGTTGGGCGCGATCTCGCCCGTGGCGCCCGCACGGATGGCATAGATGGGCCGGCCGGCGGGCGGGTAGCCGCCGGTGACGACGACCATGCTGCCGGCCGCGACCGGCGAGGGCACTTTGACCTGCGTCGCGTTGTCCGACAACCGCCACAGCTCGCGTCCGGTATCCGGATCGTATCCGCGGATGTACTTGCCTGAGTTCGTGACGAGCTCGGTGCGGCTGCCCGACTGAAACACGAGCGGCGTCGCCCAAGAGGGTAGTTCGTCACGATTGACCTGCCATGCCGGCGCGCCGGTCCGCACGTCGAACGCCGACAGCGATGAGTCGCGGTGCCTGTCGTTCTGAACGATGACGAGGTTCTTATAGATGATGGGCGAGCTGGCCGGTCCCCACTGATAGGACGGATCGTCCACGAGCCCGACGTCCATGACGCCCAGATCCCGCGTCCAGAGCAGTTTCCCGCTCATGTCGTAGCAGAACAGGCCCTGCGATCCGGCCAGCACGACGACGTGCGTGCCGTCGGTCGCGGGCGTGGACGAGGCGTGGCTCGCCTTCACGTGCCGCTTCATGCGCGGCATGCCTTCGTGAACCGTCCGTTCCCATCGCACCGCACCCGTGCGCCGCTCGAGCGAATACAGCTTCCACTCGTGCGGCACCATGTCGTCGGCCGGATCAATGCCGGCATCCCCGAGGCGTAGGGGCGGTTCGCGAACCGCCCCTACCCGATCGCGAGCCGATGCCGGTACAACAGTGAGAACGAAAACCTGCTCACCCCAGACGATCGGACTCGAGTGGGACAGACCGGGGATGGGCGTCTTCCAGAGGATGTTGCGCCCTGCCTTCAGATCCCATGCGGTCGGAGCGGCGGTGGCCGCCGCGCCAGCCGCGTGAGTCCCGCGAAATTGCGGCCAGTTCGCGGATGACTGCGCGCGGCCGAAAGTGCTGAGACCGCCAACGGCACAGAGAACAACGCCAACGCGGAAAGCCAGAGACACGGACGACCTCAGCTCTGTTTCTTGACCGCGAGCGAAAAGAGCTGGTTGCGGTTCGCGATGATCAGCGCGCCGTTGGCTGGCACTGCTGTGGCGTAGACGGAGCTCCCCATGTTCATCTCACCGATAACTTTCAGCGTCTTCCCGGCCTCCAGAATGGTGATGTCGCCGTCCTCGTCGCCGAGGTAGACCTTGCCGTCGGCGACGAGCGCCGAGCCCCACACCGCCGCGAACATGTCATGCGTCCAGTACGGCTTGCCCGTCTTCGCGTCGACGGCATGCAGGAAGCCGCTGAAGTCGGGGAAGTACACGATGCCGTCGACGATCGCCGCGGTCGAGATCGACCGGCGGATCTTGTCGTAGTGCCACACGAGACCCGTCTTGGTGATGTCGCCGCGTTTGGTCGGATCGATGGCGTAGAGATGGCCCACGCCTTCGCCGTGCTCGGGGTCCTGGCCGTTCGCGATGTAGACCAACCCGTCGTACACGACCGGCGTGCTGATCAGCTCGTTGCGCGTCTTCGGCCAGACCGAGTCCTTCGGGTTCGTGTCGAACTCCCACAGCTTCTTGCCGCTCGTGGCCTCGTACCCGCGGATCCAGCCGTCGCCCTGCCCGATCATGACCTGCGTCGTGTCGCCGATCTTCCCGACCGTCGGCGACGACCACTGCCCGTGGAGGATGCGATCACCGACCGAGTTGTCCTCCCACACCAGTTTGCCGGTCGTCTTGTTGATGGCGATGATCGCGGGCGCCTTCGGCGACGGTATGTTCACGTGGCTCTCGTCCTGGCCGTTCGACGTGCTGACGTAGATCAGGTCGCCGAACACCACTGGCGACGAGTTCGACATGTTGTGCGGGAACGCTCCGACCTCTTCCATCATGTCGAACTTCCAAAGAATGTCGCCGTCGGTCTGACTGGTGAACTTCTCGTCCTTGAACGGGCCGTCGTTCTCGCCGTTGTCGCGGAAGCCCTGGAGGTCCGCCGCGATCACCTCGCCGCGATTCGAGACGTAGTAGACGACGTCATTCTCGACGAGCGGCGACGAGCACACGCCCTGGTATGGCCAGTCGTTCACGCGCCCCGACGACAGCTTCTCGTGCGTGATCTGCCAGAGGAACTCACCGTCCGACTCGCGGAACGCGATGAGGACGCCGCGATCGCCGCCCTGCCTCGGATCGCGCAACTTCTCGTTGTTCGTGCCGACGAGCACGACGCCTTTCGAGACGACCGGATTGCCGTAGGTCTGCGATCCCAGCTCCGCCATCCATTTCACGTTGGTCTTTGCTTTGACGTCCCACGACGTGGGGAGCCCGGTCATCTTCGACACCATGTTCCGGTCGGGCGTGCCGCCCCACATAGGCCAGTCGCCGGTGCCGGGGTCTGCAGGCGAAAACCCGACGAGGATCAGAACGGGAAGAATCAGTGCCAGTACGCGCATGAGTTAGTCCTTATTTCTTCGTCCCTGGTCCCTGGGACGTCTGATTGCTATACACCTTGATGTTATCCACCGAGATATCCGAGCCCGCATCCGTATAGATTCCCGGTGCGCCGTGACGATGGGGAATCGTGTCGACCTTTTCCACGAGCCAGGCGGCCGGCTCCGGATCCGAGGCGGGCCACGCCTTGCCGCGTGCGACGGTCGTCCCGTTCGGCCGGTTCTCGACGCGGATCTTCACGCGGTACCACGTGTCCGCTTTCCACGCGAACGGCGCGCGGACCGTCATTTCGTCGGCCGCCTGCCACGGGTGCAGCTCGGCGTGCTGGCTGTTGCCGAACAGCACGAACGCGTAGCGCTGGGCGATGACGCCGACGTCGCCCATCTGCCGCCGCCGCTCGGCAGCCTTGAAGTCCGCCTCGACCGTGTAGTCGTGGAGATCGGACGGGCCGATGAACGTCTTCACACGACGCGCGACGGAACTATCGGTGGGACGGAAGAGCCCCTTCGTGCCGCCGAGATCACGCACGGTGTACCGGGTCATCGCGTGAATCCAGTGCCGCGGCGGCGCGTCTCCCTTCGCATCCTCGAAGTCGTAGGAGTTGGGCAGTGGCGGAATGACCCGTACGCGTCCCGTTCCTGACAGCTCGCCGATCGTCGCCTTCACCATCCCAGCCTGGGGTGACGCGGTGGTTGCACGGTACTCGCCGTCGGGGCCAATCGTCCCGCCGAGCTGCTCGATCGACCAGTCGGCGATCTCCTCGCGGATGAACGTCCCGTTGGCATCGAACAGCCGCGCCGCGAACTGTTGGCGCGTACCGGGCGCGAGGACGACATCGTTGGGGAAGACCAGGATCTTCGCGGGCGCACCCGCTCTTGCCGGTTCGCCGTTGCCCGTGGCGCCAGCCTTCGGGCTGGCTCCAGTTGCACCACCCGCCGCGCGCGTTTGCGTCGTGCGCCGCTTCCCGATCGCGTACGTCGCGTTCATCGACACGACGTAGACGCGCCCGTCAGCGACCGCCGGCGACGCGATGACGGGCTCGGGATCCTGTGGCGATCCCAGCCAGTCCTCGTCGAGAACGTCGACACCGTCCGCCTTCGGCCGCAGGATGTAGAACTTCCCGTTCTCGGTGCCGACGTAGAGTTTGCCGTCCGCGAGGACCGGCGATCCTTTCTGGATGGTGCCCAGGTTCCGGTCCCACAGCCGCTTGCCGCTTTCCAGATCGAACGCGCCGAGCACGGCACCATTGTCCATGTGGTAGAGCCGTTGATCGTCGTACACCGGCGACGCGAAGCCGCCGAGAAAGCCGCGCGTGACCCATTTGATCTGCGCGGCGCCGACGTCGCCCTTTGCCGTGCCATCGATCGCGGCCACCATCCCCATCTCGCTCGTGTCGATGTTCTCTTCGCTGTGGGTGACGTAGACGGTGGTCCCGCGTATCACGACGCTGTTGTTGATCGCCCGCTTGCTCACATCCCAGCGCCACACGGGCTCGCCGGTGCCCGCTTTCATCGCGTGGATGACGCCGTCGGTACCGCCGACGACGAGCAGGCGCATGCCGTTGACGTCCGCGGTCACGGGCATCGCGTAGTTCGTGTCGTAATGCCGCTGCTGCGGCGTGCTGATCCAGACCGTCTGTCCGGTGCGCTTGTCGAACGCGAAGTACCGGTTGCTCGTGCGCGCCAGGTCACCCCAGCCGAAGTTGAGCGTGTTGACGATCACGTTGCCGCCATCGATGATCGGCGACACGGTGCGGCCGCCGTGCGTCGTGATCGCGCCGAAGTCTTCGACGAGCGACCGCGACCAGAGCACTTTCCCTTCGCGCGACACGGCGACGAGCTCCGCGCCGACGGTGAACACATAGATGTTGCCGGTTTCCGGATCGGCGGCGGGAGACGCCCAGCCGGCGCGGTGCTGCGGGACGTCGCTGAGGTAAATGCTGAACCGCCGCTCCCAGATCGGCTTGCCCGTGTCGGCGTCGAGGCACATCAGCCGTTCCTGCGTCGTCTTCTCGTCGCCGACCAGGTTCTGAAGATACACGCGGTTGCCCACGACGATCGGGCCCGAGCGGCCGCCGTAGGGCGCGCGCCAGGCGAGGTTCTCTCCAGATGACTTCGTTCGACCCGCACCGCCCGCGCTTGGAGGCGACCACTTTTCCGGCAGGCCGGTCTCGGTCGACCGTCCGTCGCGGGCGGGGCCGCGATATTCCGGCCAGTCCGACGTGGCAAGAAGTCCGGCGGACGCCAGCACGCAGAGCGTCGCAAGACTGAGGCGAGAGCGCACCGTCGAGGTCTGTTTCGTCACTGCATTCATCCCACGCTTGAGTTTCATCATCACCGCGCAATCCACGGAACCGCAGCCGAAAGACCATGATAATGTCCGGTCACGTATGAGCAAAACTGGTCGAGCCCTTCTGGTTTCGACGCTGGCGGTCTGCGCCGTCGTTTCGGTGTCGGCCGAGAACTGGCCGCAGTTCCGGGGACCCAACGGCCGCGGCATTTCGACGGAAACCGCCGTTCCGCTCGAGTGGTCCTCCGACGTTAACAAGAACATCGCGTGGAAGGCGCCCATTCCCGGGCGCGGGCTCTCCGAGCCAATCGTGTGGGGCGACCGCATCTTCCTGACGACCGCGATCGAGGGGGTCGCAGTGCCCGGCGCGGCTGCCATCAAGCACATGGACGAAGGGAAGGAGTTCCTTCACCCGGACAGCGTCGGCGCCGACAAGCACCATACGATGAAGGTAATCGCCCTCGACGCGAAGAGCGGCAAGGTCGTCTGGGAGCAGACCGCCTGGGAGGGAGCGCCGTGGGACAACCGTCACCGGCGCAGCAGCTTCGCCGCACCGACGCCGGTCACCGACGGCACGCTGGTCTACACGTGGTTCGGCCCGTCAGGCTTGTACGCGTACGACTTTTCAGGAAAGCTCGTCTGGAAGAAAACGCTCGACGGCCCGGCAACGCTCGGCCTCGGCACGGGCACGTCGCCGATACTGCATGGCCATCTACTGATCCTGCTCTGCGACGAGGACAGCGGCGAGAAATCGTTCATCGTCGCGCTCGACAAGCGGGACGGCCGCGAAGTCTGGCGTACGCCGCGCAAAGTGCAGGTGAGCTGGGCCACGCCCGTCATCGTCAACGCGAACGGGCGCGACGAGCTCGTCACGAGCGGCAGCGAGCTGATCGTCGCCTACGATCCGGCCACCGGCAAGGAGCTGTGGCAGACAACGGGCGTGAAGAGCAACGCGATTCCCTCACCGGTCGTCGGCCACGGCATGGTGTTTCTATCGACCGGATTCCCAGTGAAGAAAGTGATCGCTGTGCGCCTCGGCGCGAGCGGCGATCTCACCGGCACGCCCAGCATCGTCTGGACGTATAACAAGGGAACCGCGTACGTGTCCTCACCGATCCTCGTCGGTGATTACCTGTACATCATGAACGACCAGGGCGTGATCACGTGCCTCGAGGCGAAGACCGGCCAGGTGCTGTACGAAGGAGGCCGCCCGCCCGAACCCGCGCGCTTCATGGCGTCGATGGTGGCTGTCGGCGACAAGATCCTGCAGACGAGCGAGGACGGCGACGTTTTCGTGGTGCGCGCCGGCCCGAAGCACGAAGTGCTCGGGAAGAACTCCATCGGAGAACCGGTGCAGGTTTCACCGGCGATCGCGAACGGGAGGATCTATATTCGGGGCGACAAGCACCTATTCGCGATCGGAACCTCAGAACCTACGAGTTCCAGGGTTCCATAGGTTCCATGGGTTCTAGGTGAAGGTGATTACTTCACGCCGCAGTTCATCGGCTAGCTGCCACGCAATGAGCTCCGTGAAATGCTGCGCGCGCGTAATTACTGCTCATTCCCGCAATCGTCGCGCAGTTCGCGTGGCGCTGCTTCGAACAATGGGAACGAACTGCCCGTGCTGTCAGAGAACCTTGAACCCTGGAACCTTGGAACCCCTGGCACCCTTGGAACCGTGGAACCTAGTAAAGAATTTTGGCTCCGAGCTGAATGCGTCGAGGCGCCCCCGCCGACAGGATCCTCCCGAACGTCGGTGACAGGAAGAAGTTGTCGGGCAGATTGAAATTCACGCTATTGAATAGGTTGAACGCTTCGAGCCGGAGCTGCACGCGAGCCGCGCGGGCTCCGAGTCCGAATTCCCGCATCACTCCCAGATTCACATTCGCATAGCCCGGGCCTTCGAGCGTGTTGCGTTCGACGTTCCCGAACGTCCCGAACGCCGGCATCGAGAAGGCCGCCGTGTTGAACCACTGATCAGGACCCGGATCCGACACCTCCGCATTGCCCGTCTGGTTCGGCCGATCGTTCGCGCCGAAACCAAGCACCGTGCGCCCAGTATTGCTGTTGTCCAGCTCGGTCGGCAGCGCGACAGTGAACGGCCGTCCGCTCTGCAGCGTGACGATGCCCTCCAGTTGCAGCGCCCAGGGCAGTTCGTACGAGAAGCTCGCCGAGAAGCGATGCCGGACGTCGAAGTTCGATCGGCCCCGCTCCGGCGCGAGGTTGTTGCTGTCCTGCGGGAAGTTGGGGTCGCCGGCACTCGGGAAAAACCCTGACGCGTCGTCCGTCGACTTGGCGAGTGTGTACGCCGCAACGAACGCGAGTCCCCGATCGAGCCGCTGACTGAAGGTCAGCTGAAGGCTGTCGTACTTCGACTCGGCGCGCGACTCCAGGGAGGTGATGTCTGCGAAGAACGGGTTCGGCCTGAGGTTGAGCGGCTGCGGGCTCGGCGCCGGCTGGTTGATGTCGCGCGCGGCGATGAGCTGCCGGGCCCGCGTGCCGACGTACGTCGCTTCGATTGCGCGCGTCCGGCCGAGCTGACGCTGTATGCCGGCCGAGAAGTGATGCAGCTTCCCGGTCTGGAAGTCGCGCTGGATCGCGAGCGCGGAGTCCGGCGTCGGGATCGGGTAGTTCGCCGGCCAGGGGTCGTGCAGGAAGAGCGGGAACGTCTGCAGCGGGAAGTAGAACGTGAGATCGAAATAGGGCTGATTGAAATACAGACCCTCTGAGGTCGCGAGCGAGGACTGATCGAAGTACAGGCCGTAACCGGCGCGCACGGCCGTGCGGCCTTCGGCGTCCGGCGTCCAGGCGACGCCCACGCGCGGCCCGAAGTTGTTGCGGTCCGGATCGTAGCCGCCGCGCGGCATGCCGGCCGTCCCGACCGGCACGAGCGTGCCTGTCGCCGGATCGTAGAGCGTCGCGCGATCGTCCGCGTCCACGGGCGGCGAGTTGTAGTCCCACCGCAGACCGCCGGTCACGGTGACGTTCGAGGCGACGCGAAAGCTGTCGTTGATGAAGAGGTTCAGACTATGCGTCCGCAGCCGCTGCGGATTGTCGAGCCGCGCGCCGGTCGTGAACAGCGGGAGCCCGAGCAGCAGATCGGCGAGCGCGTTGCCGGTGTACGCGGGCATGCTGACGAAACTGATGTTGCCCCTCGACTGCACGTCGCGGAAGGCATCCTGGCTCGTTGCGCGAAAGTCGACACCCGCGCGCACCAGATGCCGTCCGGGCGCCCACGACACGGTATCGAGCGCCTGAATCATCGTCGTCGTACTTTCCTGCGGGTTGTTGTACTCGTGGCCGATCGGCGAGTAGCCGGTGATCGTGATGAAGCTCAATCCCCAGTCGCGCGGGTTCGACGAAAGATCCGGCAGGCCAACCTCGCGGTTGATGCTGCGGCCCTGGTTCTCCTGGAGCACGCTGCTCGCGATGCGCGTCCAGGCGACCCGCGCTTCGTTCACGAACGCGGCGGCGAAGGGCCGCGTGTACGACACGCCGAGGTTCTGCGCGCGTCGCGGCACGTCGTTGCCGTAGCCGGGCACCGCGGCGAACTGCGGCCCCGCGAACGGCTCGAACAATCGTCGATCCGCGAAGCTGTAACGCAACGTCAGCGTGGCCGCGCCCGAGACGTGATCGGCTCTCAGATCGAAATGGTCCGCGTCGTCCACTTGAGTGGGTGACGAGACGAAGTTACCCGCTGAGCCCGCGCGGTTCGGTGCCGGGTACAAGTCGAGGATGGCCCGGCCCGTCGGGTGCTGAAAGGACGGGGGAATCTGGCCGCCAGGAAACGGAAACGGCGTGCCCGGGATCGTCGGAGCGATCGCGCTCGCCGAGAAATCACCATTCCGCTCGGCGGCGGTAGGGACTGTGGTCACACGCGTGACGCCTTCGTTCAGTCGCGTGCCTTCGTAGTCGGCGAAGAAGAAGAGGCGGTTCGCCTTGATCGGTCCGCCCGCCGATCCGCCGAACTGGTAGCGCTCGTAGACCGGCGCCTCTTCATCGCGCGGCGCGAAAAAGTTGCGCGCATCCATCGCACCGTTCCGCAGGAACAGGTAGCCCGTGCCGCTGGTCCGGTTCGCACCCGACCGCGTGATGACGTTCACCTGCGCGCCGCCATTCCGGCCGAACGAGGCGTCGTAGCTGCTCGTCATGACCTCGAACTCGCGAATGGCATCCACCGGCGGCCGGACCGCCACGCCGTTCAGCTTCGGATCGAGGTTGTAGACACCATCGAGCAGATACGCGTTCGCGTCCTCCCGGCCGCCGCTGGCGCTGAACGCGAAGTCGCCGCGTACCGACGTCGCCGACCCCTGTGCCGACGGCGCAACTCCCGGCGCGAGGAGCGTCAGCTCAAGGAAGTTGCGTCCGTCGAGCGGCAGACGCGCGATCTGGCTGGCGTCGATGACCGTGCCGATCGCCGGCGAATCCCGCTCTATCGGCGGTGCCTCCGCTGTGACATCGACCGCCACAGGCGGCGCCGACACCGACAATGTGGCAGCCACCCATTCGGCGCGGTTGACGGTCAGCTCGAGGCGGCGCTCGAACGGCGCGTATCCCTGGGCACGGATCTCGAGACGGTGGGCTCCGGGCGCGAGCGGCACGAGCGTGAAGTCTCCGTCAGGTCCGCTGGTCGTCGTGCGTGTCTCGCCGGTCTCGTCACGGCTCAACATAATGGTCGCGCCGGCAATAGGGTCGCCCGTCGGGCCCTCGACGATGCCGCGCACGGACGCGAGGTGCGTTTGCGCTCCTCCGAGGGCCGGGACAAGCAGCGTGACGAGCAGAACCAGTCGTGTTTTCACCGAAGATTCCTCAAAAAGTCGTTCGAGCGGGAAGCCGACGCGAGTACGATGCTTAATCTTACAAGGAGCCGGTGACCATGAAAGTTCTCGCGCTCGCAGGTGTTTTGACGCTCTTTACGGCCCCGACGTTCGCGCAGACGCCGCCGCCCGCGCAGCAGCAGCCGCCGCCCCCGCAGCCAGCCCAGCCGCCGCCCCCGCTCGATCTGTCAATGGCGATCCAGAACGGCCACAACAACATCAAAGGCAACATTCTGAAATCCGCCGAGAAGCTGAGCGAAGCCGACTACAGCTTCAAGCCGCCCGGCATCATGCCGGAGGTCCGCACGTACGGACAGTTCATCGGCCACATCGCCAACGCGAACTACCTCCTGTGTTCGCGCGCGAAAGGCGAACCGAGCCCGAGCAAGGTCGACATTGAGAAGACCGTGACGGCGCGAGCGGACCTGATCAAGGCGCTGACCGAGTCGTTCGCGTACTGCGATACCGTCTACTCGACCCTGACCGACATGTCGGCGGTCGAGAAAATCTCCATGCCTGGGCCGAACAACACGACGCGGCAGGTTGCCCGCGCGGTCCCGCTCATGAACAACAACTCGCACAACAACGAGCACTACGGCAACCTCGTCACCTACATGCGGGTGAAGGGGATTGTGCCGCCGTCGTCAGAGCCACGCTGACCTGATTGGTTAACGGAGGAGACGGAGGTAACGGAGTCAAAACGGAGGAACGGGGTTAACGGAGATTCATCGGTTGGAAACAAATAGACTTATCCCTTCGTCCCCGTTACCCCCGTTCCTCCGTTGTATCTCCGTTGCCTCCGTCCTCTCCGTTATCGTTTCAGCCCAGCCTTCATTCGACTACGATCCGAAGCTGCCAATCGATCTGCAGGAGACCCTCCGACAGGAGAAGGACGGCGCGCTCCTGCGCGAGATCACGTACGCGACGCTCGACGGCAAGCGGAACGGCGCAACGCTGGTGACGCCGGCCGGTGATGCCAGGCGCGACCGGCCGCGCCCCGCCGTCCTCTTCGTGCATTGGTATGGTCCGCCGGAGCCCACCTCGAACCGATCGCAATTCGTGCCGGACGCAATCGAGCTCGCGCGTGCCGGCGCCATATCGCTCCTCATCGATACGCCCTGGTCGGACCCGGACTACTTTCCGAAGCGTAAGCGCGAGGAGGACTACGATCGATCAGTCGCTCAGGTGAAGGATCTGCGCCGGGCGCTGGATGTGCTCCTGGCGCAGCCCGCTGTCGATCCCGCGCGCGTCGCCTACGTGGGGCATGACTTCGGCGCGATGTATGGCGTGCTCGCGGCTTCCGTCGATCCGCGCATCCGGTTGTTCGTGTTCATGGCCGGAACGAGGTCGTTCAGCGACTGGTTTCTGCTCGGAGAGCCCAAGCTGGAAGGGGAGGCGCGGCAGAAGTTCATCGACCGCCTCGCGCCGCTCGATCCGATCGCGGCGCTGCCAAAGCTGAACGGGATCCCCCTGCTCTTTCAGTTCGCCACCGACGACCGCTACGTCCCGAGAGCCACGGCCGGCGCCCTCGCCGCCGCCGCGCCAGGCAAGCCGGATGTCCGGACGTACAAGGCGGAACACGAGCTGAACGCCGAGGCCACTCGAGACAGGATCGAGTGGTTGAAGAAGAGGCTGCTTCATGGTGGCGCACCGCTTTAGCGGTGCGGCTCGTTCGGTTACTAGCGTGCAGCCGTCGTCGTCGTATCCCTCCGCGGCTGTGGTTTCGGAAGCGGCTTTCTCGGCAGTTTCTCTTCGCGATTCGCCGTCTGATACACGAACGCCGTGACGATGACGGCGTTCTGCTTCATGTCGGGCTCTTGAATGCGCTCGTACACGTCCATGTTCGAGTGGTGCGTGCGCGTATCGTACTCGACCGGATCCTGGATGAACTGGAAGCCGGGCAGGCCGACCGCGTCGAACGAGAGATGGTCGGTTCCGCCCGTGTCCTGGATGCTGAGGGCGGTCATCCCGAGGTTGCGGAACGGCTCCATCCAGGCGCGGAAGACGGGCTCGACCGCCTCGTTTCCCTGCAGATAGACGCCACGGATTTTTCCCGTCCCGTTGTCCACGTTGAAGTAGGCCGAAAGCTTCGCATGATCCGGCTTGAGCTGCATCGTCTCCGGATCGGCGAAGTGGCTCTTCACGTACGCCTTCGAGCCGAGGAGTCCGTTCTCCTCTCCGCTCCACAGCGCCAGGCGGATTGTGCGGCGCGGTTTGAGGCCCGCGGTTTTCAGGATGCGCATCGCCTCGATCATCACGGCCGACCCGGCGGCGTTGTCGGTCGCCCCCGTGCCGCCGTGCCATGAATCGAAGTGCGCGCCGAGCATGACCAGCTCGCCCGCCTTGTCGGTTCCGGGGATCTCGGCGATGACGTTGAACGCCGGCTCTTCCGCGTGAAATGTGTTCTTGATGTCCAGCTCGAGCCGCACCGGTATCTTCTTCTGAATGGTGCGGACGATGCGGCCGTAGTGCTCGACCGCGAGGCTGACTTCCGTGATGGTCGATTCACGTGACGTCTGGCTGCCTGGTGCGCCCCGGATCCCGCCGCCCTGCACGAACACGGTGCCGCCGTCGCCACGGCCCGCGTCGATGACTGCCAGCGCGCCTTCGTCTTTATAGAACTGCAGGCGTTTGCGCGCGAGTTCGATATTCGCGCGGTTGTACTGCCGTCCGCGCCGCGGCCCCACATCGTCCTCGTTCGAGAGCTCTTCGAGATCCTTCTCGGTATACCGCTGTGACAACACCGTCGTGATCTCGCGCACTTCGCGCTGCGGCGCGCTCAGCACGAACTTGCCCGCGAGCTTGCCCTTGAAGGTCGCGAAGTCAGCCTCGCTTTCGATCGGCGCGAACACCGCTTCGGCGGTCACGGGTCCGTTTGTGCCGGGGGACCACGCCTTGGCGTACCCGATCAGCGGATACGCCTGCGGCGCCACGACGTGCGCGACGAAGCGCTCGTTCGACCAGCCGCGGCCGAACGCTCCCCAGGGCTCGAGCGCAACGTTGGCGAGCCCCCATTCGCGCATCGTTTTCGCGGCCCAGTCCGCGGCCGCGCGGATGTTGGGCGAACCCGTGAGCCGCGGACCGTGGATGTCGGTCAGCCAGCTCGTGATCTCCATGACCTGCGACCGCTGCAGGCCTTCATCTTTAATGCGGTAGAGTGCGTCGTAGTCGAGCCGCTCGTCGAGGGCCACGCCCGGCAGGGACACCGCAACCGCGAGCGCCGCCGTCACCAGAACCTTCGTCATCCGACCCTCCCGGGCCCACCAGCATACCCCGCCACGACCGATCTGCCGAATCCGTGAGAAACCCCGGCTCCAATTACAACTTTCTCAGCCGACTGGCCCTTTCTGTAACAACGTGAATAACAGATTCGGTGTCGCCAATTTTTGCGAACGCTCGCAACTCCCGCAGTTCGAATGAGATCGAGCCCGTGCACACCTGTGGTGTGGCGGTTGCAACGCGCGAAGCGCAGAGGGTGTCCATGAACGCCGCCCAGGTACCAGTCCGTCCACCAGACCGACCGGGTTTCACCGACGGTCTTGGAACTCGATCGGTCATTAGTGATAGCGCCACCGGCGAACAACTCGAGCTCCTGACGATACGTCAGGAACTCACCAGAGTCGCCTCGTTCGAGTTCGCGCTCCGCGAGCGCGCCGCGCGGCTCGCGAACTTCCGCCACGAAGACTTCGCCCGCGTGCGGCGGATCGATCGAACGACGGACGGCGGGCTGGGGATCGTCTCGGACTACATCCCTGGCGCGCGTCTCTCGGACGTGCTGAACGTCTCGAGCCAGCGGCGGCTGCCGTTCGATGTCGGCGCTGCCTTCTGTCTCGTCCGGCAGCTGGTGCCGGCAATCGCGTTTCTTCACGACAACGCCCGCGACGTCGCCCATGGGGCAATCGCGCTCGAGCGGCTCGTCGTGACGCCGCTCGGCCGCCTGATGATCGTCGAGCACGTTCTTGGATCCGCGCTCGAACAGCTGCGATTCTCGCGCGAGCATCTGTGGCGCGAAGTGCGCGTCGCGATGCCGCCGTCCGCGGGCGCGCCGCGGTTCGATCATCATGCCGACGTCACACAGATCGGCATCGTCGTGCTGCAGCTCGTGCTCGGACGCCCGCTGCGGTCCGACGAATATCCGGCGCGTCTCGCCTCGCTTGTCGATCAGGCGGCGATGACGACAGCCGGAGGCGAACGCCGGCCGCTGACGCTCGGCCTCCACTCGTGGCTCGTGCGCGCGCTGCACATCGATTTGCGTCGCGCGTTTGCGTCGGCGCGGGAAGCCTGTCAGGCGCTCGAGCAGATGCTCGCCGCCGAGCCGGGCTACGTTGCCGCGCCCGTCTCGCTCGAAACGTTCTTGACGCGCGTCATGGAAGCGTCGTCGGGCGGCGCAGTGCCGCCTGCGAGCGCGCCAATGCCGAGCATCGATCCGGCGCCCGTGCAGGCGCCGCCGCCGATCGCCGCGCAGACGTACGCCGAACCACCGGCACCGGTTGTCGCGGATCCCGTTCCGCCACCGGCTCCACCGCCGCCGGTGGCCCCGCCGCCAGCGGCCCACAGCGTAACAGCCAGCTACATGGATCCGCTGGTTTCGGCGTCGCCAGCGCCTCCGCCGGCTGCTCCGCCGTACGTGCCGCCGCCACCGCCGCCACCTGCTCCAGCGTCGCGAGTTGAAGCGACGCCGGAACCGACGGTTGAAGCTGCGCCACAACAACCGGTCGAGCTCGAGTCGATCGACGCGCGTCCGTTCGAGCCGGATCTCAGACAGATGCTGCAGCTCGGCCATGCTGAGGCGACGCCTGCGCGTGGAACGCCGCGCCCAGAGGTGACGCCCGCGCGCGGACTACCGCGCGTCGACGTGCCGCCTTCCGTGACGACGACGCCGAGTGGGGGATTGAAGCGGGCGGATCTGCCCGTCGAGCCGATCGGTGGCGGGACTGCCGATACCGCCGGCAGCCCGTTCGGTCGGCCGTCCACCGAGCCGATCACGGTCAAATCGGAGCCACGGAAATACACGCCTCCCGAGCCGCGCTACGTTCCCGAACCGCCGCCGTTCGTCGCGGACGCGCCGAAGCGGCGCGGCGTTGGAGGAAAGCGACGGCTGATCGCCGCCGTCATCGCCTGCGTCGCGATTATCGGAGCAGCGGGTGTTTACGCGTCGCGCTGGTTCTTCACCGGATCGTCCGAGTCGGAAGTCCAGCTCGGTACGGTCCTCGTCGAGTCCAATCCAGCGGGCGTGCAGGTGTTCGTCGACGGCGAAGCGCGCGGCCTGACGCCCGCCAAAGTCTCGCTGAAGCCCGGTGCGCACCTCATCGAGCTGCGCGGCCGCGGCACGCCGCGCGTGCGCAGCGTCATGGTGGAAGCGGGAGCGACCGTTTCGCATTACGTCGAGCTCGCGGAAGCCTCGGCACCTGTCACCGGGTCGCTCGATGTGCGCTCGGATCCGCCAGGCGCGCGCGTGAAGGTCGACGGCCATGACGCGGGCATCGCCCCGATCCTCGTGTCGAACCTCCAGCCGGGCGAGCACACCGTCGCGCTGCAGAACGATCACGGGACCGTCCGCCACACGGTGACGATCGAGCCCGGCCTCACGGCCGCGCTGGTGACGCCGATGGCCGCGGGGCCGCAGTCGGGCTGGATCTCGATCACGGCCCCCTTCGCCATGCAGGTCTACGAGGGCGGCGATCTCATCGGCTCCACCGAGACCGACAAGATTCTGGTGACCGCCGGCTCGCATCAATTCCAAATCGTGAACGACACCCTCGGGTTCAAGATTTCGCGCAACGTGAACGTCCCGGCTGGGAAGGTCGTGCCGATCGGCATCGAGCTGCCGAACGGCGTGGTCAACATCAACGCCGTACCGTGGGCGGAAGTTTTCGTCGACGGCCGGGCGGTAGGGGAAACTCCGATCGGTAACCTCCAGCTGCCGATCGGACCTCACGAGGTCGTGTTCAAGCATCCGCAGTTCGGCGAGCGGCGTCAGGCTGTGTCGGTGACGCTTGGCGGGCCGATCCGTGTCAGCGTGGACATGAATAAGAAATGACCATCAAGTCCCTGATGCTCACCGGCGTCCTGATCGCGTCAACCGCGATCAGCGCCGCGGCCGGACAGAACCAGGATCCTCTAACGTCGGCGCGCGAGCTCTACGCGTCGGCCCGCTACGACGAAGCGCTTGCCACCCTCGACGGCCTCCGCGATTCGACCGTGACGACGAGCCTCGACCGTCGCGCCATCGAGCAGTACCGATCGCTCTGCCTCCTTGCGCTCGGGCGGAGCAACGAGGCGGACGCCGCTATCGCGGCCGTCGTGCGCACCGATCCGTTCTTCATCCCTGGCGACGGCGACGCCTCGCCGCGCGTCCGCAACGCTTTCACCGACGTCCGCCGGCGCATGCTGCCGCAGATTGCGAACGAGAAGTATCACGCGGCAAAGACGACGTGGGATCGGAAGGATTATGCGGAGGCGGCCGACCTGTTTCGCGAAGCGGTCGCGCTCATCGACGATCCGGACATGCAGGGACAGCTCAAAGATCTGCGAACGATCGCGGCCGGATTCCTCGAGCTCGCAGCCACGTTGGCGAAGCCGCCCGATCCTCCGAAGGCGCCTGAGCCCGTGCGGGCGGCGGCTGAGCCGGCCCGCCCGGTGCCGGCGCGCGTCTACGTCGCCGAAGATCCGGACATCGTGCAACCCGTCGTCCTTCGTCAGGACATGCCGCGGGTGCCGGCGCCCGTCCTGGCGCAGGCGCGTGACCGCGGAATCCTGGAGATCGTGATCAACGAGCAGGGCCGGGTGCAGGAAGCTGCCATCCGTATGTCGGTCCATCCTGTGTACGACTCGCTGGTCATCGCCGCGGCGCGCGAGTGGCGGTATCAGCCGGCGATGATTCACAACGTCCCGGTGAAGTTCCGCAAGCGGATACAGATTGCGCTCGCGGCTCGCAACCCGAGACAGTAGCGTTACCGAACGCTCCGAATAACGAACTCATCAGTAGCGCCGCCACCTGGCGCGCCTTTCGCAGTGGCGCGACCTTGCCGTGGCGAGCCGACCTAAAGCGGCGCTGGAAGGCGTTCGACTCGATCCCGCCGAAGCCGTCGCCGTTACGCTCGAGCTGGCGAAACAGATCAGCTCGGGGGAAATCTCCGGTGCACCCCAGGATGCAGCAGCAATTGAGCTCGCCGATGGCGGCCAGCCGACTGTGGACGTCGATCGTCTCGATGGCGCAAGCCCCGGGGCGCTCGCGGGTTTGCTGCATTCGCTGCTGACGACAGGCGGTGAACGGCCGGTCCCCGGCGCGTTGATGCTGACAATCGCGCGAGCCAGAGGCGAGATCGACCTCGCGGGCTTTCCTACTATCGACGCATTCGTCACAGCCCTGAGCCGGTTCGCGCCTGCTGATTCGCGTCAGACGCTCGCCGCGTTGTACGACCGGTTGGCGCCGCCGGTTCCTGAAGAGGAATTCGCCGATTCCGTCGTCGCCGCCGCGTCCCCTGCGGCCGACGTCGTGATCCGGCCCGAGAGCGGGACTCCTGGACTCGCGTCCGAGCCGGTCACGCCTCCCGACTACGAGCCGATCGTCGTCACGGAGGACGCGGAGCCTGCCGGCGGGTTCTCCTTCACACGTATCTTCGGGAGTGCAGCGTTGATCGCGCTCTTCTTCGCTGCGGGGTGGTTCGCCACATCTCTTTATTACGGTCGAGGTCCTCGCATGGCCGCGCCAGCGCCCGCCGCGCCGCGTGACACCGCGCCGCCGCCGGCCGCTTCGAACCCTGCACGCGACGAGCGTGTAGGAACGACCGGGCCGGTCCCTGCCCGCGACACCGGAAGCACCCCGGTCAAGGTGGCATCAGCGATCGAAGGGGCCTACTCCCCGTCCTTTGCGCCATCGGGAGAAGCGCTCTACTTCCACACCCGACGCGGTGCGCCGAGCGCGCTCGTGCGCGCGTCTTCCGGCGACGGCGACACGCAGCTCCTGCGGATCGTCGACGATGACAGCAGCAACTTCCACGTGCGGCCGTCACCGGACGGAAAGTCGATCGCGTTCGATTCCAATCGTGACGGCGAGCGCGGCGTGTACGTCTCGCGGGCCGACGGCTCCGACGTCCGGCGGGTGAGCGGGGAGGGACATGCAGCCGTGCCGAGCTGGTCTCCCGACGGCCAGTGGCTCGCGTTCGTGAGAGCGGAACCGGAACGCGCGAGAACATGGAACGTGTGGCTGCTCAATCTGTCCACAAACGAACAGCGGCAGGTGACGACGTTCACGTACGGACAACCGTGGGGCGCGTCCTGGTTTCCTGACGGGCGGCGAATTGCCTACAGCCATGAAGATCGCCTGATCGTGCGCGACCTCACGACCGGAGCGACACGGGTGTTTCAATCGCCTGAGCCCGACCGTCTCGTGCGGACGCCGGCGGTATCGCCCGACGGCACACGCATCATTTATCAGGTGTACCGCGACGGCGTGTGGCTGTTGGACGTTCGCGACGGATCGGCGCGCCGTCTCCTCGACGATCCCACGGCGGAGGAATTTGCGTGGGATCCGGAGGGCCGCCGGATCGCATTCCATAGCAAGCGCGGCGGCGGGTGGAGCATCTTCGTCATGGCCGCCGGCTCCTGAGCCGGGGTAAAATTTCCGGCGGTTCATGCGCCGGGCAGCCTTTCTACGCTTGTCTGCATCGATGTGCGGCCTGGTGTACCTGGCCGCCTGCCGGCAGGCGCCCGTGCCCGTTTCCCCTCCCCGAACCGACATCGCCCTCGCGAACGATACCGAGACCATCGAGACCCGAGTCCCGCGGAACGCGACGCTTGACCGGCTGCTGCGCGATCATGCCGTGCGCGAGGACCTGGTCATCGCGATCGTCGAGGCCGCACGCGGATCGTTCGATCCGCGCGATTTGCGTGCGAACAATACCTACCGCCTCGTGCGCACGCTCGACGGCCTGTTACGCGTCTTCGAGTACGAGATCGACGCGGACAAGTTCTTGCGCATCGTCAGTGCCGATCGCCGGGCGCCGTCCGCGCTCGACGTGGAGGTCATTCCTTACGAGAAGCGCACTGAAGTCGCGGCGGTACGCGGCGCGATCGATCGCGATCATCCGTCGCTCGTCGCGGCGTTCGAGGACACGGGTGAGAACGTGCAGCTTGCGATCGCGCTCGCGGAAATTTTTGCCGGCGAGGTGGACTTCGAGAGCGATCTCCAACCCGGCGATCGGTTCGAGCTGCTGTTCGAGAAGATTTATCGCGAGGGATCGTTTTCCGGCTACGGGCACCTTCTAGCCGCGCAGTTGATGAACGAAGAGCGCGATCTCCAGGCGTACCGGTTCACCGTGGACGGCAAGGCGGGCTACTACGACGCGAAAGGGCGATCGTTGAAGCGGTTCATGCTCGCGTCACCCCTTCGCTTCGAGCCGCGCGTGACGTCGCGCTTCTCGTACCGGCGGCGGCATCCGGTGCACGGTGGCTATCGTCCTCATCTCGGCGTGGATTACGGCGCGCCATACGGCGCGGCCGTCGTCGCCATCGCGGGCGGCACGGTGGTTTCTGCCGGCTGGAGCGGCGGGTCGGGGCAGATGGTCCGCATCCGCCACGCCAGCGGCTACGAGAGCTACTATCTGCATCTGTCGTCGTTCGGAAAAGGGATTCGCGCCGGAGCACACGTGGACCAGGGGCAGTTGATCGGACGCGTCGGCGCCACCGGTACCGCGACCGGCCCGCACCTCGACTATCGGCTGCGGAGAAACGGCGTGTTCGTCAACCCGCTCGCCGAGCACAAGCGGCTGCCACCCGGCGCGCCCATTTCCGCTGCGTACTCCGAAGCGTTCGCGATCGCGCGCGATACCGCCCGAAGCGAGCTGTCGAAGACGCTGCTCGCCTTCGGTCCACCCGCGCCGGTCTCGAAGCCCGACGCGGTGCGTGCGGCGCCGCAGTAGGCCCGACCTTCAGGTGGGGCGGGCCGGGATCGTCCGGACGTTCGGGCTAACGGCCGACGCCCGTCCTGAAGGACGGGCCTACACCGTCGTATACTCCGGTCGTGGCCGTCATCCGTCCTTTTCGTGCGCTGCGACCGGCGCCAGATGCGGCGCAGCGCGTCGCCGCCGTGCCTTACGATGTCGTCTCAACGGACGAAGCGCGCGCGCTGGCCGACGGGAATCCCCTCAGCTTTCTACACGTAACCCGATCGGAAATCGATCTGCCGCCCCAGGCCGATCCGTACTCGCCGAAGGTATACGCGCAGGCGCTCGCCAACTTCGAGCGGATCAAGCGGGATGCGCCGCTCGTGTTCGAGGACGAGCCGTCGGTCTACTTCTACCGGCTGCGAATGGGCCGGCATGAACAGACGGGGCTTGCCGCGGCGTACTCGCTCGAGGAGTACGATCGCGATCTGATCAAAAAACATGAACGGACCCGGCCTGACAAGGAAGACGATCGCACGCGGCACATCTCTGAACTGCGCGCGCAGACCGGCGTCGTATTTCTCACGTATCAGGCGTCGGCGGATGTCGACGCAATCGCCCGGCGCGTCATGATGACGACGCCGCTGTACGACTTCACGGCGCCCGACGGCGTTGCTCATGCGATTTGGAAAGCTCCCGCGGACCAGTCGCGTTCCCTCGTCGAAGCCTTCGGACGAATTCCGGCGTTGTACATCGCCGATGGCCACCACCGCGCGGCGAGCGCGGCGCGAACGCGAGAGCGTGTCAACGGTGACGCCGCGCAATGGTTTCTGGCGGTCGCCTTCCCGGACAACCAGATGCAGATCCTGCCGTACAACCGCGTCGTGAAGGACCTCGGCGGCCTGAGCGCCGACGCGTTGCTCGCACGGCTGCGCGAACGGTTCACCGTGACAGAGGGCCCGGCCACGCCAGCAGCGAAGGGCGCCGTGGCGATGTATCTCGCGGGACGGTGGTACACGATTCGATTCGGTCCAGAGAATCAGAACGATCGCATCGCGTCGCTGGACGTCAGCCGCCTGCAGCAGCACATCCTGGATCCGCTGCTCGGCATCAGGGACGTGCGAACCGACAAACGGATAGACTTCGTCGGCGGTGCGCGTGGGACCGCCGAGCTGCAGCGACTCGTGGACAGCGGCGCGGCCGCGGTCGCATTCTCGCTCTATCCGGTGACGGTGGACGATCTGATGGCGATCGCGGACGCCGGCGGGATCATGCCGCCCAAGTCGACCTGGTTCGAGCCGAAGCTTCGCGACGGCCTGCTGATAAACGTCATATGAAAGTGCTCGTTGCGGACAAGTTCGAGACGTCCGGCCTGGACGGCCTGACGGCGGCCGGCTGCGAGGTCGTGTACGACCCAGATCTCAAGGATGACGCACTCGCGCAAGCTATCGCCAAGACCGGCGCGGAGGTCCTCGTCGTCCGCAGCACGAAAGTGACCGAGCCGATGCTGCAGGCGGGCGCACTCGCGCTCGTCGTGCGGGCGGGCGCCGGCTACAACACGATCGACGTCAAGGCAGCGTCCAAGCGCGGCATCTACGTCTCGAATTGCCCCGGCAAGAACTCGATCGCCGTTGCCGAGCTGGCCTTCGGCCTGATCCTCGCGCTCGACCGCCGGATCCCGGACAACGTCGCGGATCTGCGCGCCGGCAAATGGAACAAGAAGGAGTACTCGAAGGCGGCGGGACTCTTCGGCCGCACGCTCGCGCTCATCGGGATCGGTAACATCGGTCAGGAAATGATCCGCCGCGCTGCCGGCTTCGGTATGAACGTCGTCATCTGGAGCCGCCGCTTCGACGCGGAGGATCGGCCGATCAGTGATGCGGAAGCGCGCGAGCTGGGCATCGATCCGCTTCAGCATCAGATCGATATCTCTTTGGCGCCGACGCCCGCGGAAGCAGTCGCGCGCGCGGACGTGATCAGCCTGCACGTCGCGCTCGCGCCCGGGACACGGACGCTCATCAACGCCGATCTGCTCGCGCGGATGAAGCCGGGGGCCATCGTCGTCAACACCGCACGCGGCGAGGTGGTCGATCACGCCGCGCTGGCCGAGGCGGTACGGACGCGCGGCATCCGCGTCGCGATGGACGTGTATGCCAACGAGCCCACGTCGGCGACGGGCGACTTCGCTGATCCGCTCGTGCAGCTGCCGGGCGTGTACGGCACGCATCACATCGGCGCGTCGACCGATCAGGCGCAGGAAGCGATTGCCGCGGAGACCGTGCGGATCATTCGGTCGTACAAGGACACGGGCGAAGTGCCGAACGTCGTGAACCTCTGCCGCCGCACGCCCGCGTCCCACATGCTCGTCGTCCGCCACCGCGACCGCCCGGGCGTGCTCGCGCACGTCTTCGACCATCTGCGCGAGGGCAGCATCAACGTGCAGGAAACCGAGAACATCGTCTTCGACGGCGCGGAGGCGGCGATTGCACGGATTAACCTGGACGCGCCGCCCGACGCTGCGGTTCTGGAGCGCATTCGAAACGGCAACCGGGACGTGCTCGATCTGCGGCTCGTCTCGCTCTGAGTTTCCGGGCCCTGGGCCCCTGGCCTCCGGCCTCTCTTGAGGGAGTCTGTTATGACCACGGTCACGCGCGTGTTCAACTTCTCCGCTGGGCCGGCGATTCTGCCGCTGCCGGTGCTGGAAGAGGCGCAGCGCGATCTACTGGCCCTGCCCGGCGTGGGCATGTCGGTGCTCGAGATCAGCCATCGCTCGAAGCCGTTCGACGAGATCATCCAGGGCTGCGAGGCGGACATCCGGAAGCTCGCCAGCGTCCCGGACAACTACAAAGTGCTGTTCCTGCAGGGCGGCGCCAGCTTGCAGTTCTCGATGGTGCCGATGAACCTGATGGCGCCGGGCGGCACCGCCGACTACATCGTCACCGGCTCATGGTCCGAGAAAGCCGTGAAGGAGGCGAAGAAGGTCGGCAACGTCAACATCGCCGCCACGACCCAGGACGGCAACTTCAAGCGCATCCCGAAACAGGACGAGATCAAGGTCACGCCAGGAACCGCGTACGTGCACATGACCTCGAACAACACGATCTTCGGGACCGAGTGGAAATATGTGCCGGACGTCGGCGGCACGCCGCTGGTGTGCGACACGTCGTCCGACATGTTCAGCGGCCCGCTCGCCATCCGGAAGTTCGGTCTCGTCTACGCCGGTGCGCAGAAGAATCTGGGTCCGGCCGGGCTGACGCTCGTCATCATCCGCGAGGACCTGCTGCAGCGCTCGCAGAAGTCACTACCGACGATGCTGAACTATGCGGTGCACGTGGAGAACGCGTCGCTGTACAACACGCCGGCAGTGTTCGCAATCTACATCACGCGGCTCGTGATGAAGTGGCTGCTGTCCATGGGCGGGCTCGAAGCGGTCGCGCGCTCGAACGAGCGGAAGGCCGGGAAGCTCTACGGCGAGATTGACCGCACCGGCTACTATCGCGGCCACGCCGATCCGGACAGCCGATCGCTCATGAACGTGACGTTCCGGCTGCCGACCGAAGAGCTCGAGAAGCTGTTTGTCAAGGAATCGACAGCGGCCGGCCTCGACGGCCTGAAAGGCCACCGGTCGGTCGGGGGCCTGCGGGCCTCGATCTACAACGCCTTCCCCGAGGAGGGGGTCGACGCGCTCGTGCAGTTCATGCGGGATTTCGAGCGGAAGCACGGGTGATCGGCTAACGGAGAGGACGGAGAGACCGGAGACACAACGGAGGAACGGAGTGAGCGGGGACGAAGGGACAGCTTTACAAAATTGCTCCGTTCCGTCCCCGATCCCTCCGTTTCTCCGTTGTAACTCCGTTCGCTCCGTACCCTCCGTGTGCGCCCGGTTCCGTGCTAAAATCTCTGGGTTTCCCTCTGGGTTTCCCAGCCTTCGGTCACCCTCACAGTGAGGTCCTTGTGCTCGTTTCGCTACTTCTCGCCCTAGTCGCGTCCACCATCGTCACGCAGATCTCGGTTTACAGCACGACCATATATCTCCATCGCACCGCGACGCATCGCGCGATCGTCCTGCACCCCGCGGTCGAATGGGTGTTCCGGTTCTGCATCTGGATGACCACGGGCATCGTCCCGCGAGAATGGGTCGCCGTGCACCGCAAGCACCACGCGTTCACGGACGAGGAAGGTGATCCGCACAGCCCGAAGCTCAACGGCTTCTGGAAGGTTCAACTCGGGAACGTCTTCTATTACCTGCGTGAGCTGAAGGACCCGCAAATCGTCAGCAAGTACGCTCGCGACATCAAAGAAGACCGCTGGGACAAAGTGCTCTTCAACCACGGCTACGTCGGCCTCGGCACCGGCATCGCGCTCCTCTGCCTGAGCCTTGGGCTCTGGTGGGGACTCCTCGCGGCTGGCGTTCACACCTTCATGTACGTGTTCGTGCTGTCGTCGTCGATCAACGGTCTCTGCCACTACGCGGGCTACAAGAACTTCGCGAACACCGCAACCAACATCCGCCTGATCGCGTATCTGACCGGCGGCGAGGGCCTGCACAATAACCACCACGGGTTTCCGCGCAGTCCGAAGTTCAGCTTCCGCCGCGGCGAGTTCGATCCGGCCTGGCCGCTCATCCGCCTCCTGACGAAGCTGAAACTCGCGCGGCCGTACAAGACGATCGAAGACGCACACCTGCGGCCGCAAGAGACGAGCGCGTAGGACTACATCTGCGGTTGACGATGGCGGCCCCGGCCGCCTCGTCTGCGGCGCCTCCGGCGCGGCCGGTGATCATCCCCCGCCATCTGCGCTTGCGGATGCGGCTGGCCGGGGGTGCTCTCGTCGGGGACGTGATGCATCCGCGGCGCGTGCCGCAGGAGCGCGCGCCAATGTTCGACCGCGTCCGGACGGTCGCCGTGAATTTCCAGCCAGGTCACTGCTTCGGGAAGGATGTGGCGGTGGAGGAGTCCACGCTGCGCGCGAGGCGGTGCGTCTATCTCGAGCAGGCGGCGCTGCACAGCCATCAGGTGCCGCAGCCGCTCGACGTCGCGCTTCGGGACGGGCAGCAGGCCGAGTGTGATGCCGCGAGGCCGCTCCTCCTCGCCGTCCGGCCGGCGCGGCCGCGGCGAGAACGCGCCGATCGGACGGAGCACGCTGCCGACGAGCACGGAGTTCGTGAGCGTGTCGGGAATGGACGTGAAGCGGCGCCGGTATGCGTCCAGCCGCTGGAGCGATGACCAGAACGCGTCCGGCGGACGCACGAGCGGCGGCGCGATGTGCTGGAGCAGGCCGACCTCGCCGAGCATCCGGAACACGCGTTCCGACGCGCCGGAGCGCAGGATCTTGTAGTGCTCTTCCATCAGCCGCGCCGGCGCGCTCAATCCGATCGCTTCGCGATGTCTATCGATCGCTTCCAGGATCGGCAAATCGATCGTGAAGTCCAGCCGCGCCGCGAGGACGACGGCGCGCAGCATGCGGACCGGGTCCTCGAGAAACCTGACGTTCGGATCCCCAATCGATCGGATTACTCGCTCCTGCAGATCCTGGAGGCCGCCGACGTAGTCGATGACGGAGAACGTCGCGATGTCGTAGAAGAGGGCGTTGACGGTGAAGTCGCGCCGGAACGCGTCCTCTTCCGGCGTGCCGAACGTGTTGTCGCCGGCGTGCGGCGCGGCCTCGGCTTCGGGCGACTGCGGCTCGGGCGGCATCTGGCGCCGGAACGTCGCGACCTCGATCGTCTTCGGACCGAACCGCACGTGCGCCAGGCGGAACCGGCGGCCGATGATCCAGCAGTTCCGAAACTGCTTCTTTATCTGTCCTGGGTGCGCATCCGTCCCGATGTCGAAGTCTTTCGGGGTCAGCCCGAGCAGCAGGTCGCGTACCCCGCCACCGACGAGGTACGCTCGGTGCCCACTCTGGTGGAGCCGATAGAGAACCTTGAGGGCGTCAGGATCGATGCTGCGGCGAGAGATCCGGTGTTCGGCCCGCGGGACGATGGTTGGAACCACCATCAAAGGGGATTATAGCCCGCCAGCCGTGGTACCATCGGCGGAGATGAGGGAGGAACGGGGCATGGGGCGGTGGCGCGCCGCAGCCGCGGTGATGGTCTATCTCACGGCCGCGGCGGGAGCGGCGGAAGCGGCTCGCGATCCGCTGGCCGCGGCCCGACAACTCTACAACGCGGGTGACTACTCCGGCGCGATCACGGCCGCCGCGCAGATCACGCAGCCGCATCTCGTGCCCGCCGCGAAGCTCGTCGAAGGCCGGGCCAGGCTCGAGCGATTCCGCCGCGAGCGTGCGGATGGAGATCTGATCGCCGCGCGTTCGGCGCTCGGGTCGGTCGAGCCGGCCGCGCTCGCCGTGCGGGAGCGTCACGAGCTCGTCATCGGATTCGCGGAGTCGCTCTTCCTCGAAGGATCCTTCGGCGCATCCGCCGAGCTCTTCGCGAGCGTCGTCGATCAGCCCGCGGCGTGGCCGGCGGCCGGACCGGGCGGGCGCGATCGTCTGCTCGAATGGTGGGCGGGCGCGATGGATCGCGAGGCGCAGATGGCGCGCGGCGCCGCGCGCGACGAGATCTTCGGCCGCCTGCGCGATCGCATGGCGCGCGAGCTGGAGAAAGAGCCGGCCTCACCGGTCGCGGCGTACTGGCTCGCGGCCGGCGCGCGCGGCGCGGGGGACATGGATCGTGCGTGGGACGCCGCCGTGGCAGGCTGGCTTCGCGCGCGCCTCGCGGGCGGACGCTCACGTGCGCTCTCGAACGACCTCGATCGGCTCGTCCGCGAGTCGATCATTCCGGCGCGGGCCAGGCGCCGTGCCGATTCGCTGAGGGACAGCACGCAGCTCGAAGCGGAGATGCTGGAAGAGTGGAACGAGCTGAAGACGAAGTGGCCACTGGACTCAGTGATCACGACACGACAATAATCATCAGCGATCCACAATCAGCATTGAGCGTTATCCCTTTGCTTCCTTCCAGTTCTCGCCAATCCCCAGATCGACCGTCAGCGGGACTCTGAGCGGCACCGCCTTTTCCATGCGATCGCGCACGAGCGCCGCGATCTCATCCGCCGCCTCCTTGCGCGTCTCGAAGAGCAGCTCGTCGTGCACCGTCAGGATCATCCGCGCGCGGTCGGAGGGCAGCGCCGCGTGAACGTCGATCATCGCGCGCTTCAGGATGTCCGCCGCCGAACCCTGGATCGGAAAGTTGACCGCGCGCCGCTCGGCTTCGGCGCGAATCTGCCCGTTTCGGCTGTTCAGGTCCGGCACCAGCCGCCGGCGGCCCATCATCGTCTTCACGGCGCCGGTCGCGCGCGCGCGCGCGAGCAGGTCGTCAATGAAACGCCTAACGGCAGAGAAACCGGCGAAGTACGCGTCGATGAACTCCTGCGCCGCCTGCTGCGGCACGCTGATGTCCTTGGCGAGGGTGAACGCCGTCTTCCCGTACAGCACCGCGTAGTTGATCATCTTCGCGCGGCTGCGCAGCGCGTGCTTGCCGAGGCCGCTACCGGTACCGAAGACCTTGAGCGCGGTGCGATCGTGGATGTCCTCACCGCGCGCGAAGGCGTCAATGAGCGCTTCGTCCCCCGACAGGTGCGCTAGGACGCGCAGCTCGATTTGCGAGTAGTCGGCGGAGATGAGGACGTGTCCCGGCTCGGCGACGAACGCGCGCCTGATCTCGCGGCCAAGCTCGGTCTTGATCGGGATGTTCTGTAGGTTGGGGTCGCTGCTGGACAAGCGTCCGGTGGCGGCGACCGCCTGGTTGAAGCAGGTGTGGACGCGCCCCGTATCGGGGTTGGCCAGCTGCGGCAGTGCGTCGATGTAGGTGCCTTTCAACTTCTGGAACGCCCGCCACTCTAGGATGAGCCGCGGGAGGTCGTGTGTCAGCGCGAGCTCCTCGAGCACATCGACGGCGGTTGACGGGGTCCGCGTCTTCATGTTGCGCCGGAGGACCGGCAGATTCAGCTTCTCGAAGAGAATCTGTGACAGCTGCGGCGGGGAGTTGATGTTGAACTCTTCGCCGGCCATCTCGAAAATCTGTCGGCTTCGCGTGTTCAATTCCTGGTCAATCCGCTGTGATTGCGACGCCAGCGCCGCGGCGTCGACACGCACGCCGGCGCGCTCGACGGCGACCAGGACCGGCACGAGCGGCAGCTCGAGCGACTGATAGAGATCCTGCAGTCCCTCGCGAACGACCAGCTCGCGCAAAGGGCCGGCGAGCCGCAGCGGGATGTCGGCGCGTTCGCTGGCGTAGTTGAGCAGCCCGTCCGCGGGGAGCTCCCCGAACGGCAAGGCTTTTACACCGCGCCCGCAGACCTCCTCCTCGGTGAGTGCCTTGTAGGCGGCGTGCTCGAGCGCGAGATCCTCCAGCCGGTGCGCCGAGCGCGTGGCGTCCAGCAGATAGCTCATGATCTGCGTGTCGGTTTCGATCCCATGCAGCGCCAGGCCGTGGCGCTCGAGCACTATCGTGTCGAACTTGAGATCGTGGCCGACCTTGGTGACGGTGGGGTCAGCCAGTACCGGACCGAGCTCCGCCGCGACTCGCTCCAGCGGGACGTTGCCCGTAGGTCCGAGCGCGTGGTGGCCGATCGGTACATAGCGTGCGCTCTGCTCGGCTGCCGAGAAGGCGATTCCTACGATTGGCGCGCGCATCGCGGCCGGCTCTCCGGGAATGACCCGAAGCCCGAAGCGGCCGGCTTCTTTCAACTCCGACGCAAGCGCAGGAAGCTCGGACGTCGTCACGAGGCGATAGTCCCGCTCGCTCGTTTCGGCGGTCGGCGCGTATTCGGCGACGAGCGACCGGAAGATCAGGCGTGAGAAGAGCTCGAAGGCCCGCTGGCGTGACGCGCCCCGATACCGTACCGCGTCGATGCTGAACGTGACGGGCACGTCGGTCCGGATACGTGCGAGCTCCCGGCTCTGCCGCGCAGACTCCTGATGCGCGAGGAGCGGCTCGCGATAGCGCTTCTGAGGGACCTCGGCGGCGTGCGCGAGCAAGGCTTCAAGCGACCCGTACTGCGCGATCAGCTCGCGCGCGCCCTTCTCGCCGATGCCGGGTACACCTTTGATGTTGTCGATCGTGTCGCCCATCAGAGCGAGCACGTCCACGACCTGCTCGGGCGTGACGCCGAACTTTTCCTTCACCGCGCTCGCATCAAACCAGGCGCCATCCTCCTTCGGATTGAACACTTTGATGCCGTCGCCGACGAGCTGAAAGAAATCTTTGTCGCCCGTGACGATGGCGACCTCGAAGCCGGCGGCTGCGGCCTGGTGCGCCAGCGTGCCGATTACGTCGTCCGCCTCGTAGCGCTCCGAGGTGAGGATGGGCACACCGAGCGCCTCGCACGCGTCGTGCACCAGAGGGATCTGGTGCGCGAGATCGTCCGGCATCGGCCGCCGGTTGGCCTTGTAGTCGGCCGCCAGGTCGTCGCGGAACGTGCGTCCGGGCAGGTCGAACGAGGCGGTGATGAACTCGGGCTGATGCTCCTTGAGCAGCTTGCGGAGCATCGTGACGAAGATGTAGACGGCGTTGGTCGGCCGGCCCTGCGCATCGCGGAGCGGCGTGCCCTCCGTCGTGCGAATGGGCGCGTGGAACGCCCGGTACATCTGCGATGACCCGTCAATCAGATAGACGCGTGCCACAAATAACAGAGGATATCATTGGGGAACCGATGGGCTCTCGCGTCCTGGCCGCCATTCTCGTGGCGGTCCTCTTTCTCAGTGTTGCCTGCCGCGGCGGACGGTTCATCCGTCAGTACGAATACGAGGAAGACGTGTACCTCGACCTCGATGGGTCGGCCACGGTCGTCGTCAATGCGTCGCTGCCCGCGCTCGTCGCGCTGCGCGGCCTCGATCTTCCCGTCGACCCCGGCGTGCGGCTCGATCGCGACCGCGTGCGCGCCGCGTACCAATCAGAGGCGGTCGACGTGGAGCGTGTAAGCCGCCCGTGGCGTCGCGACGGGCGCCGATTCATCCAGATCCGGATGGAGGTGCCCGACATCAGGAAGCTCGCGTCGACGAAGCCGTTCGGCTGGTCGGAGTACTCGTTGACGGAAAACGCCGGCATGCACGTTTTCAAGCAAGTCGTCCGCGGAGAGACGCGGGCGGCGCCGTCTGGCGTCGGCTGGACCGGGAGCGAGTTCGTCGCCTTCCGGCTCCATCTTCCGAGCCGCATTCACTCTCACAACGTCCGGGACGTCGAGACGAACGAAACCGGCGACGTCGAGCGCGGCAACATCCTCATCTGGGAGCAGCGGCTGAGCGATCGCCTGGCCGCGCGGCCGCTCGAGATGGAAGCGCGGATGGATCGCCAATCCATCCTCGGCCGCACGCTTCGACTCTTCGCCGGTGCGTTCGGCGCCGCCGTGCTTCTGCTCGGCGCAATCATCTGGTGGACGGCGAGGCGGGGCGGGCGCCGGTAACGGAGAGGACGAGCGAACGGAGTAACAACGGAGAAACGGGGTTAACGGGGACCTTTTGATTACTCCGTTCCGCCGAGGATCGTTAAGGCGCGTACCATCTCGAGTATTAAGACTGTTAGCGGCGCGCCCGCGTTTATCCCGCACGCGGCGCCGCGTCCATGCCGGCCCAATCTGATAAAGTACCGCGTTTATGTCCTCGCTTGGATTCGGCGCAAAGCCTGTCGTCCTGCGTTGTTCGCGATGCGGCCGTTTCGTCGACTGGGAAGAGGCGCGGCTGCAGGTCACCTGCGGCTGCCGGACGAAGCTGCAGTTGCCTCCAGTCCTCGTACGCGATGCCACCGACGCCGATCGGACTGGTGCACTTGCGCTCATCCGCCGCGATTTCGGCCAGACCACCATCGTCGCGTTCGGCGAGCCAGTCGACCTGGATCACGCGCTGATGCTCTCGGCGTCCATGAAAGGAGAGCTCGCGGGCGCGCTGGCCTACAGCCTTGGTTCCGACGCGCTTTACATCCTCGCGCTCGCAACCGATCCCATGTGGCAGCGCACCGGCGTCGGCGGGCACCTCGTCGCGGAAGCCGAAGCCACGGCTCGCAGCCGCCGCCTGGACCGGATCGTCGTCGCGACCACGAACGACAATCTGCCCGCGATGTATTTCTACCAGCGCCGCGGCTACGTCGTCACGGCGCTGGTCCCCGGCGCCATCCTGCCGCATCTCAGAGTCAATCCGGCCGCCGGGTTCGGCGGAATCCCCATTCGAGACGAGATACGGCTGGAGAAACAGCTCTAAACGAAAGCCCGGATGGCTCCAGCACGCCCGACCTGACCGCCTCCGCCAAGGCTCCGGCGGTCCGCCGAAGCTTTATGCGAAGGCGGAAGGTCGGGCCTACTTGCGCGCCATCCTCTCCAGCTCCGCCTGAGCCTCCGCTTCGGTGCGAAGCTCGTTCGCGACCGAGAGCGCACCAGAGCCTGTCGCGATCGATCGCGCCAGCATCTTTTCGACCTCGCTCATAACGACGCCGGTCAGCGTCACTCGGCCGCGATCCACGACGATGTGGATCGGCGGGTTGGCCATGGCGGCGTAGTGCCAGAACGAAGGGTTGCTGTAAATCTTCCGCGCGATCCGGTGCCTGAGCTCGTCATCGAAGTTCGATACCGGGAGCACGTCGATTCGGTTCACGACCTGGCGCACGCCGTTGACCCGCGAGATGCGTTGTTCGATGTCGTCGCGCTTGTACGGCATGGTGACCTTGCCGGTCAGCGTGACGACGCCCTCGTCCACCGATGCACGCACGTCGTCGAAGATCGTGAACTGCGTATACGTCCTCACCCTCGCGGAGGCGTCCTTGAAGATGCGGTGGTCGGTATCCGCACCGATGTCCTGCGCAAGGGCGACAGAGCTGGTCAGGATTCCAACGAAGCAGAGAGCCGAGATGTTCCGACGAAGAAGCGGCAGCATGACCTCCATCTCCTTCTGGGGGTAGCTGCGGGAGCTGGCTGACACCCAACTGCAGAGGCAAAGGCGGTACCAACAAGGGGACCCCAAAACCGCTTCAAACTTGAAGATCTGGCAGTGCAGCTGGTCCTTAAAGCAGGACGATCGTGGCGACACCCGCGCCGATGAGGACAATCTGCATGAAACCGCTGCCGTTCGCTGCGCCAGCGTGGCCGGAGCCGCCACGGTGCAGGCTGGGGATCAAGTCGGCCATCGCGACGTACAGAAAATTTCCCGAGGCGAATGCGAGGACCCAGGGCAGCAGCCGAGGCGCGGAGGCCGCGAAGAGAAGCATCAACCCCGCGCCGGCGATTCCAGCGAGACCGGAAAGCAGGTTGAGGGTGAAGGCGCGGCCGCGAGCATATCCCGCGCCGAGCAGGATCGCGAAGTCGCCGAGCTCCTGCGGAATCTCATGCGCGGCGATAGCGAGAGCCGTCGTGATACCCAGAGGCAGCGACGTCACGACGGCCGCGGCGATGAGCGCTCCGTCCACGAACGTGTGAAACGCGTCACCGATGATCACGAGCGGCGCCGTCGTCTTGTGCACGAGGCAGTCACCGCTGTCGTGGCAATGCCGCCAGAGCACCAGCTTTTCGAGGATGAAGAACGTGAAGATGCCGGCGAGCAGCGTCCCGAACGCGGCCGGCGGCGCGAGGGTCTTGAGCGATTCGGGTAGAAGCGCCAGCAGCGCCGCGCCGAGCAGGGTGCCGACCGCGTAGCTAATGAGCGATGGAACGAGCTGCGTCCGGAGACGATCGCCGACCAGCAGAAAGGCCGAGGCCGTCAGCAGCCCGCCCAGGCTGCCGACGATGCTCAGCCCGAGCGCGGCGAACGTCTGCACGAAGCCGATCTTAGCTTATGAGGCTATATACCCCTTGCGGGCTCGGACCAGATAGCCGTTCCCGCCTCGCACCTCGACGCGGATGCTGTGGAACCGGCCGTCCTTGTGGCCCGGCGCGGGATACGCGAGGAAATACTGCTTGCTCAACTCGTCGGCTACGCTCGCAGTGGCCGGATGGAGATCCGCTGCGGAACGGATGATCTCGGTGCGGCCGCCGCTGTCGTCGGTCAAATCCCGCAGCGCCGCGATGTCGACGGCCTCGCTGGCGGAACCTCCCGAGCGGTAAGGTCCGCGCGGCTGCGGCGGTCCCGGAAACGGCGACTGCGGTGGCCGTGAGTTCGGCGGCACCCTGCGGCCGGGGAACGGAAACGGAATCGGAATGCGCGGCGGCGGAGACGGCTGATTGTAGGTACTCGAGGTGCCGCGTCCGTCGATGCCAATGGCATAAACGAGCACTTCCGTCTCCCGAATGAGCTGCCGCACTTCACGGAGCGTCGTTCGACTACTCGTGTCGTTGCCGTCCGAGATGACGACCAGCGCCTTCTTTCGTCGCGTGCCCGACTGTGCGAGCGGCACGGCCTCGGCGACGGCGTCGTAGAGCGCCGTGCCACCGCCCGGATCCACGCGCTCGAGGCCGCGGACGATGCGCTGGCGGTCGGTCGTCCAGCCCTCCACGAGGTCCGGCGCAGCGTCGAACGTGATGAGGAAGACCTCGTCGTTGCGATCGAGCAGGTCGAAGAGGAACCGGTCGAGCGCGCGTCGCGCGGCCGCGAATTTTTCCCCTTCCATGCTGCCGCTGGTGTCGAGCACGATGCCGAGGCTCACGGGGACCCGCTCGCTGCTGAAGTGCGAGATCGTCTGAGCGCTGTTGTCCTCGAAAACCTCGAAGTCTTCCTTGCGGAGGCCGGGCACGAACCGGCCGTTGCGATCGGTCACGGTCGCCGTGACGTTGATCAGCTCGACCCCCGTGCGGAAGCGGAAACGGTCGCTTTCCTGCTGCTGGCCGGACGCCCGCCCGGCGGCGATGACGAGCGCGCACGCGACGATGGCAAGGCGTTTCATGACTATGCCCCCGAGCGCCGGTCGACGTGACCAACGACGGCGCCGTCCTGGCCGCGGAACCCGACACGGTAGCGGCCGATCTTGCCCGGCGCGATGACCGTGACGACAAACGGCGACTCGGCGCCCGGATCGAGCTTCGTGTAGTCGACCAGCGCGCGGCCGCTTGCCAGGAAAGTTCCAGCCGGATCGTAAACGTACACCACCACGCTCAACTGGTCGACACGTGCGCCCTGGCGCGGGTTGAGAACGAGGCCCGTGACAGTGAGCTTCTCGCCGTCTCGTTCGTGCCGAAGGGACATGAGCTCGAGCGGAACGCCCGCCGTTCCGACGACCGCAGGATCAGCCGGAAGCGCCACGCTCGTCGCAGCCGGACTCTCTGTGCCCGTCGCCGGCTCACTCCGCGCGAACATCAGCGCGCCGACGGCGGCAGCCATCAGCGCCGCAACCGTGACGACGGCGACGAAGCGCCGGCCGGCAGGAGACTCGCGTTCGGCTTGCGTGAAGATTTCTGTTTGGACCGGTTCGGTTAGGGCCGGTCTAAGGAACGGCTCCTTCTGAACGACAGGAGCTTGGAGGGGTCGGTCCTCCGCCTCCGCATGAAGCTGCGGCGGACCGCCGTAGCCTTGGCGAAGGCGGTCAGACCGGCCCGGAGAGATCGAGAAATCATCTTCCTCCCTCGCGAGGTCGACGAGCGCCGCGACGCGAGCCGTTTCTCGCCGCCGATCGAGCGCCACCATTCGCAGGGTCACGATCGACATCGTCGACGCGAGCGCCAGGGCGACAAGAGTAATGATGACGAGCGTAGTCTCCATAACGGTCCTATCGCAGCTTGAACTCCACGGCCACTTCGACTTCGACGTCCACGGGCGCGCCTCGTAGCCGCGCGGGCGCGAACCTCCACTGCCTGACGGCGGCGATGGCGCGCTGATCGAGCCCGGAATCGAGGCGCTCGATGATGCGGACGTCTCCAACGGATCCATCGCGGCGAACGACGATTTCGAGGACGACGTCTCCTTCGATGCCGCGCCGGCGGGCATCCTCGGTATAGTCGGGCCGGACTTCGCGTAGCAGTTGCGGCGGCTCGACACCGCTGCCGGGACGATACGGACCGCCACCGGTGCCACCGCCGCTTCCAGGACCGACGCCCGGACCGTCTCCTTCACCAATTCCCGTTCCGCGTCCGCTGCCGACACCGCCGTGCGTGCCGCTGCCGGCGCTCTCGTTCTTGGCGGTCGTCTCTTCGAGCACGCCGCGGCGATCCTGCTCATCCGCCGGGACAGACGCAATCGGCGCGACGACCGGTTCCGCCTTCGGAGGTGGTGGCGGCGGCGCGGGACGCTCCACTGGACGTTCGGCGACGACGACCGGCGGGGGTGGCGGCCGCCGGGGTGGCATTGGACTCGAGATGCGCTTCGGTTTCGGCGCCTTGCGCTGTGCGCGCGGCGGTGGCGCGAGCTGCAGTTTGCCGCCGCCCCCTCCGCCGCCGCCCGGTCCCGGTTTGACGAGATAGACGACGCGGATAGGCTCGGACGATGCGGAGGGATTCTGTTTCACTTCCGAATCGTCAGCACCGAGCGAGGTGATAACGGCAATGACTGCGACCATCGCGGCGTGGAGCGTCGTCGAACATGCCAGCGACGGGACGAAGCGTCGCGCCCGCGTGACAGGTGCGTTCACGATGCCGAGCGGCTCCGGGTGTTTCCGCTTCAGCCACCGCACGGCGCGTATCGCCTCGGCTTCGGTGACAAACGCCAGGCGGGGGCCAATCGCTCGAATCGCGCCAGCGTTGATCAGCGCGGAAACTTCTGCGGGTCGCACACCCGCCGCGACGGCGATCTCGCGGGCCGTGAACACCGCCGATGAATCGAAGCGACGGCCGGGAGTCATTGTCCTGGCGTAGGTCTCACATCGCACCATAGGTCCCAGGGCGCTGGGAAGTCTTGATCGTCTGCTGAAGAACTGTGACGACAAACCTTCCCGGCGCGGCCTGCATGCGGTCTGGGCGGCTTCCGGGGCAAATCCCTTGCCGCCGCAACCCACAGAATCCCTTAACGTATTTTCGGCAGTTTTCGATGCGGGCTTCGCTACAGGGCTGTAGTGGGCGCTGGACACCTGTAGTCCCTAAGTGACAGAGTGGCCGGCACTATGCGGGCAATCGTGACGGGGGCGACGAGCGGAATCGGGCAGGCGGTGGCGCGTCGCTTTGCGCGGGATCGCGCGTCGCTGACGCTTGTCGGACGGGATACTGCCGCGCTCGACGCCATAACGGCCGAGTTGGCCGACAACGAGTGCAAGGCACGCGCGATCGTCACGGACGTTACGGCGCCCGACGCACCCTCACGCATCGTTGGTGGCGCGCTTGAAGCATTCGGCGGTCTCGACGCGCTCGTCAACGCGGCCGGCGTGTTCGCGGGCGGCACGATGCAGGCGACCGACGATGCCGGGTGGGACAACATGCTGGATGTGAATCTGTCTGCGCCTTTCCGACTGATGCGCGAGGCGGCGCCGCACCTCGCCGCGTCGCGTGGCGCGATCGTGAACATCTCCAGCGTCGCCGGGCTGCGCTCCTTCCCGGGGATCGTGGCGTATTGCGTCAGCAAGGCGGCGCTCGATCAGCTCACGCGCTGCGCCGCGCTCGAGCTCGCGCCGCAGCAGGTGCGGGTCAACGCCGTCAACCCGGGCGTCGTTGTTACCAATCTCCACCGCCGATCTGGCATGAGCGAGGACGACTATGCCGCGTTCCTTGAGCGCGCGAAAGAGACGCACCCGCTCGGGCGCGCCGGATCGTCCGAGGAGATCGCTGAGCTGATCTACTTTTTGTGTTCTGAGAAGTCGGGGTGGATCACCGGTGAGACGATCTCAATCGACGGCGGACGTCACCTGACCTGTTTGCGGTAGCCGACCATCATCATCCGCGCACACCCTCGACGAACCGCTGGCCATCCCGTTCGGCAACGATACGCACGGCCTTGAAGCCCGCGCTTCGCAGCCACTCTTGGGCGGAGTACTGCGGATCGCTTCGTGGGCCGATGAGCGCAGCCAGGCCGCTTCGCGCCGCCGCTTCGACGATGATGGCGCGGCCGCCTGCACGCAAAACCTTCGAGACTTCGGCAAGCAGGGCCGTGCGAGCCTCCGGCGTCAAAGGGCGCAGCGCGTCGAGCAGGACGACGACGTCGAACGAACCGGTCGCGAACGGCAGCGGTGCGAGTGGCGCGGAAGAAATCTCGACGAGCACGCCTTCGCGCTCCGCCGCACGCGTAGCGCGCGCGACGGCCTCGTCCGACGAATCGATTGCGACGGCGCGCCCGGTAAGGCCGGTCTTCGCTGCGAGCGCCGCGAAGAGTCCGCCGTCACCGCATCCAATCTGCAGCAGTCGATCGCCGAGCTTCACGCCGATCATCGAGACGGCGAGATGATGCGGTCCCGGTCCCTGACGAAAAATCTTCATCAATACCTGCATGATATAGTTTCGGGCCGTGACGGAACCACTCGACATTCGGCCGGCTGACGGCCGTCTTGGTGTGCTGCTCGCGGGACTCGGCGCGGTCAGCACGACATTCATCGCCGGCGTCCTCGCCGTGCGAAAAGGAATTGCGAAACCAATTGGCGCGCTGACGCAGATGGGCACGGTGCGCCTCGGCAAGCGCACCGACGGACGTTCGCCGGCGATCGATGAGCTCGTCCCGCTGACGCCGCTCGATAATCTGGTGTTCGGCGGCTGGGACATCTTCGAGGACGATTGCTATGACGCGGCGCGCACGGCCGGCGTCATCGAGCGATCGCTCCTGGATCAGGTGAAGCCGGAGCTCGAAGCGATCAAGCCATGGCCCGCCGTGTTCGATCGCCGTTACGTCAAGCGTCTTGATGGTCCGAACGTCAAAGGATCGCGGAACAAGCGGGATCTGGCCGAGGCGCTCATCGACGATATCCGACGGTTCAAAGAGACGCACAAACTCGATCGACTCGTATTGATCTGGTGCGGCTCAACCGAAGTGTTCCTGCGGGAAACCGACGTGCACCGCAGCGTCGCGGCTTTCGAGAAAGGCCTTGCGGCGAACGACGACGCGATTCCCTCGAGCATGATCTACGCGTACGCCGCGATCAAAGAAGGCATACCGTACGCGAACGCGGCGCCGAACTTGAGCGCCGACGTGCCCGCGCTCATCGATCTCGCCTCGAGGACGGGCGCGCCAATCGCCGGCAAGGATCTCAAGACCGGGCAGACGCTCATCAAGACGATCATCGCGCCCGGTCTGAAGGCGCGCCTCCTCGGCGTCAGCGGCTGGTACTCGACGAACATCCTCGGCAACCGGGACGGCGAAGTGCTGGACGATCCGGAATCGTTCAAGACGAAGGAGGAGAGCAAGAAGTCCGTTCTCGACTACATTCTCCAGCCGAATCTGTATCCCGAGTTGTACGAGCACCTGTGCCACGTCGTCCGCATCAACTACTACCCGCCGCGCGGCGACAACAAAGAGGGTTGGGACAATATCGACATGTTCGGATGGCTCGGCTATCCAATGCAGCTCAAGATCAATTTTCTGTGCCGCGACAGCATTCTCGCGGCGCCGATCGTGCTGGATCTCGTGCTGTTTCTGGATCTCGCAAAACGCGCTGGCATGTCGGGCATTCAGGAATGGCTGTCGTTCTACTTCAAGAGCCCGATGCACGCGCCCGAGCTGTACCCGGAGCACGACCTGTTCATTCAGCTGATGAAGCTGAAGAACACGCTGCGCTACATGCGAGGCGAGGACCTCATTACCCACTTGGGGCGGGAGTACTACGATTAGTATGTAGGCCCGGCCCGCGTGAGGACAACGAATGACACCACCAAAGCTCCAGCCGGCGCTTTATGGCGGCGCGTTCATCGGCGTGCTGTCGGCCCTGCCGTTCGTCAATTTCGGCAACGCCTGCTGCTGCATGTGGGTCATTATCGGCGGGGTGATCGCCGCTTATGTGATGCAGCAGAATTATCCGCTGCCGATCACGGTCGCGGACGGCGCGCTCGTCGGCCTGCTCGCTGGTGTCTTCGGCGGCATTATCAGCGCGGTGCTCTCAGTCCCGATCGAGCTCATGTTTGGCGACGTGCAGAGGGAGATGTTCAAGCGCATGGTCGAGGGCTTCGGGAATCTGCCGCCTGAAGCGCAGGACATGTTCGAACAGATGGAGAGTCGCGGCGCCGCGGAGATGGCGCTCGGTTCTATCTTCGGTCTGATGGTTGGCGTCGTCGCCGGCGCGATCTTCGGCTTGCTCGGTGGTGTCCTTGGTGCGGCGCTCTTCCGGAAGGATCAGCCGCCGGTGCAGCCCGATGCGCCGTTGGTGCCGACCACGCCGCTATAAGCAGGATGGCTCATCACCCCGAGATCGACGCGCTGCTTCAGGAAGATCGCCGTTTCCCGCCGTCCGACGCGTGGCGGCGTTCCGCACAGATCACCGATCCCGACATCTACCGGACGGCTGCGGCAGATCCCGAGGCCTTCTGGGCCCGGTTCGCCTCAGAGCTGGAATGGATGCGGCCCTGGGACCGGGTGCTCGAGTGGAAATCCCCGGACGCGAAGTGGTTCGTCGGCGGCAAGATCAACGTGAGCGTCAATTGCGTCGATCGGCACGCGCGGACCGCGCGGCGCAACAAGGCGGCGCTCGTCTGGGAAGGCGAGCCGGGTGACCGGCGCACCCTCACCTATTTCGACCTCTTCCGCGATGTCGGCCGCTTCGCCAACGTCCTGAAGTCGCTGGGCGTGAAACGCGGCGATCGTGTCGCGATTTACCTGCCGCTCATTCCAGATCTGGCGATCGCGATGCTCGCCTGCGCGCGCATCGGCGCGATCCACAGCGTCGTCTTTGGAGGCTTCAGCGCCGAGTCGCTCCGGGATCGCATCAACGATCAGCGCGCGACGCTCCTGATTACGGCGGACGGCGGCTGGCGCCGCGGGCAGATCGTGCCGTTGAAACAGACCTCGGACGAGGCGCTGCGCGACACACCCTCGATCAAGAACGTCATCGTCGTCCAGCGCCAGCCCGGCGCACCGTTCCCGGTCCACATTCAAGAGGGCCGCGACCACTGGTATCACCGCCTCGCGCAGGATGCGCCTGCGGCGTGTGAACCCGAAGCGATGGACGCCGAGGACATGCTCTACATCCTCTACACGTCCGGGACGACGGGGAAACCGAAGGGGATCGTGCACACGACGGGCGGATACCTCGTCGGGACGTACGCCACGTCGAAGTGGGTGTTCGACCTTCGCGACGACGACGTCTATTGGTGCACCGCGGATATCGGCTGGGTCACCGGTCACAGCTACGTGGTGTACGGACCGCTCGCGAACGGTGCCACCGTCGTCATGTACGAAGGCGCGCCCGACTGGCCGGCAAAGGATCGCTTCTGGAGCATCGTCGAGCAGCACGGCGTGACGATCCTCTATACGGCGCCGACGGCGATCCGCGCGTTCATGCGCTGGGGGACGCAGTGGCCCGCGAAGCGGGATCTCTCGAGCCTGAGGTTGCTGGGATCGGTGGGGGAGCCGATCAATCCGGAAGCGTGGATGTGGTACTACACGCACATCGGCGGCTCACGCTGCCCTGTCGTCGACACCTGGTGGCAGACCGAGACCGGCGCGATCATGATCACGCCGCTTCCCGGGATCACGAATCTGAAGCCCGGATCCGCGACGACACCATTCCCCGGGGTGACCGCCGAGATTCGGAACGCCAGCGGGGCGCGCGTCGAGACCGGCGGCGGTCTTCTGGCGCTGACGAAGCCGTGGCCGTCGATGCTGCGCGGCATCTACGGCGACCGGGATCGCTTCGTTCAGCAGTACTGGTCGAAATGGCCGGATGGTGTGTATTTCACCGGAGACGGCGCTCGCCGGGACGATGACGGGTTCTACTGGTTGCTCGGGCGCGTAGACGACGTGCTGAACGTCGCGGGTCACCGCCTCGGGACGATGGAGGTCGAGAGCGCGCTCGTGGATCATCCGAACGTCGCCGAGGCGGCCGTCGTCGGGCGCTCGCACGAAATCAAGGGACAGGCGGTCGCCGCGTTCGTCACGGTGAAGGAAGGGGTCAAAGCCTCGCCCGCGCTGTCCGACGAGCTCAAGGACCACGTCGTGCGCAAGATTGGCGCGATCGCGCGGCCGGATCAGATTCTCTTCGCCGCCGACCTGCCGAAAACGCGCTCAGGCAAGATCATGCGTCGCCTGCTCCGGGACATCGCCGAGGGAAAGGCGCTGGGCGACACGACGACGCTTGCCGACCCAACCGTCGTCGCCAGGTTGAAGTCGGAATACGAAGACAAAGAGACCTAGGCTCATTGTGGATTGCTGATGGCCGAATGCTGAATGGCGGTGTCTAATCACCGGAACATCCGTTTAGCTGGAGCCGTCCAGATCATTCAGCACTCAGCAATCCATAATCAGCATTGGGGAGTAATAGCGTGGCTCTGATTGAGACCCAGGACCTCTGGAAAACCTACGTGATGGGCTCCGAGGAGATTCATGCCCTTCGCGGCGTGTCCATCCAGATCGATCGCGGCGAGTACGTGGCGATCATGGGCCCATCCGGATCCGGGAAATCCACGCTGATGAACCTGGTCGGCTGCCTGGACACGCCGTCCAAAGGCAGCTACCTGCTGAACGGCAAGCAGGTCAGCGAGATGAACGACGACGAGCTGGCGCGGATCCGGAACGAGGAGATCGGGTTCGTCTTCCAGACATTCAACCTGCTGCCGCGCGCGACCGCCCTCCACAACGTGGAGCTGCCGCTCATCTATGCCGGCATGCCATCGAAGGATCGGCAGCAGCGCGCGCTCGAAGCCCTGGGGAAGGTCGAGTTGAGCGACCGCAAGACACACCGTCCGAACGAGCTGTCGGGCGGCCAGCGGCAGCGCGTCGCGATCGCGCGCGCGCTGGTCAACAATCCTTCGATCCTGCTTGCTGACGAGCCGACCGGGAACCTCGACTCGAAGACGGGCGAAGAGATCATGGGCCTGTTCGAACGGCTTCATCGCGGCGGCAACACGATTGTCCTCGTCACCCACGAACCGGACATCGCCGCGCACGCTCACCGGGCCATTCATATCCGCGACGGAAACGTCGAGAAGGATGTCAGGGCTTCCGGGGTTCCAAGGGTTCCAGCAGTTCCAGGGGTTCCAGAGGTTCGTGGTTCTACGTCCACAGCGAACCCATGAACCTTGAACCCGTGGAACCCATGGAACCTTTGGAACGTTGGAACCGGATGAATGGTGTTAGATCGCCGCGAAGTGACCGCCTGAGATTTCCTTCAAAGGCGCGTGGCGGTTGAAGGCCGACGGATCGAGATCGATCCGCCGCCGCACGGCCGCCGGATCGAGAGACGGAATCGCCGAGAGAAGCGCGCGCGTGTAAGGATGCGCGGGCGCGGCGAAGAGCCGGTCGGTCGGTCCGGTCTCGACAATCTTTCCCACATACATCACCGCCACGCGGTCGCAGATGTGCCGCACGAGTCGCAGATCGTGAGCGATGAAGAGGTACGTGAGCTTCAGCCTCTGTTGCAGTTCCATGAGCAGGTTAACCACCTGCGCCTGCACCGAAACGTCGAGCGCCGACACGGGCTCATCCGCGATGATGAGTGAGGGGTTGAGGGCCAGGGCACGCGCGAGGCCGATGCGCTGACGCTGACCGCCGCTGAATTCGTGCGGATAGCGTGAGAGGTGCGACGGATCGAGCCCGACGAGCGAGAAGAGCTCACGCACGCGTGCCTGACGCTCCGCTTTTTTTCCCATCTTGTGGATGACGAGTGGCTCCTCAACGATCGTTCCGGCGCGCATCCGCGGGTTGAGCGAAGAGTACGGATCCTGAAAAACGATCTGCATATCCCGGCGCGCGCGCCGCAGGCGGGCGCGTGGGAACGTGAGGACGTTCTCGCCGCGGAACAACACCTCGCCCGACGTCGGCTCGATGAGTCGGAGGATGCACCGCCCGGTCGTGGTCTTCCCGCTGCCGGACTCGCCAACCAGGCCGAACGTCTCTCCTTCCGCTATCGAAAAGCTGACATCGTCGACCGCGGTCACGGCGGTCTTCTTCGCGAGCAAGCCGTGCCCCCGCGTGAACTGCTTCGTGAGGTGGCGGACTTCAAGCAGCGGCTTCGACATGTCTACTGGCGCGGCGATCCGCCGTCGTAGAGGAAGCACCGCACCGCGCGGCCGCGCCCGAGATCGGTGACGCCCGGCACCAGCGTATCGCAGTGATCGAGACGGGCCGCGCAGCGCGGCGCGAACGCGCAGCCGGGAGGCACGTGGCCGAGCACTGGGACCGTGCCGTGGATCGCTTTGAGGCGCTCGCCGGGCGTGCCGCCCGGAATCGACGTCAACAGTGCCTGCGTGTAGGGATGTTTGGGGTCGACGAACAGCTCGGCAGCCGTCGCTTCCTCGACGATTCGTCCCGCGTACATAACCGCCACGCGGTCCGCGGTTTCGGCGACCACACCGAGATCGTGAGTGATGAGCAGCAAGGAGAGCTTGAACTCGCGCTTCATGTCGCGCAGCAGTTCGAGAATCTGCGCCTGTATGGTGACGTCGAGGGCGGTCGTGGGTTCGTCCGCGATGAGCAACGCCGGGCGGCAGGCAAGGGCCATCGCGATGAGCGCCCGCTGTCTCAATCCGCCCGAAAGCTGGTGCGGATACTCGTCGATGCGGCGAGCAGGTTCTGGAACACGCACGGCTCCGAGCAGTTCGACGGCGCGGTCCCGCGCGTCGCGCTTCTTCGCCTGGCCGTGCACGACGAGCGTTTCAGCTATCTGGTCGCCGATCGTGAAGACTGGGTTCAGCGCCGTCATGGGCTCCTGAAAGACGAGCCCGATTTGCGCCCCTCGGACTTCACGCATCGCGCGGTCGTCCAGAGTCAATAAGTCTTGTCCTTTGAATACGATACGTCCTGTTGCGATCCGGCCAGGCGGCTGGATCAGGCGGAGGATCGAGGACGCGGTCACCGACTTGCCACTGCCGGATTCGCCGACGAGGCACAGCGTCTCGCCCTCATGCACCTCGAAGCTGACATCGTCAACGGCGCGCGCAGTGGCGGTAGGGAGATCGAAAACCGTTGTGAGGTGCTCGACTTTGAGAAGGTAGTCACGGCTGGGACTCACGTATCGATCTCCCGGTGTTCGCCGAAGACGCCGCGGAGGGTGTCGGCGATCTCTCCAACCGTCGCGCGGGCCTCGACTGCCGTGACAATCGGCGGCACCAGGTTGTCACCGGCTTTCGCGGCGGCTGCGATCGCGTCGAGCGACGCCCGCCAGGCGGCGGAGCCGCGCGCCGCCCGAAGCGCTCGGACGCGGGCCACCTGCCGCCGCTCGAGCTCGGGATCGATCTGCAGCAGGCCGATCGGAGCGTTTTCGTCGGTCGCAAGCCGGTTGACGCCGACGACGATCTGCTCACCGCGCTCGACCGCCTGCTGCGCCCGGTACGCGGACTCCTGGATCTCGCGCTGAATCGCACCCGCCTCGATGGCGGCGAGTGTGCCGCCGAGCGTCTGGATGCGTTCGAGCATCGCGCGTGCCTCCGTCTCGATTGCATCGGTCCGCGCTTCGAGCGCCCACGCGCCGCCCAGCGGGTCGACGGTGTTGGTTGCGCCGGTTTCGTTCGCGATGATCTGTTGCGTCCTCAGGGCGATGCGCGCCGACTCCTCGGTCGGCAGGGCCAGCGCTTCGTCCCGGCCGTTGCAGTGGAGCGACTGGGTTCCACCCAGGATGGCCGCCATGGCCTGCAGCGCGACGCGGACGATGTTGTTGTCCGGCTGCTGTGCGGTGAGCGTGCTGCCGGCCGTCTGCGTGTGGAAGCGCAGCTGCTCGGCCCGAGGGTCGGTTGCGCCGAACCGCTCCCGCATCAACCGCGCCCAGAGCCGGCGAGCGGCGCGGAACTTGGCAACCTCCTCCAGGAAATCGTTGTGCGCCGCGAAAAAGAACGAGAGCCGCCTCCCGAGCCGGTTGACGTCGAGTCCCGCCCCCAGTGCCGCTTCAACGTACGCGATGGCGTTCGCAAACGTGAACGCGACTTCCTGCGCGGCGGTCGATCCCGCCTCGCGGATGTGATAGCCGCTGATCGAAATCGTGTTCCAGTTCGGCAGCTCCCGCTCGCACCACGCGAAGATGTCGGTGACGATACGCAGCGATGACCGCGGAGGAAAGATGTACGTGCCGCGCGCGACGTATTCCTTGAGGATGTCGTTCTGGATCGTGCCTGACAGTTGGGCGAGATCCGCGCCCTGGCGTCTGGCCACGGCGACGTACAGCGCGAGGAGGACGATCGCCGTCGCGTTGATCGTCATCGACGTCGACACGCGGTCGAGCGGGATGGCATCGAAAAGCTCAGCCATGTCCTCGATGGAGTCGATGGCGACGCCAACGCGGCCGACTTCCCCCTCGGCGAGAGGGTGGTCCGAGTCGTAGCCAATCTGCGTGGGGAGATCGAAGGCGACGCTGAGGCCGCTCACGCCCTGGGCAAGCAGGTACCGGTAGCGCGCGTTGGATTCGGCGGCGGTCCCGAAGCCCGCGTACTGCCGCATCGTCCACAGGCGGCCTCGGTACATCGTCGACTGAATCCCGCGCGTGTACGGAAAGGCACCCGGTTGCCCGAGATCGCGCGCTGGATCCCAGCCCCTGAGGTCGTCTGGTGTGACGAACGGCCTGCCGTGTGCGACGTGCGGCTTGGTCTGAGCATCTTCGGAGGCCCGCGACATCGGCCAAATTGTGCCATGGATCCGTTGACACTCGTGAAGTCGGGTCTTACAATGACGTCAGCTCCACCGACCCACTCCCCATGAGCAACTTTAGGCGGCCGATCTCTGCTCGCGCATCCTCAGCCGACAGTTCTGGATCGGCGATCGCCCCGGTTTCCCAGCGCCGGCGGCTGTGAGGAGGTCCCGCATGGATGACGCCGTGAACCGGTTGGCCCGTGAGCTGGCCGACGCGATTGCCGCCGCGGTGGCGGAAGATCCACGCGTCGAGGCGTGCCGGGAGCGCGCGCGCGCTGCCGGATACGAAATGAAGGTATCGCTCGAGGCCACCGTCGGATTTGCAAGCCGCTCGACACCGGGCGCACTGCAGCAGGTGGGACCGAATGCCCGCGCGCTTGCGCCGCGCCGCGCGCTCGAAATGAGCGCGACGGATCGGCGCTTCCTTCGTTCGCTTCGGATCGCAGCCGACGAGTCGGCTGAAAAGAAAGAAGTCGAGTAAAAAGAAGTCGAGTAGCGTAGCCCTTCAGGGCGGCTACAGCCTCAGATCGGAGCCGGTCATCTCGGTGGCCGGCTCCAATCCCAACAATCCCAGAATTGTCGGCGCCACGTCGCGGAGCGATCCGTCGCGCAACCGGCGGCCGCGCGCTTGATCGTCGACGAGGATGATTGGAACGGGGTTCGACGTGTGGGCCGTGTGCGGGGCGTTCAGCTCGGTGTCCCACATCTGCTCGGCGTTTCCGTGGTCAGCGGTTACCAGCAGAATGCCGCCCGCCTGCTGGACCGCCGTGGCGATCCGTCCGAGGCACGCGTCGAGCGTCTGCACCGCGGCGATCGCGGCATCGAGCCGCCCGGTGTGCCCGACCATGTCGGCGTTAGCGAAGTTGCAGATGACCGCCGCATGACGCCGCTGCTCGATATCGGCGACGAGCGCGTTGGTGATCCCGACCGCACTCATCTCCGGCTTCAGGTCGTAGGTTGCCACCTTCGGCGATGGCACCAGGAGCCGTTCCTCGCCCTTGTACGGCCGCTCCTCCCCGCAGTTGAAGAAATAGGTGACATGCGCGTACTTTTCCGTCTCCGCCAGCCGGAGGTTGGGAACGCCGTACGACTGGAGCACTTCGGCGAGGCTGCCGCTGAACTGATCCGTCGTGAAGGCGACCGGCAGGTTGTACGTCTGGTCGTATTCCGTCATCGTCGTGCAGGCCACGTGCGGGTGCTCGACCCGGTCGAAGCCTGTGAACTCGTCGAAGGCGATGGCGCTGGTGATTTGCCGCATCCGGTCGGCCCGGAAATTGAAAAGAATGACTGAGTCGTCTGCCTCGAAACGGCCTATCGCGCCGTCATTGGCGTCCGTGATCAGGCACGGCCTGATGAACTCATCCGTAACCCCCGAAGCGTACGACCGCTCGATGATCTCGCTCGACGACCGGCCTCGATCCACGTCCCGGCCACGAACGATTGCGTCGTAGGCGAGCTTCGTGCGATCCCACCGTCTGTCGCGATCCATCGCAAAGTAGCGGCCGGACACGCTCGCGATCCGGCCCGTGCCGGAGCGGCGGAGCACGTCCTCGAGCTCTCCGGCGTAGCCGCGCCCTCCGGTCGGCGAGGTGTCGCGCCCATCGGTGATCACGTGCACGAAGAGGCGCTGAACCTTCCTTCGTGACGCCATGTGAACGAGCGCGTACAGGTGCCGCGTATGGCTGTGCACGCCACCGTCGGACATCAGGCCGACGAGATGAAGGGCGTGCCGGTCGCCGCCGCACCGATCCATGGCGGCAACGAGCGTCGGATTCGTAAAGAAGTCGCCGTCAATGATGCTCTTGTCGATCCGGGTGAGGTCCTGATAGACCACACGGCCTGCACCCATGTTCATGTGGCCGACCTCGGAGTTGCCCATCTGCCCGGCGGGCAGACCGACGGCTTCGCCGGACGCCACGAGCCGCGCGTGCGGATACCGGTCGATGAGCGCGTCGTACACGGGCTTCTGCGCGAGCGCAATGGCGTTGTGCTCACGTTCGGGTCGAAGCCCCCACCCGTCGAGAACGACGAGAACGAGCGGGCTACGCATTGAGTTGCTTGATGGCGCTACGGCCGGCGTAGGTGGCGCGCGATCCCAGCTCCTCTTCGATTCGGAGAAGCTGGTTGTACTTCGCCACACGATCACTCCGGCTCGCCGAACCGGTCTTGATCTGGCCGACGCCGGTCGCCACCGCCAGATCGGCGATTGTGGTGTCTTCGGTCTCACCCGATCGGTGTGACATGACGCTCGCGTACCCCGCCGCGGTCGCCATCGCGACGGCATCGAGAGTTTCGGTCACGGTGCCGATCTGATTGAGCTTGACGAGCAGTGCATTGGCGACCTTCTCGCGGATTCCGCGCTCGAGGATCGCGGGGTTCGTGACGAACACGTCGTCGCCGACGAGCTGGACGCGAGATCCGAGCGCTTGCGTCAGCGCCTGCCAGCCCGCCCAATCGCCTTCGGCGACGCCATCCTCGATCGAAATGATGGGATACTCCGTGGTCCACTCCTCGTACATCTTCACCATCTCGTCGGCTCCGCGCGTCTTGTCGCCGGACTTCCTGAAGACGTACTCGCCACCCTCGTAGAACTCGCTCGACGCCACGTCGAGCGCGAGGTAGACCGTGTCGCCGGCGGTGTAGCCCGCCTGCCGCACCGCCTCGAGGACGATCTCGACCGCCTCTCGGTTCGATTTCAGATTGGGGGCAAAGCCTCCTTCGTCGCCGACTCCGGTCGCGAGCCCATGCTTCTTCAGGATGCCGCGCAGCGTGTGGAAGATCTCGACCCCCGCACGAAACGCCTCCGAAAACGACGGGAAGCCGACCGGCATGACCATGAACTCCTGGAAGTCCACGTTCGTGTCGGCATGCGCGCCGCCATTGAGGATGTTGAGCATTGGCGTCGGAAGAATCGAGGAACCGGTCCCCGCAATCGACGCATACAACGGCTTCTTCTGCGCCGCCGCGAGAGCCTTGGCCAGCGCCATCGAGACGGCAAGGATCGCGTTCGCACCCAGCCGTCCCTTCGCCGGAGTGCCGTCGAGCGCGATCATCGTCCCGTCGACGGCGCGCTGGTCAGCGGCCTGACCCTTCAACGCGTAGGCGATCTCCCCGTTGACGTGGTCGACCGCCTTGCGCACGCCCTTGCCGAAATAACGCTTCTTGTCGCCGTCGCGCAGTTCGAGCGCTTCACGCTCGCCGGTCGACGCTCCGGAAGGGACCGCCGCGCGGCCGAATGCACCGCCGCTCAGGGTGACATCCGCTTCGACAGTCGGATTCCCACGGGAATCCAGAATTTCCCGTCCGCGTACTCGCTCGATGTTCATGCATCCTCAGTTTCCGGCGCCCCGCGCGTCTGCGACCTGTTCAATCCGCAGTTGATCGTCCGGTACGGGCCCGGTGAGCGGTTCCTCATCCTTCGTGACGATGACGACGCCTTTCTCGGTGACCGTGTGGCGGCGCCGATCCTCCTCGGAGTTGACGCCAATGAGCGCCGCCCGGGGGATCACCACGTCGCGGTCGATGATGGCGCGCCTCACGCGTGCGTGCCGACCGACGCGGACCCCGGGCATCAGGATGCTGTCTTCGATCTGGCAGAAGCTGTGGACGCGCACGTTGGGACAGAGGACGCTTCCCGCGATCCGGCTTCCGGAGATGATGCAGCCGGACGAAATGATTGAATCGAGCGCGCGGCCGCAGCGATCATCGTCGGCAAACACAAACTTCGCCGGCGGCGCCTGCACCTGCCACGTCCGCAGCGGCCATTCGGGATCGTAAAGGTTGAACTCCGGCGCGACGTGGCAGAGGTCCATGTTGGCCTCGTAGTACGCGTCCAGCGTTCCAATATCGCGCCAGTACTTGGCCGCTTTCTTGTTCTCGTCGTAGAACCGGTAGGCAATCACCGGCGCCGACCCGGCCACGAGCGACGGGATGATGTCACGGCCGAAGTCGTGCGAGGTCGCGCGTGCGGCGTCGGCCTCGAGCGCGTCCTGCAGGATGTCCATGGTGAAGATGTAGATGCCCATCGACGCGAGCACCTGATCGTCCGCCGGTCCGAGCTCGTCGGGCCTTGGCTTCTCCAGGAAGCCGACAACGCAGTCGTTCGCATCCGTCCGGATGATGCCAAACCGTTCTGCCTCGTCGCGGGAGACTTCGATCGTCGCGATCGTTGCCGCCGCCTTGCGTTCCTGATGAAACCGCAGCATCTTGCCGTAGTCCATCTTGTAGACGTGATCGCCCGAGAGCACGATCAGGTAGCGCGGCTCCTCGCGCAGGATCGAATACAGGTTCTGATAGACCGCGTCCGCCGTCCCCAGGTACCAGTGCTCGCCGACGCGCTTCTGCGGATGCAAGATCTCGATGAACTCCCCCAGCTCCTCCGCGACGATGTTCCAGCCCATGCGAATGTGCCGGCTGAGCGACAGCGACTTGTACTGCATCGCGATGAAAATCCGCCGCAGGCCGGAGTTGAGGCAGTTGCTGAGCGTGAAATCGATGATGCGGTACGGGCCGCCGAAATAGACTGCCGGCTTCGCCCGTTCCTTGGTCAGCGGATACAGCCGCTCGCCGACGCCGCCGGCGAGCACGATCACGAGCGCGTCGTCGACCGTCACGTCAGGACTCGCGCCGCAAGATCACGCGGGCCGGTGCGCCGTCAGCGCCCATCACGCGAACTGGCAGACAGATGACTTCGTAAGGGCCCGGTTCGGCCGACGAGAGATCGAGGCCCTCCACAATGACGACGCCTGACGAAAGCAGCGCTTTGTGCGCGGGCGCGCCCGGTTTCCGGTACTCCTCGATCGACAGGTAATCGATCCCGACCAGCTGCACGCCGGCGTCGACGAGTGCGCGCGCGGCCTCCTCGGTGAGAAACACGAAATCTGAGCGGAACTGCGGCGTTCCCCAGAACGTCGAGTTCCGCGTCTTGAAGAGGATGCGCGTGGATCCCTGCAGCGCGTCGCCGTCGACGTGCCGCGGCTCGATCGCGCGGTCCGTGTCGACCGCGACCACCCGTGCGGGTCCGATCAGCGCGTCGATCGGCACCTGATCAAGCGTGGGCGCGCCATCGATCATGTGCCTGGGCGCGTCGATGTGGGTCCCCGTGTGGGTGCCCAGCGTGAGGCGGGAGACATTCGAGCTCGCCCCGGCCGCGATCTGCTTCACCGGCGTCAAATCGAAGGGTGGATTGGACGGCCAGATCGGCAGTCGGGCGTCGAGCGGGAGACTGACATCCAGAAGTGGCATCGGGCCCGTCCAGGGGACCCCGGATATTATCAGAAACTGCCCACTGTCAATGGTTTGACTTGATTAGACGCGTCGCCTATGATCGGCCAGATACTCGACCGGAGCGCCTGATGAACCCCTCCCTCAGCAGACGCAAGGCCTTGGCGATCGTCGCGGCTGCCCTTGTGTGCGGTACGGCCTACGCCGGAACGCAGAAAAAAGACGACAAGAAACAGCAGGAAGCGCAGCAGCGAGAGGCCCAAGCCCTCGCGAAAGCCGTCGACGCAGCGGTCGCCGGGCAGCCCGCGCCTTCCGATGTCCCGGTACAGTTCCAGAACGATTTCCTCAAGGCGCAGGACGGGATGATCTACATCCCGTTCACGTTGACCGTTGACGCGGCGAAACTGCCAGCTCAGTCGGTGGCTCTCTACATTCGTGCGATGTCGCGCGGCGGCGCCGCTGCCGCGCCGCCCGCAGAGGAGAAGAAGAAAGACGACAAGAAGAAAGACAAGGACGCCTCGCAGTACCCGTTCGAGGGCCTCCATCTTGTCGACCTGAAAGCTCAAGCGGGAGAGCCGGTTCGCCTCAGCCGCGCGTTGCTGCTTCCAGGCGGCGACTACGATCTTTACCTCGCGTTGAAGGAGCGTGCGCCGGGCGAGTCGAAGGACGCGAAGAATGCGCCGCCGCAGAAGATGACCGTGCTCAAGCAGCCGATCACGGTCCCGAACTTCTGGAATGGTGAACTGTCGACGAGCAGCGTCATCATCGCGGACAAGGCGGAGCCGCTGAGTGCGGCATTGACGCCCGAGCAGCAGACCGAGCGCCCCTACGCGCTGGGGTCGTTCGAGATTACGCCCGCAGCCGACACGCGCTTCGGCAAGAAGGAAGAACTGCTCATTTTTCTGCAAATTTACAATACTGGAATGACGCCCGAGGGCAAGCCGAACCTCGAAGTAGAGTACAATTTCTACACGAAGACCAGCGACGCCGAGAAGTTCTTTAACAAGACGCCGATGCAGCCGCTGAACGCGGAGAAACTGCCGCCCGGCTTCGACGTCAAGGCAGGCCACCAGATCATGGCGGCCCAGGGCATTCCGCTCGAGGGGTTTCCGGAGGGGGACTACCGGGTCGAGATCAAGATTTCGGACAAGATTTCGGGGAAGTCGATCTCTCGCTCCGCGGCGTTCACGGTCGTCGGGTCCTGACGCTCGGCTCCCTGCAGGTTTCGCGACCTGCGCGACGGAGAAAGTTATGAACCGGCTCGACAGCCTGCTCTCGGCGTTGGCGATGCTGGCAACGGCGCACGTGGCGGCCGCTCAATCGGCGACGAGCGGCTTCACGTCCTCCGTGTCTCCGCGGCCCGAGGCAATCACCGCCCGCGCCGCGATTGGATCGCTCTCCGGCTTCGTGAGCGACGATCGCGGTACTCCGCTCACGGGCGTCATGGTGTCCGCGACGGGCGCGACCGTCGCCTTTGCCGTCACCGATCCCGCGGGTAAGTACACGTTCGACAAGTTGCCCTCCGGCGGCTATCTGCTTCGGGCACATCTCTCAGGGTTCGTCACCTCACGACGCGAGTTCGTCGAGATCCGGGCAAGCGCCGAAACGATCAGGCTGATTCAGCTTCGTCGCGCCGCGGACGCCGTGGGCACCGCGGGCGACGCGCCGACGCGATCGATCATGACGGCCGGCGTCCAGCTGCCCGAAGCATCACGGACCGGTCCGCCGGAGCCCGATTCCGCGGCCGGTACGCATCCCCATGACGAGAAGGCGTGGCGGCTGCGGCACCTGCGACGGAACGTGTTGAAGGAAGAGTCCGGCGCGATTGTCGCGGAGACTGCTCCCGACGAAGCCGCGGCCGTGGACGCCGCCGCCTCCTTCTTTGCTGGATTTCCGTTCACCGGCGAGCTGAACCTGCTAACGACCGGCGTGTTCGACAGCGCCGCCGAGCTGTTCACGGGCGACCGCGCGCCGAGCGGCGTTGCTTACCTCGCGATTGGCGCGCCCGCGGGCGTGGGCGACTGGAACGTGCGAGCGGCGCTCACTCAGGGTGACGTCGCCTCCTGGATCGTCTCGGGCTCCTACCTCGCGCGCGGAACGCCGACCCACGCGTTCGGCGTCGGCATGTCGTACGGCGCACAACAGTATCGCGGTGTCAGCCCGACTGGCCTGACGCTCGCCTCCGAGGGCGATCGGCACGTGGGCGCGCTTTATGGTTTCGATCAGTGGACAGTGTCGCGCCGGCTCCAGGTCGACTACGGCGCACGTCTGTCGTATTACGACTATCTCGATCGCAACGGGCTTCTGAGCCCGCGCGTCGGTTTCAGCCTGATGCCGTTCGAGCGCACGCGCGTCCGCGCGGTCGTCTCGCAGCATCTGTTGGCGCCGGGCGCCGAGGAATTCCTGCCGCCGCCGAGCCAGACAATGTGGCTGCCGCCCGAACGGACGTTCGCGCCGCTCGTCGGCGACACGTTCCTGGTCGAGCGGGTGCGGCACGTCGAGGTCGCTATCGAGCGTGAGACCGACGATGAGTACATCGTGGGTCTTCGTCGCTTCTACCAGTCCGTCGACGACCAGCTCGTGACGCTGTTCGGTTTGCACAGCGAGACGCCGCGCTCGGAGCTGGGCCACTACTTCGTGGCGACCGCTGGCGGGTTCGATGCTGACGGCTGGGGCATCCGCTTCGCGAGCCCGTTGGCGCAGCGCGTGCGCGGCTCGGTCGATTACACATTGACGCGGGCCCGCTGGACGACCGCCGGCGACGCGGACGCGATCGAGAACTGGTCGCCTTCCGCGCGGCGTGAGCGCGAGGACTTCCACGACATCACGACCGCGGTCGAGACCGACATTCCCGAGACGGCGACCCGCGTGTTCGTGCTCTATCGCATCAATACGGCGTACGCGCGCGCCGATGCCGACGCCACGCGGCCCGGCCTCGATGGCCGCTTCGACCTGCAAGTCAAACAGGCGCTCCCGTTCCTGCCGTTCGGCAGCCAGTGGGAAGTGCTGGTCGGCATCCGGAACCTGTTCCGTGAGCCGCTGGACGTCGCCTCTGTGTACGACGAGCTGCTCGTGGTCCGGCCGCCAAAGCGCGTGGTCGGCGGCGTGCAGGTCAAGTTTTGACGGCGTAGGCCCAACCTTCAGGTCGGGCGTGGGAGAAGCCGGGACCCCGGGGCGGGCATGGCGACGTGCCCGCCCTTTTTTTGACTCGCTCCGGTACTCCGATTTTTTGAATACACGTTCCAGCCGATTGAAGGTCGGCGGCCGGTCGCCGGTGAACATCGCACTAAGGTCGTGAAGAAAGAGCCACTTACGTTGTATACATCGGGCCCGGTTGGGGAACGTCCTTTGCTTTGGCGGGAGACGTCTCACTCCCGGCGCAGGCCGGGTGTTTCTCTATCCATGACCTCGACTGACGGACGGCGCGGCTGGCTGGTGTGGCGTGTGGTGCTCCCGGTGGGGATCACGGCGCTCCTGCTGTCTCTCGCGGCCGTCAACATCCTGCTCCGCGCCAGCTGGCGCGAGGTCGAGGATGGTGTCCTGTGGGGATCACGCGACGGCGACGTCGTAGCCCAGGAGATCGCACCGAACTCGCCGGCGGCGAGCGCCGGCATCCGCGCGGGCGACGTGCTGCTCGCGATCGACGGCCGGCCGGTCGAATCGGTGAACGACGTGCTCGCGGCGCTCCACGCGGGGCGCAACGGCCAGGCGCTCACCTACACGACGCTACGGCTTCGCGGCCAGGAGCTGCGCCAGCTCACGCTCGCACCCATTCCGGACGGCGATCGCCTCCTCTACTTCATGCTCGCGGGCGTCGGGATTTTCACGCTGCTCGTCGGCGCGTCCGTGCGGCTGCGCCGGCCCACGGATCCGTCGACGCTGCATTTCTTCTGGCTGACGGTCGCGTTTTTCGGAGTGCTCGCGTTCTCGTTCAGCGGCCGGCTCGACGCGCTCGATCGGTTCTTCTACTGGGCTGACGTCGTGGCGCGGCTGCTGCTGCCGCCTCTCTTCGTCCACTTCGCGCTCGTGTTCCCGGAGCGGCCGAACGCCTGGGTGAAGAGCGACTCGGGGCGGACGCTGCTCCCGGCGCTCTACCTGCCGGCATTTCTGATCGGCGGCGCGCAGGTTGCGGCGTTCGCGGGCCGCGCCGTTACCGGCACGTTCTTCACGTCGATCCTGAGCACGGTCGATGGTCTCGAGCTGTGCTATCTCGCGATTTGCCTTGTCGGCGGGCTCGCCGTGCTGGTGCGGGCGCTCAGGCGCGTGCGATCGGTGACCGCGCGCCGTCAGCTTCGATGGATCGTGTGGGGTACGGCGATCGGCGCGCTGCCCTTCGTCCTGTTCTACGTCGTGCCGTTCGTGCTCGGCGCCGTTCCGTCGCGGGCGCTCCAGTTCACGGCGCTTCTGCTGGGCCTCGTGCCGCTGGCGTTCGCATCGGCGATCGTCCGGTATCGCCTGTGGGACGTCGAGGTCATCATCAAGCGCGGCGTCGTCTACGCCACGGCTATCGCGGCCATCGCGATCATCTACGCCGTCCTGCTCCGGGTTGCGGAGATGATCTTCCTCGACAGCCGGGACGAGCACAACACGGTGATCGCAATGCTCGCGACGTTGTCGGTCGTGCTGCTTGCCAGGCCGGTCAAGGACGCGATCCAGACCGCCCTTGACCGTGCGTACTATCGCGATCGGTACGACTACCGGCGGGCGCTGGTGGCGTTCGCGCGCGATCTGAATAGCGATCTCGATCTGCACCGCCTCAGCGAACGCCTGGTCGCGCGCGTTGTCGAGACGCTGCTCGTGGACCGGATGGCGCTCCTGCTCGCGCCGCCGTCCGGGGCGGGTGACTTCCTCCCGATCGGGGCCGTCGGCTTCACCGACCTTCCGCCGCGCATCGGCCGCGCGTCCGAGCTCGCATCGCGCCTGCGGGGTGGGCACCACGTCACGCTCGACGATGCGCATGCGGCGCGCCGGCTGCCGCCCGAAGAAGCGGCCGTCTGGAAGGATGCTGGCGTCCACGCGTTTGTACCGTGCGTGTCGAAAGAGGGAACGATCGCGATCATGGCTCTCGGACGCCGCGGCGACGGCGAGGCGCTGAGCAGCGAGGACACGGCGCTGTTGAATGCAGTGGCCAGCCAGGCCGCGACCGCGCTCGAGAACGCCCGGCTGTACCGGCAGCTCCGACTGAAGGCGGACGAGGTCGAGCGCATGCGTGAGTTCAGCGAGAACGTGCTCGAATCGCTGAACGACGGGCTCGTGGTCATCGACCTCGACGATCGGGTCCTCCGCTGGAATCGCAAGCTGGAGGAGCTGTCCGGCGTGGCGCGCGCGGACGCCGTGGGCACGCGAATCGACGCGTTCATGGATCCGGCGTTTCTCGACGCGCTGCGCGGCTCCCGGCGTGACTCGCCCGCCGGCGCGACGCTCTTCCGCGTCCCGCTCACGCTTGGAACTGTGGACGCGCGCAAGCGCCTTCTCGTGAACGTCGCCACCGCGCCGCTGCGGACACCTGAAGGCGCGACCGCCGGATCCATCATCGTCATCGAGGACATCACGTCGCGCGTCGCGCTCGAGGAGCAGCTCCAGATTTCGGAGAAGATGGCGTCGATCGGCCTGCTCGCGGCCGGAGTCGCGCACGAGGTGAACACGCCGCTGACCGGCATCTCGAGCTTCACGCAGATGCTGCTGGAGCAGGCGGACCCGGACGATCCGAAGACGAAAGTGCTCGAGAAGATCGAGCGGCAGACGTTCCGCGCGGCCAAGATCGTCAACGGCTTGCTCAATCTGGCGCGCCCGGCGCGGGTCGAAACCGGACCGGTGGATCTGAACGTCGTCGTCAACGACGTGCTCGCGCTCCTCGACCACCAGTTCAAGAGCGGCCGGATTCAGGTGCGGAAGGAGCTCACGACGACGACGCCGCCGATCGTGGACGGGATCGAACACAAGCTGCAGCAGGTGCTCCTGAACTTGTTCCTCAACGCCCGGGACGCGATGCCCAAGGGCGGCTGGCTGTCGATCGGAACGCGGCTGGAGAACGGATCCGCGCTCGTCGAGGTCTCGGACACGGGTTCGGGCATCCCGGCGGAGCACCTGTCGCGCATTTACGACCCGTTCTTCACGACGAAGGCACTCGGCAAGGGAACGGGGTTGGGGCTCTCGATCACCTACGGCATCGTGCAGGAGCACGGCGGCTCGATCGCCTGCGAGAGCTCCGCCGGTCAGGGCACGCGGTTCACGCTGACCCTGCCGCTCGGAGCGGCCGCCGCCCGTCATGGGGATGCGGGCTGACGTGTCCACTCGAGGCACGATCCTCGTCATCGACGACGAGGAAATCATGCGCGAGATCCTCGACGCGTTGCTGACGCGCGAGGGCTACACGGTGCGCCTCGCCACGACCGCCGCCGAGGGCCTCGACCTCGCGCGGACCGTCCCGTTCGACGCCGCCATCATCGACGTCATGCTGCCCGACTCGGACGGGATCACCGTGCTCGACGAGCTGCGCCGGATCGATGAAGAGCTGCCGGCGCTGATGATTACCGCCTTCGCGTCGGTCGAGAACGCGATCCAGGCGATGAAGCGCGGCGCGTTCGACTACATCACCAAGCCGTTCAAGAACGACGAGGTGCTGGTCGTCCTGAAGAACGCGACCGAGCGGCGGCGGCTCGTCGCCGAGAACCGCGCGCTTCGTCAGAACCTGCAGGCCCGCCAGCACAAGTTCGCCGACATCATCGGGCGAAGCTCCAGAATGCGGCAGGTTTTCGATCTCATCATCCAGGCGGCGCCGAGCCGGACGACGATCCTGATACAGGGAGAGAGCGGCACGGGGAAGGAGCTCGTGGCGCGCGCGCTGCACGCCAATTCGTCCCGGTCGGACCGCGCCTTCATCACGGTCAACTCAGGCAATCTGCCGCCCGACCTGTTGGAATCGAACCTCTTCGGGCACGTCAAGGGCGCGTTTACCGGCGCGGTCTATCCAAAGAAAGGACTGTTCGAGCTCGCCGACAAGGGGACCATCTTCTTCGACGAGATCGGCAACATTCCCGTCGAGACGCAGGCAAAGCTGTTGCGCGTGATCCAGGAACGGGAGTTCATGCGGCTCGGCGGCGTCGAGACGATCAAGGTCGACGTCCGGATCATCGCCGCGACGAACGTCGATCTCCGGCGGATGATGGAAGAGGGACGCTTCCGGGAGGACCTGTACTACCGTCTCCACGTCATCACCGTTCCACTGCCGCCGCTGCGCGAGCGCAAGGAAGACATCCCGCTTCTCGTTCAGCACTTCCTCGACAAGTACGGAGCCGAGAACAACAAGCCAGGGTTCGAGCTCACCGCCGACGCGCTCGACCTTTTGCTCGAGCACGACTGGCCGGGCAACGTCCGGGAGCTGGAGAACGTGATCGAGCGCGCCGTGGTCCTGTCGACGTCTGCGAGAATTGACGCCGGGCTCGTCCCGGACCACGTGCGGTCGACGCGCCGGTTCGCCGTGCCGCACTTCGTGGTGCCGCCGGAAGGCATCAACTATCACGAGGTCGTGAACGACTTTCAGCGGCGGCTGATCGAGTCGACGCTCGAAGCGGCCGGCGGCGTGCAGAAGCGTGCGGCCGAACTACTGCACATCAAGCCCACCACCCTGAACGAAATGATCAAGCGGCACGATATCCGTCCGCGCCGTCCACGCCGTCCAGGCGCGCCCGCCGACGCGGATGTTGAGAACGGCTTCGAGGACGCTCGCCCGCTCGCCCCGGTCGACGAAGATATCTAGGTTGTAGTACGACCGCTCGCTTGAGCCCTGATCGATCGCACCTGCGCATTAGGGAGTGAGGTGCCCTATGCTGCACGCGATCGTCGCGGGGTGGATGCTCCTCACGCTCGCGGGAGCGGCGGACCACTGGCTCCAGAAACCCGCCGCCCAAGGATATGCGCCCGCCGCGTTCTACCTTGGAAAGATGTACTGGAATGGCGACTTCGGCTCTCGGGACTATGACCAGGCGTGCAAGTGGACGCTCATCGCGGGTGTGCTGGCAAAACGCGGCGGCTGGGATCGATCACGGCCGGACGACGCAGCCCGGGTACGCCAGGAGCTGCCAGATCAAGTTGCCAGGATCCGCGAAAAGCTGACCACCAACCAGCTGACCGAGTGCGTGCTGAAGGCCGAGGAATGGCTCGCCGCGAACCCGGCTCTCGGTCCGAAATAGTCAACGGGAGGGCGGTATAATGCCCGCGCCCTGAGGGCTGATGCGAAAGCGACTGTTCGTCCTCAGTGTCGGACTCGCGCTTATCGCGTCGGGCACGGTTCGCCCGACTGGAGCGCAGCTGCCGCTCGCCTCCATCAAATCCTCCGGCCAGACAGTTACGCCCGTCTTCGAAGGCTGGTACCGGAATCCGGACGGCACGTTCAGCCTTTCTTTCGGCTACTTCAACCGGAACGCGGAAGAAGCCCTGCAGATTCCCGTCGGCCCGGACAACTTCGTCGAACCGGGAAACCAGAATCAGGGACAGCCGACCGAGTTCCAGCCGCGCCGCCACTGGGGCGTCTTTGCCGTCAAGGTTCCCGCCGACTTCGGCCTCAATCAGGTTGTCTGGACGCTGAAGTCTCGCGGCCGGACGTTCTCCATCCCTGGCTCAATGCATCCAAACTGGCAGATCGACGCGCTCGAGGGCGAAGCAGGATCTGGAAACACGCCGCCGCTTCTCAAATTCGCCGAGGGCGGTCCCGAAGGCGGCGGACCGTTCGGTGTGACCGGAGGCCCGCTCTCCACGACCGTTGCCGCGTCACTCTCCATCAATGTCTGGGCTCGCGACGACGGAAGAGCGTCGGGCACGGTGGGCAATCCGGGCAGAAGCGCGGAGCCCGTGGCGTTAACCTGGTTCAAGCATCAGGGTCCAGGCAACGTCGCATTCAATCCCGCATCGTCCACGGTCGATGCCGCAGGCGGACAGGCCACGACCATGGCCTCGTTCAGTGCGGCGGGGGAGTACGTCGTCCGGGTCCGAGCCAACGACGCGTCCGGCGTCGCGAACGCTGGCCACGCGCAGTGCTGCTGGACCAACGGTTTCGTGAAGATCACGGTCACTCAGTAGTTTGGAGGACGACATGGCTCGTGTCCGGGCGTCTCGTTACTTCGGTGCGACGGCCACGGCGGCTTTGACCGTGTTTGCGCTTGCCGGCCTGTCGGCGTCGAGAGAGGACGGACCCGCCACAAACGCCCCTGCGAAACAGGTGACGTTCACGAAAGACGTTGCGCCGATTCTTCAGCAAAAGTGCCAGGTCTGCCATCAGCCGAACTCGATCGCGCCGATGCCGCTCGTCACTTATGAGGATGCGCGGGAGTTCGCGCGTCCGATGAGGACGAGAGTGGCTGGGCGCGTGATGCCTCCATGGCACATTGACCGGACCATCGGCATCCGCGAATTCAAGAACGATCGCGGGCTGAGCGACGCGGAAATTGCGACGATCGTGAACTGGGTGGATGCAGGAATGCCGCGAGGCGACGCGAAAGATCTTCCCCGGCCCGTGAAGTTCCCTGATCCGGACAGCTGGCAGCTCGCGAAAGATTTTGGCCCGCCGGATCTCGTCCTCAAGTCACCGCCGTACACGCTGGCGGCCCGAACGCAGGACAAATGGTTCCGTCCCGTGAGCGACACCGGTCTCACCGAGCCGCGCTGGGTTCGTGCGATCGAGATCAAACCGGTATTTCCCGATGGCCGGCGGATTGTTCATCACGTCCTGACGACGCTCGAGCAGCCGGAAGAGGGGATTACGGGTCTGGCGCACAGCGCGCACGACGTTCAGCGGGGTCCCGGACTGTTCATGGAGTGGGCCGTCGGCAAGGTCGGGGAGGTCTTCCCGCCGGACGCGGGCAAGCTCCTGCTGCCCGGCGCGCGGATTCGCTGGGAGATCCACATGTTCGCGATCGGGCGGGAGATCAAGGACACCCAGGTGGAGCTTGGCATCTACTTCTATCCGAAGGGTGTCGTGCCGAAGCACCGCACGGTACTTCGGATGTTCGACGTCAGCCGCGGGTCAGAGCTCGACATTCCGCCCGGCGAAGTCGCGATGACCCAGAACTTCTACGCCATGCAGGCGGCGGCGCGGATCGAGAATTTCCAGCCGCACATGCACATGCGCGGGAAGTCGATGTCGATGGAAGCGGTGTATCCGGATGGCCGGAAGGAAGTCCTGAGCGCGGTCAATAACTTCCAATGGAACTGGCACGTCAACTACATCTACGCCGATCACGTCGCTCCGCTGCTGCCGAAGGGCACCGTGCTCGTGTTCACGGCCTGGCACGACAACACCGCGTCGAATCCGAACAACCCGGACCCGAAACAGTGGGTCGGCTGGGGCGACCGCACCGTCGATGAGATGGCGCACGCGTGGGTCGACGTCACGTATCTCGAGCAGGACGAGTTCGACAGGCTGGTTGCCGAGCGGAAGGCGCGTACGACGAGCACAAGGATTCAGTAGATGATCTCGATCTGCTGAGCGGGGCAAGCTCACTGACGGCGCGGGGATCCTCGCGGCAGGCGCAGTACTGGTCGCCTTGGCGGGCTTCTTCACGATGATCACGCACGTGTGCCCGTAGCGGATGTTGTTCACCAAACGCCTTCGCGAGGGAATCCGGCGCGGAAGAGTCAGATGCAGCGTTCGCATCTGGATGCGTCCGCATGTGAAGGTGGGCGGTCGTTACCGGATGGACGAAGGCCAGATTGTCGTGGATTCGATTGCGCCGATTACTTTCGGCGACGTTACGTACGATCTGGCCCGTGAATCAGGGTTCGAGAACGTGGACGATCTGCTGCGAATCGCACGGCACGGCCGCGGCAAGAGGGTGTACCTGATACGGTTCCATTACTTGCCTCCGGGCGGGTGGGACCGCGAGCGGGGATAAATTCAGCGCCGACTCACCGACGCGCCGCGCAGCTTGTTGAACAGCCGCTCGTACTTCGAGATGACGAGATCCCACTGGTAGTTGCGCCGGACGTACTCCTTGCCGTTCCGCCCCATCGCGCGGCGGAGCCGGTCGTCGGTCATCATCACCTTCAAGCACTCGACGAACTCGTCGCGGTCGGCATAATACAGACCCGCGTTGCTGCGGCGGCAGTGTTCGACCAGCACTTCGCTCCGCGCGTTGACGAGCACCGGGGTGCCGACGGCGAATGCCTCGAGCGCGAGGATCGACAGGCTCTCGTACGGTGAGGGCACGATGACGACGGTCGCTGCTTCGAGTGCCGCGAAACGCTCCTGTTCGGAGAGCTGCCCGGCAAACCGAACCCACGGTTCCTCCGGGAGCGCCATCAGCTTGACACCCATCAGGACCAGGGATCCCTCGTTCCCGCCGGCGACATAGCTGCTGAAGTACTCAATCAGCTCCTCGCATCCCTTGCCCGGATCGATGCGGCCACCGTAAAGCGCGACGGAGCCATGCAGGCGGTGGCGACGGCGGAACCGATCTCCCCGCGTCGACTGGTGGGAGCGGAAAGTGGGAGAGTCGATGTTGGCGCCGGGCGTGATTGTCATTTCATCGACGTCCACGAAGCGCGATGCCTTGCGATCGGCTGGATCGGCATCGCCGTCCTCGAAATCCGTGGTGGTCTGATCCATGGGATCCGCGGCTTCCGGCGGTTCGACGCCGACGCCGATGACGTCCTCGTCAATCGCGCGCAGCGCGAAGTTCTCATGAACGAATCGCCGCTCCGCTTCGGTGTTGTAGGCGAGCGCGGCGGGCGCGGCAAACACTTCCTTGAAGATGCCGAGCCGGATGGCCGGCTCGTCGTGCGCCGTCGGCACGAGGATGCTCTTCGCCGGATCGATACGCAGCCCCAATACCGTCGGGGCGTACAGGTAGGTGAAGAACACCAGGACGTCGTACTGATGAGGCTGGCGCTGCAGGTAGTCGATGAGCGCAGGGCACCATGGACCCTGCTGCCGGATCCACTCCATTTCGTCCTCCCGCGTGTGCGGGTGGTTGTAGATCCAGTCGGAGTACTTATTGAACGCGGCCAGGTCCCGGGTCCGTGCGTTCGCGAAGCGGCGGACGGTAACGCCCCTGATCCGATCCTGGCCCTCGGGATACTCGTTCTTCCACGTGATGTAGTCGCGGGCGCAGGTCGTGAGCACGTCGACCTGGTGTCGTGGCGCGAGCCGTTCGGCGATGACCCGGCACAGGTACTCGGATCCGCCGAGGACCTCGGCACCGTAGCGTTGAACGATGAAGGCGATTTTCAATCCGTCCTCGGTCCGTCAGCCGATTTTGCTCAGCAGGAGGTCGACCTCCCTTTCGATTCGTTCGGGGCCGAATTCCCTGACGCGGCGGCGCTGACCGTCGATCACACGCTCGCGAACCGCGTCATCGTACACCAGCATCCCCAATAGCTCGGCGGCGTATTCGAGATCCTTCGGCGAGAACTGCACGCCAGCGCCGGCGAGCGTCTCCGGGATCACCGTCGATGCGTATGCCAGCACGGGCACGTCCGCCGCCATCGCCTCGACGAGCGGTACGCAGAAGCCTTCGTGCTCGCTGAGCGAGACATACGCATCCGCCATCCGGTAGTAGGTGGCGAGATCCTCGTCCGGTACTGGTCCCGTGAAAATGAAACGGTCCGGCAGCATGCGATAACGGACGATGAGTGCGCGGACCATGGCGTGATAGCGCGGCACCAGGTCGTAGCGGCCCACGAAGATGAACCGGCACTCGGCATCCACATACCGCTTGTAGTGTTCGGCCAGCTTGACGTGGTCTTCGAGCCGTTTGTTCGGCGCCACCCGGCCGACGAAGAGCACGTTCGTCAACCCGTCGTCGAGCGCCTCTTCGAGCGCAACGCGCCGCGGCGCGTCGGTGATCCGCGCCAGGTCGATCGCAATCGGCATGACGCCGGTCCGTTCGAACCCGAGCTCCTCGAGCTCCTGACGGTTGAAATCCGAATCGCCCAGCGCGAAGTCGACCCTGCCGGCTAGCGAGGCGAGCTCCTCGCGGCCGAGCGATGCGAGGCGCGCCAGTGTCCGATCGTATGGCGCAAAGAAATGCGACGGCGTGATGTTGTGGTACTGGAGAATCTTCGTCCCGCGCAGCTCGGCGAACGGCTGTGTCATCGGCGAGGGGAGTGCGAAGTGGAAGATCGTCGCATCAGCCTGCGGCGCGCCATTGGCGCCGAACGGCAGGACGTCGCCGCGCAGCTCCTCATCGATCGTCAGCGCGTACAGATCGGACACAATGTTCCTCGCGCGGAGCGCCGCGCGGACCCGCCGCGCGCTGTCGCCGATCGCATCCCCGATATGAGCGGCGGGGACCCACTGGTCGATTCTCACCGGATGCCCTGGCCCTGGACGCCGGAAGCCGCTGGCACCGCCTCGTACAACGCGGGCCGGATGCGCTTCAGCGCCCACAGCCGCTCGTGCGCGTCGAACTGGCGCCAGAAGTCGAAGGCCACTCGATACTGTGCCTGACGCGGCGACGCCAGCGTGCGGTCGACGAACCCCCGCAGGATGCCGTCGAAATCGTGTGCCATCAGCCGATCCAGAGCCGCGTCCTGCGAGTCGAGCACTCGCTCGCGCAGATCGACGTCACGAAGGATCCCGTCCATGAGCGCGGCGACCTCGAACGGATCCTGCGTGTCGTACAGCACGCCACCGCCATTCATGGTCCCCGGCACCGCTGCCGCTGCATATGCCAGGACGGGTACGCCCATGTAGAAGGCCTCGATGATCGGCACACAAAAACCCTCGTGCTCGCTCGCGCTGACAAATAGATCCGCGATCTCGTAGAACGCCACCAGTTGCTCGTTGGTGACCATCCCGGTGAGGTGCACGTCCGGCGTGCCGAGGCGCGCCGCCAGGGCGAGGAGCTGGGTGCGATGCTCCTCGAACCCGGCGGTCGAGCCGACGAGCAACAACCGTGAACGCGGATTGAAGCGCGTCCGGTAGACGTGGAAACAGCGGATGAGCTGATCGAATCGCTTGTTGGGGATCATTCTGCCAACGAACAGAATGTTGGTCCATCCGTCGTCGAATGGTCCTGCCAGCATCGGATCCGGCGCGACGTCGAGGTGCGAGAAGTCGGAGACGACCGGCAGTACTCCCGTGCGTGGAAAGCCGATCGCCTCGAGCTCCTGCCGGTTGAACTCCGAATCACCCAACGCGAGCTCACACCGACCTGCGTACGCGCGCAGCTCCCGACGTCCGAGATAACAGCGCCGGACGAGCTCGTCGTTCACGCCGAGGAAATAGTGCGGCGGCGTGATGTTGTGGTAGACGAGGATCATCTTCGCGGGAGTAGCGTATGCCACCCGCGATGCCTTCGACCCGATTGAAAAGTGGTGGATGAGCAGATTGTTATCGCCGACGCTGTCTTTCAGGTCGCGATAGTCGCGGGTCATCGACTCGAGCTTCGGGTGCGCGGTCTCGACGAAGATCTCCGAAGCATGGCCGGCCGCCAGCAACGCGCGCTGGATGCCGAGCACCTCGTGTCCGATCGCGTCGCCGTAGCTCAGCGTCGCGAGGACCTGGTGGACCTGTGCCATCGTCGTCCCTGGTGCCTCGGGCCTCGGGCCTCGGACGTGCCTCGGGCCTCGGGCCTCGGGCGTGCCTCGTTCGGAGTGCGTGGTGGGCTCGAGCTTCGGACCTCGTGAGCGAACGAATCGTAGACGCGCGCCTCGCGCGCCGATTCGCGCGCGTCGACCGGCCCTGACGGCAGCGTGGCGAGGATCTCCTGCGCCGGACGCACGTCCGGACGGCGGCGCGCCAGCCATCCTGGCAGCGGTTCCATCCGCCTGGTCGTTCCCGCCTTGTTCTCCTGTTTGAGCCGCTCGAACATCTCGAGATACTTCCGTTCGATGACGGACCAGGAATAGTGCTGCCGGAAGTACTCTCGGCCGTTCCCGCCCAGTACGGCGTTGAGCGGTCCACTCGCCTCGAGCGCGTACAGGGCCTCCGAAAACTCTGCGTACGATTCGTAATACAGACCGCCGCTGCTCCGGATGCATTGGCCGCGCAGGACGTCGCACTTACCGTTGGCGAGTACTGGCTTCCCCAGCGCCCACGCCTCGAGCGCTACCATCGACAGGCTTTCGTAATACGACGGCATGATGAGCACGTCCGCCGCGGCGACTGCGTCGAACTTCTCCTCGTCGGAAAGGAACCCGAGGTGTTTGATCCGGGGATGATCAGGCACGGGCAATAGCGCATTGCCGACGAGCGTCAACGAGAGTCCATCGGGAAACGTCTGCGTGTACTTTTGAAAGTGCGAAAAGAGCTCGGCGCACCCCTTGTTCTCGTCAATCCGGCCCACGTAGATCGCGAACGGCCCGCGGATGTTGTGCTTCTGGCGGAAGCGCCGGGCGACCGGCTGCGCCGGCACCTCGGATCCGACGCCGACGACGACGCCCGGCACGTCGGCATTCGAAGTCGCCGCCTGGATGAGGGCGCGCTCCTCGAACGAGTTGTACATGATGCCGCGGACGCCCCTGAAGACCGGCCCGAAGATCGAAAGCGCAACTGCGGGATCGCGCTCCGCGGTCGGCACGAGGATGGCTTTCGACGGAACGGCTCGCGCGCCGTGCCAGGCGTGATAGTAGCGATAACTGAAAAAGAGAACGAAGTCCCAGTCGCCAGCGTGGCTGGAGAGATACCTGATGAGCGCCGGGCTCGTCGGCCCTTCGCTCTTCAGCCACGCCAGTTCGTCGGCGACCGAATGAGGACGCCCGAAAACCTGCTCCGAGCGACGTCCAAAGTCGAGCGGGCTACGCTCGCGGGAGACGCGGAATCGCCGCACGCGGATGCCGTTTACCGTCTCTTCGCCTGCGGGCAGCGCATTCTTCCAGCTGACGTAGTCACTTGCGCACGTCGTCAGGACTTCAAGTTGGGCGTGCCGTGCGAGACGTTCGGCAATGTATCGGGCGTGGAGTTCGGCGCCCCCGTTGATGTCCGCGCCGTAGCGCTGGACGACGATCGCGAGCTTCACTGCTCGTCGTTCTCAGGGCTCTCGCCGTGATCCGGGTGCTCTAGGTGCTCAGAGTGCTCTTGGTGCTCACGATGCGGGTGCTCGTTCTGCTCATCGTGCGCGTCGGCACCGGCACTTTGCCCGGCACCCGCACCTGAAACACCTTGAGCTTGGGCACCTTGAGCACCCGGAGGTACCCCGTGGCCCCGACGCTTGCCGCGTCGCCGGCGGCGGCGCGATCGCCGCTCGGCGACGCCCGGGTCCATCGAAGGGCCAGACTGCTGGCCCTGCCCTGGCTGCCCTTGGCTCACGGACTGCGGCGATGGAGATGGCTGTGACGCAGCTGCTGCAATGACGCTCGGCCGGTACTGCACGACGCCTTCGAGCGCGCGCGCCCGCCGTTCGTCGAAATCGAGCCGGCTGGAGATCGATTCGAGACGCATCCTGAGGTTCGTGACCTCGATGCCGAGGCGTGTCGTCTCGAGCACCAGGTTGTGCATGACTTCGTAGTACAGCGCGTCGAGCGTCTTCCGGCGCGCTTCGTAGCCATGCATCTGCGTGTTGGCGATCACCTGCTGGTGGAGGACGTGCGACAGCCGGTTGTAGTTGAAGAAGAGCCTCAGCACCGGCTTGAGCAGATTTCGTATGAACCGTAGTGCCGGGCGCGGCGACTCGAAAAGGGTCGTGTCCTCGAACACGTAGTTCATCGGCGGGTCGGCGGTCTGCTGCGCCGCGTGCGCGCGGCGGAAGTGCTGCAGCAGATCCGATCGAACGCCGGACGGATCGAGGAACTTCTCGAGCTTGGCGGTCGCCAGCTCACGGATTTCCTGCTCGGTGTAGTCGGCGCCGCGCTTCTCTCGAATCCGCGAGCGGATCTGACGCATGATCTGCTCGACGTCGACTCCATCGGAACGAATCTGAAAGTCAGACATGCTTGTGTTGCCGTCGCATCTCGAACTCGGGCGCTTCTCTGATGCATGTCCCGAGGATGCCGATCGAGCTGACGAACGCGCGGATCCCGCTTCGGGCGATCTCCGCTTTCGCGTCGCCGACCGTGGGGTAGCCGTTCGCGTCAGGCGTTAGCGTTTCCCAGTTGCGGAAGAGCCGGCCCCACGGGCTGTCGAGGACTTCGTCCATCATCTGCCGGCCCTTGACGGGATACCAGAACGAGTCGTGGTAAATGACGCTCGCGATGTAGGCCCATGGCGCCAGCACCGTCTTGAGCGACCACTCGACCGGCTTGCGGAGCGGTCCCCAATAGATTTTGTGCTGCATCCGGGACGCGAACGTCATCTTCTTGAACGGACCGACGAACCGCCAGTTTTCGCTGGCGGCGTCGACATCGCCGGCGATCTCGATGTCGCGCGGGTCTCCGCAGCCAAGCCCGCGATCGTGTGCCATCCGGATGTACTTGATCGATAACGGGTCGAACCCCATCAGCTTCGCCGCCACGGCATCGATCGCCACCTGATCCGCGCTCGCCAGCAGCACGTTCTTCACGTGCGGCACCATGCAGCGCGGGCCCGGCCCGTCGCCCGCGAACGTCCCGTCCATCACGGCGAACACGCCGCGATGAATCTTCTTCTGAATCATGAGCAGATCCACGAGCGTCTCGTGGATCACCGGATGCGTCCAATGCCGCCGCTCGTTGAGAAGGCCGCCGAACGCGTTCTTCATCGCACCTGTCGTCGTCGTAAAAACGTGGGTCTTGATCGTCGGCAGGTGAATGATGTTCTCGCCGATAAACCGGCGCGGGATCATGAACCCGTCCGGATAGACGTCGTTGAGGGCGATGAACTTGTCCGCGAGATCGCCGACCGCATCCCGGACGTTAATCCACGGCTCGTTTTCGTACACGTGGATGTTCCGCAGGCCGTGGGCCTCGACGACGTTGACCTGCTTGTTCTCGCGCTCGCCGAGGCGGGCGTCGATGACGACCGTCCGGTTGTGGCAGGCATGCAGCAGCGACGGGTCGTACCCGTCCTGGTTCAGCGCGCGAATCACGCCTTCGAGCTGCCACGGCGTCGTCGAACTGCCGGGGAAGAAGAAGTGCCAGGAGATGTTGACTTTCAACGCCGTGTCCACGCCGCGCGCGATCACGTCCTGGTATCCCGCAAGGTTGAGCAGGCGGTGATAATCCCGAAGGACGGTCGCAGGGGCGGTCCGCAGCACGGCAACCTTTGCGCGGGCCATGGCTCTACTTTAGGGCACCCCGTAGATCAGGGCAACGACCGTGAGCGCCCACAGCGCCACACAGACGAGCAGCGGTCGATCCGTGATCAGGAGCTCGGCCGGACTTCCTCCCCCTTCTTTCTGGTGCACCAGATACAGGTAGCGAAAGATCCCATAGAGGGGGAACGGCAGCGTCAGGCCGAGCATGTTGGTTCCGAACTTGTGAATGGTGTCCGGGCTCACCGTATAGAACGCGTACGCGACGATCGTCGACGCCGAGACGACCGCGATCATCTGGTCGAGCAGATACGGGCTGTATTCCTCCAGGCTCTTTCGGTGTCCCGAGGCATCGTCGGCGAGGAGAACCAGCTCGTGCCGGCGCTTTGAAAACCCGAGGAAAAGCGCGCCAAGGATGGTCACAACGAGCAGCCACGGGCTGATAGGAACCGGGATCGCGACCGCTCCGCCCACGGCGCGGAGCACGAAGCCGGCCGCGATTGTCAGCACGTCGATGATCACCACGTGCTTGAGCCCTCCGCTGTACAGCGTAAAGAGTCCAATATAGGCGGCTGCGACGATGCCAAACTTGCGCCCAAGCAGGAACGCGCCACCCAGCGCGGCCGCACCGAGCACGGCAGCGGTCGTCGCCGCGAGCGCGGGCGAGATCACGCCGGACGCGATCGGCCGATGCTTCTTGAGCGGATGCAGCCGGTCCGCCTCGCGGTCCACGAGATCGTTGAGCAGGTAGACGACGCTGGACAGCGCGCAGAAGATGGCGAAAGCGGCCACCGCACGGGCGCCCGCATCGGGATCGAGCAGCTTCTGGCCGAAGATCAGCCCCGCGAAGACGATCAGGTTCTTCGTCCACTGGTGCGGACGAAGCGCGGCAACGAGCCCGCTACGCCTTGAAGCTCTTGACGGCCTCGGGAACCGACTCGAAGGTTTCAAAGACGGTCAGCAGTTTCGTGATCGACAGCAGATCGGTGATCCGTTTGGTCAGGTTGACGAGTTTGAGCTTGCCGCCCTGTCGGCTCACCGTGGTGTAGGTCCGCACGATCTCGCCGAGACCCGCCGAGTCGATGTAGGGCACCCCTTCGAGGTTGAGCAGCAGGTGCTTCTTGTTCTGCCCGAGCAGCGCGTTGATCTTCTCCTTGAGGAGCTCGTCCCCCTCCCCCAAGGTCATCTTCCCCTTCAGGTCGAGTATCGTCACGTTGTCGACGACTCGTTCCTCGATCTGCATGGTCCCCGTTCCTCCACAAACGATCGACAGATTGTCAGGAAAGAGCCGCGGCCCCGCGGCCCGGCTCTTCGTATATGCGTGTCAGATGGAGTGATGTGCTCCGCTCAGACGCCGCCGGCCCCCGCAAATTTCCGCTGCTGGAAACACTCCCGGCAGAACACCGGACGACCCTGTGTGGGTCGGAAGGGCACCGTCGTTTCCTTCCCGCAGTTCGAGCAGGTCGTCGTCGTCTCGACTCGCTCGCGCCCCATCGACGCGCTGGCCGAAGGACGAGCGGCCCGCTTCGCCTTGCACGCCTTGCAGCGCTTCGGCTCGTTCTTGAAGTTCTTGTCGGCGAAGAAGAGCTGCTCTCCCGCCGTCCAGATGAACTCCGTGCCGCAGTCGACGCACCGAAGGGATTTGTCCTGGAACTCCATCGCTCCTCGCCCTTTCGCTTCCTCGTCCGTCCGGCGTTACTCCGATTCGCGGCGTTGCTTCTTCCGTGTCCGTTTGCGGGCGAGTGCCTGCTTCGCGCGCTTTTTGTCTCCTGGCTTCAGATAGAAGGAATGCTTCTTGATATCCTTGATGATATCTTCCTGCTGAACCTTCCGCTTGAAACGCCGCAGCGCGCTTTCAATCGACTCGCCTTCCTGGACCTTGACTTCAGCCAACCGTGACTCAACCCCTTTCACCCTGTGATGTGCGCGGCAGCCCCAGCAGAGCTGCGCGTCCGAGCGCAAAACCCACGAAACATGCGTCGGGCGGACCGTTGGGGTCCGCCCGAATGTGCTAGGCTATCACAGGTAAACGCGGATTCTAGGCGCAAAACTCCGCGCCCGTCAAACCCCGCTAACTCCTTACCGGACCACGGATTTTACGGATTCCGCGGGGTGGCGGACTATCCGCCCGGCCACCGGTTGACAGATTTCCCGGACCGCCAATGCCGTGCCGTCCGCAGGCCGCAACCGTATGAGAGTGCTCGTGGTCGGCGCCGGCGCGCGCGAACACGCGCTCGCCTGGACGCTTGCGCGCGAGCCCCGCGTCGAGGTCGTCGTGGCGCCCGGCAATGCCGGGACTGCGCGCGTCGCGCGCACGGTGAGCACCGCCGTCGATCCGCCGTCACTTCTCGCGCTCGCCGAGCGCGAGCGCATCGATCTCACGATCGTTGGGCCCGAACAGCCGCTTGAGCGGGGCGTGGTCGATCTGTTCGTTTCGCGCGGCCTTCGAATCTTCGGTCCGTCGAGTGCCGCCGCGCGCCTCGAAACGAGCAAGGTCTTCGCGAAGCAGTTCATGGAACGGCACCGCGTCCCGACCGCGCGCTGTCGGATCGCCGACAACGCCGATGACGCGCTGACGATTGCCGGTGGTGGCGAGCTCGGCTGGCCGCTCGTCGTCAAGGCGGACGGCCTCGCTGCCGGTAAGGGAGTCGTGATCGCGGACAGTCGGCCGGATGCGGAACGCGCGATCCGTGCCGCTATGATCGATCGTTCGTTTGGCGACGCAGGGATGAGGATCGTGCTCGAGGAGTGCATGCGCGGGACTGAGGCCTCGTTCTTTGCGATCTGCGACGGGCGTCGCGCGTTGCCCCTCATTTCGGCGCAGGACCACAAGCGGGCGTACGACGACGATCGTGGGCCTAACACCGGTGGCATGGGGGCGTTCGCGCCGAGCCCTCTGGTGACGCCGGCGATTGCAGATCGCGTCATGCGCGAGATCGTGCAGCCCGTCGTCGAAGGCATGCGCGAGCTGGGCCACGAATATCGCGGTTTCCTCTACGTCGGACTCATGTTGACCGACGAGGGCCCGAAAGTCGTCGAGTTCAACGTTCGTTTCGGCGATCCGGAGGCGCAGGTTGTTCTGCCGCTGCTCGACAGCGAACTCGCGCCGGTCCTCGACGCCGCGGCGGCGGGAGATCTCGGCTCCTCGACCTGTCGATTCTCCGATGAGGTCGCGGTTGGTGTGGTCCTGGCTTCGGGAGGTTACCCGGGCGAGATCAGGACTGGTTACCGGATTGAAGGTCTCGACGCCGTCGGGTCCGCAGACCGGGACGTCGTCGTTTTCCACGCCGGTACAACCGAACGGGACGGCCGGATCGTTACGACGGGGGGACGCGTGCTGACCGTCGTGGGACGAGGCACGACCTACGCGGAAGCGATCCAGCGCGCGTACGCAGGCGTGTCGCGGATCTCATTCGAGAACGTGCAGTATCGTACTGACATCGGTCGCAGAGCGCTGGCGTTTGAAACGAAGGTGGAAACTGAATGCCCTTAGACGTCCTCATCCTGATGGGCTCCGACTCGGATGCGCCGGTGATGCAGTCGGCCGTCGACATCCTGCGCGAGCTCGGTGTGTCGTGTGAGATGACGGTTGCCTCAGCACACCGGTCACCGGAGCGCGTGACGCGGCTCGTCCGTGAAGCGCCGGGTCGCGGCGTAAAGGCATTCATCGTCGGCGCGGGCGCCGCAGCGCATCTCGCCGGCGTCGTTGCCGCACACACGACGATGCCGGTCATCGGCGTGCCCATCGATTCATCGGCGCTGAAAGGGCTCGACGCGCTGCTTTCAACCGTACAGATGCCCCCTGGTGTCCCGGTGGCGACGGTGTCGATTGGGAAGCCGGGCGCAACCAACGCCGGCGTCCTCGCGGCGCAGATCCTTGCCGTTGGCGACCCAAACCTTCGCGGCCGGCTCGACGCGTATAAAAAGAAGTTGGCGGATAAGGTGGAGGAAGCCGCCAAGAAACTGTCTTCCTAGCGCCGCCCTTTAGGGCTGCATCGTCAATGAAATACAGCGTCATCACCTTCGGCTGTCGCGTCAATCAAGCCGACTCGTTGAATATCGAGTCTGAGCTCTGCGCGCACGGCGCGGAGGCCGCCGCGACACCCGAAGCGGCCGATCTCGTCATCGTCAATACCTGTTCGGTCACGGCGTCCGCCGATCAGGGGGCGCGACAGACGATCCGCCGCGTTGCGCGGATAAACCCCAGCGCTCGAATCGTTGCCACCGGGTGCTACGCGTCACGCTGTGCGGACGATCTCGCCACCTTGCCCAACGTGCTGCACGTTGTGCGGAACGACGACAAAGAAAAGCTGGTTGCCCTGTTGGAGCTCGGGGACGGGCCGTGCGGTGCGCCGATTGCGCCCGGCATCGCGGGCCGCACCGCCTGGACACTGCGAGTCCAGACGGGCTGCGACGAGACATGCAGTTACTGCATCATCCCGACGACCCGGGGGCGAGGCAGGAGCGCACCGGTTGCTCATGTTCTCGCGGAAGTCGAGCGTGTCGTGGCGTCGGGGTTCAAGGAGCTTGCGATCACAGGCGTCCACCTCGGTTCGTATGGCCGCGATCTCACTCCGCCGTCGAGCCTGTTCGAACTGCTGGTCGCGCTCAGCGCCACATCGAAAGACGTCCTCTTTCGCGTCAGCTCGCTCGAGCCGATGGACTGTACGCCTGAGATCGTCGAGCTCATCGCAGCGTCGCCCGGGCTGGCGCCGCACTTCCATCTGCCCTTGCAGCACGCGAGCGATCGCATGCTTTCCGCCATGCGCCGTCCGTACTCAGCCGCCTATTACGCGGGTTTGGTGGAGTCGATCCGGCGCCGGATGCCTCACGCGGCAATTGGCTCGGACGTCATCGTCGGCTTTCCGAGTGAAGCGGACGCGGACTTCGACGAACTCGTCCGGTATCTAGAATCGTCGCCGCTGACGCACATTCACGTGTTCCCCTATTCAGATCGTCCCGGTACCGAAGCCGCTCGAATCCGGGAGAAGGTCCCCGGCCCAGTCGTTCGGGCTCGCGGCCAGCGAGTCCGCGAGATCGGCTCCAACCTCGGGTCGCGATTCCGCGCTTCACAGGCGGGCGCCGTTCGCCGTGGCTTGACGCTCGAGGATGGCACGCTCGTCGTCACGGACAATTTCCTCAAAATCAGGATCCCGCCAGGGCTGGCGCGAAATACATGGACGAGTGTCGTCGTCGGCGAATGACGCTACATCAGCCTTGCGGCTCGCTGACCGGCTGACGGGGCGGGGCCCTCGACAATCAGCTGACCGCACGCCGCGCGGATGTCGCGGCCGCGGCTCTTCCGGACCGACACGGTCAGACCGCGGTCCGCGAGCGCCTTTGCGAATGCGTTGACGCGGTCGTCTGACGGGCGTTCGAACGGGATACCGGCTGCCTCGTTGAGTGGAATCAGGTTCACCTTGCCCTTGATGCCGTGCAGGAGCGCCACGAGCCGGCGGGCATCCGCCGGCGTGTCGTTGTCGCCAGCCAGGAGCACGTATTCGAACGTGATTCGGCGCCGGCGTTTCAGCGGAAACGCGCGGCACGCGTCGACGAGATCCTGGAGGCCGTATTTCCGGTTGACCGGCACGAGCGCGTCCCGCTGGTCCTCTGTCGTGGAGTGAAGCGAGATCGCGAGGTTCGGCATCAGTTGCTCCTGGCCGAGCCGCGCGAGCGCCGGGAGCACGCCGACCGTCGAAAGCGTGATCCGGCGCTCCGGCAGCGCGAGCCCGTGCTCGTCGTTGAGAATCCGCAGCGCCTTCATCGTCTCGTCGTAGTTGTGCAGCGGCTCACCCATGCCCATCAGGACGATATTGAATGGTTTGCCGAGGAGATTCGTCTCGCCGAGGAGCACGCGCACCTGGCCGGTAATCTCTCCTGCGCTGAGGTTGCGCGTGAGTCCCATCTTGCCGGTCAGGCAGAACGCACACTTCATCGCACATCCGACCTGCGTCGAAATGCAGAACGTATCGGCGGGCGTGTCAGGAATGTAGACCGATTCAACGTATCGGCCGTCCGCCAGTTTGAGCAGAAACTTCGTCGTGCCGTCGAGGGAGACGTCTTTTTGCGCGACCAGCGGCGCGGAAACGGTTGCGGATCGGCTCAGCTCGGCGCGCAGCGGCCGCGGAAGGTCCGACATGTGCGCGAAGTCGGCGACGCCGCGCCGGTAAATCCAAGCGAAGAGCTGACGGGCATGGTACGCTGGGTATCCGCGCGCCGTGAGCGCGGCTTCGAGATCCGACCGCTCGAGCTCCACGAGATCCATCGCCTCATTAATTGTACGGTGACGATTGAACTCGACGGGAACGCGTGGTATCATGCGTTTTTCCAGGCCGCTCGATAAGCCCTTCTGAACCAACAGGTTGCGCGGCGAACCGCTACGATGGTCACACGAGAGGTTTTGGACGGCGGTCTTCGTCTCATCACTGAGTCGATGCCGCATGTCCGGTCGGTGACGATCGGTGTGTGGCTCTGTCGCGGGTCCCGCCACGAATCTGACGAGCAAGCCGGCATCGCGCACTTCGTCGAGCACATGCTCTTCAAGGGCACGGAGCGGCGGAGCGCCGAGGACATCGCGCAGGAAATCGATTCGATCGGCGGACAGCTCGACGCGTTCACCGCGAAAGAGTACGCGAGTTATTACATCAAGGTCCTCGACGAGCATCTTCCGATTGCGGTCGATCTGCTGTCCGACATCGTCCGCCGGCCGAAGTTCGAGGAAGCGGAGATCGAGCGCGAGAAGAAGGTGATCCTCGAAGAGATCAAAATGGTCGAGGACACGCCGGACGATCTCGTTCACGAGGTCTTCTCGCAGCATTTCTGGGAGGGCCATCCGCTGGGGCGGCCGATACTCGGCACGGCGGAGACGGTGCAGGCGCTCACGGTCGGGACACTCCGTCAATATTTCCGTTCCGCGTATGTCGCGCCGAATCTCATCGTCGCCGCCGCCGGCAACGTGGACCACGCGCGGGTCCGCGATCTGATCACCGCAGCTTTCAAGGATGTCCCGCGCGAAGGTGAGCCACTCGCCGATCAACCGCCGAGAGTCGTTCCGCCGCTCATCATCCGCACCAAGGAGCTGGAGCAAAGCCACATCTGCATGGGGACGACGGGGTATCCGCAGAAACATGACGATCGCTACGTCAGCTACATTCTGAACACGCTGCTCGGCGGGTCGATGAGCTCGCGGCTCTTTCAGAATGTTCGCGAGAAGCGCGGGCTGGCCTACGCGGTGTTCAGCGGCCTCAGCTCGTATCGTGACGCCGGGTCGCTGACCGTTTACGCGGGCTGCGGCAATGAAGCCGTTGGCGAGGTCACCGACCTCGTGGTGGAGGAGTTGCGCGGTCTGAAGCGGACGCCCGTCCCCGACTCGGAGCTCCGGCGGTCCAAGGATCACCTCAAAGGCAGCCTCATGCTGTCGCTCGAGAACACCGCGAGCCGGATGTCGCACCTCGCGCGGCAGGAGATCTACTTCGATCGTCATTTCGGGCTCGACGAGACGCTGGCGGGCGTGGAGCGCGTGACGTCCGATGACATCCAGCGCGTCGCCCGAGACCTGTTTTCGAACGGCGCGCTCGGCGCAACCGTGCTCGGCCCGCAGAACGGACAGACCCTGACGCGCGAACGGCTCAACCTGGGATGATTCCGCGCTACACCAATCCGGAAATGGGCGCCCTCTGGAGCGACGCCCGCCGCTATGGGACCTGGCTTGCCGTTGAAATCGCCGCGGCAGAGGCTACCGCCGAGGCGGGGATCGTGCCGGCGGAGGCCGCGCGAGACATCCGCGATCGAGCACGCGCCATCGACATCGCGCAGCTCGTCCTAAGAATCGACGAAATCGAGCGGACCACACAGCACGACGTCATCGCCTTCACGACCGCGGTCGCGGAGGTCATCGGTCCCTCGGCTCGCTGGCTTCACTTCGGCCTGACCTCGTCCGACGTGCTCGACACGGCGCTCGCGATCCAGATACGCGATGCCAGCGACATCATCCTGAAGCTGCTCGATGGTCTGGCGTCTGCCATCCGCGCGCGCGCGGAAGAGCATCGCCGGACTCCGATGATCGGCCGCACGCACGGCGTCCATGCAGAGCCGATGACGTTCGGCCTGAAGCTGGCGCTCTGGTACGCCGAAGTGCAGCGCGATATCGTTCGCATGCGCCGGGCACGCGACGTGACGAGCGTCGGGAAGATCTCCGGTGCTGTCGGGACGTTCGCGCATCTCGACCCGGCAATCGAGGCGCGGGTCTGCACCCGCCTCGGGCTCGAGCCGGCGCCGGTTTCGTCGCAGGTTCTTCAGCGCGATCGCCACGCGGAGCTGATGGCGACGCTGGCGATCGTCGCCGCCTCGCTCGAGAAGTTTGCGCTGGAGATTCGCGGGCTACAGAAGACGGAGATCGGAGAGGTCGAGGAGCCGTTCGGCAAGGGGCAGAAAGGCTCGTCCGCGATGCCCCACAAGCGGAACCCCATCGGGTGCGAGCAGATTTGCGGGCTCGCGCGATTGCTTCGGGGCAACGCGATGGCGGCGATGGAGAACATCGCGCTCTGGCACGAGCGAGACATCTCGCATTCGGCGGTCGAGCGCGTCATCCTGCCCGACAGCTTCATCGCGCTCGACCATATGCTGCGCCGGTTCACGCGGATCGTCTCTGGCATGGTGGTGTATCCCGAACGAATGCGCGAGAACCTCGAGCGGTCGCGCGGCGTCGTCTTTTCGGGTACGGTCCTCCTCGAGCTGGCGCGCCGCGCCGTCTCGCGCGAACAGGCGTACGAATGGGTCCAGCGGAACGCGATGCGATCGTTTCATGAGGAGACTGATTTCAAGCGCTTGCTGCTCGCTGATCCGGACGTCACCCGCGTCCTGACGCCGTCCGAGATCGAGCGCGCGTTCAATCTGGACGACCAGCTCCGCAACGTGGACCGCATCTTCGAACGCGTGTTCCTCGACGGCGGTGCACGGAAGCGGGAGGACGTTGGAATCGGCGCGCCGAACGAGAGTGAGGCGTGGCAGGCGCTGGGGGTGGGGCCCCAGCGCAAAGGAAAGAAAGATTAGATGCGCGCCCGTGTTTTCGTTACGTTGAAACCATCGGTGTTCGACCCGCAGGGGCGAACGATCGCTGAGGCGCTTCACTCCCTGGGCTACGGCGGAGTGACGGACGTCCGCCAGGGCAAGTACTTCGAGCTGGATCTTCAGGCCGGCTCGGCCGACGAAGCGAAATCACTGGCGGCGGAAGTGGCCGACAAACTGCTGGCCAATCCGGTCATCGAGTCGTACCGAATCGAAGTGGGCTGAATATGGCAAAGTTCGGCGTCGTCGTTTTTCCAGGTTCTAACTGCGATCGCGACGCACACGATGCGGTCACCTACGTGCTCGGCCAGCGGGCCGAGTACCTCTGGCACAAGGATACGAGCCTGCGCGGCTCGGACGTGCTGATCCTGCCAGGCGGGTTTGCCCACGGCGATTACCTTCGTACGGGCGCCATCGCGCGGTTCTCTCCGATCATGTCCGCCGTCAACGGGTTCGCCGCAGCGGGCGGACCGGTGTTGGGTATCTGTAACGGCTTTCAGATTCTGCTCGAAGCGGGGCTGCTGCCTGGCGCCATGCTGAGGAACCGTGGGTTGAAGTTCATCTGCGAGGATGTGTTCCTCCGCGTCGACCAGAACGACACGCCCTTCACCATCGGCTGCGCGCCCGGACAGGTGCTGCGCGTTCCTATCAACCACGGCGAAGGGAATTACTACGCTGAGCCGGCGCTGCTGGCCCGCCTGGAATCGGAACGTCGCGTCGTGTTCCGGTATTGTTCGGCGCGCGGCGACGTCACCGATACGTCGAATCCAAACGGCTCGGCGAACGCAATTGCTGGAATCTGCAGCGAGCGCCGGAACGTCGTCGGGATGATGCCGCACCCCGAACGGGCCTGCGAGTCGCCGCTCGGAAGCGAGGACGGCCGCATCCTTTTCGAATCGGTCCTGAAAGCTCTTGCCGGCGATGCGCAGGTGGCGCGCGCGGCAGAACCTGTTCGATGATCACAGCTGAAACCATCGAGCGCCACGGCTTGACCACCGAGGAATACGACCGGATCGTGAAGACGCTCGGACGCGAGCCGAGCCTCACTGAGCTCGGTATCTTCTCCGTGATGTGGTCGGAGCACTGCAGCTATAAGAGCTCGCGGGTTCATCTGAAGAAGCTGCCGACCCGCGGCCGGCGCGTCCTCCAGGGACCGGGCGAGAATGCGGGCGCCGTCGATATCGGCGACGGTCTCGCGGCGGTTTTCAAGATCGAATCCCACAACCATCCGTCGTTTATTGAGCCCTATCAGGGCGCCGCGACGGGCGTCGGCGGCATCATCCGCGACATCTTCACGATGGGCGCACGGCCGGTCGCGTTGATGAACTCGCTGCGGTTTGGATCGCTCGACGGGCCGCGCGGTGCGCACATGCGTCGGCTCGTCGAAGGCGTGGTCGCGGGCATCTCCGGGTACGGCAACAGTATCGGCATCGCCACCGTCGGCGGCGAGGTCGTCTTCGACGAGTGTTATGCCGGCAATCCGCTGGTCAACGTTTTCTGCCTCGGTCTCTCCAGCGCCGAGGGCCTGGTGAAAGGTCGCGCGGGCGGCGAGGGCAACGCCGTGTACTACGTCGGCGCGAAGACCGGCAGGGATGGCATCCATGGCGCGACGATGGCGTCCGCCGAGTTCGACGAGACATCCGCGGAGAAACGGCCAGCCGTGCAGGTCGGCGACCCCTTCATGGAAAAGCTGCTCCTCGAGGCGTGTCTCGAGCTGATGGCCACCGACTCGCTCATCGGCGTACAGGATATGGGCGCAGCCGGACTAACTTGTTCGACGTCCGAGATGGGCGCGCGGGGCGGTGTCGGGATCGAAATTGACGTATCGCTCGTTCCGCAGCGCGAAACCGGTATGACTCCCTACGAGATCATGCTGTCGGAATCGCAGGAACGCATGCTCCTCGTCGTCAAACGCGGCCGCGAGGCGGACGTCGAACGCATCTTCGAGAAGTGGGATCTTCACGCGGTCAGGATCGGTCACGTGACCGGAGACGGGTTGCTTCGGGTAAAAGAGCGCGGAGCAATCGTTGCCGAGATTCCCAACCGCGCGCTCGTGGACGATGCACCGATCTACGTGCGGCCGACGAAGCGGCCGTCCTACCTGGACGACGCCCAACGGATCGATATCGGAGGGTTGAACCTGGCGGAGGCGCGCGCGGCGCTCGTCGCGCTTCTCAGTTCCCCGACGATCGCGAGCAAGCGCTGGGTCTACCGGCAGTACGATCACATGATCGGCACGAGCAGCATCGTCCGCGACGGGTTCGGCGCTGGCGTAATCAGGGTGAAAGGGACTCCCCGCGCGCTCGCCGTTTCGGTCGACGGTAACGGGCGGTACTGCTATCTCGATCCGCGCCGCGGCGCTGCGCTGGCGGTGGCGGAGGCGGCACGCAACGTGGCCTGTGCCGGCGCCACGCCGATCGGCGCGACGAACTGCTTGAACTTCGGCAACCCCGAACGACCCGAGATCATGTGGCAGTTTGCCGAAGCGGTCGAAGGGATCCGCGAAGCCTGTGAAGCCCTGGAGGTCCCGATTACCGGCGGGAACGTCAGCCTCTACAACGAGACCGACGGACAGGCGATTTATCCCACGCCGATCATCGGCGTCGTCGGATTGATCGAACGTGCCGATCGCGCGCTCGGTCGCGCGTTCCGCGGCGCCGGCGCTGACATCGTTCTTCTCGGTGACAGCCTCGGTGAACTCGGCGCCAGTGAGTATCTCAAGATGCTTCATGGACTCGCGAAGGGCGTCCCGCCGGCGCTTGACCTCGGCCGCGAGCGCGCGCTGCAGCGCCTCCTTGCGCAAGCCGTGGATCGGGGACTCCTGCAGTCGGCGCAGGATTGTTCCGACGGCGGGTTTGCAATCGCGCTCGCCGAGTGCGCGTTCGACACCGGCGGCATAGGGACGGAGGTCGACCTGCCGGACGCAGGGGGCGAGATCGCCACGCTCTTCGGCGAGTCCGCCTCGCGGGCGATCGTGTCGGTGTCACCGGGATCGAGTTCAGCACTTCTCGAGTTGGCGCGCGCGGCTGGCGTGCCGGCGCGCATCATCGGGAAGACAGGCGGCAGCCGTTTGAGGATTACCATTGAAGGGAAGCAAGCGATCGACATTGCTGTTGCCGAGGCTGAGCAGATCTGGACGGCGGGACTGGCGAAACACTTTGCGTCTCGGGCCGCGTAGCCGATAGCGGAAGACGTTAGAGCTAGGTGTTGGAATCAGCGCGCCGAGCGACAGCGAGGCGTGGCAGGCCGTGGGGGTGGGGCCCCACGCCAAACTGAAAAATGGACAAATTCCGCGAAGAGTGCGGCGTTTTCGGCATTTACAACCACACAGAGGCGGCCAACCTCACGTACCTGGGGCTGTACGCCCTGCAGCATCGCGGCCAGGAGAGCGCGGGAATCGTCGCAAGCGACGGTCAGCGGCTCCGCGCCGCCCGGGCGATGGGCCACGTCGCCGACGCGTTCGACGAGCGGGCGCTCGCCGGGCTCCCCGGCACTTCCGCGATCGGCCACGTGCGCTATTCCACCGCTGGCGAGAGCAAGCTCGAAAACGCGCAGCCGTTTCTGATCGACTGCTCCCACGGCGAGATCGCAATCTGCCACAACGGCAACCTCGTCAATGCGCAGGAACTGAGAGAAGAACTCGTTGGTCAGGGGTCGATCTTCCAGACCACGAGCGACACGGAGGTGCTGCTGCACTTGTATGCACGGTCGAAAGCGGCAACGATCGAAGAAGCGCTCGTCGAGTCGCTTTCACAGGCGCGTGGTGCGTTCTCGCTTGCATTCCTCACGAAGGATCGACTCATCGCGGTCCGCGACCCGCACGGTTTTCGGCCGCTTTGCATCGGCCGGCTCGGCGACGCGATCATCGTCTGCTCGGAGACCTGCGCGCTCGATCTGATCGGCGCGACTTACGTTCGCGATGTCGAGCCGGGCGAGGTCTTCATCGTCGGTCCCGCAGGCGTCAAGTCCGTTCACCCGTTCGGCGCAGCGCGGCTGGCGCACTGCGTCTTCGAGCACGTGTATTTCTCCCGCCCGGACAGTTACGTATTCGGCGAGAGCGTCAACGAAGTCCGGACGACTCTAGGCCGCCAGCTGGCTCGTGAAGCACCCGTCGTGGCGGACGTCGTCGTTCCGATTCCCGACTCCGGTGTTTGCGCGGCAATTGGATTCGCGGAGGAATCCCAGCTGCCGCTGCAAATGGGGCTGATCCGCAATCATTACGTCGGCAGGACCTTCATCCAGCCGGCGCAGTCAATCCGGCATTTCAACGTCAAGGTGAAGCTCAATCCGGTGCGGAGCATCCTGGACGGCAAGCGCGTGGTGCTTGTGGACGACTCGATCGTCCGCGGGACGACGAGCCGGAAGATTGTCGGCATGGTCCGCAGCGCTGGAGCGCGCGAAGTTCACATGCGAATCAGCTGTCCGCCGACCATTTCGCCGTGCTTTTACGGTGTGGATACGCCCCGGCGGTCAGAACTGATCGCCGCCACGCACTCGGTGGATGACATTTGCGAGTACATCGGCGCCGACAGCCTGTCGTACCTCAGCCTCGAAGGTCTGCTCGGCGCGGTCGGGCAGAAACGCGGATCGTATTGTTCGTCCTGTTACACCGGCGAGTATCCTGTCGAATTCCCGCGCGACGAGAAGGCGTACTTGCAGCTCGCGCTGAAACTGGCCGACTGACACCGCCCGCCCTCCTGATGTCGTTGAGTATCGTTCTGGCCGTCGCCATTTCCGCCCTCGCGGCGCAGGAGCCCAAGGCCGAGGCGATTTCCGCCACGCAGGTCAGAAGCGCAATCGATCGCCTGGGCGACCTCGATTTTTCTTCGCGCATGAAAGCGGCTCAAACCGTCCGACGCGCGCCGCCGGCGGTCGCGTCGCCCGCGCTCATCGACGCCGTATCGTCGCACGCGGATGGATACGTGCGTTTCAAGTCGCTCGTGCTGCTCGCCGGCTTCAACGACCCGCGGGCGAAGTCGCTGATGCTCGCCGCGCTCAAGGACCCGAACGATCGCTTGCGCTCTACCGCGTACTCGTATTTCGAGGACCACCCGTCGCCGGAGTCGCTCGGTGTAATGCTGCCCGCGTTCGAGCGTGAGCCATCGGAATTCGTGCGGCCCGCACTGACCCGAGCGCTCGCAGCGGCGTCGATGGCGCCCGCCACAAAGACCGCCCTGGATGGCGTCCAACGCGTGATGCGCGGCGCCGTGACGCGCGGGCAGGACTTCTTCAGGAGCATCGCGATCGAAGCGCTCGGAGACCATAAGGCGGCGTATGCCCTGCCAGACATCGTTACAGTTGCGGCCGTTGAAGGCCCACTGCAGGACGACGCGGCGGTTGCGATCGGGAAGATTGGAGACAAGAAAGGCTTGGAGACGCTCGCCGGCCTTCAGCGAACCGCACCGCGCAACGTGCAGCCCACGATCGCGGCGGGGATCTGCCTGCTGGGCGTGAACTGCGGGTCGCACGTCGGGTACCTCATCGAAACGCTGCGCTTTTCGGTGAAGGAGGTCGGGTATCAGGAACTACTGCGGAGCTCCGCGAACGGATTGGGCGCCGTGGCGGCGGCGGGGAACATTGACGCGCTTGCCGCGCTGTTCGACGTAGGTATTCCGTCCCGCGATCCGGCACGTGCGCCGATCGCGCTTGCCATCGGCATGGTCGCCATTCGCAATCCGGCCCTGATGCTGAAGTGGCTCGAATCGCGCGCGGACCTGGCGGATGCGACGGCCCTTCTCGCGGAAGCGTTCGACATGCTCGAGGAGCACTACGAGGAGGAGCGGTTCTTTGTGACCGTTCGCCGGGAGTATTGGCGTGCCCCGGAAGGCTCCGCCACACGTAAGGTGGCCGCTGCCCTCATCGGCAAGCTCGAGTTCTGATGGACTACAAGCAGTCCGGCGTCGATATCGAAGCGGGCAACGAAGTCGTCCGCCGCATCCGCGCGCTTGCGCGGAGCACCTTTACGCCCGCCGTGCTGTCCGAGATTGGGTCCTTCGGAGGCCTGTTTCGCCTGCCGCCTGACGCTGGCGATCGCGTGCTCGTGGCGAGCGCTGACGGCGTCGGCACGAAGCTCAAGGTAGCGTTTCTCGCCGGCTCGCACGGGACCGTCGGCGTCGATCTCGTGAACCACTGCATGAACGACATCCTCGTCCAGGGCGCGTTGCCGCTATTTTTTCTCGATTATCTCGCGACCGGCAGACTTCGTCCTGACGTCGTTGAACGCGTCATCGAGGGAATGGCGCGGGCATGCCGGGAGAACGGTTGCGCCCTGCTCGGCGGAGAGACTGCCGAGATGCCGGGCTTCTATCAGGAGGGCGAATACGATCTCGCGGGGTTCATCGTCGGCATCGTCGAGCGCGCGCGTCTGATAGATGGTTCGCGGATCGCGGCTAGCGATGCGCTCGTCGCGCTGCCGTCGTCTGGATTGCACACGAACGGCTACTCGCTCGCCCGGCAGATTGTCTTCGACAGACTGGCGCTGACCGTGGACGCCTACGTCCCCGATATCGGCCGGACGGTCGGTGAGGCACTGCTCGAGCCGCATCGATCGTACCTGCGTGCGATCCAGCCGTTGCTGCAGGCGGGACTCGTGAAAGGCATGGCGCACATCACCGGCGGTGGTATCACTGAAAACCTGCCGCGCATTCTGCCGCCGAATCTGGCCGCTGAAATAAACACGCGATCGTGGTCCATCCCGCCGCTGTTCGAGTGGCTGCGCCGATCGGGCCAAATCCCGATCGACGACATGCGGCGGACGTTCAACCTTGGTGTCGGCCTGATTGTCGTGTGTTCTGCGTCCGACGCCGGCCGCGTGCTCGAGATGCTGAAGGACAGCGGAGAGCAGCCGTCGACGATCGGGCGGATTGTTGCTGGCGAGCGGGAGGTTCGCTACACGTGATGGGGCTCGGCATCCTCATCTCGGGCCGCGGCAGCAACATGCTGGCGATCATCGACGCCGTCAGGAGCGGACGGCTCGATGCCAGGATCGCGATCATCATATCGAACCGTGCGGACGCGCCGGGACTCGTGCGCGCCAGGGAAGCAGGGATCGAGACGCTGGTGTGCGACCACCATCAGCACCGCACGCGTGACGACTACGACCGGTTTCTCGCGCACGAGTTGAAGAAACGAGACGTCACCTACGTCTGCCTTGCCGGTTTCATGCGGCTCCTCGGAAGCGCGTTTCTCTCGGCGTTCCCCAACGCCGTCCTGAACGTGCACCCGTCGTTGCTCCCCGCCTTTCCCGGCGTCGATGCGCAGCGGCAGGCGCTCGCCCACGGCGTGAAAGTATCGGGCGCAACCGTTCATCTGGTGACCGAGGAGCTCGACGGCGGGCCCATCATTCTGCAGGCGGCGGTTCCGGTTCTCGAAGACGACACCGTCGAGTCGTTGTCAGCGCGGATCCTGATCGAGGAACATCGCATCTATCCGGAAGCAATCAGAATGGCGATCTCGGGCGATTGGAAGCTGGACGGGCGCCGGTTTCTCACCAGATCCCAGGCACGAGCCTGAAGCGTACTCGCTCCGAGTACTCGCGGTAACCTTCCAGGTTCTCCTTCAGGAACGCATCCTCGAAAAACACGCGCCTCAGGACCAGGCCGGCGAAGATCATTGCGGGAAGAAGCGCAGCGAACGATCCAAGCAGCAGCGCGCCGCCGATAGCGAGGATGGTCATCCCTGCATAGCCCGGGTGCCGGATGATTGCATACGGCCCTCGATCGACGACCTTGTGCCCGCGCTCCCGCTGAACGCGGACGTTCGGTGAGAAAAAGCGATTCGCCGACATCGAGCGCATCGGAAGCCAGGCGCCGAGGGCAAACAAGATGAGGCCAGCGATGTGCAGCGTGCGAGGCACGTCGTCACTCCAATGGAAGCGGCCGACGTCGAGGAGCGCCACCATCATCGTGGCGAGCGCTGACAGGCGCATGAAGGCGAGCGCCACCGGATCGGCGCTGGGTCCGCCCGGTCGAAAACGCTCACGCCTCAGGTCCGGATCGAGCACGAAGAACGCGTAGGTCAGGATCCCGGCCCAGACAAGGAGGTAGGCCCACATCCACGGGAGGTCGGTTCGGCCGGTGATGAGGACGAAACTGCCGATGAAGGCCGCATTGGCGGCCATCCATCGCCAGAGGCGAGACCACACAAGGAGCATACCCATCCGTATTTTGATATATCAAAATATGTTGTTTAGTCAATCAAACAACCGGAATCGACCGGGATTCGAGCTCGACGATCGCCACTTCGGGCGGACAGTTCAGGCGGACTGGAAGGTAGACCGTGCCGATGCCGCGGCTGACGAAGATTGACGTGTTCTCACGCCGGCCGGCGCCGGCGATGACGGGGAATCTGCGCGCGGCGATAGGACCGACGCCGGGAACCACGATTTGCCCGCCATGCGTGTGGCCGGAGAACACCGCGCCGACGTTCAGCGATGCCGCCTCGATCAGGCGCCGTGGATCGTGGGCCAGCAGAATGGTCGTGGCGGTCGCGCCGCGAAGGACCCGGGCGATGTGTTCGATCCGGCGCGTCCAATACCGAATTCCCGCGATTTCAAGCGGCTCTCCGCGGATCGTCACACGCGTGCGCGCGTCTCTGAGCACCGTGAACCCGCGCGCCGTCAGTGCTTCCGGCATGTCGCGGTCATCGTCATGATTGCCGAGGATCGCGAACACGCCATGCGGCGCGGTTAGCGGCGCAAGCAGCTCCGCCGACCCGCCAACGTAGCCGCGATCGCCTTTCGTCTCGGCGTCACCGCCCCACGTCACGTAGTCGCCGCCGAGGATGATGAGATCCGGACGTTCCTGAAGCGTGAGGCGTACGGCCGCTTCAATGTCCTCGGCCGGTACCGACCGGCTGAAATGCGTGTCGGTGACGAGCGCCACGCGAAGCCCGTTCAGCGCGTCGGGCAGGCCCGAGATGGGGAGCGAAGCGCGCGTGATCTGGAGGCGGTGACGCTCATAGAAGTATCCGTAGCCGGCGCTGCCGACGAGGAGACCGACGCTCGTGCCGATCGCCCCTTTGAGCACGACGCGGCGGGAGACCTTCCGTTCCTGCAGCATGAGTGGGCCACGGTATGGTAGCAGGTCAGTCGTGATACTTTCTGATTCCGAACGTCTAATGGACCTCTATCGCGAGTTCGAGTGGCGCGACATGATCTATCACGCCACCGACGGCCTTCAGGAGGCACTGACTGCGAGTTCGCTGACCGGCTACATCGGCTTCGATCCGACCGCGTCCAGCCTTCATGTCGGGTCGCTCCTGACAGTGATGGGACTGGCGCGGCTACAGCGATTCGGTCACACCCCTTTGGCCATCGTCGGCGGCGGGACCGGTATGATCGGTGATCCAAGCGGCAAGTCGCAGGAGCGGCTGCTGCTATCGGCCGAGCAGGTCGAAGCCAACGTTGCCGGCATTCGCGGGCAGCTCGAGCGGTTTCTCGATTTCGACGCCGGCCCTCACGCAGCGCGAATCGTGAACAACGCCGAATGGCTTGGCACGATCGGCCTCCTCGATTTCCTGCGAGACGCTGGCAAGCACTTCACCGTGAACTACCTGCTGCAGAAGGAGTCGGTCAGCCGCAGGTTGGACAGCGAAGAGGGCATCTCGTTCACGGAATTCAGCTACGTGTTGCTGCAGGCGTACGACTTCGTGCAGCTCTACGATCGCTTTGGTTGCACGCTGCAGCTCGGTGGAAGCGACCAGTGGGGCAACATCACGGCTGGCATCGACCTGATCCGAAAGGTACGTGCGGCCAAGTCGCACGGTCTGGTCTGGCCTCTCATGCAGACCGCCTCGGGCACGAAGTTCGGCAAGACTGAGGCCGGCACAGTCTGGCTCGATCCAGCCCGCACCTCGCCGTTCCGCTTCTATCAGTTCTGGCTGAACACCGACGACCGTGACGTCCTGCGCTACGTCAAGTTCTTCACATTCAGAACACAGCAGGAGATCGACGCGATTGCGTCCTCGGTCGAGCGTGCGCCGGAGAAACGCGAGGCGCAGCGAACGCTCGCGCGCGACGTTACAACTCTCGTGCACGGCGATGATCAGTCGGCTCGCGCCGAGCGCGCGTCGGCGATACTGTTCGGCGGTGACATCACGCACGCCAACGTCGACGACGCGCTGACTGTATTCGAAGATGCCCCGTCAACCGAGCTGCGCTGGCCGGACGAAGGGCTTACCGTGATTCAGGCGCTCGTGACGACCGGCCTCGCCCCCTCGAAAAGTGAGGCCATGCGTCTCATCAAGAGCGGCGGAGTGTACGTGAACAATCAGCGTGTCGCTGACGAAAGGGCCGCGCTCGACCGCAGCCAAGCCATCGGAGGAAAGCTGTTCGTGTTGCGCAAAGGCCAGCGTCAGAACCACCTCGTGAAGCTTCTGGAGGCATGACCGTGAACCGTAGATCTGCTCTGGCAGCTGTGATCCTGGCGATTGCGCCGCTCTCCGTACAAACGCAGCAACGCCCGCCATCTCCCCAGCAGGATCCTGAAGGCTACGCGAAGTTTCTCGAAGGCGCCGAGCGCGTTTCCCGGATGCAGGTGCCGCGCGTCATCGAGACGCTCGGCGTGAAGCCGGGGATGAAGGTCGCCGATCTCGGATCAGGGTCCGGTTTGTTTACGCGGCCCATGGCAAAGGCTGCGGCGCCAGGCGGTGTGGTCTACGCCATCGACATCAACGACGCACTTCTGAAGATCGTCGATCGGTCGGCAAAGGAGCAGAGGATCGACAACATCCGAACCGTGCTCGGAGCAGCCGACGATCCCAAGCTTCCCGAGGCGGTCGACCTGATCCTGATTTGCGACACCCTGCACCACGTCGAGAATCGGCCCCACTACCTCATAAACCTCGCGAAGTACCTCCGCCCCGGCGGCCGGGTCGCGATCATCGACTTCTCCAAGGACTGGCCGGTCGGCCACGAAGCGATGGCTTACCCGCTTGAGTCACTCGACGGGTGGATGCGGGACGCTGGATTCACCCGCGCGTCCGCGCATGATTTTCTCGACAACAGTTTCTTTGTGATTTGGCGCAGATAGGGGCGGTTCGCGAACCGACCCTACTCCGATCTCAGCGCCACCGACGGATCGACGCGCGCGGCGCGCCGCGCGGGCAGGAGGTTGGCAAGTGTCGCCGCTCCGAGCAGCGCCGCTACCGCGGTGAGCCAGGCGATCGGATCCGCAAGACTTACCCCATACAGCACCCCCGCGAGCGCGCGAGTTGCGGCAACCGCGAGCAACCCGCCGAGCAGGACTCCCACCGTCGCAACCGTCAGACCCTGACGCATGACGAGCGACAACACTGCACCGGGACGCGCGCCGAGCGCCATCCTGATGCCGATCTCTCGTGTCCGCCGGGACACCGAGTAGGCGATCACACCGTAGAGACCAACCGCCGCGAGGAGGAGTGCCACCGCACCGACCGCGGATACGACCCACATACCGACACGAACAGGCAACAGCGTCGCCGCAACCTGAGCGTCCATCGTCTGGCTGTCAATGATCGGAACGTTCGGCTCGAGTGCCGTCAGCTCGCGGCGGATGTCCTCGACGAGCCGGCGCGCATCCCCACCGGTCCGCGCCAGCACGACCTGAAACCGGTTCATCTGTTGCGATGCGGCGAAATGGACGTAAGGCTCCGGCGTTTCCCCTACGGTTCGAATGCGGTGATCCGCGGCGATGCCGACGATCTCGAACGCCGGGCCGTCCGCAGTTCGAAGACGGATACGCTCGCCCAACGCGCTGCGATCCTTCCAGAAGCGTTTGGCCATCGTCTCGTTGATGATGACGACTTTCTGCGAGGTGGGCGTGTCGCCCTGATTGAATCCGCGTCCCTGCAGGATCGGTACGCCGATCGTCTTGAAGTAATCGGCCGAGACGCGTGTGTTCTGGAGTGAAAAGCCGAGGTCGTTTGGCGACGCCTGTCCTGGAATATGGAACTGGCCCACGTTGAAGTTAATCGAGAACGGCAACCGAGCAGCCAGCGCCGCTGCCTCGACCCCTGGAAGCGACGACACGCCTTCGACCGCGCGCCGCCAGAACTGTTCGCCGCGGACCTCATCGTAGCCCGCGAGATCCAGATCGGCGGAGACCACGGCGAGCCCCTCCGTTCGGAAACCAACGTCGGCGCCGCGCGCGGCGAGGACGCTGCGCGCGAGGAGGCCGGCAGTGACAAGCAGGACGGCCGTGGTCGCGATCTGACCGGCGACGAGTGCGTCACGCAGCGTCCACCGACGGCCCGGCCGGGCTCCGCCCGCCGCGCCGCGCAGTGCATCCACGAGATTGGCGCGCGATGCACGAAACGCCGGAGCGATTCCGGCCGCCAGCCCGGCGATCGTCGTCAAGAGCAGCGTAAAGCCCAGCACGCGTCCGTCCATCCGCAGATCGAGCACGATCGGAATGGGAATCGGCAGGTTCGGTGTGGCGATGAGGCGCGTGAGCCACGCTGAGGCGACGATCCCGGCTGCGGCCCCGCCGGCGGCGAGTACGAGGCTCTCTGTAATAAGCTGACGGATAAGCCGCCAGCGGGCGGCGCCAATGGCAAGACGGATCGCAATTTCCCGCTGTCTGGCGGCTGCGCGCGCGAGGAGCATGCTCGCGACGTTTGCGCATGCAATGAGTAGGACGAGTCCGACCGCCACCATGAGGCCGACGCCGATGAAGAGGACGAGTTGATCACCGGCCGGGTGAATCCGTACGAGTGAAGAAGCTTTGAGGGTGGCTCGGCGATCTTTGTTCGTCTGCGGATAGGCGGTCATGAGTTGCTGCATGAGGACGTCGAGATTTGCCTGCGCCTGCGCGACAGTGACGCCCGGCTTCAGCCGCCCTTTCGCGAACAGCCAGCGCTGACCTCGCCGATCGAGCCGGCTCGTACCGGTCGGTGACGGTACGACGTCCTGGATGCCGGCCGGCTCCACTTCGCTTGCTTCGCGGACCGTGACCCACATGTCCGGCGACAGCATCGGCACCATTCCGGTAAAGCTTGGCGCGATGACGCCGACGATCGTGTAGGCCTGCCCCCGGAGGCGCAGCGCTCGTCCGACAACGTTCGGATCGCGTCCCAGCTCTCGACTCCAATAGCGATCGGAGATGACGAGTACTCTGTCCGCTCCCGGGCGCTCATCGTCGGGCGTCAGAATGCGGCCTCGCAAGGCGGCGACGCCAAAAAACTGGAAATAGTTGCCGGTGACGATCTCGCCGAGCGCGAGCCGCGTGCGATCGCTCGCGCTGACCGCGGCCAACATCGGACTGTACCCGGCGATGTCGGTAAAGACCACGTTCGCGCTCCGCACGTCCACCAGATCGGGATACGAGGACGTTATCCACGGATCACCGTCGCTGCCTGAGGTGTAGATGTTGACGAGCTCTTCAGGCGCACGCACCGGCAGCGGACGAAACAGCACTGCGTCCACGACGCTGAAGAGCGCGGTGTTGAAGCCGATACCGATCGCGAAAGAGGCGATTGCCGCGAGTGTGAACCCAGGGGCTCGGCGAAGCCAGCGCAGGGCGTAGCGGAGGTCGTGCATAGAGGAGGATACGACGAGTCAGCGCGGCGGTTCAGCTTACGGCTGCGGTTGACGTGGGCGGCAGGACCTCTATAATGGTTGTTCGCTGCGCGTGACCCGGGAACCGGCGTCACCACCTCTTCCAGCCCAGGAAGTCCGAAACGTTCGAATTCGAGCGGCAATCGGCCTGAGAATGCGCACGGCAGGGCTTGACAGGCCTGGAAGAAATTTGTAATCTCGTAAGGTTCCCCTGACGACGGTAACGCCGCGTGAGGCGCAAGCGGTCGGGGAGCGCTCGGTTCTTTGAAAACTAGATAGAACGTGCAGTACAGCAACTCCGTCGAGTAATCAGCGGATGGCTTAACGGCCATCCACAACTTGACCAAAAAACAACGCAAGAGCCAATCGGCCTTGTGTTCTTGAGTAGCGCAGGCCTTCAGGCCTGCCTAACCTCTTAAACATGAGAGTTTGATCCTGGCTCAGAATCAACGCTGGCGGCGTGCCTAACACATGCAAGTCGTGCGCGAAAGGGGCTTCGGCCCTGAGTAGAGCGGCAAACGGGTGAGTAACACGTGGGTGACCTGCCTTCGAGTGGGGGATAACGTCCCGAAAGGGACGCTAATACCGCATGACATCCTGCCTTTGAACAGGTGGAGATCAAAGCCGGGGTCGCAAGACCTGGCGCTTGAAGAGGGGCCCGCGCCCGATTAGCTAGTTGGTGGGGTAACGGCCTACCAAGGCGACGATCGGTAGCCGGCCTGAGAGGGCGGACGGCCACACTGGGACTGAGACACGGCCCAGACTCCTACGGGAGGCAGCAGTGGGGAATT